>NZ_CAXUPT020000009.1:0-199546 GCF_964252975.1 Acidovorax sp. LjRoot38 | reverse complement strand
GGCTTGATTAGCAACTTTCCACGGTATTTGCGGAAGTTCCATCCAAGGAAATCGAAGCCTCGGTCAATGTGCGTGACGCAGGTCTTTTCCAGCGATAGTCGCAATCCTCGTTTTGCAAGGAAGGCTTCTACCCATGGTCGAACTTCAATCTCTAACAGCTCTCGTGAGCTCCCAGTGATGACGAAGTCGTCCGCGAAGCGGACCACATTTACTTTGGCTCTACGGGCTTTCACGACACCCAGCCGCGCCTTTAAGTGCGCAGTGAGTCCCGTCTCCAACCCATTCAGAACGCAGTTCGCCAGGGTTGGCGAAATGACGCCACCTTGAGGTGTTCCCTCATCAGTCGGCGAGAAGCGGCCTTGATGGACCACTCCGGCTTTCAACCATTTCCGTAGCACTCCCTTGTTTGTGAGAACACGGTCGAGCATCCAGTCATGGTTGATATGGTCGAAGAACCCCTGAATGTCGGCTTCCAATACCCATTCGGCCGAGGCCCTCTGAGACAAGGAAACGAACAACTGGCTCATGGCATCGTGCGTTGAGCGCCCAGTCCGAAAGCCGTAGCTGTTCGGGTCGCTGGTGCTCTCTGACACTGGTTCCAATGCCAGTAGGAACAACGCCTGCATGGCCCTGTCAAACATGGTCGGTATGCCAAGCGGCCTTTCCTTCCCGTTTGCTTTGGGAATGTAGACCCGCCGCAGGGGCAGCGGTTTGTACCCTCGAAGATTCTTCAACCGACCGATCGCCGCCCATTTGGAGGCAGGCGAATCCCAAAGTTCGCGATCGACGCCACTCGTTCGTTTGCCTTGGTTTTCGGTCACTCGTCTCACGGCCAGCGCTCTGGCCGAGAACGAGTGAGTTAGGGACCTTTGCAGCGCTTTCACGCGGCGCCAGTCTTTTTCTTGCGTAGCCTTCGCTAGACGGGTCTGCGTCGTCCGCACGTTCCGCACCACTAGACCCCAATCGATGGAGTGCCAATCTTGCGGTTCGCGTGAGGACGCAGACTCGTCGCGCGAAGCGACGTGTTTTCTCATGCTTTCCTCCAGGTTGAACCCCTGGAGACGCACACCTCCCCCGAAGGGGAATTGAGCATCCCTTCGGGGTCAGTTTGAACTTGGTCAGTCGTGTAACGACGATTGCACCACGCGGAAGTCAGCACGCTTTCGCGTCAGGGCACGGGCCCCTATGCCACCCATTACAGGCAACCATTCGCTTTCTCCGCTATCCCATACCCCCTCATCCAACAGGTCGTCTCGCGACTTCCCTGCCCTTGCGCAGAGCGCTTGGGCGGACAGTGGGGCTTACCACGTTCCCTGTCTTGCCGACGAATGACAACTTGCGTTGTTTACGTCTATCCGTTTAGGGCTCATCTCTCCAGGGGCTGCATGTGTGACGACGACCACCTAGTTTTGACAGGTGATGCCAGCAGCGCACCGTTTGGTTACGGCCTATCAGCAGATTTGGCCGCTCAATTGTTACCCTGGTTCAGACGATGATTCACTTATGTTGCCCATGCGGAACTAGCCTAGCGTCCTTTATCACCTCTGCTGGCGATAGTCCTGACACCCCCCTCGCAGGGGACTCCAGCCGTGTTACGGGGACGCATTGTCGAGCGGGCTTCACACGGAGACGTTACCGTCCCCGCATGCCACTCTAGGCTACTCATGGTCGTACAAGAGGTCACAGCACTTCGGACGAAGGTGTGACAAGGCAAAACAGAGCAGAGCACTCTGAGAGTCAGAGATGCGCAGCGCAATTTACAAGGTGACCAATCCGTGGACGGATTTGGTCATCCCATTGGCGAGTTCCGCTTGTGGCGGACTCGTCGGCAAGTTGCGCGAGCGCCACAGGCGGCATCACTGCCGCGATGAAAGCAGGTTTAACCCTGCATTGCAGTCGGTTTTACCCGCTGCAATTATCAAAACCGCAACTAGGTTGCGGTCTGTAGAGGACCGTTTTACCGGCTCTCAATCTCTAAATAAAAGCACCGTAAGTGCTTGATTTAATTGCTAATTATTTAGTGAGGCTAGCTACCTCTCCCAGAGCAACACGTTACGTGTCGCACCAAAACCCTCAATTATAGGCGGCATGCCCATCCTCAAGCCCCACGCACTGGGCATGGGGCGATGCAATCAGCTGGCGCTGCCCTCGTAGTGGGTGACGTGGCCTTTGTGGTCGTCGATCCACTGCGGTGCCAGCGAGCCCCCGATCATGCCGACCAATGCCGCCAGCACCCCAGCCAGTTGCTGCGGGAACGCTTCGGACAGCATGGGGCTGGCCACAAACAGCAGCCACACACCCAGGCCCATGGCCACCGCCAGGATGGCGCCCTGGGTGGTCGCGCGCTTCCAGTACAGGCCGAACACCAGGGGGACAAAAGCCCCCACCAGCGGTACCTGGTAAGCGCCCGACACCAGTTCATAGATCGATGTGCCCTGCATGGTGATCGCGTAAGTGAGCACGCAGGCGGTAAACACGAGCACCGAAATGCGCATGGCCTTCAGTGTCTGGGCATCGGTCATGCCAGGCCGCAGGTTGTGCAGGATGTTCTCCACAAAAGTGGTGGACGGTGCGAGCAACGTGGCAGAGGCGGTGGACATGATGGCCGAGAGCAGCGCGCCAAAGAAGGCGATCTGAAGAATCAGCGGCATGCGTTCCATCACCAGCGTGGGCAGCACTTTCTGGGGATCGTCCTTGAGCAGTGCCTGGGCGGTTTCGGGCATGACCAACACGGCGGCCGTAACGACAAACATGGGGATGAAGGCAAACAGCAGGTACAGCACCCCTCCGATGACCGGGCCGGTGCGCGCTGTCTCGGCGCTGTTGGACGACATCACGCGCTGAAAAACATCCTGCTGGGGTATGGAGCCCAGCATCATCGTGATCGCGGCGGCAAAGAAAAAGGTCCACTCCTTGAGCCCACCCGTGGGAAAGAACTGGAACTTGCCTTCACGCGCGGCATATTCCACAACCTTGCCCGCACCCCCGGCCAGGTCCGCCGCGTACCAGGCGATGGCCAGCAGCCCCACGGCGATCACGATCATCTGGACAAAGTCAGTCATGGCCACCGACCACATGCCGCCATACAGGGTGTAGACCAGAACGATGACCGTACCGATGACCATGCCCATGGTGACGGACACATACCCCTGCGTCAGCAGGTTGAACACCAGCCCCAGAGCTGTGATCTGCGCTGCCACCCAGCCCAGGTAGCTGAACATGATGATGGCTGAACAAGCCACCTCGATCACACGCCCGTAACGCTGGCGGTAGTAGTCACCCAGGGTGATGAGGTTCTTCTTATAAAGCTTGTAGGCAAAAAACAGCCCCACAAGAACCAGGCACATGGAGGCGCCAAATGGGTCCTCCACCACCGCACCCAGCCCACCATCCACAAACCGGGCTGACACGCCGAGAACGGTTTCCGATCCAAACCAGGTCGCAAAGGTCGTGGCTATCACCACAGCCAGGGGCAGGCTGCGACCCGCCACCGCATAGTCGGCCGTGTTGTGCACGCGCGTGGCGGCATACAGGCCGATACCAATCGAGACCAGCAGGTACAGAACGATGAATGTGATCAGCATGGCGCCGCTCCGAAACTCCAAGGAAGGTTACAAAAAGCAGGTGTGCGCCCGGCGTGCCGTGGGCCGACACGCCGAGGCCCCTGCAGATCCAGGGGTGACCACTTTGCTACAAAATTCGTAACAAAAGTTGCAGCGGATTATGAAGGCAACTTTCGTGCCGTTCGCGCCGTTTCAGAAAATCCGCATCCGCACAAACAACTGCATCGCCAGAAGGCCCAGCACAAAACCGATGCCGCCATAAATAATGGACTGGAGCAGCCGGTTGGTACGGTGCTGGACTTCCAGCAGTTCGCGCAAGGCTTGCTGCTGGTCAGCCGGGCGCTGCCGCAAGGCGTCGTGCAGCAGGCGCGGCAGCTCGGGAATCAGCTTGGCATAGTGGGGCGCCTCGGCCCGCAGCTCCCGCCACAGGCGCTGCGGCCCCATCTGCTCCAGCATCCACTTTTCCAGGAAGGGCTTGGCGGTGCTCCACAGGTCCAGCTCCGGGTCCAGCTCGCGGCCCAGGCCTTCGATGTTGAGCAGGGTCTTTTGCAACAGCACCAGCTGGGGCTGAATCTCAACGTGGAAGCGGCGCGAGGTCTGGAACAGGCGCATCAGCACCATGCCCAATGAGATCTCCTTGAGCGGGCGATCAAAGTACGGCTCGCACACGGCGCGGATGGCCGATTCGAGGTCGTTCACCCGCGTCTCGGGCGGCACCCAGCCACTTTCGATATGCAGCTCCGCCACGCGTTTGTAGTCGCGCCGGAAGAACGCCACGAAGTTCTGCGCCAGGTACTCCTTGTCAGACTCGGTGAGCGTGCCCACAATGCCGAAATCCAGCGAGATATAGCGCCCAAAGGTGGCCGGATCCAGGCTCACCTGGATGTTGCCGGGGTGCATGTCGGCATGAAAGAAGCCGTCACGGAACACCTGGGTGAAAAAGATGGTGACGCCGTCGCGCGCGAGTTTGGGGATGTCGACCCCGGCATCCCGCAGGCGCTCGATCTGGCTGATGGGCACACCGTTCATGCGCTGCATCACCATGACCTCGGGGTGGCAGAAGTCCCAGAAAATCTCAGGGATCAGCACCAGGTCCAGCCCCTGCATGTTGCGGCGCAGCTGCGCGGCGTTGGCGGCCTCCCGCACCAGATCGAGTTCGTCGTGCAGATAGTTGTCGAACTCGGCCACCACCTCGCGGGGCTTGAGGCGCTTGCCGTCGGCCGACAGGCTCTCCACCCACCCGGCCATCATGCGCATGAGACTCAGGTCTTTCTCGATCACGGGCAACATGCCCGGGCGCAGTACCTTGACCGCCACCTCGCGCTCGATGCCATGGCGGTCCCGCAGCGTGGCGAAATGCACCTGCGCAATGGAGGCACTGGCCACCGGCACGCGATCGAAGAATGTGAAAACCTCATCCACCGGCCGCCGGAATGCCCGCTCGATCGTGGCGATGGCGATCTCCGGGTCGAACGGCGGCACGCGGTCCTGCAGCCGGGCCAGCTCGTCGGCCACATCGGGGGGCAGCAGGTCGCGGCGTGTCGAAAGCACCTGACCAAACTTGACGAAGATGGGGCCCAGGCGCTCCAGCGCCAAGCGCAGCCGCTGGCCGCGCGGTGCATCCAGGTTGCGCCCGAACGACAGGACGCGCGATACCGATCGCAGCCAGGGCTTCTGGAAACTGTCCAGCACCATGGCGTCCAGGCCGTACCGGAACACCACCCACAGGATGGCGCCGCCCCTCAGGAACTGCTTCATGCGCCAGCCCGGTCGGAACCGCTGTTTGGCGCGGAAGGCGTGGAGGGTCCGGATGGCATGGGCGCGACGGCTGAAGACGTTGGTGCAACGCGCGTGCCCACGAACTGGCGCAGCGCTTGCGCAGCGCGGCTCGCCACCTGCGCCACAGTGTGGGCGGGAGCGTCACCGATCACACGCGCCAGGTCCTCCTCAACATCCCAGCGCACGTGATCGACCAGCCAGTTGATTTCGGCGGCCAGTTGCACATCGCCCTCAATGCGGATGGCAGGCTTGTCACCCCGCAGGGCCGTCTGGGCCAGCGCAAAGGGAGAGGTCTCGGTGACGTGAAGCTGCAGATCGGGCGCGGCAGTTTCGGGCGCCAGGTTGAACAGCCCAGCGGGCGTGATGACCAGGGCCATCGAATACGCACGCCACTGCACGCGGGCGATGCGGCCTTTCTGACGCACCAGGCGGTCCATGGCCTCTTTTTCCTGCATCAGTACATGGTTGAGGAACAGCACCATGCGCTGCTGCATCTCATGCACGAGCCACTGGGGGGGTTGGGGGCCGGCGGCCACACGCTCAAAGAGGCCGTCCAGAAACGAAAAAGGGGACTGTGGTGTTGCCATAGTCCCCGATTATTCCCTGAACTGGGATAGCCCCACAGCGGGGCATTTCCTTTATTACTGCAGGGCCTGCACGCCGGCCACCAGCCAGCCGCTGCTGCCGGCCTTGGGCTTGGTCATGTTCCAGACCTCGCGGAAGGGGCTCGGGCCGGCTGAGGGCTCTTCGCGGATCATGCCGGAGAACTCGACGCTGGCCATGTAGCCGTCGCCCAGGTCTTCAATGCCCAGCAACTGGGCTTCGATCATGACCACATCGGTGTGGTTGGGCTGCATGCCACGGTGGTCTTCGCGCTCCGTGAGCTGGGTGCGAATCTCGCCGAGCATGCTGTCGGTCATCATGGAGCGCAGGGTGGCGATGTCCGAACGGTCCCAGGCCGCTTGCAGCGTGACGAAGTTGCGCTTGGCGGCAGACAGGAAGCCCTCGGTATCGAAGCCTTCAGGAATCCCCCAGTTCTGCGACCCGGACAGGCCCGAGCCGATCACCACGCCCGAACCCGCACCGCCTTGTGCAGCGCGCGAGGCATCAAACGCCATGCTGCTGCGCTCCCAGGGGCGCGCCGAGGCGTCGTTGCCCACGTTGTTGGGGCTGTACTGCGGAGGCACCTGCGCTGCGGCGGGCGTGGCAGCACCCGCGCCCTGGAACGCGAACGGCGCACCACCGGCAGCAGCGCCACCGTTGCCACCGCCACTGCGTGCGCGCATCACCATCTTGAAGATGGCAAACGCGGCCACTGCCAGCAACGCAATCATCAGAATGTTGGCAAACCCTGCACCCAGCCCCAACGAGCTGGCCAGCCAGGCCAAGCCCAGGCCAGCGGCCAGGCCACCCAGCATCGCGCCCCAAGGCTTCTTGGCCGCAGCAGCGGCCGGAGCTGCACCCGCAGCAGACGGCTTGGCAGCCGCCGCATTGGTCGCATTCTGGGCGGGCGCACCCGGCGCTGCCGACTCACGCTGCGTAACGTTGCTCGATTGCTGCCCCGTCGATTTACCACCGCCCAGTCGCCGGGCGTCGGCATCGGCGTGCGCAAACGCCAGCATCGCAACCAACACCACAGACCACAGTTTCATCATGACTTCTCCGTCTCCGTTAATGACTGAGCGAAACGCTCAGCACTTGATTCCAACATGCAAGGCCACAATGCCCCCAGTCATGTTGTGATAGTCCACATGCCCAAAGCCATTTTTTTGCATGAGGCTTTTGAGCTCTTCCTGCCCGGGGTGCATGCGGATGGACTCGGCCAGGTAGCGGTAGCTGGCGTCGTCGCCCGCCACCAGCTTGCCCAACTGGGGCAGCACCTTGAACGAATACCAGTCGTACACCTTTTCGAGTGGCTTTGCGACCTTTGAAAACTCCAGCACCAGCAGCTTGCCGCCGGGCTTGAGCACGCGGCACATTTCGGCAATCGCCTGGTCCTTGTGCGTCATGTTGCGCAGGCCAAAAGCAACGCTGACCACATCGAAATGTGCGTCGGGGAACGGCAGCTTCTCGGCATCGCAGACCAGTGTCGGCAACACCACACCCGCATCAATCAGGCGGTCGCGCCCCACGCGCAGCATGGCTTCGTTGATGTCGGTGTGCACCACACGGCCGGTGGCGCCCACCTTCTTGGAGAACGCCAGCGCTAGGTCGCCCGTGCCCCCTGCAATATCGAGCACCTGGCTGCCTTCGCTGAGGTTGGCCACCATCACGGTGTAGGCCTTCCAGGCACGGTGCAGGCCCGCCGACATGAGGTCGTTCATCACGTCGTACTTAGAGGCCACGGAGTCGAACACGCCGCGCACGCGGCGTGCTTTTTCCTGCTCGTCCACCGACTGAAAACCGAAATGCGTGGTGCTCATAAGATTCATGCTAGGCGCGTGAACGCCAGAGGTACAGCGACAACCCCGCACTGAAATGGGGCATCTGTCGCAATTTGGACAACGCTATTGAAAAGAAATCAGCCGCCAGCGCTTTTCTACATTGCACCAACAGCTATTATTTCAATAGCACCTTGACAGACAAGGGCTTCCGCCGTGTTCTGTGCTCCTCCAGAAAAACACCCGGCCCGCAGCCTCAATGGCTGCCACAGGCATGGCCACCGGCACCACCCTGAGGCGCCATCGGCGCATCGCGGTCCGCCCCCGCAGCGGCCAGCCGCTCGGTGTACTGGGTCCACAGCGCGTCTTGCTTGTCGCCCAGTTCGTAGAGGTAGTCCCAGGTGAAGATGCCGCTGTCATGCCCGTCAGAAAACGTGGGCTTGACCGCATAGTTGCCCACGGGTTCCAGGTTGACCAGCGTGACCTCCCGCTTGCCCGTCTGCAGCACTTCCTGGCCTGGGCCGTGGCCTTGCACTTCGGCCGACGGTGAATACACGCGCATCAGCTCAAACGGAATGCGGAACGTGGTGCCATCGGAGAACCCTACTTCGAGCACCCGCGATGCCTCGTGCACCGTGATTGCCTGCGGCGTGGGCGCACCCGCTTTCAAACCTGCCATGGATTCACCTGTGAGAAAACTGTTGTCAGAAATGACCTCTGCGATTGTCCCACCCGCTCTGGGGCACACCGCAAACAGGGTTACCGGGTAGGCAACTGGGCCAGCCGCGATTGCAACTGCGCCTCCAGCGCGGGCAGCAGGGTCCGCACGCCGGCCTCTTGCGCCGCCGGGCTGGGCCGCTGCGCCGCCGCCCACACGGGCGATGGAAAGTGACTGTCCCAGTCAAACCGCGCAATCACATGCCAGTGCAGGTGCGGCACCATGTTGCCCAGCGCCGCGATGTTGACCTTGGTGGCCGACAGGTGCTGGCGCAGGGCCTGCTCCACCAGGGCCACTGCCTCCATGCAGTGCACACGATCAACGGCAGCCAGGTCCGAGAACTCGGCCACATGTGCATTCCACACCACGCGATAGAAGGCAGGAAACCCCGCCTCCTGCGCACGGATGACACGCAGGCGCTCACCACGCCACACCAATGTGCCGCCGTCTTCAGCGCACAAGGGGCAGGTCATCAGACCAGCACCCGCTCGATGCCGCCGTTGTTGGCACGCTGTACGTAGTCGGGCATCCAGTTCTCGCCCAGAATCTCGCGCGCCATCTCGACCACGATGTAGTCGGCTTCGAGCAGGCCGTTGTTCAGGTCGCCTTCGTAGCGGTTCAGGCCCTGCAGGCAGCTGGGGCAGCTGGTGAGAATCTTCACGTTGTCCTGGGCGCCCACGGCACCGCTCTCGCGCAGTTTGGCCTCGCCCTTCTTGATTTCCTCTTCCTTGCGGAAACGCACCTGCGTGGACACGTCAGGTCGGGTCACTCCAAGCGTGCCCGATTCGCCGCAGCAACGCTCGCTCTTCAAGACCTGCTCGCCCACCAGCGCCTTCACGGTCTTCATTGAGTCCTGCAGCTTCATGGGGTTGTGGCAGGGCTCGTGGTACAGATAGGCGCCCTTGCCTTGCAGCTGGATGCCCTTTTCCAGCAGGTACTCGTGGATGTCGATGATGCGGCTGCCCGGGAAGATCTTGTCAAACTCGTAGCCCTGCAACTGGTCGTAGCAGGTGCCGCAACTCACCACCACGGTCTTGATATCCAGGTAGTTGAGGGTGTTCGCCACGCGGTGGAAGAGCACACGGTTGTCCGTGATCATCTTCTCGGCCTTGCCGAACTGGCCCGAACCGCGCTGCGGGTAGCCACAGCACAGGTACCCGGGCGGCAGCACCGTCTGCACACCGGCGTGCCACAGCATGGCCTGCGTGGCCAAGCCCACCTGGCTGAACAGGCGTTCGGAGCCGCAACCGGGAAAGTAGAACACCGCCTCCGTCTCGGCCGTGGTGGCCTGTGGGTTGCGGATGATCGGCACGTAGTCCTTGTCCTCGATGTCGAGCAGCGCGCGCGCCGTCTTCTTGGGCAGGCCGCCCGGCAGCTTCTTGTTGATGAAGTGGATCACCTGCTCCTTGATCGGAGCCGTGCCCACCGTCGCAGGCGGCTTGGCCGTTTGCTTGCGGCCCACCTTGCGCAACAGGTCCACGGCCAGGCGCTGAGCCTTGAAGCCCACATCCACCATGGCCGAACGCATGAACTTGATGGTGTCCGGGTTGGTGGCGTTGAGCATGGTCATCGCCAGCGCGTTGCCAGGCCGGAACGTCTTCTTGCCCATCTTGCGCAGCAGGTTGCGCATGTTCATGGTGACGTCGCCGAAGTCGATCTTCACCGGGCAGGGGCTTTCGCACTTGTGGCACACCGTGCAATGGTCGGCCACGTCCTCGAACTCCTGCCAGTGCTTGATGCTCACACCCCGGCGGGTCTGCTCTTCGTATAAAAACGCCTCGACCAGCAGCGAGGTGGCCAGGATCTTGTTGCGCGGGCTGTAGAGCAAATTGGCGCGTGGCACGTGCGTGGAACACACGGGCTTGCACTTGCCGCAGCGCAGGCAGTCCTTGACGCTGTCGGCAATCGCGCCGATGTCGCTCTGCTGCATGATCAGCGACTCGTGGCCCATCAGCCCGAAACTGGGCGTGTAGGCATTCGTCAAATCGGCGTGCATCAACGCAGCGTTTGAAGCGCTTTTGGCCCCTAGCGCTTGTCCATCAAGCACTGGCAGCTCCTGATTTCGGAGCAATTTACCCTTGTTGAAGCGACCTTCCGGGTCCACCTTGCGCTTGTACTCGGCAAAGGGGCGCAGCTCTTCGTCGGTGAGGAACTCCAGCTTGGTGATACCGATGCCGTGTTCGCCCGATATCACGCCGTCCAGGCTGCGCGCCAGCACCATGATGCGCGCCACGGCCTCGTGCGCGGTCTGCAGCATCTCGTAGTCGTCGCTGTTGACCGGGATGTTGGTGTGCACATTGCCGTCGCCTGCGTGCATGTGCAGCGCCACCCACACGCGGCCCTTGAGCACGCGCTTGTGGATGGCCACGGCCTCGTCCAGGATGGGTTTGAATGCCGCGCCAGTGAAGATGCCTTGCAGCGGCGCCCGCAGCTGGGTCTTCCAGCTCGCGCGCAGGGTGTGGTCCTGCAGTTGGGGGAACAGCGTTTCCACATCGTGCAGCCAGCCCTGCCACAGGGCGCGCACCTCTTCCACCAGGGCGATGGCCTGGGCCACGCGCTCCTGCAGCAGCTCGGGCGATGGGACTTCGTCGTCGGCGTCATGCTTGCCCAGGGGCAGGTTGCCGCGCTCGAAGAACTCGGTCAGCGCGTCGCACAGCTTGATCTTGTTGCGCAGGCTCAGCTCGATGTTGATGCGCTCGATGCCGTCGGTGTACTCGGCCATGCGCGGCAGCGGGATCACCACGTCTTCGTTGATCTTGAAGGCGTTGGTGTGGCGGCTGATGGCCGCCGTCTTCTTGCGGTCCGCCCAGAACTTCTTGCGCGCGTCGGCCGTGATGGCCACAAAACCTTCACCGCTGCGGGTGTTGGCCAGGCGCACGACCTCGCTGGTCACGCGGGCCACGTCGTCGGCGTTGTCGCCCGCGATGTCGCCAATCAGCACCATCTTGGGCAGGCCGCCGTTGCCCTTCTTGCTTTTGGTGGCGTAGCCCACGGCCTTCAGGTAGCGGTCATCCAGGTGTTCCAGGCCCGCCAGCAGCACGCCACTGCGCTTTTGCTCGGCGAACATGAAGTCCTTGATCTCGACGATGCTGGGCACGGCGTCCTTGGCGTTGCCAAAGAACTCCAGGCACACGGTGCGCGTGTGCTCGGGCATGCGGTGCACCACCCAGCGCGCGCTGGTGATCAGGCCGTCGCAGCCTTCCTTCTGGATGCCGGGCAGGCCCGCGAGGAACTTGTCCGTCACATCCTTGCCCAGGCCTTCCTTGCGGAAAGCCTTGCCCGGGATGCTCAGGCGCTCGGTGCGCACGGGCGTCTTGCCATCGGCCTCGAAATACTGCAGCTCGAAGGTGGCCGTCTCGACGTCATGGATCTTGCCCATGTTGTGGTCCAGGCGCGTCACTTCGAGCCACTGGGCGTCGGGCGTGACCATGCGCCAGCTGGCCAGGTTGTCCAGCGCCGTGCCCCACAGCACGGCCTTCTTGCCGCCCGCGTTCATGGCGATGTTGCCGCCAATGCAGGAAGCCTCGGCACTGGTCGGGTCCACCGCAAACACAAAACCGGCACGCTCGGCCGCATCGGCCACGCGCTGGGTGACCACGCCGGCTTCGGTCCACACCGTGCCCACCTCGCGGTCCATGCCCGGCAGGCGGCGCATTTCCACCTCGGTCATGGCTTCAAGCTTTTCGGTGTTGATGACCACCGACTTCCAGGTCAGCGGGATCGCGCCGCCGGTGTAGCCGGTGCCGCCCCCACGCGGGATGATGGTCAGACCCAGCTCGATGCAGCCCTTGACCAAGCCGGCCATCTCGACCTCGGTGTCGGGGGTCAGCACCACGAACGGGTACTCGACGCGCCAGTCGGTCGCATCGGTCACATGGCTCACGCGCGAGAGGCCGTCGAACTTGATGTTGTCCTTGGCTGTCAGGCGGCCCAGGGTCTTCTGGATCTGGCGGCGCAGCTGCGCGGCCTGCTCGAAGGTGGCATTGAACTCGGCCACTGCGCGGCGCGCAGCGACGACCAGTTCACCCACCAGACGGTCGCGTCCGGCGTCATCGGCGGGGGTGCGGCGCTTTTCGATCTCGCCCAGGCGGTGCTGGAGGGCATCGACCAGCAGCTTGCGGCGGTTGGGGTTGTCCAGCAGGTCGTCCTGCAGGTAGGGGTTGCGCTGCACGACCCAGATATCGCCCAGCACTTCATACAGCATGCGGGCCGAGCGGCCGGTGCGGCGCTCTTTGCGCAATTGGTCCAACACCTCCCAGGATGAGGACCCCAGCAGGCGGATCACGATCTCCCGGTCGGAGAACGAGGTGTAGTTATAGGGAATTTCTCGCAGACGGGCAGGCTCGGCGGCCTGCGTCTGCAAGGCCGCCAACGCGATCGGAACATTCATGGGGGTCTACCTGGGGTGGGGGCGTGATTTTATGCCACGGTGCCCTCCCCGCGTCGGCCCCCACTCTGGCGCTCAGAACAGCACGCGGCTGCGCAGGGTTCCGCCGACCTGCGCAAGCTTGTCCAATGCCAGGTCCGACGAGGCGGCGTCGATGTCGATCACCACATAGCCGATCTTCTCGTTGGTCTGCAGGTACTGGGCCGAGATGTTGATCTGGTTGTCCGAGAAGATGCGGTTGATTTCGGACAACACACCCGGCACATTGCGGTGGATGTGCAGCAGGCGGTGCTTGCCGGGGTGGGCGGGCAGCGCGACCTCTGGAAAGTTCACCGACGAGGTGCTGGTGCCGTTGTCGCTGTATTTCACCAACTTTTCCGCCACTTCGAGGCCGATGTTGGCCTGTGCCTCCATGGTGGAGCCGCCGATGTGGGGAGTCAGGATCACGTTGTCCAGGCCACGCAGGGGGGACTGGAACTCGTCCTTGTTGGTGCGTGGCTCGACCGGGAACACGTCGATGGCGGCGCCCAGCAGCTTCTTGGCCTTGAGCGCTGCGGCCAGCGCTTCAATATCCACCACCGTGCCCCGCGCGGCGTTGATGAGGATGCCGCCTGGCTTCATGGCCGCGATCTCGGCGGCGCCGATCATTCCCTCGGTGGACGGCAACTCGGGAACGTGCAGGCTCACGATGTCGCTCTGGCCCAGCAGGTCGTGCAGGTGCTGCACCTGGCGGGCATTGCCCAGGGGCAGCTTGTTGACCACATCAAAGAAGGCCACGTGCATGCCCATGGCCTCGGCCAGCACCGACAGCTGGGTGCCGATGGAGCCGTAACCCACGATGCCCAGGGTCTTGCCCCGGATTTCATACGCGTTGTCGGCCGACTTGAGCCAGCCACCCCGGTGCGCCACCGCGTTCTTCTCGGGAATACCGCGCAGCAGCAGGATGGCTTCCGCCAGCACCAGCTCGGCCACCGAGCGGGTGTTGGAGTACGGCGCGTTGAACACCGCAATGCCACGCTCGCGCGCTGCGTTCAGATCCACCTGGTTGGTGCCAATGCAAAAGCAGCCCACGGCCACGAGCTTGTGGGCCTGGGCAAACACTTCCTCGGTGAGCTGCGTGCGTGAGCGGATGCCCACAAAGTGCACGTCCGCGATCTTGCGCTTGAGCTCATCGTCGGGCAGTGCGCCAGACACCGTCTCGATCTGCGTATAGCCCGCCGCGCGGATCACATCCACCGCAGAGGAGTGAATGCCTTCGAGCAGCAGAAATTTGATCTTGTTCTTGTCCAGCGAATTGGTGGCCATGGCAATAAGAAAGAGGGAGATGGAGAAAAGAAACCGGCGCGCTGCGGCGCGAACGAACCGGTGCGACAGGGACCTGCGAACAGTCACCAGCATGGTGCATTGCACAAAACCTTGCAAGCCTCGGCAAATGCGCCACACCTTGTCACAAAAGAGTCACAATCGCTCCCCTTGCGGGTTACCCAAGGGGTTTCCCGGTTGTTGCAAGCGCTGGGGTCATGCGACAACGACATATCAATGTCACATCGGCTGCATAGCATCCAGCCTTTGTGCTTTTCGTCATCCTCGGAGGAAATATTCATGCAAACGAAGCATCTGGCGGTCTGCGCTGCCATTGCCCTGTCGGTCTGCGCACCTGCGCAAGCCCAGGCGCAGCAAGTTGAGATTCAGTGGTGGCATTCGATGAGCGCAGCGCTGGGCGACTGGGTCAATGACCTGGCCAAGCAGTACAACGCCAGCCAGACCAAGTACAAGGTCGTGCCCACCTACAAGGGCACTTATGACGAATCCATGACAGGCGCCATCGCCGCCTTCCGTGCGGGCAACGCCCCCCACATCCTGCAGGTGTTTGAAGTGGGCACCGCCACCATGATGGCCAGCAAGGGCGCTATCGTACCCGTCGCCAAGGTATTGAACGACGGCGGCTTCAAGTTCGACCCCACCCAGTACGTGTCGGCTGTGGCTGGCTACTACACCGCGCCCAATGGCCAGATGCTGAGCTACCCGCTCAACAGCTCCACGACGGTGTTCTATTACAACAAGGATGCCTTCAAGAAGGCCGGCCTGGACGCCGACAAGCCGCCCAAGACCTGGCCCGAAGTGTTTGCCGCCGCGTCCAAGCTCAAGGCCAGCGGCCACAGCTGCCCGTTCACCACCAGCTGGATCAGCTGGACGCAGCTTGAAAGCTTCTCGCTGTGGCACAACACGCTGTTCGCGTCCAAGAACAACGGCTTTGACGGCAACGACGCCCAGCTGCAGGTCAACTCGCCATTGCACGTGCGCCACTTCGAGAACCTGGCCAAGGCCTCCAAGGACGGCAGCTTCGTCTACAAGGGCCGTGGCAACGTGCCGGACGCATCCTTCCCATCGGGCGAGTGCGCCATGATGACGGGCTCCTCGGGCCTGTACGCCCGCGTGGCCAAGGAAGCCAAGTTTGCCTACGGCATCTCGGCCCTGCCCTACTACCCTGATGTAAAGGGTGCTCCCCAGAACACCGCCATCGGTGGTGCCAGCCTGTGGGTGATGTCTGGCAAGAAGGCCGAGGAATACAAGGGCGTGGCCGATTTCCTGAACTTCCTGAACGACACCAAGGTGCAGGCTGCCAGCCACCAGCGCACGGGCTACCTGCCTGTGACCATGGGCGCCTACCAGCTGACCGAGGCGTCGGGCTTCTACACCAAGAACCCCGGCACCGACGTGGCCGTGACGCAGATGATCAAGAAGGCCACTGACAAGTCGCGCGGCATCCGCCTGGGCAACTTCGTGCAGATCCGCGCCATCATCGACGAGGAAACCGAGCAGATCTGGTCGGGCAAGAAGTCGCCCAAGGAAGCACTGGACACCGCCGTGACCCGTGGCAACGAGCAACTGGGCCGCTTCGCCCGCGCCAACAAGTAAACACTGCCGAACATCTGCCGATACCGCCCAGCAGCACTGCCGGGTGGCATCGAAAGCCCGCCGCCCCGTCAACCCTATTGGTTCACGGGGCGGCGGGGTTTTCTTTTTGAGAGTTTCGACATGGAAAAACGCGTTTTATTCCGCTCTGCATGGCTGCCGTGGGTGCTTCTGGCACCCCAGCTGGCCATCATCAGCGTCTTCTTTTTCTGGCCAGCCGGCCAGGCCCTGGTGCAGTCGTTCCAGATGCAGGACTCCTTCGGGTTTTCGAAGGAATGGGTCGGTTTCGACAATTTCCGGGACCTGTTCCAGGACCCGGGTTACCTGGCATCGTTCAAGACCACGGCCTTCTTCTCGATCCTGGTGGCGGTGAGCGGCATCACGCTGTCGCTGTTCCTCGCGATCTTTGCCGACCGCATCATCAAGGGCGCCATGGTCTACAAGACCGCGCTGCTGCTGCCCTACGCCGTGGCGCCTGCGGTGGCGGGCGTGCTGTGGATGTTCATGTTCTCGCCCTCGCTGGGCGTGGTGGCCTACATGCTGCGCCAGTCGGGTTTCGACTGGAACCACATGCTCAACTCCGACCACGCGATGGCGCTGATCGTGATTGCGGCGGTGTGGAAGCAGATCTCCTACAACTTCCTGTTCTTCCTGGCGGGCTTGCAGTCCATCCCCAAGTCGCTCATCGAGGCGGCCGCGATTGACGGTGCAGGCCCCTGGCGCCGCTTCTGGAGCATCCAGTTCCCGCTGCTGTCGCCCACCACGTTCTTCCTGCTGGTGATCAATGTGGTGTATGCATTCTTCGACACCTTCGCCATCGTGGACGCCACCACGCAGGGCGGCCCGGGCCGCGACACGTCCATCCTGGTCTACAAGGTCTACCACGATGGCTTCAAGGCCATGGACATGGGCGGCTCGGCCGCGCAGTCGGTGGTGCTGATGGCCATCGTCGTTGTGCTGACGGTCATCCAATTCCGCTACGTCGAGAAGAAAGTGCAGTACTGAATATGAAGCACCCCCTGAGTCGCTTCGCGCCTTCCCCCTCCAGGGGGACGCCGCCCTCACTGCGGGGCGGCCCTTGCTCGGCGGCCCTCGCCTGCGTCGTGTCTTTTGCGGGCGCAGTGGGCCAAGCTTCGATCCTGAAAGATTCCAATGGTTGAACGTAGTCCCTACCTCACCGCGTTCTCGCACCTCATCATGGTGCTGGGCGTGATCATCGTCGGCTTCCCGCTGTACCTGGCCTTCGTGGCCTCCACCCACACGGCGCAGGACATCGTGCAGGTGCCCATGCCCATGGTGCCCGGCGGCAACTTCTGGCAGACCTACCACGACGCCTTGTTCGGCGGCGGAACCGGCGCGGGCTCTACCGCACCCGTGGCGCACATGATGTGGGTGAGTTTTGTCACCGCCATGGTCATCACGCTGGGCAAGATCGCCATCTCGCTGTTGTCGGCGTTTGCCATCGTGTACTTCCGCTTCCCTTTCAAGGGCATCTGCTTCTGGCTGATCTTCATCACGCTGATGCTGCCCGTGGAAGTGCGTATCGGGCCCACCTACCAGGTGGTGTCGGACCTGGGCATGCTCAACACCTATGCGGGCCTCACAGTGCCGCTGATCGCCTCGGCCACGGCCACGTTCCTGTTCCGGCAGTTCTTCCTCACGGTGCCCGATGAACTGGTCGAAGCCGCGCGTGTGGATGGCGCCGGTCCGATGCGCTTTTTCAAGGACATCCTGGTGCCACTGTCGCGCACCTCGATTGCCGCGCTGTTCGTGATCCAGTTCATCTATGGCTGGAACCAGTATCTGTGGCCCCTGTTGGTGACCACGTCCGAAGACATGTACCCCGTGGTGATCGGCATCAAGCGCATGCTGGCCGGCGGCGACGCAGGCAACGAGTGGAACATCGTGATGGCCACGGCCCTGCTGGCCATGCTGCCACCTGCCTTTGTGGTGGTGGTCATGCAGCGCTGGTTCGTCAAGGGCCTGGTGGACACCGAAAAATAAAGACAAAACAGGCCCTACCGCTTCATACATCTGCGCTAGCAGCTACATATTTAATAGCAAAATGGCATCCATCTCTCTTCGCAACATCATCAAGCGCTACGGGCACGGCCCCAAAGCCAACCAGGTCATCCACGGCGTGAACGCCGAGGTCAAGGACGGTGAATTCATCGTGATCGTCGGCCCCTCGGGCTGCGGCAAATCCACCCTGCTGCGCATGGTGGCAGGCCTGGAAGAAATCTCTGGCGGCGAGCTGCGCATCGGCGACCGCGTGGTGAACAACCTGGAACCTGCCCAACGCGACATCGCGATGGTGTTCCAGAACTACGCGCTGTATCCGCACATGACGAACTTCGACAACATGGCGTATGGCCTGAAGATCGCCAAGGTACCCAAGGACGAGATCAAGGCGCGCGTGGACAAGGCCGCCAAGATCCTCGAACTGGGCCACCTGCTGGAGCGCAAGCCTCGCGAACTCTCGGGCGGCCAGCGCCAGCGCGTGGCCATGGGCCGCGCCATCGTGCGCCAGCCCCAGGTGTTTCTGTTCGACGAGCCGCTGTCCAACCTGGACGCCAAGCTGCGCGCCCAGACCCGCCTGGAGATCCAGAAGCTGCACCGCGAGCTGGGCATCACCAGCCTGTTCGTCACACACGACCAGGTCGAGGCCATGACATTGGCTGAACGCATGATCGTGATGAACGCCGGCAACATGGAACAGTTCGGCACGCCCGAAGAGGTCTACCACACGCCCGCCTCCACCTTCGTGGCCAGCTTCATCGGCTCGCCGCCCATGAACCTGCTCAAGAACGCGCCGAGCGCCGCCCCTGGCACCATCCTGGGCATCCGCCCCGAGCACCTGGATGTGCGCAGCGAAGGCTGGGCGGTCACGGTCGAGACGGTGGAGCTGCTGGGCGCCGAGCGCCTGATCTATGGCCGCATCAATGGCGAGCAGATCATCGTGCGCGTTGAAGAAGGCACGCACTCCCCTGCGCCCGATTCCGTGATCCATGTTCAGCCCCGCGCAGATCGCCTGCACGCGTTCGATGCCACCACCGGCAAGCGCATCGCGGCCTGAACCGATGCCACCCAAGCCAGCTGCCAGTACCGGGGGCAAGGTTCAGGCCACAGTCCCGGTGCTGGCGTCTCTGGACCTTGCAGAAACCCTGCGGTTCTACACCAGGCACCTGGGCTTTGATCCGCTGCTGGAGATGGACAACTACCTGATCCTGCAGCGCGATGGCTGCGAGCTGCACTTCTGGCCCTGCACCGAGCGCCACGTTGCAGAGAACACTTCGTGTTATGTGCGTGCCGACACAGAAGCGCTGCACGCGGATTTCACGGCGCGCGGCCTGCAGCTGGCGCCACCTGTTGTCCAGCCCTGGGGCATGAAGGAGATGTTCGTCATCGACCCCCACGGCAACCTGCTGAAATTTGGTGAACCCGCATGAGCGCCCCATCTCCCATCCTCGCCCCCTGGCCCTACCCCCGCTGGATCGCCCACCGCGGCGCCGGCAAGCTCGCCCCTGAAAACACCCTGGCCGCCTTCCGGCTGGGAGCACAGTATGGCTATCGCATGTTCGAGTGCGATGCCAAGCTGAGTGCCGACGGCGTACCGTTTCTGATGCACGATGCCACGCTGGACCGCACGACCAATGGCGCGCAGGCACTGGGCTCGGCAGCGAGCGCGGTCGGGGGCGATCACCCCTGGGCGGCCCTGTCACAGCTGGATGCTGGCGCCTGGCATTCACGCAGCTACGCCGGCGAGCCGCTCCCCACGCTGGAGAACATTGCGCACTACTGCATCGCCAACGGGTTCTTGCTGAACATCGAGATCAAGCCAACACCCGGCGTGGAGGAAAAGACTGGCCAGGTAGTGGGCGAGCATGCGGCGCGGCTGTGGCACGGCCAGGCGGTGTTGCCCCTGTTCTCGTCATTCCGACCCGAAGCGCTGGCTGGCGCCCGCGCCACAGCACCCCACATCCCCCGCGCCCTGTTGCTGGACACGCTGTGGGACGGCTGGCACAACACGGCCCGCGAGCTGGGCTGCGTGGCCATCGTCTGCAACCACGCGCTGTGGGATGCGGCACTGGTTGCGCGCGTCCACGGCGACGGCCTGCGCGCGCTGAGCTACACGGTGAACGACGACTGGGCCGCACAGCGGCTCATCGCCCTGGGCACGGACGGCATCATCACCGACCGTGTGGACTTCTTTTCGCCCGCCACGCCATAGGGCGCGCCTTCAAACCATCCACGCCCCAAGCCAGTGCCACCGTGGAACCGGCTTCGCCGGGCCAGGGGTGGTGTCCCCCTTCAGGGGGAAGGCGAGCAGCGCCTCAGGGGGTCAGTCCAGCTTCGCGCCCGACTTTTTCACCGCCTCGGCCCAGCGTGGCATTTCGGACGCCAGGAATTTCGCGAAGTCCTCCGAGCCCAGAAACGCCGGGTCGGCCCCCTGGCTCACCATGCGGTTGCGCACATCGGGCATCTGCAGCACCTGGCCGAAGGCCTCGCTGAGCTTGTTCACAGCCTCCTTGGGCGTGCCGGCCGGGGCCAGAAAGCCATAGAAACCCACCACCTCGAATCCCTTGATGCCGCTCTCGATCACCGTGGGCACATCGGGCAGTGCGGGGTTGCGCTCCTTGCTGGTCACCGCCAGGGCGCGCACCTTGCCCTGTTTGTGGTACGCGGCGGCCTGGGGAATGCTCTCGGCCATGAACTGCACCTGCCCGCCCATGAGGTCGGTGAACGCCGGGGCGCTGCCCCGGTAGGGGATGTGCACCATGAACAGACCCGTGGCGGTCTTGAACATCTCGGGCACCAGGTGGCTGATGCCACCATTGCCCGCCGAGCCAAAGTTGACCTGGCCCGGCTTGGCCCGGGCGTAGTCCATGAACTCCTTGAGGCTCTTGGCAGGCACGTTGGGGTTCACCAGCAGCGCCAGTGGCTGCATGGCGGTGCGCGCAATCGGCACAAAGTCCTTGAGGGTCGAATACGGCAACCGGCTGTAGAGCCCCGGGTTGATCACCATCACACCCGTGTTGGCCAGCATGATGGTGTGGCCGTCGGGCGGTGCTTTCATCACGTCCTGCGCGCCCACGGTGCCACCGGCACCGGCCTTGTAGTCCAGCACCACCGGCTGGCCGAGCACGGCCTGCAGCTTATCGGACAGCAGGCGTGCATGCTGGTCCAAAGGCCCGCCAGCCGGGAAGCCCACGACCACACGTATGGGTTTGGACGGAAAAGCCTGTGCGTGCACGGCAGCGGAAAGGGCCAAGCCCGCAGCCAGGGTGATCCAGGTACGCAGCAGCTTCATGGGGAATGTCTCCAGCAGTCGGTGTAGGGGGCTTCGTCAGCGGCGGGTCAAACCGCCAATACCCATGACATGGCACGCCATAGGGGCGGCACCAAGGCTATCAGACACAAGGGCGCCAGAGCCCCCAAAACCACCCCTCGCAAACCCTCAAAACACGTGACGGCTTGCTGAAAGCTTCAAACTTTCCAGCCCCGCACCAGCACCCACTGGCAGGTAGCGCAGGCCACAACCAGGGCGGCATAGGTCAGCATCTTGCCGTCACGCCCCCACAGCACCAGCCCCGCTGCGAGCACCGCCACACCCACGGCAAACAGAATCACCCAGCGCAGCCACACCGACATCGCCGAGGCACTGCGGGAGCCCACCAGACGGCCCGAAAGCACCAACACCAGCGCCATGGCGGCGGCGGGTGCAACAAAGTTGAGAAGGTGGTTGGCGATGTCCAGTGGACCCATGGAATTGACCCAAATCAAGGCTTGAACAAGCAAGGCCGCCTGTTCGGGCCAACAATTTTATAATCGCAGCTTATGGCAGTCTGGGCCCTCGGCATCAACCACACCACCGCGCCGCTCGATCTGCGTGGCCGGTTCGCGTTCGCGCTCGACCAGATTGCCCCCACATTGCACGGTTTGCGCCAGTCGCTGGGCACCACCAGCCGCCACCCCGGGGTGGAAACAGCCATCATCTCCACCTGCAACCGCACCGAAATTTACTGCGCGGGCGAGCAGGCAGCCATGGACCATACGCTGGGCTGGCTGGCCCAGAGCGGCGGCGTCAGCCCCGCGCTGCTGCGCTCGCACTCGTACACCTTGGAAGACAGCCTCGTCGCACGCCACGCCTTCCGCGTGGCCAGCGGGCTCGATTCGATGGTGCTGGGCGAGGCGCAGATCCTTGGCCAGATGAAAGACGCCGTGCGCGCCGCCGAAACCGCTGGCGCCCTGGGCACCACGCTCAACCAGCTGTTCCAGCGCAGCTTTGCCGTGGCCAAGGAAGTGCGCAGCAGCACCGAGATTGGTGCACACAGCATCAGCATGGCCGCCGCCGCAGTGCGTCTGGCGGGCCAGCTGTTTGAAGACATCTCCGAGACCAAGATTTTGTTCGTCGGCGCGGGCGAGATGATCGAGCTGTGTGCCACGCACTTCGCCGCCAAGAACCCCAAGGCCATCGCCATTGCCAACCGCACCCTGGAGCGCGGCGAAAAGCTAGCCACCCGGTTTGGCGGCGAGGTGATGCGCCTGGCCGACCTGCCCGAGCGCCTGCACGAGTTCGACGCCGTCATCAGCTGCACCGCCAGCAGCCTGCCCATCATCGGCCTGGGCGCCGTAGAACGCGCTTTGAAGAAGCGCCGCCACCGCCCCATGTTCATGGTCGATCTGGCCGTGCCGCGCGACATCGAACCCGAAGTGAAAGCGCTAGGCGATGTGTACCTGTACACCGTGGACGACTTGGCCACCGTGGTGCAGACCGCACAGGCCAACCGCCAGGCCGCCGTGGCCCAGGCCGAGGCCATCATCGACGCGGGCGTGCAGAGCTTCATGCACTGGATGGAGCTGCGCAGCCCTGTCGGCCAAGCCGGTGGTGTGGTACCGCTGATTCAGCAGCTCAACGCCCAGACCGACGAGTGGCGTGCACTGGAAATCGCGCGCGCCAAGAAGCTGCTGGCCAAGGGCGAGGATGTGGACGCCGTGCTCGAAGCGCTCTCGCGTGGCCTCACGCAGAAGATGCTGCACGGCACACTGGCCGAGCTGCGCGCGGGCGACGCCGAGATGCGCGCCCAGACAGCACAGACCGTCTCGCGTCTGTTCCTGCGCTCGCAAAGCAAGACGCCCAACAACAACGGCCTGTAGCGGCGCTCGCCCGCTCCGCAGCCGCCCCGGTTTTCATCAAAATCGGCCCCTAGCGCTTGATACACAAGCGCCACAAGCTACCAAATATGTAGCAAACCATTTTTCCAGAATTCCATGAAACCCTTTCTCCGAAGCCAGCTGGAGCGCTACGCACAGCGCCTGGGCGAACTCGACTTCCTGCTCTCGCGCGAAGACATCATGAGCGACATGGCGCAGTACCGGCGCATCTCCGTCGAGCATGCCGAAGTCACGCAGGTCGCCGGCCGCTACGCCCGCTACCAGCAGCGTGAGGCCGATCTGGCCGGCGCGCGCGAGATGCTGGCCGACCCCGACATGGCCGAGATGGCGCAGGAAGAAATCACCAGCGCCGAGGCCGAGCTGCTGCAGCTGGAAGACGAACTGCAGCGCCTGCTGCTGCCCAAGGACCCCGACGACGCCCGCAACGCGTTTGTGGAAATCCGCGCGGGCACGGGCGGCGACGAATCCGCCCTGTTTGCGGGCGACCTCACGCGCATGTACACCCGCTACGCCGCCAACGTAGGGTGGAAGGTGGAGGTGGTGAGCGAGAACGCGGCCGAGTTGGGTGGCTACAAGGAAATCGTGCTGCGCATAGAGGGTGACCATGTTTACGGGGCTCTCAAATTCGAATCCGGCGGCCACCGCGTGCAGCGCGTGCCCGCCACCGAAACCCAGGGCCGCATCCACACCAGCGCCTGCACCGTGGCCGTGATGCCCGAGCCCGACGAGCACGAGGCCATCAAGCTCAACCCGGCAGACCTGCGCATCGACACCTTCCGCGCCAGCGGCGCTGGCGGCCAGCACATCAACAAGACCGATTCGGCCGTGCGCGTGGTGCACTTGCCCACCGGCATCGTGGCCGAATGCCAAGACGGCCGCAGCCAGCACAGCAACAAGGCCAAGGCGCTGCAAGTGCTGCAGGCACGTATCCAGGAAAAGGAGCGCAGCGAGCGCGCCGCCAAGGAGGCCGCGCTGCGCAAGGGCCTGATCGGCAGCGGCGACCGCAGCGACCGCATCCGCACCTACAACTTCCCGCAAGGGCGCCTCACCGACCACCGCATCAACCTCACGCTGTACAAGCTGCTGCAGGTGATGGAAGGCGACCTGGGCGATGTGCTGCAGGCACTGGCCCACGCCCGCGAGGCCGAACAGCTCGAAGAGCTGGAGATGGGTACCGCAAGCTGAACCATATTCAGAATTTGAACCATATTGGCCTCTAGCGCTTATCTGTCATGCGCTAGCCGCTATTAAATCAATAGTGACCAACACATCCCCCACCCTCGCCCAGGCACTGAACCAGGCCCACACCCTGGGACTGGCGCGCATCGACGCGCAACTGCTGCTGCTGCACACCCTGGCGCGCCACGACGCAGGCCGCGCCTGGCTGCTGGCGCACGACACGGATGCGATGGAAGAGGCAGCACATGCCCAATTCATCGCCCTGTGCCAGCGCCGCTTGGCGGGCGAGCCGGTGGCCTACCTCACGGGACGCAAGGAGTTCTACGGCCTACCGCTGCAGGTGGACGCCCGCGTGCTGGACCCACGCCCCGATACCGAAACCCTGGTGGACTGGGCACTGGAAGTGATCGCCCCGCTGACATCGCCGCGCGTGGTGGACCTGGGCACCGGCAGCGGCGCGATTGCACTGGCGCTGCAAAGCCAGCGCGCTGACGCCAGGGTACTGGGGGTGGACGCGAGTGCCGATGCATTGGCCGTGGCCCAGGCCAATGCACAGCGGCTGGGTTTGCCGGCGCGGTTTCAGCGTAGTGATTGGCTGCAAGGCGTGGATGGTTTTTTTGACGCGATCATCTCCAACCCCCCCTACATCGCCAGTACCGACCCCCACCTGGCCGCGCTGACGCACGAACCCCTGCAGGCCCTGGCCAGCGGCGCAGACGGCCTCGAAGACATCCGCACCATCGTCGCCCAGGCGCCCGCGCACCTGCAGCCGGGCGGCTGGCTGCTGCTGGAGCATGGCTACGACCAGGCCGAAGCCGTGCAGGCCCTGCTCGCCACCCAGGGTTTTGCCTTGGTACAAAGCCGCAATGACCTCGCGGGCATTGCGCGTTGCTCGGGCGGGCAGTGGCCGCTGGCGCAGACAGTGAAATAATCCACCCCATTGCGGGCTTTCAAAACCCCACGCCCGCCAGCCCCTTTCAAGGAGTATTCCCATGAGCGACACCCAACAACGCATCGACACCCTCGTCAAATCCAGCGACATCCTGCTGTTCATGAAGGGCAACGCCAGCTTCCCCATGTGTGGCTTCTCGGGCCGCGCGATCCAGATCCTCAAGGCCTGCGGCGTGGACCCCAAGAGCGTGGTGACCGTCAACGTGCTCGAAGACGACGAAATCCGCCAGGGCATCAAGGAATACAGTAACTGGCCCACGATCCCGCAGCTGTATGTGAAGGGCGAGTTCATCGGTGGCTCGGACATCATGATGGAGATGTACGAGTCGGGCGAACTCAAGCAGGTGCTGGGCACCGAAGGCTAAAGCCCAAACCCCCTACGTTCTCCAGCCGCCTTCGGGCGGCTTTTTGCTGCCCGGTCACAACACCGACATCCACAAAAGCAAAGACATATCTCACAACACGTACCACTGGATACATCGCCATACCGCAACTGCGGTATGGCGCAAGCCTCGCCGCATTTGTAGCCTGCAAGCGTTACAACATGCAAGAGAGAGGGCACCATGTACAGAACGTTCGGCACGGCTTGTCGGGCTCTTCGCCCCGGAGCCATAGCAATATTCGCCCTGAGCCTTGCGGGGTGTGCAAACTGGAGTTCGGTCTACCGAAACCAGACTGTTGTGGACACATCTGGTGGACGGCAATCCATCGTCATCACCGATGCCAAGCAGCGTGCCATTCACTACATCCAACACGGTTCGGGCGCAAACGCAAAGCTGAAACTGTGCGCAGAACAGGCTCCGGACATCTTCTCAGTGCTCACCGCTACGGCTTCGGGTGAGTTGTCGGTCAAACCCGAGCAGAAAGAATTAGCAGCCAAAGCAGCAGCAGCCTTGGCGGAATCAGGCGGCGCCATTGAGCGCTCTCAGACTGTGAACATCCTGGCCATGTCGATGTACCGCACCTGCGAGCGCTTTCTGAACGGCGAAATCGGTCGCACCGAACTCAGTTGGCAAGCCGCACGCGATCAACGCGTGATGATTTCCGTACTGGCCATCGAGCAGCTGACCAACTTGATCCGCCCACAAATTCGTCAGTCCTCCACACTGAGTGCCGGCACCGTAGGTGCCGCTGCCGCAGCCTATACAGAGCAGTTGGCAGCCGCCAGAGCGAAATGGGAGGCGGCGGACAAGGCCAAAAACACGGCACAAACGGCACATGTGGCCGCCCTGGCAGCAGCCCAACTGCCTGCGGGCAAGGGCTGCTCGGACATACAAAAAGAACCCGACAAGGACGCATGCGCGGCCAAGGAAGACACCCTGCAACAAGCAAAAGCCACGGCTACGGACACCCGCAGATATTACGAAGCAATCCTTGAGAAGAATGATGCGATCCAAATGGCTGTCAAAGGGGCCATCGCCAGCCAAGATAAATCAACAAGCGTTTTTCCAACCATAGACCCCACGACAGTCAGCATTATATCTCAAACTGTCTATAAAATCGCAGTGCTGGGTTCAACAATAGATTACAAAATGGAAGGCTGCCTAAATGCCAGAGCTAAGTGGCTAGATCGCGCAGAAAACACAAACAGTGAACTATTTCAGCGACTCAGAGAGGACTTGAATTCCTCTTGCAATGAAGGAGCGGCAAACACAGCAAATGAAACGCTGAACAAACCTACCGAAGACAAAAATCTCACCGGCATTGCAACCGGCGATGGAACTTCCTCAATTGCACCTATCAAGATTGCTGCAGAAAAACTCTTTATTTACCCTCAGGTTGCCACCGACACGCAACGCGAATCGCTGGATAGCCTTCTTAAAGCCAACTCAAAAGGCATCTCCAACACCATCTTCTATCGCACAGAAAAAATTCCAGGATATACAGGTGGAAATTTTCTGCGCTACTTTCAGCTGGATGACAAGGTGAATTGCGACAATGTCAATAAATTCTTGAATGCCATAATCAATACAAAAATCAGCTGTATACATGTGCGCGGCTACGAAAGCAAAGTATCACTCGGTCAAATGGAAGTATGGCTTGGCCCAGAAACAGTTATTCCAAAAAAATAAGTGCCATGAAAATAAAAAAATTCATTTTTATCTGCCTTACCCTGGCTAGCAGCATATTCATTTTTCCACATTCTGTACACGCTCAAGGGGGAACATCAGATCAGTGCATAGTAATTCGAGGTGCCACAGGCAACCCCAACTGCTCAGGCTCGTCAGGTTCGACGCACCATGGGAACAGCAACTCGGCCAACAGGAACCAACAAATACAAAACGCCATCGGTGCTTTCGGAGCAGCCATGGAGCAATCCGCCAGACAACAGGCGGAACGCGAGCGGCAGGAAGATGCGCGGCGCCAGCAGGAAGAGTGGAACCGACAGCAACAAGAGCGTGCACGCCAGCAGCAGATTAACCAGCAGGTGCAGGCTGCCATTCAACAGGCACAGCAAGACCCGTCACTCAATCCCTTCGGCAAAGGCGCGGACTCTCCTTTAGCTGGTGGCAATGGCGCTCCTCCTCAAGATCCATCCGCCGACCTGACTGGTCAGGCCTGCAAATGGCTGGTGGTGCGTGACGAGGAAAGCTGTGGCTCGCGCTCGTGCTTTTACAGCGAAGGCCAGACAGTGGCTTTCGGCCCGCGCGCCTACCGGTGTGAAAGCGGGCGCTGGGCCAAGGTGCGGGATTGCAATCAATCCCTCAACGATCTCAGAAAAAAAGAATGCCAACGAGATATTGTGAGCATCTTCGGTTCGCCTAGCACCAAAGAGGTACCGTCCCAAAAAATTCACAAAGAAGACTGATCACGCACAAATTAATTAAATCACCAGAAAATCATGACATTTAATTCATCACACTTTCAACCAAAAAAAATAGCGTATCTCTGCATCTTCACAGCGACATTTCAAACAAATTTAGCAAGCTCGCAGGAGCCCCCATTTTTAAAAGCAAAAAGGGCAGAAGACAGTGTACTAACTGCAAATGGCGGATTAAAGAATGGCGTTGGTAAAGCGATGCTCAATCGTTTTAATAAAGAGTGTCCTAACTCCTACTCTACAGGCGCAGGAGCTAACGCATCACCTGATAGCCCCGAAGTTTATTGCCAATTTCTCGCACGACGAACGGTTGGCGCACTTTTCTACGATGACCTAAACCAAGAAGCTAGGCAGTTATATTCAAAAATGCTGCCCAATGACTTCAAAACCTTCTCCAACTTCAACTGCGGTTTTTCGTATTCATTCGGCAGCTATGCGATTCAAGGGGCTTATATAGAATATATTTTTGACACCACAAAAGACCCTGTTCATGCGTACATGTGCAACTTCCTCGTCAATCCACTGGAAAATTACGAAAGTAACGGCAGTTTAAGACTCTCAGAATTTATTGAGTCCACCAAAAATACGAATTCTAAAAATCAGATCGAAACACTACACAGCAGCATACTCATCCCAATAGGGAAATTCAATTCAGAGAAAAATGCCGTACATGAAAGAATCAAAAATGACTTCTTATCAGACAACAAAGCAATATACTGCAAGGCAGCCAATGAATTTGATAACTATTCAATCAAAGAAGCCACCCTCCTAAAAAATGCTGTCAACCACATGCCAAAAATTGGCCTACCGGCCAACCTAATAACACCAATAAAAAATCGAATTAGCTTCCTTGAAGGAATATTTGGCGCAAGCAAAACTGGCGAAGGTTGTTAATTCATTCAGCCAACAACTGCTAGAAACGCGAAGGAAACCACGATGTATTTGACGCAAATTCAATACAATATCATCGGGCGCGTTATCAACACCATCGAAACCGGCAGCCCCGAGGGCGACTATGGAGCAATTTCCATCTACGCCGATGGCCCGCACGACATCCGCCAGATCACCTACGGCCGCGCTCAGACCACCGAATACGGAAATCTGCGTAAGTTGGTGCAGATGTATGCAGCGGCGGGTGGTCTGTATAGCGCCCAGTTAGCCGGTTACGCGCCGTACGTGGGGAGCAAGGCACTTACGGATGACATGGCTTTCCGTGGCCTGCTGCGCGATGCGGGGCGCAAGGACCCCGTGATGCGTGCGGTTCAGGACAGGTTCTTTGCGGAAACTTACTTCGATCCAGCCATGCGCTGGGCGGATGACAACGGCTTCATTAAGGCACTGTCCGCCCTGGTGATCTACGACTCCTTCATCCACAGTGGCGGCATTCTTTGGCTACTGCGTCATCGATTTACCGAGAGTCCGCCCGCCAGCGGGGGCCGCGAGGAGGTTTGGATCGATGAGTACGTTCGAGCACGCCACGACTGGCTGAGCAACCACGCTCGACCAGTGGTGCGCAAGTCCAAATACCGGACCGAAGGCCTCATGGCCCAGATCGAAGCGGGTAACTGGGACTTGTTCACAGAGCCCATTCGTATGAATGGGACGGATGTTTTCAGCGGCTGATCAAACTAGATCTGCAAATATTCAGAGCCAGGCATCGGAGACGCAAATGACAGAGGCAGCAGATTCGCCACAGCCACAGCCACAGCCACAGCCACAGCCACAGCCACAGCCACAGCCACAGCCACAGCCACAGCCACAGCCACAGCCACAGCCACAGCCACAGCCATCGCCATCGCCATCGCCATCAAGACCATGCGATGACCGAACCCTCGCTCCCATAACGCCATTCGAGGCTGTGTTCGGGCGCCATATCGGTAACGTGATTTTCACCAACCTGTTTGGTTTGATGATTCTGGTGTTTCTGGCATGGGCGTGCATGCAATTGGGTGCAGACGACAAGGCAAAGCTGGGATATGCCTTGGTTGGCCTCACAGGCATGCTGCTTGGGTGGGGCTGCGGGATGTATTTCGCACCCTACGGGAGCGAACTGAGCAAGCTCTTGACGATAGGCCAAGCGGTTTCGGCCTTTGCATCCGGGTATTTGGTGAGCAAAGTAGACCGCTTTGTCGAGGCCTCGCTCTTCCCAAAAGATGGTGGTGTCCCCGCCAGTGATTGGCTTGGTGCAGCCATCTTTGCGGCGGCATTTTTGAATGCAGCGCTCGTAGTGTACAGCAACCGCTCCTACTTTCGAGAGCACTAACACGAGGCGAACACGGTGCGCCATACCCTTTTGACCTTGCAGCTCCGACGCTCAAAATGAGACCCTGCCTATATCGCGAATGGATGGAGATTCAATATGAGACCACTTGTTTATCCCGCTGATTGGCTTTCTCGCGATCAGCCGCCGCCTCTGGCAGACTTTGGCCGTCGACTTTTGGCCGAGGGCGACTCATGGTTCACCATCGGTACGCTGAATCTGCTGGCTGCGTCCAACGTGCTGTTCAAGCTGGAGGTCAGTCAGACAACGGCTATCGTGAATTGTGCCTACCCCGGTGACACACTGCAGCACATGGTGGAGTGGTTCAACGACCCTTACTTTGACCGCCTGCTGAGCAAAAAGAACTTTGCACGCTACTGGGAGGGTATTTTGATTTCGGCGGGTGGCAATGATTTGATTGATGCAGCCCAAGTACCGCCCGAGCGTAAGGATGGCACACCAGTCCCACGCCATCAGCGACTGCTACTCACCGCAGAAGAGGCAGCCACATCACCTGGCACGGGTGCTGAGCGTTTCATCAGCGAAGCTGGGTGGGACAACTTCGTCTCCTACATGCTTGCCAACTTTGCGGAATTGGTCGCGCGCCGCGACCTGGGGCCCAGCAAGGGTCGCCCCATCTTTCTACACACTTATGCAACACCCACCGTACGGCCATCGGGCACCGTGGGCTCGCCACAAGGGTGGCTATACCCGGCACTGCTACGCTACGGATTGACCGGCGATGCAGCCCAAGATGTATGTGACTTGCTATTTGGCCGTTTGCGCGCCTTTTTGCTGGCACTGGACGAAAGCAGCGGCGAGCCCGAAGCGCAGCCACAAGTGCATGTATTTGATTCAGCAGGGTTGACGACCATACAACGCGCCGACGCGCAAGCTAGCGATTTGTCTGGGCATTGGGTGAACGAGATTCATCTGAGCCCAGATGGCTACGGCGAGTTGGGCGTAGCTTTTGGGCCTTGGATGGAAAGCCACTTGGCCAACTATCCATAGCCATCAGTTGGCAGTCTGGTCCACTGGCTTTGGCAGACACAAGGGTCCTAGGCCTCATCCCCATGTAAACGCTTGTAGAAGTTGCACGATCTCTGCTTGCCGGTGGCAGCCCGTCTTGGTCAGCAGGTTCTTCGCATGCGTACGCGCAGTGTGCCAACTGCACCCTTGTGCCTGCGCGAAATCTTTGACAGTTCGGCCTTGGGCCAGCATGAGCGCAAGACGCGCTTCAGTTTCTGTCAGCCCCAGTGCTGTACAGATATGTTCCACAGTTTTGACAGCCAGCGTGGAAGACCACACGAGCAATGCATAGGGTACGGCGTGCAGGGCAGCCGCCAAAGGATGACTGGCGCGCAAAGGCAGGATATGAACAAAGCACTCGCCGCCACAGTGCTCGCTGGATGCAATGCGAACGATGCCCGCACGTGCGAAGTCTCCGGATCGACAGGCTTCGGCTACACGGTGCTCTAACAAGCGTTGACTCTCTGGGTCGCTCGCGTGCAGCACTCCTTGGCAGGACGTAAAACGGGTTTGGCCTGCAAAAACATGCTCGGCGGCAGCATTGGCATAGCGAACATGTAGCCCAGCATCGACCACGGCCAGCGCTTGGGGCAAAGCATCCAAGGCTGCAGCCCCCAGTGCCGCCTGCACTGCTAGCTGGTTTGCGCGGTAGCGCAGCTTGTTGGCCCGAACCAAGTGGGGCACCAGAGAGGTGACCAGCGTTTGCTCTTCGGAACCAAAGGGCGGCTGGTCAAGATGACGAATGAAACCAAGGAAGTCACGAGAACTGGCGCCGTCGCGCAAAGGAATCCCCAACGTGTGCCGCATACGGAGTTCAGCCAGGAACTCTGTGTAAATCGGCGCCCTGTCCAGGGTGGCGCGGTCTAGCTGTTCGTGGTCGCACCACACGGCGCCTTCGGTGAACTGCCACATGGCAGGCAAGCGAATGTCCTGCGGGGCGTAGTGCCTCTCAAAGGCCGCCACCTTTTCTGACGGAGCCTCCCCACCCGCCATGGATGCGGCAATGCTTTGCACACTGAAGTCCCGGCATCCAATGTCGAGCTGGTGGAAGGCAGCACACTGCAGCGATGCCTGGATTGTCTGCAACGCGCCCATCCATTGGGTTGGCTCCAGGATGCCCTCATACAAGGACGTTGTGATCGCGTCGGTGACTGAGTGGAGGCCCATAGTTCTACGCTATCCACGTATGAGCGACCGGACCAATACACCGATTTCGGCTTGTCGGTGCATCCCCGTTTTGCGCAGGAGATTTTTGGCATGGGTGCGGGCTGTGTGCCAACTGCAACCCTGCAACTGGGCAAAGTCCTTGACTGTGCGCCCTTGCGAAAGAAGCAGCGCCAAGCGCGCCTCTGCCTCGGTCAACCCCAGTGCTGCCCCAATATGAGACACCTGAAGCGTTGAATCAGCCGACACCCAGATCAGCAATGCATAGGGTTGTGCGCGATGCCACTGCGCCAGTGGATGTGTGGACTGCAGTGGCAACACATGCACAACCCGCGAAGCCGCCTGGGCACCTGCGCTGACGCCGCGTGCACCTCCTAAGTGCAGCGTGCCGCCCTGCGCTCCACCGTTGGCTTGGCATGCAGCTGCTACACAGTTCATCAAGCTCTGTTGGACGTGGGGTGAATCTGCGTGCAAACGGCCATGGCGAAACTTCAAACTGCCGTTGCGTGCCAGTTCCTTACGTGCTACCGGATTCAAGTATTGCACGGTACATTGGGCATCCACCAGCACCAGCGCTTGGGGCAAGGCATCCAATGCTGCGATGCCCAATCCAGCCTGCGCAGCAATGCGTCCGACATGCACCCGCAGACGCGATGCACGCAGCAGATCGGGCATCAAGGCTCGCAAAAGGTCGCGGGTATCGTCTTCGAAATGACGTTGACCTACTTCGCGTATGACGCAAATCCACTCCCGAACCGCCCCATCATCGAAGACGGGTACACCGAGAGTATGGCGATAGCCCAGCGGAGCCAGCCAATCAGCGTAGATGGCATTGCGCGACATATCTCGGGGGGAAAAGTGCTCATGATCCAGCAGGATTCCACCGACCGGCATCGTCATGACGATGGGGATGCGGGGGTCGTTGGCAGCATGATACGTTTCGTACTCCCGCACTTTCTCAGCAGGCTGAACATCGTTCGCCACCCCGCTTACAACGCAGTGTGCATGCCGATCCCAAGCTACGTGATGGAAAACGCCATCATCTGCCGCTACCCGCAAGCCATCCAGCGCTTCAACCCAAGTTTCAGCGCAGGCGATTCCTTCGTAAAACTGCCCCGCAAGTTTTTTGATCTTCTCTGTGCGTGCCATGCGCAACAACCTCCGTGTCGGCAACCCTCTCGCCAGATAGTCCTACTATGCAACATATAGACACATTAGTGAAAGCGCGTAGAAGGAATTCATTGAGAAGCGGGCATGTTGTGTGCTTGAATGGTTGCGTGACGTAACCATCACAGGAGCATGCAATGACCAGCCATAGCCTTGTTCCCCAGCCACCCGCCCTGCGCTTGCCGGTGGCCCAGATGCGCAATGTGTTCCACCCCGGTGACGTCGAGCGCAAGCTCGCACGGTTGCAGGAGTCGGGCAACCAGCGCGAATACGAAACCCTGCGCACCGTGTACGAACGCATGCTGGAACGTGGTCCGGAGCGCTTTCAGGTCAAGCCCTCGGGCATCCCCGACATGGCCAGCCTGTACGAGCAGTTGCCCAACTTCACCGAGGTGCTGGACGACGTCAAGCGCCACATGGCGCTGGCGCAGGACAGCAGCGATGGCCTGGAGGTCACGCCCATGCTGCTGCTGGGCCCGCCCGGCATCGGCAAGACCCACTTTGCGCGCCACCTGGCCGAGCTGCTGGGCACGGGCATGAACCTCTTGCCCATGAGCTCCATGACCGCAGGCTGGCTGCTGTCGGGCTCGTCCGCACAGTGGAAGGGCGCGCGCCCGGGCAAGGTATTCGAGGCGCTGGTGGAGGGCGAATACGCCAACCCCGTGATCGTGGTGGACGAGATCGACAAGGCCAGCAGCGATGCGCAGTACGACCCGCTGGGTGCGCTGTACAGCTTGCTGGAGTACGACACCGCCCAGAGCTTTACCGACGAGTTTGCGGAGGTGGCCATCGACGCCAGCCAGGTGATCTGGATCACCACCGCCAACGACACGCGCGGCATCCCCGACCCCATCCTGAACCGCATGAACGTGTTCGAGGTGGAGGCGCCCACGCTGGAGCAGGCGCGCACCATTGCCCGCAACCTGTACCAGGGCATCCGCGCGGGGCACGACTGGGGCCGCCTGCTGGATCCGGAGCCGACGGACGACGTGCTGGACCACCTGGCACAGATGCCCCCCCGTGAGATGCGGCGTGCGCTGATGACGGGCTTTGGCAATGCGCGGCTGGACCGCCGGTCCACCGTGGAGATTGCTGATCTGCCCAAGGCGGCGTCAGGGCGCAGCCGCATCGGTTTCGTGCAATAACAAGGCCCACGCCGCCAGTCCTGCGCTCGCCCGCAGGACTGGCCTTCGGGGCCCCAACCCCGAAGGCCCACCAGGCCCCCCGGTGTGTGCACACCTGGGGTAGGTGCCTGCAGAACGCCCAGATACACTCAGTCATCCGGTGTGCCGCAGCGCCACGCTCCGTCGCCATTCATGACCCTCTCCCAAAGCCTCTTTGTCATCGGGCTGCTGATTGCAGCCAGCGCCTTTTTCTCCATGGCCGAGATCTCGCTCGCCGCAGCGCGCCGCCTGCGCCTGCGGCAGATGGCCGACGAAGGGGATGCCAGGGCGGACCAGGTGCTGCGCATGCAGGAGCAGCCGGGCGACTACTTCACCGTGGTGCAGGTGGGGCAGAACGCCGTGGCCATCCTGGGCGGTATCGTGGGCGAAGGTGCGCTGAGCCCCCACTTCACCACGCTGTTCGGCCTGTGGCTGTCGGAATCAGCCGCGCAGAAGGCGGGCTTTCTCGCCTCGTTCCTGGTCATCACCTCCCTTTTCATCCTGTTTGCCGACCTGTTCCCAAAACGCCTGGGCATGGCCGAGCCCGAGCGGCTGGTGGTGCGGCTGGCGCAGCCCATGGCCTGGTGCATGGCACTGTTGCGCCCTGTGGTGTGGTTCTACAGCCGGGGGGCGGATGCCCTGTTCCGGGTGCTGGGTATGTCGTCGCTGCGGGACGACCGCATCACCTCGGACGACATCCTGGCGATGATGGAAGCGGGTGCGCGTGCCGGCGTGCTGGCCGCCCGTGAGCAGCAGGTCATCACCAATGTGTTCGAGCTGGACACGCGCATGGTGTCCAGCGCCATGTCCCCCCGCGACCGTGTGGCCTTCTTCTTGCGCGACGAGCCGGACTCCGTGATCCGCCTGCGCATTGCTGCCGAGCCTTTCTCCACCTACCCCGTGTGCGAGGGGGACATCGACCATGTGGTGGGCTATGTGGATGCCAAGGACCTGTTCCAGCGCGTGCTGAACAACCAGCCCATTTCGCTGGCCGATGACAGTCTGGTGCGCAAGGTGCTGATCGTCCCAGACCGGCTCACGCTGTCGGAGGTGCTGGAGCAGTTCCGCCAGGTGCACGAAGACTTTGCTGTCATCGTCAATGAATACAGCCTGGTGGTGGGCGTGGTCACCCTGAACGATGTGATGAGCACCGTGATGGGCGACCTGGTCGGCCCGGCGGATGAAGAGCAGATTGTGCGGCGCGATGAAAACTCGTGGCTCATCGACGGCGTCACACCGGTCGAGGACGTGCTGCGCGCACTGTCGCTGGACGAGCTGCCCCACGCGGGCGACTACGAAACCCTGGCCGGGTTCCTGATGGTGATGCTGCGGCGCGTTCCGCGCCGGACGGACAGCGTGAGCTGGGGTGGCTACAAGTTCGAGGTGCTGGACGTGGACAGCTACCGCATCGACCAGGTCATGGTGTCTCGCCTCGGTACCGCCCAGTCAGCAGGTTCCGGCCAGACCATCCAGGCCTCCCCAGCAGACAGCGCTACGCCGACTTCGACCTAGGCCTGTGGGCGAACGGGCACCATCGGCTTTTCGGGAGCTGACTCCCGTTGCCGCTTGCAGAGTTTCAGACAATCAGCCAAATTGGCATTTAGCGCTTGATGGATAAGCACAAACAGCTATATAAACAATAGCAAATCAGGCAGCAGGCAGCTGTGAACCCTCGGCGAACAACCAGTTGCGCTGTGCGCGAAACACGGCGTCCGGATACGGCGAACGCCCCCGGCTGCCGTTGTAACGCCCCAGCGCCATGAACAGGTCGCCCCGCTCCCGGTCGATGTAGTGCCGCAAGATCACACAACCAAAGCGCAGATTGGTCTGCATGTGAAACAACTTGCCCGGGTCACCATCCCCAATCACCCGTGTCCAGAAGGGCATGACCTGCATGTAACCACGTGCGCCCACGCTGGACACCGCGTATTTGCGGAACGCACTCTCCACCTGGATCAGGCCCAGCACCAGGGACACATCCAGCCCGGCACGCTTGGATTCGTACCAGGCGGTCTGCAGGAAGTCGCGACGGACCTCCCATTCGGGCTTGCGGCGGCGCAGGCGGTCGCTCATGGCGGCGAGCCAGCGCACGTAGTGAATGCGGGCTTCGGTGGTGAAAAAATGGGGCTCTGGCGGTGCCTGGTTGGCAATGGCCGAACTGAGGGCGGTGCGCACAGAGTCCATCAGGGGCTCTTCCAGCTGCCCGCCCGCATGGGCCAGCGAGGGCGCCGCCAGCCAAGCCGCAGGTGCAGACAGAGCCGACAGCGCCGTCAGGCACACGCGCCGGGAGACACAGCCCCCATCATCGGGAGCTCTGCCCGCCGCAGAAACCAGCCGCGCCGTGTTCATACCGCCATGCGGCCCTTCACGTGGGCCAGGATGTCTGCCACCGCCACCTTGGTGGCCGCAGGGTCGCGGCGGTGCTGGTACTCGACCACACCGTCTTTGAGGCTCTTGTCGCCAATGGTCACGCGGTGGGGCACACCGATCAGTTCCCAGTCGGCAAACATGGCACCGGGGCGCTCACCCCGGTCATCCAGGATCACGTCCACACCCGCAGCCAGCAGATCGGCATAGAGCTGCTCGGCCGTGGCCTTGACGGCTTCGCTGCGGTCCATGCCCACGGGGCAGACCACCACGGTGAAAGGGGCAATCGCGTCGGGCCAGATGATGCCGCGCTCGTCGTGGTTTTGCTCGATGGCCGCAGCGGGCAAGCGCGTGACGCCAATGCCGTAGCAGCCCATTTCAAAAAATGCGGGCCTGCCGTCGTCACCAAGGAAGGTGGCGTTCATGTCCTTGCTGTATTTGGTGCCCAGGTAGAACACATGACCCACTTCAATACCGCGCTCAATCGCCAGCTCGCCCTTGCCGTCGGGCGAGCGGTCGCCCGCCACCACATTGCGCAGGTCGGCCACGGCGTCGGGCTCGGGCAGGTCGCGGCCCCAGTTGACGCCGGTGATGTGGAAGTCCACCTCATTGGCGCCGCAGATCCAGTCAGCCATCAGGGCGACTTCGCGGTCGGCCACGATCTTCAAAGGCTTCTTCAGGCCGATGGGGCCTAGGTAACCGGGCTTGCAGCCGAAATGGTCTTCGATTTCGCCCACCGTGGCAAAACGGAAACCCGCCAGCCCCGGCACCTTGCCCACCTTGATCTCGTTCATGTCGTGGTCGCCGCGCAGCAGCAGCAGCCAGACCTGGGTCTTGACAATTTCGCCGGCTTCGTTGGTTTCGTCTGTAGCCAGCACGAGCGACTTGACCGTAGTGTTCAGAGGCACGCCGAGCAGTTCTGCCACATCGGCGCAAGTGCTCTTGCCAGGCGTGGCCGTTTTGGTCAACTCCTGAGTGGCTGCGCCGCGTGGGCCGGCAGGGGCCAGCGCTTCGGCTTTTTCCATGTTGGCGGCGTAGTCGCTCTGTGGGCAGTAGACGATGGCGTCTTCGCCCGTGGCAGCGATCACCTGGAACTCTTCGGAGAGGTCGCCACCGATGGCACCACTGTCGGCCGCCACGGCGCGGTAGGTCAGGCCAAAGCGGTCAAAAATGCGGCGGTAAGCCTGCGCCATGACCTGGTAGCTGGCCTTGGCCGAGGCTTGGTCACGGTCGAAGCTGTAAGCATCCTTCATGATGAACTCGCGTCCGCGCATCAGGCCGAAGCGCGGACGGCGCTCGTCGCGGAACTTGGTCTGGATCTGATAGAAGTTCTTCGGCAGCTGCTTGTAGCTCTTGAGCTCCTGGCGCGCAATGTCAGTGATCACTTCTTCGCTGGTGGGCTGCACCACGAAGTCGCGCCCGTGGCGGTCCTGGATGCGAAGCAACTCGGGGCCCATCTTTTCAAAGCGACCCGTTTCCTGCCACAGCTCGGCGGGCTGCACCACAGGCATGGTCAGTTCCACGGCGCCTGCACGGTTCATTTCCTCGCGCACGATGGCCTCTACCTTGCGGATCACCCGCAGCCCCATGGGCATGTAGTTATAGATGCCAGCGCCCAGCTTCTTGATCAGCCCCGCCCGCGTCATGAGTTTGTGGCTGACCACTTCGGCATCCGCCGGAGCTTCCTTGAGGGTGGAAATAAAGAATTGGGAGGCTTTCATCGGAATCGATTGCAGGCAGAACGGGGCCGTCCACTTGCTGCGCGCTAGGCGCCGTGCATAATGGACACAGTTTAAAAATTTGGGGTTTGATTATGCTTGACCGGGACGGCTTTCGGCCGAACGTCGGCATCATCCTGCTCAACCAGAAAAACCAGGTGTTCTGGGGCAAGCGTATACGCACCCACAGCTGGCAGTTTCCGCAGGGTGGCATTGACCGGGGAGAAACCCCCGAGCAAGCCATGTTCCGTGAGCTGCATGAAGAAGTGGGCTTATTGCCCAACCACGTACGCGTGGTGGCCCGCACCCGGGACTGGTTGCGCTATGAGGTGCCTGACCGGTACATCCGCCGCGATGCACGCGGACACTACAAGGGCCAGAAACAAATCTGGTATCTGCTTCAACTGGTAGGACACGACTGGGACCTGAACCTGCGTGCCACCAACCATCCGGAATTCGACGCCTGGCGCTGGAATGACTACTGGGTTCCGCTGGATGTCGTGGTCGAATTCAAGCGTGGCGTCTATGAAATGGCGCTGACGGAACTGGCCCGCTTCCTGCCTCGCCACGAGCAGCGCAACCGCTACCTGCGCAGTGGCATGCGCACGCGCGAGGGCGAACACGCGGGCACCATGTTTCGGACGGGGTCCATGTTGATCAATCCGGGCATGGAGCTTCCACCGGGGGCCAGTTTCGATCCGGATCCGCAGAACAGTGTGCCTGGAGAGCTGGACGGACTGCCTGCGGTCACCACGCCGCGTTAATTCATTGGCGAGGCGATCGCCAGTCCCATGAAAAACGCCTGCAAATCGCAGGCGTTTTTGTTGGTGGACTAATGGTGTCTTTGAGAAGCTACGTTGGCTGCTGGCTTTCGCCGTCAGCTGGCGGCCAGCACCATGTTGTCTCGATGCACCATCTCTGGCTCGGCAACGTAACCCAGAAGCTTTTCGAATTCGGTCGAAGGCTTGCGGCACAACATTCTGGCCTCGGCCGCAGCATAGTTGGCCAAGCCACGGGCAATTTCGGTGCCGGATACGTCGCGCACGGCAATCACGTCGCCGCGCGAAAAGTCACCCTCCACAGCCGTCATACCGATAGGCAGCAGGCTCTTGCCTTCATCACGCACCTTGGCCGCAGCCCCCGCGTCCACCACCACCGAGCCGCGCAATTGCAGGTGATCGGCCATCCACTGTTTGCGGGCTTGCTTTTTTTGCGTCTGGGCCACCAGCAGCGTACCCAGCGCCTCGCCTTGAACGAGGCGAACCAGCACATCGGATTCGCGCCCCCAGGCAATGACTGTGGAGGCGCCAGAACCAGCAGCACGCTTGGCCGCGAGGATCTTGGTGATCATGCCGCCCTTGCCAATGCTGGAACCCGCACCACCGGCCATGGCCTCCAGCGCTGGGTCGCCGGCCTTGGCTTCGTGCACAAACTGCGCGGACGCATCGCGGCGCGGGTCGGCCGTGTACAGGCCCTTCTGGTCGGTGAGGATGATCAGCGCGTCGGCCTCGACCAGGTTCGCCACCAGTGCGCCCAGGGTGTCGTTGTCGCCGAACTTGATTTCGTCGTTGACGACGGTGTCGTTCTCATTGATCACCGGCACCACACCCAGGCGCAAGAGCGTCAGCAGGGTCGAGCGCGCATTCAGGTAGCGCTCGCGGTCGGCAAGGTCAGCATGGGTGAGCAACACCTGTGCGCTGCCCATGCCTTGCTCGCGCAGCTTGGTTTCGTACATCTGCGCCAGCCCCATCTGCCCAACGGCAGCGGCGGCCTGCAGCTCGTGAACTTCGTTCGGCCGCGTGGTCCAGCCCAGGCGCTTCATGCCTTCGGCAATGGCGCCACTGGACACCATCACAACCTCGCGCGGCAGCCCGCCATCGCCACGCACCAGAGCCGCCAGCTGACGACTCCACTCGCCAATGGCGGTTTCGTCGAGGCCACGGCCCTCGTTGGTCACAAGACTGGAGCCCACCTTGACCACGATGCGGCGGGCGTCACGCAATACGCTGGAAACCATTTTTTAAGTTTTTTTGGCCGCTAGCGCTTATCCAAAAAGCGCCAATAGCTATTATTAATATAGCAAATGAGAACGCAGACCGTGACTGCAAATCAGGCTGGCGCATCCCCTGCAAAACGTGGATCAATTTCCACTGGCTCGTTCTCCACCCGCTGTTCGGACTGCACATGGCGGAAGATGGCATGGATCAGCGGCTCGCAGCCTTCACGCGTGAGGGCAGAAATCTCAAACACCGGCCCCTTCCACTTGAAGCGCTTGACGAAATCCTTCACACGGGCTTCCCGCTCTTCGGTGGGCACCATGTCCAGCTTGTTCAGCACCAGCCAGCGCGGCTTGTTGTACAACTGCTGGTCATACTTCTTGAGCTCGTTGACGATGGCTTTGGCCTGAGCCACCGGGTCCACCGCATCGTCGAAAGGCGCCAGATCCACAATGTGCAGCAGCAGGCGGGTGCGCTGCAGATGGCGCAGAAACTGGTGCCCGAGGCCCGCACCTTCCGAAGCGCCTTCGATGAGACCGGGAATATCAGCCACCACAAAACTCTGCTCCGGCCCCACGCGAACCACACCCAAGTTGGGATGCAGCGTCGTAAAGGGGTAGTCTGCAATCTTGGGGCGGGCGTTGGACACCGCCGTGATGAAGGTGGATTTACCCGCATTGGGCATGCCCAGCAGGCCCACGTCGGCCAGCACCTTCAATTCCAGCTTCAGGTTCTTCTTCTCGCCGGGCCAGCCTGGTGTCTTCTGGCGCGGGGCCCGGTTGATAGCGCTCTTGAAGCGCATATTGCCAAAGCCGCCATCACCACCCTTTGCAATGGTGATGACCTCGCCCGGGTTCAGCAGCTCGTAGAGCACCTCGCCCGTTTCGGCGTCTGTGATGATGGTGCCGACCGGCATCTTGAGGGTGATGTCGGCACCAGCCTCACCAAACATATCCGATCCCATGCCATGCTCGCCCCGCTTGGCCTCGTGCCTGCGCGAATAGCGAAAGTCCACCAGGGTGTTCAGGTTCGGATCAGCCACGGCAAACACATGCCCACCGCGACCACCATCCCCACCGTTGGGACCGCCGAATTCCTTGTACTTTTCGTGCCGAAAAGACACGCAGCCATTGCCACCATCACCGGCGGCAATGTCAATAAAGGCTTCATCGACGAACTTCATGGGATATCCAGTTTACAAAAGGGCGCAGCACCGGCAGCAGACTGCCTGATTCTGTCGGAACCGCGGAACGCCTTGCAGGCGCCGTCTGCCGACGACTTGAGCGCCATCGTACAGACCAAACAACAAAGCCCCGGCAAAGCGGGGCTTCGATGGCTACCAGAGGAATGAACCTCAGGCAGGAGTCACATTGACCGTGGACTTGGACAACGCACCCTTGGTACCGAACGACACGTGGCCGTCCACCAGTGCGAACAAGGTGTGGTCCTTGCCCACGCCGACATTGTTGCCGGGGTGGAAACGCGTGCCCCGTTGGCGCACGATGATCGAGCCAGCGCTGATCAGTTCACCACCGAACGCCTTGACACCCAGCATCTTTGGCTTGGAGTCACGTCCGTTTCGCGTAGAGCCGCCGCCTTTTTTCTGTGCCATGACTAGCTCCTTTGATTAAGCAGCAATCGCACCGATTTGCAGCTCAGTGAACTGCTGGCGATGGCCTTGGCGTTTTTGATAGTGCTTGCGACGGCGCATCTTGAAGATATGCACTTTGTCGTGCTTGCCGTGGGCCACGACAGTGGCTTTCACGGTTGCGCCGGACACCAGGGGCGTACCAACCTTCAGTTCAGCGCCGTTGCCGACAGCCAGAACCTGGTCGATCACAATTTCCTGGCCTACGTCCGCAGCAATCTGTTCTACTTTAATTTTTTCGCCGGAAGCAACGCGATACTGCTTGCCGCCGGTTTTTATGACCGCGTACATGTTGACCTCTTGATATGAGTTCTGCAGACGAATTTCTGCAGAGCCCAAGAGTATAGCGCATTGCTATACAACACGCCACCCCCGCTTTCAGCGACAGCATCGCCGCCTCGATGGTCGCAACGAAGCACCTCCGGGGCTTCCTATAATCCGGTCTCTTTCTGTGACCACCATCTTGACTGACCACACCGCCCCCGCAGCATCCCCTCTCTTGCTCGTTGCACAAGACATGCACGAGGTCGACAAGGTCATTGGTCAGCGCCTGACGTCCAGCGTCCCTCTGGTGGCCCAGATATCGCAGTACATCATTGCCGCTGGCGGGAAACGCCTGCGACCGGCACTGCTGCTGATGGTCTGCGGCGCCCTGGGGTATCGTGGCGCACATCGGCACAGCCTCGCGGCCGTTGTGGAACTGATCCACACCGCCACATTGCTGCACGACGATGTCGTGGACGCGTCCACCCTGCGCAGAGGCCGCCCCACGGCGAACGAAACCTTTGGCAACCCCGCGAGCGTGCTTGTTGGCGATTTTCTGCACACCCGCTCCTTCCAGATGATGGTCGAGGCAGGCAGCATGCGGATCATGGAGATACTCTCGGAGGCCACCAACGTGATCGCCGAGGGTGAGGTGTTGCAGCTGATGAACATGCATGACGCATCGCTCGACGAAGCGGGCTACCTGCGCGTCATTCGCTCTAAAACCGCCAAACTGTTTGAAGCCAGCGCACGCCTCGGCGCAGTACTCGCCGAGAGCTCGCCTGAAATTGAGGAAGCTTGCGCAACCTACGGACAAGCGTTGGGCACCGCTTTCCAGATCATTGACGACGTCCTCGACTACGACGGGGATGCGACTGAGATGGGGAAAAACCTGGGGGACGATCTGCGCGAAGGCAAGTCCACCCTCCCCCTCATCGCGGCCATGGAGCGCGGCACCGAAATTCAGGCGCAGGTCGTGCGCCAAGCCATTGAACAAGGCTCGACCGAACAACTGACAGACATCGTGCAAATCGTCCGCGAGACCGGCGCATTGGAGGTCACACGGGCCGCCGCCTTTGGCGAGGCCCGCCGGGCCATGGCGGCTGCAGAGCAATTACCAACCAACGCATATTCAGCAGCTTTGCTAGAATTGGCTGCACAGTTGCTTACAAGACGCAACTGATCTGCCCATTGCATCAGCTTCTGAGCGCAATCGTGGCACACGGGGTGTAGCTTAGCCTGGTAGAGCGCTACGTTCGGGACGTAGAGGCCGGAGGTTCGAATCCTCTCACCCCGACCATAAATACAAGAGCATTTTCAGCAATAGCGCCCTTTTTGTGGTGCTGTTGCCAATCTCGAATCTCTGTACAGCCTTCAGATGATCGGTGATGATAGGATGGTTTCTTTTCCACACCTAACATATTTCCGGTTACATGGCCGCTGTCGATACTGCCCCCAAAGAAGCCTCCGCAGTGGCCCTCCCCGGATTGGGCAGGGCCCTGATGTCTGCTGGCAAGCTGACCCAAAAGGCAGCAGAGGACATTTACAAAAAATCACAAACTAGCCGGACCAGCTTTATTGCCGAACTGACCGGTTCTGGCGCGGTGTCAGCTGCCGACTTGGCCCATACCGTGTCGGCTGTGTTTGGCGCACCCTTACTCGATCTGGATGCGATTGATCCGTTAAGGCTTCCGAAAGAACTGCTCGACGGCAAGATATGCCAAGCATATCGGGTTGTTGTGCTCAGCAAACGGAATAATCGGCTGATTGTTGCGACTGCAGACCCTACGGACCAGGAAGCAGCTGAAAAAATAAAATTCACCACCCAGATGGGGGTGGACTGGATTATTGCGGAGTACGACAAGCTCAGCCGCCTGGTAGAAACCACCACCAAATCGGCCAGTGAGTCTTTGGAAACGCTGACGGGTGGTGGTGGTGATTTTGAATTTGACGACGCGCCCATCGAAGAGGCACCAGACAACAACGATACCGGGGCTACTGATGTAGAAGATGCTCCCATCGTCAAATTCTTGCACAAAATGCTGCTGGACGCATTCAATATGCGTGCGTCGGATTTGCATTTTGAACCTTATGAGCATCAATACCGCGTGAGATTTCGGATTGATGGTGAATTGCGAGAAATCGCGTCCCCACCAATAGCCATCAAGGACAAACTGGCATCTCGCATCAAGGTGATTTCTCGCCTGGACATTTCTGAAAAGCGGGTACCGCAAGACGGGCGCATGAAACTCAAGGTGGGCCCGGACAGAGTCATTGATTTCCGGGTCAGCACCCTCCCGACCTTGTTTGGGGAAAAGATTGTTATCCGTATTCTCGACCCCAGCAGCGCCAAGCTGGGTATTGATGCATTGGGCTATGAACCCCAAGAGAAAGAGCGCCTGCTTGAGGCTATTGGGCGCCCCTATGGAATGATCTTGGTCACGGGCCCCACAGGCTCCGGCAAAACCGTTTCCCTGTATACCTGCTTGAATCTTCTCAACAAGCCAGGTGTCAATATTGCCACAGCGGAAGACCCATCCGAAATAAATCTTCCAGGCGTTAACCAAGTTAATGTGAATGAAAAGGCTGGACTAACCTTTGCGGTCGCCCTCAAGTCCTTTCTGCGGCAAGATCCCGACATTATCATGGTCGGCGAAATCCGTGATCTGGAAACTGCGGACATTTCCATCAAGGCAGCACAAACGGGGCATTTGGTGTTATCAACGCTTCACACCAATGATGCCCCCACCACTTTGACGCGCATGCGCAATATGGGAATCGCTCCGTTCAATATTGCTTCCAGCGTTATTCTCATCACAGCGCAGCGCTTGGCACGCAGGTTGTGCCCCGTCTGCAAAGCGCCCGCCGACATACCACATGAATCGCTGCTCGAAGCAGGGTACAAAGAAGAAGAAATTGATGGAAGCTGGGTCACCTACCGCCCCGTAGGCTGCTCCGCTTGCAACAACGGATATAAGGGACGGGTAGGCATCTACCAGGTCATGCCGATCTCTGAGGACATCCAACGTATCATCCTGCGCGACGGGAGTGCACTTGAAATCGCCGAGCAGGCGAGAGCTGAAGGCGTGCGCTCACTCCGCGAATCCGGCCTGCACAAGGCAAGACTGGGCTTCACTTCCCTAGAAGAAGTGCTTGCCGTCACCAACGAATAACGACTAGAGGGTCCAGCATGGCAACCGCTGCATCACGGGATATCAAGGATTTTGTTTTTGAATGGGAAGGCAAGGATCGCCACGGCAAGATAGTCCGGGGCGAGGTGCGTGCGTCTGGCGAGAACCAGGTGCAAGCCACGCTCCGCCGCCAGGGCGTTTTTCCCACAAAGATCAAGAAACGCCGGATGCGCTCTGGCAAAAAGATAAAGCCCAAAGACATCGCTTTGTTCACGCGTCAGCTTGCCACAATGATGAAAGCAGGCGTTCCACTTCTGCAATCATTTGATATTGTGGGACGAGGGAATACCAACGCAAGTGTTACCAAACTACTCAACGACATCCGCTCCGATGTCGAAACAGGGACTTCCCTGAATTCTGCTTTTCGCAAGCATCCCATGTATTTCGACAGTCTTTACTGCAACCTTGTGGAGGCAGGCGAAGCGGCCGGTATTTTGGAAGCTCTGCTGGACCGTTTGGCCACTTACATGGAAAAAACGGAGGCCATCAAATCAAAAATTAGATCGGCTTTGATGTATCCCATTTCCGTGATCATCGTTGCCTTTGTGGTGGTTACGATCATCATGATTTTTGTGATTCCTGCATTCAAGGAAGTTTTTTCATCGTTTGGGGCCGATTTGCCTGCCCCTACACTTTTCGTGATGGGTATTAGTGAAATCTTCGTAAAGTGGTGGTGGTTAATCTTCGGTGTGATTGGTGGAGGCTTTTTCTTTTTCATGCAGGCCTGGAAAAGAAATGAGAAGATGCAGATGTTCATGGACCGCGTGCTATTGAAGATTCCGATCTTTGGAGCCTTGATTGATAAATCCTGTGTTGCACGCTGGACGCGTACTCTGTCCACGATGTTTGCGGCAGGGGTCCCACTGGTTGAAGCTCTGGACTCAGTCGGTGGTGCTTCGGGCAATTCGGTGTATTCCATGGCAACCGAAAAAATCCAGCAGGAAGTCTCTACCGGTACCAGCCTGACCGCAGCCATGGGCAACGCAAATATTTTTCCCTCCATGGTCCTTCAGATGTGCGCCATCGGGGAAGAATCAGGTTCCATTGACCACATGCTGGGCAAGGCTGCGGATTTCTATGAGGCCGAAGTGGACGAAATGGTGGCGGGCTTGTCCAGTCTGATGGAGCCCATCATCATCGTGTTCCTGGGTACGCTGATTGGCGGCATCGTCGTCTCCATGTACCTCCCAATCTTCAAACTCGGCCAAGTTGTGTAATGGAGATGCCCGTTTGGTGGAATGCAAGTTTGGGCGGGATATTGGGACTTCTGATCGGTAGTTTTCTCAATGTGGTCATCTATCGCCTTCCCAAAATCATGGAACGCCAGTGGGCTGAGGAAATCCGGGCAGCGCAGGCGCAGAGCGCGCAAGGAGATGCCGGTGCCGCACCTCCTGAACAGGAGCGGTTCAACCTCATGGTTCCCCGTTCCCGCTGCCCATCGTGTGGGCACATGGTCCAGTGGTATGAGAACATCCCTGTTTTGAGCTACCTTTTTCTGCGTGGGCGTTGCTCCGCGTGCAAGGTGCGGATCTCGGTACGCTACCCCTTGATTGAGATGGCGACGGGGGCCCTTTTTTTCCTGTGCATCCAGCGCTGGGGGATGACGCCCACGGGGCTCGTCTGGTGCGGGTTCTCGGCAGCCTTGGTCGCCTTGGCGTTTATCGACTGGGACACGACCCTGCTCCCGGACGACATCACTTTGCCGTTGCTGTGGGCTGGACTGCTCGCTTCCGCGCTGCAGTGGATTGACGTGCCCTTGTATGCCTCCGTGCTCGGCGCGGCAGCGGGGTATCTTTCGCTCTGGCTGGTTTACTGGGGATTCAAGCTCGCCACGGGCAAGGAAGGCATGGGCTATGGGGATTTCAAGCTGTTTGCCGCATTGGGTGCCTGGTTTGGCTGGCAGGCGCTGATCCCCATCATCCTGATGTCCTCAGTCATCGGTGCCGTCATCGGTATCGGGATGAAAGTCTTCAGCAGCCTGCGTGAAGGCGGCTACATCCCTTTCGGCCCCTTCCTGGTCGGCGCTGGTTTTACCGCCATGGTGTTTGGCCCCAACGCTATCCTTAACGCTGTCTTGAACCTTCTGGGCCTATAAACGATGAATCCGCGCAGGCGCCCCTTGCGCCTTGGCTTGACCGGGGGCATTGGCAGCGGAAAGAGCACGGTGGGCGGCATGTTCGCCGCGCTGGGAGGCAGCCTGATCGATGCAGACCAGCTGGCTCGCGACGTGACAGGCCCGCAAGGAGCGGCCATGAACGCAATCAGAGCCACTTTCGGGGCAGACTTCGTGGATGCCTCCGGCGCACTGGACCGCGCGCGAATGCGTGCTCTGGTCTTCAGCCACCCCGAGGCACGCGCCCAGCTCGAAGGGATCGTGCACCCTCTGGTTACCCTGCATAGCAACGCGAAGGCCCAGCAGGCTGCGGACCAAGGCCATGCCCTGATCGTATTTGACATCCCGCTGCTGGCGGAATCCGGCCGGTGGGCCCGCAGGCTCGATGCGGTCGTGGTGGTGGATTGCTCTGAAGAAACTCAGATCCAGCGGGTCATGCAACGCAGCGGCCTGGCGCGAGAGGTGGTGCAAGGCATCATCGCCTCGCAGGCAAGCCGCACGGCGCGGCGCGCCGTGGCAGATGCCGTGATTGCCAACGACAGGGATTGCTCGCTAGAGGACCTGCGCCTGCAGACCCGGCAAGTGGCCACGCTGTTCGGGCTATGATGCGAACGAAACCGTTTGTGCTTTCACCCCATGCCGTGCGCCACCGGCGTCAGAATACTCCCTGAGCCCCCAGGAACCCGCCAGCGTGATCCTTTACGAATATCCCTTTAACGAGCGTCTCAGAACCTATCTGCGGCTTGAGCAGTTGTTCCGCCGGTTGGGAGAACTGATTCCCCGCTCCCACGCGCTCGACCACCACTTTGCGCTGGTAACCATCTTCGAAATCATGGATGTGGCGGCACGGGCCGACCTCAAGTCGGATGTGCTCAAGGACATCGAGAAGCACAAGCACCAGCTCGATAGCTACCGTGGCAATCCCTCGATCTCCGAAGCGGCCCTTGACGCAGTCATTGCCCAGCTCGACCGTTGTTTCACAGCTCTCAACACCCAATCAGGCAAGTCCGGACACTTGCTCACCGAAAACGACTGGCTGATGAGCATCCGCAGCCGGGTGGGCATTCCCGGTGGCACCTGCGGGTTCGATTTGCCTGCGTATTACGCGTGGCAGCACCATGAACCAGGTGTGCGCCAGCAGGCCCTCGAAGAGTGGGCATCGACCCTGGCCCCGCTGGCCGAATCCATCTATGTGTTGCTCAAGCTGCTGCGCGACTCTGGCGTTCCCCAGAAGGTGGCAGCAGAGCGCGGTCAATTTCAGCAGAACCTGCCGCAGGGCCGTACATTCCAGTTGCTGCGTCTGCGCATTGACCCGGCCCTGAACCTGATTCCCGAGATCAGCGGCAACCGCCTGATCGTCTCGGTGCGGCTCATGCGGCTGGAAAGTGACGGGCGCCTGCATGCCAGCAATGAAGATGCGGCCTTCGAGCTGACCCTGTGCGCGTAAGCTGCGGCGCCGGATAGGTAGCAGGCAAGGACATTGAGAACGACGACGAGCATGGCCAACTCTACGCACACCCAACCACGAGCACGCATCGTCACCTGCCCCAGTTGTGGCGGTGACAGTGTCTACAGCCCCGCCAACGTGTACCGCCCATTCTGCAGCGAGCGGTGCAAGCAGATCGACCTCGGCGCCTGGGCCAGCGAGGACTTCCGCATGCCTGCAGAGGCTCCACCCGCCGACGAACCTTATGGCGATCCTCGCCTGCAGCACTGACCTCGACGGGGAATTGCCCAGGATTTCAAACAAAATTGGGCTCTAGCGCTTACCAATGAAGCGCTAGCAGCTATAAATTCGGCAGCAAACGAAAGTCACTCCGGCGAATGTTCCAGGCCACGCTCTTCAGCGAGCCACTGCAGCACCGGGTAGGCACCGGGCAGCACCGGTGACACCGTCAGCGGCATCTGCTGCCACTCCATGGTCTGCCCTTCGCGCATTTCGAACTCGCCCGACCATTCCCAGACCTTGCACCAGTGCAAGCGCACCAGGGCATGTGGGTAGTCGTGTTCCGTGACTTTCCAGACACTGGCAGCGCCGATGGTCACACCCAGCTCTTCCACCAGCTCTCTGCGCAGCGCCTGCTCCACAGTTTCGCCCGCTTCGACCTTGCCGCCCGGAAACTCCCAATACCCGGCATAAGGCTTTCCCGGCGGGCGTGTGGAGAGCAACATCGCGCCATCGGCCCGCAAGAGGATACCGACAGCCACCTCGGTGTGCTTGCGCGCCGTGGTCGCGGCCGGTGTTGCAGGCGCAGCAGCGGATTTGGCAACAGAATCAACCATCATGGCGCCCCGCATAGTCACGCGCAAACTGGTAGGCCACACGGCCACTGCGCGAGCCGCGCTCCAGCGCCCAGACCAGCGCCTCGGGCCGGGCCGCTGCAATCGCAGCGGCGGAGACCCCAAAGGAGGCCAGCCACTGGGCGACGATGGTCAGGTACTCCTCCTGGCTGAAGGGGTAGAAGCTCACCCACAGGCCAAACCGCTCTGACAGCGAAATCTTCTCCTCCACCACTTCACCGGGGTGCACTTCGCCATCAGCGGTGTGGGTGTACGTGAGGTTTTCAGCCATGTATTCGGGCAACAGGTGGCGCCGATTGCTGGTGGCGTAGATCAGCACATTGGGCGTGGCGGCGGCCACCGATCCATCCAGGATCGACTTGAGCGCCTTGTAGCCTGGCTCGCCGTCTTCAAAGCTCAGGTCATCGCAAAAGATGATGAATTTCTCGGGCCGGTCGGCCACCACATCCACGATATCCGGCAGGTCGACCAGATCCGCCTTGTCCACCTCGATCAGGCGCAGGCCCTGCCCGGCGTACGCATTCAGGCAGGCCTTGATGAGCGACGACTTGCCGGTTCCACGCGCACCGGTCAGCAGCACGTTGTTGGCGGGCTTGCCCAACACAAACTGCTCGGTATTGCGCTGAATCTTTTCCTTTTGCCCGTCGATCTCTTTGAGATCCGCCAGCTGCATCGCAGCCACATGGCGCACGGGCTCCAGGGTGCCGTGGCCACTGCTGCGCTTGCGGTAACGCCAGGCGATGGACAAAGACCAGTCCGGCGCTCCCAGGGGCTGGGGCAGCACAGACTCGATGCGGGCGATCAGCTGCTCGGCCCGCTCGATCAGATGTTCAAATTTTTGATTCATTTCGGGCCTAGCGCTTATCTATCAAGCGCCAAAAGCTATCAAATTAGGAGCATTCTTTACGAACGATAGTCCGCATTGATGGTGACGTATTCGTGGCTGAAATCGCAGGTCCACACCGTGTCGGAGGCCTCGCCCCGACCCAGCAGCACGCGCACTGTGATCTCGCTTTGCTTCATCACGCGCTGGCCGTCTTCCTCGCGGTAGGCGGGGTTGCGTCCGCCCTGAATGGCCACGTGTACATCGTCCAGGTACAGATCGATACCGGTCTGGTCGAGGTCGTCAATGCCCGCGTAGCCCACGGCCGCGAGGATGCGGCCCAGGTTTGGGTCGCTGGCATAGAACGCGGTTTTGACCAACGGCGAATGGGCGATGGCGTAGGCCACCTTGCGGCACTCTTCGCCGGTCTTGCCACCTTCTACCTGCACGGTGATGAACTTGGTAGCGCCTTCGCCGTCGCGCACAATGGCCTGGGCGAGCTTTTGCGATACCGCCAGCATGGCGGCCTTGAGGGCCTGGCCCTCGGCGCTTGCCAGAGACGTAATGGGCGCATGCGCGGCCTTGTTGGTCGCCACCACCACAAACGAATCGTTGGTGGAGGTGTCGCCATCGATGGTGACGCGGTTGAACGAGCCATCGGCCAGTTCGCGAGCCAGCTGCTGCATGACGACAGGGGCCACGCAGGCGTCCGTGGCCATAAAGCCGAGCATGGTGGCCATGTTGGGCCGGATCATGCCCGCGCCCTTGCTGATGCCGGTGATGGACACGGTGGCACCACCAACCTTCACTTGGGCAGAGAAGGCCTTGGGCAAGGTGTCCGTGGTCATGATGCCTTCTGCGGCGCGCGCCCAGTGGCCCGGCTGCGCGTCGGCAATGGCGGCGGGCAGGCCTGCCTCGATGCGGTCGTTGGGCAGCGGCTCCATGATCACGCCGGTGGAAAACGGCAGGATCTGCTCGGGCGCTACGCTGAGCTGGCGCGCGAGGGCAACGCACGTGGCGCGCGCACGCGCCACGCCATCAGCGCCCGTGCCAGCGTTGGCATTGCCGGTGTTGATCAGCATGGCGCGGATGGGCTGCCCGCTGGCAAGGTGGTCGCGGCTGATTTGCACCGGCGCCGCGCAAAAACGGTTCTGCGTGAACACGCCCGCCACGCTGGCACCCTCATCCAGCAGGAACACGGTGAGATCCTTGCGGTTGGCTTTGCGCACACCGGCTTCGGCAACGCCAATGCGCACTCCAGCAATCGGGTGCAGATCAGCGGCAACGGGGGCAACTAGATTGACGGGCATGGGGGTCCTTCTGAAAAACTGCGGCCGATTATCCGGAAAACCGTGGCACGCCAATGAAAACACGGGCCGAAGCCCGTGTTGTGTGGATCAGGAAATCAGGCGAGCTTGCCGTGGCACTGCTTGTACTTCTTGCCGCTGCCACAAGGGCAAGGATCGTTGCGGCCCACACGCATGCCCTCCGGCAGCGCCAAGTCCTGCGCCTGCGCATCCACCGTGGTTTCGACCTCGCCCGTTTCGGTCGGCGCGGTATAGGTCACGTTGGCAATGCTTTCGCCGCGGCTTTCCATCTCTTGTGCGGCCTGGTCCAGCTGCTCCTGCGATTGCACCTGCACAGTCATGAGGATCTTGGTGACTTCGTTCTTGACCTGGTCGATCAGCTGGCGGAACAGCTCGAAGGCCTCGCGCTTGTATTCCTGCTTGGGTTGCTTCTGCGCATAGCCACGCAGGTGAATGCCCTGGCGCAGATAGTCCAGTGCGGAGAGGTGGTCGCGCCAATTGGAGTCGAAGCTCTGCAGCAGCACCATGCGCTCGAACTGCGTGAAGTTCTCGCGCCCAACCTGCGCCACCTTGGCGTCAAACGAGGCATGGGCAGCGGCCAGCACCTTCTCCAGGATTTCATCGTCGGTGATGGCGCTGGCGCCCTGCACCACCTGCTGCAAGGCAATCGACACCTGCCATTCTTCGGCCAGCACCTTTTCCAGCGCGGCGAGGTCCCACTGCTCTTCCACCGATTCGGCGGGCACATACTGGCGCACCAGATCGGTCATGCAGTCTTCGCGCATGGCGGCGATCACGTCGGACAGGTCAGCCGCATCCAGGATGTCGTTGCGCTGCTGGTAGATCACCTTGCGCTGGTCGTTGGACACATCGTCGTATTCCAGCAGCTGTTTGCGGATGTCGAAGTTGCGGGCTTCCACCTTGCGCTGGGCCGACTCGATGCTGCGCGTCACGATGCCGGCTTCAATGGCTTCGCCATCGGGCATCTTCAGGCGGTCCATGATGGCCTTGACGCGGTCGCCCGCGAAGATGCGCATCAGGGAATCGTCCAGGCTCAGGTAGAAACGCGACGAGCCAGGGTCGCCCTGACGGCCCGAGCGGCCGCGCAGCTGGTTGTCGATGCGGCGGGACTCATGGCGCTCGGTCGCAATGATGCGCAAGCCACCCAGTTCCTTGACCTTCTCGTGATCGATCTTCCACTGCTCGCGCAACGCCGCCACCTTGGCAGCGCGCTCCGTTTCAGACAGGGTCTCATCGGCCTCGATGGCCGCCACATCCTTTTCAATGTTGCCGCCCAGCACGATGTCGGTCCCGCGCCCGGCCATGTTGGTCGCGATGGTGATCATGCCCGCACGGCCTGCCTGGGCCACGATGTCCGCCTCCCGTGCATGCTGCTTGGCGTTCAGCACCTGATGCGGCAGGCCTTCCTTGTTCAGGAGCTGGTCGATGATTTCAGAGTTCTCGATCGACGTGGTGCCCACCAGAACGGGCTGGCCGCGCTCGTGGCATTCACGGATGTCCTTGATGGCGGCTTCGTACTTCTCGCGCGTGGTCTTGTAAACGCGGTCCAGCTGGTCGTCGCGGCGGCTGGGGCGGTTCGGCGGGATGACCACGGTTTCCAGGCCGTAGATTTCCTGGAACTCGTAGGCTTCCGTATCGGCCGTACCGGTCATGCCGGCGAGCTTGTTGTACAGGCGGAAGTAGTTCTGGAACGTGATCGAGGCCAGCGTCTGGTTTTCGGCCTGGATGTTCACGCCTTCCTTGGCTTCCACGGCCTGGTGCAGGCCTTCGCTCCAGCGGCGGCCCGACATCAGGCGGCCGGTGAACTCGTCCACGATCACGATCTCACCGTTTTGCACCACATAGTGCTGGTCGCGGTGATACAGGTGGTTGGCACGCAGCGCCGCATACAGGTGGTGCATCAGCGTGATGTTGGCCGGGTCGTACACCGAGGCCCCCTCGGCAATCAGGCCCTGGCTGGCCAGGATGCGCTCAGCGCTCTCGTGGCCCTGCTCTGTCAGGAACACCTGGTGCGTCTTCTCGTCCAGCGTGAAGTCGCCAGGCTTGGTCACGCCTTCACCCGTGCGCGGGTCGGCTTCGCCTTCCTGGCGCACCAGCAGGGGCACCACCTTGTTCATGGCGATGTACATCGCTGTGTGGTCTTCGGCCTGGCCGCTGATGATCAGCGGTGTGCGGGCTTCGTCGATCAGGATCGAGTCCACCTCATCGACGATGGCGAAGTTCAGGCCTTGCTGCACGCGGTCCTGCGCTTCGTAGACCATGTTGTCGCGCAGGTAGTCAAAGCCGTATTCGTTGTTGGTACCGTAAGTGATGTCAGCGCGGTAGGCTTCCTGCTTTTGCTCGCGCGGCATGTTCGGCAGGTTGATGCCCACCGTGAGGCCCAGGAAGTTGTACAGGCGCCCCATCCACTGCGCATCGCGGTTGGCGAGGTAGTCGTTCACGGTCACCACGTGCACACCCTTGCCCGACAGAGCATTGAGGTACACGGGCAAGGTGGCGGTGAGGGTCTTGCCCTCGCCCGTCCGCATTTCGGAGATCTTGCCAAAGTGCAATGCCATGCCCCCCAGCAGCTGCACGTCAAAGTGCCGCATCTTCATGATGCGCTTGGAGCCCTCGCGCACCACGGCAAAGGCTTCGGGCAGGATGTCATCCAGCGATTCGCCCTTGGCCACGCGCTCCTTGAACTCCTGCGTCTTGGCCTTGAGCTGCTCGTCCGACAGTTTCTCGTAGTCGGGCTCCATCGCGTTGATGCGGGTCACCGTCTTGCGGTACTGCTTGAGGAGCCGGTCGTTGCGGCTGCCGAATAGTTTGGTGAGGAAGTTGGTGGCCATGCGAACAGGACCGCCTGCCCCGCTGCAAGCAGCGCGTCAAGCGACCGAAATCCCTAAGATGAATTGAGTTCAGGTGGGTCCATCACCAAGGATTGCAAGCACTGCAATCCCGGGCCGTGAACACCGGACCCGCGATTTTACCTGCCCGGTGCAGGTGTGGCCGGCTGGCCGGGCGATGCGTGCGGCTGGATCGCCGCAACCTGCGCGCCCGCAGCCGTGCCACCAGCGCTGAGAAACTTCTGTGGGTCCTGGAAAACCCCTTGCACCAGCACCTCAAAGTGAAGGTGGGGACCAGTGGAACGCCCTGTGGTTCCCACTTCGGCAATCTTCTGGCCACGGCGTACGATGTCGCCCTGCTTGACCAAGGTGCGCGACGCGTGGGCGTAGCGCGTGACCAGCTGGTTGCCGTGGTCCACCTCGATCATGTTGCCGTAAGCCGAATGGTATTCCTGCGTCACGACTACACCCCCCGCAGCTGCCAGGATCGGTGTTCCGGTATCTGCCTGAAAATCCAGGCCCGTGTGCAAGGCCGACTGGCCGGTGATTGGGTCTACGCGCCAGCCAAACGCCGAGCCCGGCACCCGTCCGGTGACAGGTGCATGGGTAGGAATCATCTTCTTGCGGATGTGCTGATCAAAAAGGCGCGATTCGAGCACGGTCATCAAATCCACACGCTGGTTGGTCAGGCGCTCCAGCTCGTCAAGGGTGGATTGCAGTTCCTCCATGGAGAGATTGCGTGCACTGACCAACACCCCTCCACGACCATCGGACTTCTGGACATCGGCCGGCGCCATGCCTGCAAGGCCCAGCACGCGGTCACCCAAGGATTCCAGCTGCACCATGCGGGCCTGCATCTCGCCAACGCGGCGGGCCATGGCATCCAGATTGGCACGCATGAAACGGTCCCGCTCTGCAAACTCGTCCTTGACGACCAGCCGTACCAATGACCCCACAATCGGCCAGCCTTCACGCGCGCCCTTGAGAAACACCCAGTGGTACAGCGTCGCAGCCACCAGCATGAGGCACAGCGACAGCAATAGCCCTGCCAGGATCAGGCGGGTGCCCGACAAATGAATGGCCCGGCTACGCGCCAGCCTGGCGTCCGTGATAATCAGATGCACTACGAATTCTCCACGCCCGAAGACGCACACCATGAACCGCCGCCACTACGCCGTCACCCTGCAGCAAGCCAGCGAGGACTCTCCCACGCTGGCCAAGCTCACAGCGCTGACACGCGACTCCAGTGATCGGCTCAAGGCCATTGAAATGCTGATTCCTGCGGCGCTGCGCCCAGCGATCCAGGCCGGCCCCATTGATGGAGACTCCTGGTGCCTGCTGGTCAAAAGCAATGCCGCCGCGGCAAAAATACGCCAACTGCTGCCTGCTTTGCAGGCGCATTTGCGCAGCCGGGGGTGGGAGGTTAACGCGATTCGCCTGAAAGTTCAAACCTGACGGTCAACGCCAGGATCAGGGAATGCGGGGAGGAACAGGAGAAAACTGGTGCCGGTTGTCGGAATCGAACTGACGACCTACCGCTTACAAGGCGGGTGCTCTACCAACTGAGCTAAACCGGCGAAGGCTGCATTTTATCGTGGAAAAAGCAGCCTCAAAAAAACAAGGGGCGGTTATTTCACCCGCTTGAGCGATGGCCGAGCGCCACCCGCAGCCGGAGGTGGTCGCGGCGCGTCACCCCCTTCGTCGCCATCTTTCCTGCCGTCATCCGCAGATACCAGCTGCACCACGCGGTCCTCGGAAGTTTGCGCTCCACTTGCAGCAGAAGCATCTTCGGAAGGCACCGCTTCTGCCAGCACGGGAGCGATGGCCCCGGCAGCAGCTGCACCACCAGCAAGCACATCCACCGGGGGTGGAAACGCCATACCCTGCCCGTTTTCACGGGCATAGATGGCGATCACCCGCCCCACCGGCACGAGGATCTCACGCGGCTTGCCGCCAAACCGGGCCTTGAACTCGATGAAATCGTTGCCCAGTTGCAAGGCACTCGTCGCATCAAAACTGATGTTCAGGACGATCTCACCATCCTTCACGTATTCACGAGGCACCTGCACCGAATCATCGACACGCACCGCCACATACGGCGTCAGCCCGTTGTCGGTGCACCACTCGTACAAGGCACGAATGAGGTACGGGCGTGTGGACGTAGATTCCTGTGCGGTCATGAAGGTGAAAGGCAACTGCTGTGAATAGGGAACGGGGCAGGCCGCAAGTTACTTGCGCATGACCTTCTCGGATGGGGTCAACGCCTCGATGTACGCAGGGCGCGAGAAGATGCGTTCTGCATACTTGAGCAGCGGAGCTGCATTCTTGCTGAGGTCGATGCCATAGTAGTCGAGGCGCCACAGCAGCGGGGCAATGGCCACGTCGAGCATGGAGAAGTTGTCACCCAGCATGTACTTGTTCTTGAGGAACACAGGGGCCAACTGCGTCAGGCGGTCACGGATGTGCGCACGCGCCTTTTCCAGCGCCTTTTCGTTGCCCTTGGTCGCGCGCGACTCCAGGATGTTCACGTGCACGAACAGCTCCTTCTCGAAGTTGAGCAGGAACAGGCGCACACGGGCGCGGTCTACGGGGTCGCCGGGCATCAGCTGGGGATGGGGGAAGCGCTCGTCGATGTACTCGTTGATGATGTTCGACTCGTACAGGATCAGATCGCGCTCGACCAGAATGGGAACCTGGCCGTAGGGGTTCATCACGCTGATGTCTTCGGGCTTGTTGTACAGGTCCACATCGCGGATTTCAAAGTCCATGCCCTTTTCGAACAGGACAAAACGGCAGCGGTGGGAGAAGGGACAGGTCGTACCCGAGTAAAGCACCATCATGGTGGGAGGCTCCTAAAAATCAAAAGAGTGGGACGCCAAAAGCGCCCACTCTGCAAAAAAACCAAGGCACCCCGAAGGGTGCTTTCAATGGATATGACTGCTGCGCGCGTTACTTCACATCTTTCCAGAAGGCTGCGTTGAGCCTCCAGGCAATCACCGTGAACACGCCCAGGAAAATCAGCACCCAGACACCCACGCGCTTGCGGGTGTTTTGCGCGGGTTCTGCCATCCACTGCATGTAGTTCACCAGGTCACCCACGGTCTGGTCGTACTGCAGCGGGGTCATCAGACCAGGCCTGACCTGCTCCCAACCCTTGAAAACCTGGGTCTTGTGACCATGGCTTTCGTGCTCTTCAAACACTGGGCGGCGATCACCCTGCAGCTCCCACAACACGTGGGGCATGCCCACGTTGGGGAACACGAGGTTGTTCCAGCCGGTCGGCTTGGTTTCGTCGCGGTAGTAAGTACGCAGGTAGGTGTACAGGTAATCCGCACCCGAACCACCCGCGCCAGCACGCGAACGGGCGATCACGGTCAGATCGGGGGGATTGGCACCAAACCAGGCCTTGGCCTGCTTGGGATCAATCGCCGCCTTCATGGTTTCGCCGACCTTGTCCGTAGTGAACAGCAGGTTGTCCTTGACCTGCTGATCGGTCAAACCGATGTCTTTCAGGCGATTGAACCGCATGAACGCTGCAGAGTGGCAATTCAGGCAATAGTTGACGAAAACCTTGGCACCATTTTGCAGCGAGGCCAGATCGTTCGTCTTGACGGGGGCCTTGTCCAGCGGAATGCCACCGCCCGCAGCCAGTGCAGAGCCAGCAGCCAGACCCAGGGCGGCCACCAGCGTGAGGATGATTTTCTTCATTGTTGTTATCTCCTGGGGCTCAGTGCGCCACAAAGGTCACGCGGTCGGGCACGGCCTTGGCCTCGCCAATACGGCTCCACCAGGGCATCAGCAGGAAGAACCCAAAGTAGAACAGCGTACCCACCTGCGACACACGCTCGCCAATGGGCGAAGGGGGTTGCACACCCAGGTAGCCCAGGATCAGGAAGATGATCACGAACACGCCATACAGGTACTTGTGCCAGTCGGGACGGTAGCGGATCGACTTCACCGGGCTGTGGTCCAGCCAGGGCAGGAAGAACAGGATGATCACGGCACCACCCATCACCACCACACCCCAGAACTTGGCGTCGATCGACAGCATCAGCACCACCGCCACGACGGCGGCACCGGCGATGCCGGCCTTGATGAAACTTGGCAACTTGGCCTTGAACACACCAAAGGCAGCACCCGCAAGCACACACAGCACCAGAACGTACATCATCTCGGTCGTGATCGCACGCAGCATCGAGTAGAACGGTGTGAAGTACCAGACCGGCGCGATGTGCAACGGCGTCACCAGCGGATCGGCCGGGATGAAGTTGTTGTACTCCAGGAAGTAGCCACCAAACTCAGGCGCAAAGAACACCACGGCCGTGAACGCCATCAGGAACATGCTCAGCGCGAAGATGTCGTGCACCGTGTAGTAGGGATGGAAAGGCACGCCATCGAGCGGCTTGCCATTGGCATCCTTGGGCGCCTTGGGGCCCTTGATTTCCACGCCATCGGGGTTGTTGGAACCCACGTCGTGCAACGCCAGCAAGTGGGCCACCACCAAGCCGAGCAGCACCAGCGGGACAGCGATCACATGGAAGCTGAAGAAGCGGTTCAGCGTGGCATCGCCCACCACGAAGTCGCCACGGATCAGCAAGGCCAGATCAGGACCGATGAAGGGAATGGCAGCGAACAGGTTCACGATCACCTGGGCGCCCCAGTACGACATCTGGCCCCAGGGCAGCAGATAGCCCATGAAGGCCTCGGCCATCAGGCACAGGAAGATGGCGCAGCCGAAGATCCAGACCAGTTCGCGCGGCTTGCGGTAGCTGCCGTAGATAAGGCCACGGAACATGTGCAGGTACACCACCACAAAGAACGCTGAGGCGCCTGTGGAGTGCATGTAGCGGATCAGCCAGCCCCAGGGCACATCGCGCATGATGTACTCGACCGAAGCAAACGCCAGGCTGGCGTCGGGCTTGTAGTGCATGACCAGGAAGATGCCGGTCACGATCTGGATCACCAGCACAACGAGGGCCAGCGAGCCGAAGATGTACCAGAAGTTGAAGTTCTTCGGAGCGTAGTACTCCGACATGTGCACCTTGTAGGCGTCAAAAGCGGTCGGGAAGCGGTTCTCGAACCAGTTCGTGACCTTGGCGCCTGCCGAGGCGTTGGGGGAGATTTCCTTGAATTCAGCCATGTCGATTTACCTCAGGCCTTCTTGTCTTCGCCGATCAACAGCAGCGTGTCGGACAGGTACATGTGCGGCGGCACTTCCAGGTTGTCAGGCGCCGGCTTGTTTTTGAAGACCCGGCCAGCCACGTCGAACGTGGAGCCGTGGCAGGCGCACAGGAAGCCACCGTGCCAGTCGTCTGGCAGCGAGGGCTGTGGGCCGGTCTGGAACTTGTCTCCGGGCGAGCAACCCAGGTGGGTGCAGATGCCCACGCCCACAAACACTTCCGGCTTGATCGAACGGTGCTGGTTCTTGGCGTACTCGGGGGTGGGGTACGTCTTGCGATCCGACTTGGGATCGGCCAGCTGCGATTCCGTCTGAGCGAGAGACTCCAGCTGCTGGGGAGTGCGCTTCAGGATCCACACGGGCTTGCCACGCCATTCAACGGTCAGCTTTTCGCCGGGCTGAAGGGCGGAGATGTCCACCTCTACAGCGGCACCGGCCGCTCTGGCTTTTTCCGAAGGCTGAAAACTACTGACGAAAGGCACTGCAACTGCCACTCCGCCAGCGGCACCGGCACATCCGGACGCAATCAGCCACGTCCTTTTACTGGTGTCGACTGGTGTGTCACTCATGGGGATCCTCGGTAAACATCGCTATTGTTGGGTCAACCGCGAATTGTAGCGGAGTGAAAATGGTTATTTCAAAGTGGGTGACTGTCTTGACAGGGCACCGCGCCGGGCAATACTCCGGCATCACCATTCAAACAAGGAGCACACCATGGGGATGATGCAGGAGTTCAGGGAGTTTGCGGTCAAGGGCAATGTGATCGACCTTGCCGTCGGCGTGATCATTGGAGGGGCGTTCGGCAAGATTGTGGATTCGGTCGTGTCCGACCTGATCATGCCGGTGGTGGGACTGGTGTTCGGCAAACTCGACTTTTCCAACCTCTTCGTGGTGCTGGGGTCCGTGCCACCGGGCACGGCCATGACGCTCGATGCCCTCAAGAAGGCGGGCGTGCCGGTGTTTGCCTATGGCAACTTCCTGACCGTGGCCGTCAACTTCATCATTCTGGCGTTCATCATCTTCATGATGATCAAGCAGATCAATCGCCTCAAGCGCGAAGCCCCTGCGCCAGCCCCCGAAGCCCCAGCCGCGCCCGCCGAAGACATCGTCCTGTTGCGCGAGATCAGAGATAGCTTGAAAAAATAACGCCCCTTTGAGTCGCTACGCGCCTTCCCCCTGAAGGGGGACGCCGCCAGCGGGGCGGAGTGGCCCATGCGCGGTGGCTGCTGGCTCGGGGCGCGCCAGTTTGAAGCCCCATCCCTCAACAATCCGCTATCGAATCGATAGTTTTTTGTTTTTGCGCTTAGCCACAGCGCCATGGGACTGTTTCATCCACAAAGGGTCCGCGCCATGCGCACGGCCTCGATGAGGCTTGCAGCATCGGCAATACCCTGCCCCGCTATGTCAAACGCGGTGCCGTGGTCGGGGCTGGTGCGCACCAGGGGCAGGCCCAGGGTCACGTTCACCCCCTTGTCCACCCCGAGGTACTTCACCGGGATAAGCCCCTGGTCGTGGTACATGGCAATGACCACGTCGAACTCTCCAGCGCGATGGGGCGTACTGCGCGCGCGCATGAACACCGTGTCAGGAGCGAAGGGGCCCTGCACATCCAGCTGCTGCGCGCGCGCAGCGGCGATGGCCGGCGCAATCACCTCGGCTTCCTCGTTACCAAACAGCCCGCCCTCGCCCGCGTGGGGATTGAGCCCCGCCACCGCGATGCGCGGCGCCCGCCCCAGGCTGCGCACCAGGGCAGCGTGCGTGATTTGCAACGTCTGCAGGACGTTGTCCGTGGTGACCGCCGCAATGGCATCGCGCAGCGACATGTGGATGCTGACCAGCACCGTGCGCAGCTCGTCGCTGGCGAGCATCATGCGCACGGGCATTTGCGCCAGCGATACCCCCTGGTGCGCGACGGCCTCGGCCTGCAGCAGCTCGGTGTGGCCCGGAAATGCCACGCCCGCTGCCGCCAAGGCCTCCTTGTGCAAGGGCCCCGTGACCAGCCCCGCCACCTCGCCCCGCAGCGCCGCGCGGGCGGCCCAGACCACGCTGTCTGCGGCGGCACGGCCAGCGGCGGCGCCAATCTGCCCCCAGGGCTGCGGGCCAGGAATGCCTGGCAACTGCAACACCGGAACACAGCGGGGCGGCATGTCCAGCACATCGGCGGGCGCAGCAATCTGTGCCACGGGTACCATGGGCACGCCGGGCCGCACGATGGCCTGGGCCGCACGCCGCAAGGTGGCGACATCGCCCACCACGAAGCAACCCACCAAATCGGCTGGCGCATCGCGAAAGGCCTTGGCCACGATTTCGGGGCCGATGCCGGCAGGATCACCCTGGGTAATGGCGAGAGGCTTCATGGAAGTTTGATTTCAGATAAAAAGTGAACCTAGCGCTTTACTGATAAGCGCAAGTAGCTATTATTTTTATAGCTAAAACCCAGGCTACCAGCGATCAGGCAGGATTGTCGATCTCGATGAATTGGTGGCCCAGACCCAACTGCCCTGCAACCTGCGCCGCCACCGCAGGCGCCCCATAACGCTCGGTCGCGTGGTGCCCTGCTGCGATAAAACCCACCCCCATCTCGCGGGCCAGATGCGCCTGGGGCTCGGAAATCTCGCCGGTGATGAACACGTCGGCCCCAGCCGCAATCGCCGCCTCGAAATAGCCCTGAGCGCCACCCGTGCACCAGGCCACGCGGCGGACTGGCCGTTGCGCAGCAGCGCCTTCCGGCGGCACCCAGGTGACGGCACGGCCCAGGGCCTGCGCGACATGGTCTGCCAGGGCCCGCTCATCGGCAAACGCGGCAGGCCCGGCAAAGCCCAGATCGTTCTCGCCAAACCGCGCGTCGGCCACGAGCCCCAGCACCCGGCCTAGCTGGGCGTTGTTGCCCAGTTCCGGGTGGGCATCCAGCGGCAGGTGGTAGGCAAACAGGTTGATGTCATGCGCGAGCAGCAACTGCAAACGCTGCTTCATCCAGCCCGTCACCCGGCCGTCTTGCCCACGCCAGAACAGGCCATGGTGCACGAAGATGGCATCCGCTTGGGCAGCAATGGCCGCGTCGATCAGGGCGCGGCTGGCCGTCACGCCGCTGACGATGCGGCTGATCTCGGCCTTGCCCTCCACCTGCAAGCCGTTGGGGCCATAGTCCTTGAAGCGCTCGGGTTGCAGCAGGCTGTCAAACGCCTGCAAAAGTTCGGTGCGGGAGATGCTCATGCAGCTATTGTCGCGCGTGGCCCACGCCCACACATGAGGGACAATGCTTTTCTCCGGGAGGCAGCCGTGGCATGCGCATCGCCCGCCACCCCTTCTCCAGCCCATCACCTGTACAGAATTTCATGAAACGCATCTGGCTGTTGTTCTCGCAGGCCGTCACGGTGTTCGTTGCGGCCTACTTCGTTGTCGCCACCCTGCAGCCGAGCTGGCTGGGCCGCGGCGCCACCACCCGCTCCGGCGCTGGCATTGCGCTGCTCGAAGCACCCCCTGCCCCGGCCAATGCGCAACCTGCCGCAGGCAGCTTCAGCGCTGCGGCGCGCCAGGCCGCGCCGGCGGTGGTCAGCATCAACACCAGCAAGGCCGTGCGCCATCCGCGCAGCAACGACCCCTGGTTCCAGTTCTTCTTTGGCGACCAGGGGGCCCAGGCGCAGGCCGGGCTGGGCAGCGGGGTGATCGTGAGCCCCGACGGCTACATCCTGACCAACAACCACGTAGTGGAAGGCGCCGACGAGATCGAAGTGACGCTGACCGACAGCCGCCGCGCCCGCGCCCGCGTGATCGGCACCGACCCCGACACCGACCTGGCCATCCTCAAGATCGAACTCGACAAGCTGCCCGTCATCGTGCTGGGCAACTCGGACGTACTCGCCGTGGGCGACCAGGTGCTGGCCATCGGCAACCCGTTTGGCGTGGGCCAGACGGTGACCAGCGGCATCGTGAGCGCGCTGGGCCGCACACAGCTCGGGATCAACACCTTCGAGAACTTCATCCAGACCGATGCGGCCATCAACCCTGGCAACTCGGGCGGCGCGCTGGTGGATGTAAATGGCAACCTCATGGGCATCAACACGGCCATCTACTCGCGCTCGGGCGGCAGCATGGGCATCGGCTTTGCAATCCCCGTGTCTACGGCCCGCATGGTGCTGGATGGCATCGTGCAGGACGGCCAGGTCACACGCGGCTGGATTGGCGTGGAGCCCAACGAACTCTCACCCGAACTGGCAGAAACCTTCGGCGTGAAAGCCACCGAGGGCGTGATCATCACCGGCGTGCTGCAGGACGGCCCCGCCGCCCAGGCGGGCACGCGGCCCGGCGATGTGATCGTGCGGGTTGAAGGCAGGAAGGTGAGCAACGTGTCCGAGTTGCTGACCGCCGTGGCGGGGCTCAAGCCCGGCACTGCAGCACCGTTCAACGTGCAGCGCGGCGACAAGATGGTGGAACTGAGCATCAACCCCGGCGTGCGCCCCAAGCCTCAGCGCAATGTGAGGCGGTAAGCCTACTCTGAGCCGCTGCGCGTTTTCCCCAAAGGGAGACGCCTCCAGCGGCCCCGCAAAGCCGGTTCCGCGGTGGCACTGGTATTGGGCACGCGCCAGTTTTTAGGGGCTGCGCGCAGAACACTGCGACATGGCCGCTGATGCAACCCGTCAGCTATTAAAAATATAGCTTGAAGCGCTTATCCAACAAGCGCTAGAGCTCATTTTCACGAGAAACTCAACCTTCAGGCGTTGGAGGCGGGCTCGCTACCCTCGTCCGGGGCTTTGGTGTGCTTGATGAAGATCTGCGCCGCCCAGATGCCCACCTCGTACAGCAGACACATGGGGATCGCCAGCGACAGCTGCGACACCACATCGGGCGGCGTGACGATGGCAGCGATCACAAAGGCGATCACGATGAAATAGCCACGAAACTCCCGCAGCTTCTGCACGCTCACGATGCCCATGCGGGCCAGCACCACCACGGCAATCGGCACCTCGAAGGACAAGCCAAACGCCAGGAACATCGACAGCACAAAGCTCAGGTAGGCCTCGATGTCTGGCGCGGCGGTGATGCTCTTGGGCGCAAAGCTCTGGATAAACGCAAACACCTGGCCAAACACCAGGTAGTAGCAAAACGCCACCCCGATGAAGAACAGCAGCGTGCTGGAGATCACGAGCGGCAGCACCAGCTTCTTTTCGTGCGAATACAGGCCAGGCGCCACAAAGGCCCACACCTGCCACAGCACAAACGGCAGTGCCAGCAAAAAGGCCGACATCAACAAGATCTTGAGCGGCACCATGAACGGCGAGATCACCGACGTGGCGATCAGCGTGGCGCCCTTGGGAAGGTGGGCCACCAGCGGCGCCGCCAGAAAGTCATACAGCGCGCCAGGGCCAGGGAAGAAGAACAAAATCGCCGCCGCAATCGCGATGGCAATGATGGCCTTGACCATCCGGTCGCGCAGCTCCATCAGGTGCTGCACAAACGGCTGCTCGGTACCGGCCAGCTCGTCTTCTTTGGAAGGGGTTTCGGACATGTTGGGTTTTCGTGGGCGTCAGGGCCGCCCATGCAGCGCGCGGTGCGCTGGTGGCTGCTGCATCAATGGAATTTACGGGGACGGAAACGCGCCACACGGGCCGCGCCGGACTGTGCCTTGGTGCGCACACCGCTTCGGGCCTTGTACCACTGGGGCACCGCCCCCCGCTTGAGGCGCCAGTTCTTGCCGGGGTGTTTGTAAGCCGGCACAACGGCGGTCTGGTCCTGCAACGCCGAGCTGGCGGTGTCGGTGGCCTCGGCCCAGTCCTTTTCGAACTCGCTGGCGCTGGTCTGGATGGAGTTGTGCACATCGCGTGCGGCGTTCTCCACCGTGTCCTTCATTTTCTTGAGCTCGTCGAGCTCCATGGACCGGTTGACCTCGGCCTTCACATCGGACACGTAACGCTGGGCCTTGCCCAGCAGGGTGCCCACCGTGCGGGCCACACGGGGGAGCTTCTCGGGCCCGATGACTATAAGAGCCACCGCGCCGATCAGCGCCATCTTGGACAGGCCAATATCAATCATGGATCAAGCGCAAAGCGTGCGGGTGCCAGCGGGAACAGCCCGCTCAGCTCTTTTGCTTGGCTTCGACATCGATGGTGGTCTTGTCGGTCGCAGGGTTGTTGGCAACCTGGCCCGCGGGTGGGGTGGTGGTGGCAGCCGCGTCGGCCGAACCGTCTTTCATGCCGTCCTTGAAGCCCTTGACGGCGCCCCCGAGATCGGAGCCCATGTTCTTGAGCTTCTTGGTGCCGAACACCATGACGACGATCAGCAGCACGATCAGCCAGTGCCAGATGGAAAAAGAGCCCATGGAATATCTCCTAACGAATTGCAATCATTTTAGACGGGGGGCGTGACAGGAGTTCACAGCCCAAGCAGAACTGCGGGAATCTCCCTGCACGACCCGTCAGCCTGGTTCAGCCTTTGAGCCACGGACGGGGACCGCCCATCACATGGATATGGAGGTGGTGGATTTCCTGCCCACCTTCAAGCCCCGTGTTTACCACGACGCGAAAGCCACCCTCCGGGTACGGGTTGCAGCCCTGCTCCATTGCCAGCTTCGGCGCCAGCGCCATCATGCGCCCCAGCACACCCGCGTGTTCCTCGGTGACCTGCGCCATCGAAGGGATATGCAGCTTGGGCACCATCAGAAAGTGCACCGGCGCCCAGGGGTGGATGTCGTGGAAGGCGAAAATTTCTTCGTCTTCATAGACCTTCTTCGAAGGAATCTGGCCTGCGATGATTTTGCAGAAGAGGCAGTTCGGATCGTGCATGAGGAAAATGTCAGTACAAAATTAACAGGTCACCAGGCGCTGCTCGCCATCCAAAGCGGTCGCAACCGGCGCGCGCGAAGCCAGTGCCACCGTGGAACTGGCTTTGCCAGGCCACGGGTGGCGTCCCCCAAGGGGGAAGGCGCCGTAGGCGGCACAGGGGGGCTTCATGTATTTTCAGCGATATTGATGGTGGGCCGCACACCCACATCCTTGCGGTGCGCGTGCAGCCATTCTTGCCCGGCCGTGCGGCCGAGGGCGAAAAGCTTGCGCACAAAGGCCATGTCCGCACGGGCCTTGCTGTCGGCGCCAAAGGGCTCCAGCACGGCGCCGCCGTCGATGCGGTGCATGCGCACGCTTTTGTAGCGGCGCGCATCCAGCTTGCCCTCGGCCAGCAGACGGCGCACGAACTCGATGGCGCGCAACTCGGCCAGCAGGCTGGCATTGAAGGTGACTTCGTTCATGCGCTCCATGATTTCCTGGCCTGAGTGGGGCAGATCCAGATGTTCGATGGGGTTGATCTGCACAAGCAGGATGTCGGAGGTCTCGGTCTGATAGATCAGCGGGTGCAACGCAGGGTTGCCCGAATAGCCGCCGTCCCAGTAATGCTCACCGTCGATTTCCACGGCCTTGAACAGCGCTGGCAGGCAGGCCGACGCCATCACGGCATCCGCGCTCAGCCGGGGGCCAGAGAAGATTTCGCCGCGCCCGGTGCGCACGTTGGTGGCGCACACAAACACCTTGGGCCCGCCCGCCGCAGCGCTGGCGCGGCGCACAGTGCACAACAGGTCAAAGTCCACCTCGCGCTCCAGCAGGCGGCGCAGCGGGTTGATGTCGAGCGGATTGGTCTGGTAGGGCGAGAGCCACTGGCGCATCAGCCCCATCATGGGGTTGGCGGCCGACAGGGGCGAGCCCCACATCAGGCTGCCCAGCGTGCCCACGCCCTCCCACAGCCGGGTAAGCGTTTCACGCGCCTGGACGCAACCGGCCAGGTGCGCTTCGTGCGGGTCTTTGTGCTCCTGCGCGGCTTTGGCAAAGCCGTGCGCCATGGCCACGGCATTCATCGCGCCGGCGCTGGTGCCGCTCACGCCATCAAACTGCCACTGGCCATCCTCCAGCAAGGCATCCAGCACACCCCAGGTGAGCGCACCGTGGGAGCCCCCACCCTGCAGGGCCAGGTTCAGCCGTGGCAAGGATGACAAGTGCGACAGGGACGCCGTCGGTTCAGGCATCCACCGCCTGGTTCTTGCTCATGGCCAGCATGCCGCGCACGATGCGGTACAGGAACCACAGCGAGATCAGCCCCCAGGCAATCCAGCCCGGCGCAATCAGCAGCAGCCACAGGGGCGCGGTCACCACATACAGAACACCAGCCCAGATCGTCGAGCGGATGCGCCAGGAGAAATGATTGGCCTGCCAGGTGCCCTCGGCATCGCTGCGCTTGACCAAGTCAATCACCAGCGCAATGACCAGCAACAGCGCACTGGCCTGCGCGCCTGGCAGCACAGCCCCCACGGCCACGATGAGGTGCAGCACATAGCTGACCCAGCCGATGTTCTTCAGGCCCTGGGCCTTTTGCTCATTGCTTTGCACGTCGATGATGTCGTTCATGGGGCCCCTTCTTCGGCAGTGCGCGCAACCACCTTGCGCAAGGCTTTTTCCTCGATGCCGCTGGTGCCCTCGCGGCGCTCCAGCTCGGTCAGTACATCGGCAGGCGTGAGGCCATAGTGGGCCAGGGCCACCATGGAGTGGAACCAGAGGTCGGCCACTTCGTAAACCAGCTTGGACTTGTCGGCGCCGTGGTCCACATCCTTGGCCGCCATGACGACTTCGGTGGCCTCCTCGCCGATCTTCTTCAAGAACGCATCCGGCCCCTTGTGCAGCAGGCGCGAGACATAGCTCTTGTCGGGATCGCCGCCGTTGGCAGGCTTGCGGCTTTCAATCACATCGGCAAGGCGTGCGAGGGAATCGTTGGAACTCATGGTCTTGTCGTCCATTGCCATTACTTGTAGATGGATTCAGGGTCTTTCAAGACCGGATCGACCGCGTGCCAGGCTCCGTCCTTGAGCACGCTGAAAAAACAGCTGTGGCGGCCTGTGTGGCAGGCGATGCCAGGCTCGTGGCCGAGCTGGGTGACCTTGAGCAGCACCACATCGTTGTCGCAGTCCAGGCGGATCTCGTGCACGGTCTGCACGTGGCCGGACTCTTCGCCCTTGAACCACAGCTTCTTGCGCGAGCGGCTGAAGTACACGGCGCGGCCGAGTTCTGCCGTCTTGGCAAGGGCCTCGCGGTTCATCCAGGCAAACATCAGCACGTCGCCCGTGCCCTGCTCCTGCGCAATCACGGGCACCAGGCCCTGCGCGTCCCATTTCACTTCGTTGAGCCAGTTCATGGGCGGGATTGTCGGTGATTTGAATGACCAGCCCGCCTGCCGGGCGGTCGGTTTTGAGGTCATTTTTGCCTCTAGCGCTTATCCATCAAGCGCTAGCAGCTATCAAAATGAGAGTTCAATGAAAAAACAGATGCATCGTCGGGCAGCTTGCAGCCAATTGCAGCACTGCGCAGCGCGTAAATCTGACTACAAAACAATAGCTATCAGCGCTTTCACACTCAGCGCCAGAACCACTTTTGATCGAAGATTTACTTTGCCACGGTCAAAAACACCCACTTGCGATCCCAGTTCTTGCGGCCCAGGTACTTGATGGCAAACGCATAGCGCCCCGGGGGCAGAAAATCCTGCGTGAGGGTTTCCTGCTGCGTCACCACGGGCTGGCCATTCACGCGCACGCTTTGCTGCGCTACCAGCTCCGATTCGCTCTCCAGATCTTGGCCGTCGAGGGCATAGACGGTGACATCGGGCTCTTCCTTCTCATCGCCCACCAGCGGCAAACCCAGCGTGTTGGCGCGGGTTTCCACGTCCAGCGCGAGCGTGCCTAACACGGGTTCGCGCACGATCCAGTGCACGTCACGCACATTGCTGTTCAGCGTCTGGAGCAGGGCCTTGAGCTTCTCGAATTCGGCCTTGTCGGCAATCACCTCCACCGGCTTGCCGCCGATGGTCGCGTCAAAGCAGCGGCCAATGCGGTGCACACAGGGCAGGCGCTCAGAAAAACTCGCATACGACGGGGGCGGCACCTGCTGCGCCGCAGCGGGCAGTGCCATGGCCGCCAGGGCCACCACCAGCGCCCAACGCGCGCCCGCGAATGGCGTCGTCACAGACGCACCGGAATGCCGCGCTCGGCCATGCGGGCCTTGGCCTGGCCCACGGTGTATTCACCGTAGTGGAAGATGCTGGCGGCCAGCACCGCGTCGGCACCACCGGTCTGGATGCCGTCGGCCAGGTGATCGAGGTTGCCCACACCGCCCGACGCGATCACGGGCACGCTCACCGCATCGCTCACTGCGCGGGTCAGCTCCAGGTCAAAGCCTGCCTTGGTGCCGTCGCGGTCCATGCTGGTCAGCAGGATTTCGCCCGCACCGCGCTGTGCCATCTCCGTGGCCCAGGCGATGGCGTCCAGGCCAGTGTTCTTGCGCCCACCGTGGCTGTACACGTCCCAGCCCGCACCCACGGGCTGGCCGTTGGCGCCCAGGCGCTGCGCATCCTCGGCCGAGCGGCGCTTGGCGTCGATGGCCACCACGATGCACTGAGCACCGTACTTGGCAGACACGGCGTTGATGACGTCAGGGTTGGCAATCGCGGCCGAGTTGAAACTGGTCTTGTCGGCGCCCGCATTGAGCAGCCTGCGCACGTCTTCCACAGTGCGCACGCCGCCACCCACGGTGAGTGGAATGAACACCTGGCTGGCCACGGCCTCGATGATGTGCAGGATGAGGTCACGGCCATCGCTGGTGGCGGTGATATCGAGGAAGGTGAGCTCGTCAGCGCCCTGCGCGTTGTAGCGCGCGGCAATTTCGACCGGGTCGCCTGCGTCGCGCAGCTCGACGAAATTGACGCCCTTGACCACACGGCCTCCGGTGACGTCAAGACAGGGAATGATTCGTTTTGCGAGCATGTCAGTGAGCGATTCGTTGATTAGGCGCTACCGAGGCCAGCAGACGCCGTGGAACTGACTTCGCCAGGCCACTGGCGTCGTCCCCGGGGGGAAGCGGCGAAGCCGCTCAGGGGGTGATCGGTTTCAGCCGTTCAGTTCGTCGGCACGCGCTTGCGCCGCAGCAAAGTCGAGGTCGCCGCTGTAGATGGCACGGCCGCAGATCACACCTTCGACGCCTTCGCTCTCCACCGCGCACAGCTGCTCGATATCGGTCATGTTCGACAGCCCGCCCGAGGCGATCACGGGGATGCTCAAAGCCTGGGCCAGCTTCACCGTAGCGTCGATGTTGATGCCCGAGAGCATGCCGTCGCGGCCGATGTCGGTATAGATGATGGATTCGACGCCCCAGCCCTCGAACTTCTTGGCCAGGTCCACGACCTCGTGGCCGGTGAGCTTGCTCCAGCCGTCGGTAGCGACCTTGCCGTCCTTGGCGTCGAGCCCCACGATGATGTGGCCGCCGAAGGCGCTGCAGGCGTCTTTGAGGAAGCCAGGGTTCTTCACGGCCGCTGTGCCGATGATCACGTAGCGCAGGCCGCCGTCGATGTATTTCTCGATCGTGTCCAGGTCACGGATACCCCCGCCAAGCTGCACAGGAATGTCGTCGCCCACCTCTTTCAGGATGGACTTGATGGCGCTGTAGTTCTTGGGCACGCCCGCAAACGCACCGTTCAAGTCCACCAGGTGCAGGCGGCGTGCACCGGCATCCACCCATTTGCGCGCCATGGCGGCGGGGTCTTCACCAAAGGTGGTGGATTGGTCCATATCGCCTTGTTTGAGGCGTACGCAGTGGCCGTCTTTGAGGTCGATGGCGGGGATGAGCAGCATGGTGGTGAAGTTCGGGTGAAAAAGGGCGAGACACAGCTCGGCCCGAACGGGTGGCGGTTAAGGGATCAGGGATTCCAGTGCAGAAAATTGCGGTACAGGGCCAAGCCATGCTCCGCGCTTTTCTCCGGGTGAAACTGGGTCGCAAAAATATTATCGCGTGCAATGGCGGCGGCGAACAAACCGCCGTAGTCCGTTTGCCCTGCGCAGTGGGCAGGATTTTGCGGCACGGCGTAGAAACTGTGCACAAAGTAAAAGTAGCTGCTGTCCGGCACGCCAGCCCACACCGGGTGCACGCCACCGCCGTGGTGGGCGTGGGGCATCTGCCGCACCTGGTTCCAGCCCATCTGGGGCACTTTGAAGCGGCTGCCGTCAGGCTGGGTGCGGCCTGCCAGGTCGAACTTGAGCACGTCGCCAGGGATCAGGCCCAGGCCCGGCGTATCCCCCTCGGCGCTATGGTCCAGCAGCATCTGCATACCTACACACACGCCGAACATTGGCTTGGAGGCAGCGGCTTCGAGCACCGATTCCTGCAGGCCGGACTCGCGCAGCTCGCGCATGCAGTCGGGCATGGCGCCCTGCCCTGGCAGCACGATGCGCTGGGCGGCGCGCACGTCTTCGGGGCGCTGGGTGACGACCACGGTCCAGCCCGTGCCCTCGGCGGCGGCCTGCACGGCCTGCGACACTGAGCGCAGGTTGCCCATGCCGTAGTCCACGACCGCCACTGTTTTTGCTTCCATATTCATAGCTACTAGCGCTTATCCATCAAGCGATAGCGCCTGATTTAACCCAAAATTTCACAACGAACCCTTGGTGGAGGGGATGACACCGGCCGAGCGCGGATCGCGCTCCAGCGCCGCGCGCAGCGTGCGTCCGAACGCCTTGAAGATGGTCTCGCACTGGTGGTGTGCGTTGACGCCCTTGAGGTTGTCGATGTGCAGCGTGACGCCCGCGTGGTTCACAAAGCCCTGGAAGAACTCGAACACCAGTTGCGTGTCGAGCTGGCCGATGCTGCCGGCCGTGAACTTCACATCCATGTGCAGCCCGGGGCGACCCGAGAAATCCACCACCACACGCGACAGCGCTTCGTCCAGCGGCACATAGGCATGCCCGTAGCGGCGGATGCCCTTCTTGTCGCCCACGGCGCGCGCAAAAGCCTGGCCCAGCGTGATGCCCACGTCTTCCACGGTGTGGTGGCCGTCGATGTGCAGGTCACCCTCGCAGTCGATGTCGAGGTCGATCAGCCCATGGCGGGCGATCTGGTCGAGCATGTGGTCGAAGAAGCCGATGCCGGTGTGCAGCTTCGCCTGGCCGGTGCCGTCGAGGTTGATGCGCACACTGATGCGCGTCTCGGCGGTGTTGCGGCTGACCTCGGCGATGCGGTCGGCCATCGGGTCGGCCGATGGGGCGGAGGGTACAAGTGCGGAGGAAGTCATAAGGAGGCTTGGAGTGCGGCCAGCATCTGCGCGTTGTCTTCGGCATTGCCTACCGTAAGACGCAGGCAGTTGGCCAGCAATGGGTGCATTGTAGAAACGTTCTTGACGAGCACCTTGCGGTTTTTCATGCCCTCGTAGGCCTTGGCGGAATCCGCCACACGGATCAGCACCATGTTGGCCTCGCTGTCCCAGCACTTTTCGACACCCGGCATCTGGCGCAGGGCTGCGATGAGCGTGGTGCGTTCGGCACGGATTTCCGCCGCCTGGGCGGCGAAAACCTCGGCGTGTTCCAGAGCAAACAGGGCGGCTTCGCAGTTGAGCACGCTCACGTTGTAGGGCGGGCGCACCTTGTCGATCTCGCTCACGAACGCCGAGGGCCCGATGAGGTAGCCCAGGCGCACGCCTGCGAGGCCAAACTTGCTGAGCGTGCGCATGAGCAGCACGTGCGCGTTGCGCGCGGGCTCGGCGCGCATGCGGTCGATCCAGGTGCGGCTGGCAAAGGGCTGGTAGGCCTCGTCCATGACCACGATGCCGCCCTGTGCGCCCGCTGCGTCGATGATGCGCTGCACCGCGCCCTCGTCCCACAGCGTGGCCGTGGGGTTGTTGGGGTAGGCGATGTAGGTGATGGCGGGGTTGTGCTGCGCGATGGCGGCCAGCATGGCGGGCTCATCCAGCTCGAAGTCGGGCGTGAGCGGCACGCCGACAAAGTCCAGGCCCTGCAGCTGCGCAGACAGCGGGTACATCACAAAACCCGGCATGGGCGCGAGCATGGTGGCGCGCTGGCCCGTGCCGGGCTGTGCGCAGGCCAGGGCCAGCAGGGTGATGAGTTCGTCCGAGCCATTGCCCAGCACCACGCCGTAGCCCTCGGGCATCCCGGCGTATTTCGCGAGCGCCGCCTTCAGGTCCAGCAGGCGGTCGCCGGGGTAGCGGTTGAGCGCCACCGCGCCCAGGCGCTGGCCCAGCGCGGCCTGGAGGTGCGCGGGCAGGCGGAACGGGTTCTCCATCGCGTCCATCTTGAGCATGCCGGTGGAGGGCTGCACGCCGTAAGCGTGCATGGCGCGCACGTCGGGGCGGATACGGGCCAGGGCTTGGAGAGGAGACGACGCAGGAGTAGTCATTCGGTGGTGTCCAGTTCGTTGGGGGTGACAAGAAAAGGGTTGATCGGCCGCACGGCGTCCATCGGCTGGTCGTGTGGCAACGCTTCGGTGAGCAGGTAGCGGCAGCCCTGCTGATGGGCGGACGAGAGGATGAGCGCATCCCAGTAGCCCAGGCGGTAGCGGTCCTGCAGGTCCCAGGCGCCGTCGACGGTGTAGGAATCGAGGTGCGGCGGCAGCCACACGCGCAGGCGGCGCACCTGGGCGCGCACCTGCTGCAGCACGTGGGGGCCATCAAAACGCTGGATGGCCTGGTTGTACAGCTCGTTGAGCACCTGCGAGCTGATGCGGCCGCTGCGCGTCTGCCAGCAAAAGCTGATCCATTCGCGCGCCCGCGCCTGGCGCTCTGCATCGCGGTCGTCCACGCTGGCGAGCAGGATTTCGGTATCGACAAAGATGGGGACGGTGGCCATGCGTTTTGCCCGGTTCAGCGCAGAAACAGGGTTTCGCGCGGCACATAGGGCCCGCTCGAAGCACCCCAGCTTTCAAAACTCAGCGCCTCGCGCATGGCCTGGGCGTAGGCGTCTTCCTGGCGCATCTTTTCGGCCAGCCATTCACCGAGCAGGCGGGACACGCTGCTGCCGCGCTTGGCGGCTTCCACGCGCACCCATTCGGCAACGGTGTCGTCCATGGTCACGGTGATGTTTTTCATGGATTAAATATTACACGAACTTCGTGTACCACGAACTTCGTGTTGATTAAAACACCACATTCAAGCTGCCTTGCGGGGTGCCCCGCTTTGCAGCATCTGGCACGCCATGTCACCCACGGTGCGCAGCGCCTCCAGATGGGCAGGCGACCAGTCGCCGCCCACGCCAATGCGCAGGCAGTTGCGGAACCGCCCGCTGGCGCTGAACACCGTGCCGGGTGCGATCAGGATCTGCCGGGCCAGGCAGGCCTCGTGCAGTTGCACGGAATCGAGCGCGCGCGGCAGCTCCAGCCACAGCAGCAGGCCGCCGGGCGGGTCACTCACGCGCGTACCCTGCGGGAAGTGCGCGGCAATCACATGGCGCACCTCATCCATGCGCGCCGCCACGGCCGCACGCAGCTGGCGCATGGCGGCGGCGTGGCCCGTCTGGGTGATGAGGTCGGCCAGGGCCAGCTCCAGCACGGCGGACTGGCCGCCCGCCTGCAGGTCCTTGATGGCGCGCAGCTTGTCGGCCCAGCGGCCGGCCTCCAGCCAGCCCAGGCGCAGGCCCGGCGCCAGCGTCTTGGAGAACGAGTCGCACAACATCACATGGCCGGTGGTGTCGTACGACTTGACGGTGCGGCGCATCTCGTCCACCTCGACCAGGTCGTTGTAGATCGCGTCCTCGATGACCGCCATGTCGTACCGCGCCGCCATCTGCACCAGGCGCTTGCGCTCGGCCTGGGGCATGCAGCTGCCCAGCGGGTTGCTGAGCGTGGGCACCACCATGACGGCCTTGACGGGCTGGGTGTCCAACGCCAGTTGCAGCGCATCCAGCGAGAGACCGTTGCGCGGGTGGGTGGGAATCTCCAGCGCCTTGAGGTGCAGGCCCTGCAGCACCTCCAGAAACGAAAAATGCGTGGGCGACTCCAGCGCCACCACGTCGCCCGGCTGCGTCACCGCGCGCAGGCACAGCGCAATGCTGTCCATGCAGCCCCCGGTGATTACGATGTTCTCGGGGTCCAGGCTGCAGCCCAGGCTGACGGTATAGCGCGCCAGCGCACGGCGCGCGTCCTCATGGCCCGACGAACCGGGGTAGGTGCACAGCAGGTTGCGGTGACGCTGTGCGGCGCGCACCACGGCGCGGCGCACGCGGTCGGGGTTGAACAGCTCGGGGCCGGGCGTGCCGCTGCTGTACGAGATCATGTCCACCGGCTGGTTGCGCCCCAGGATGCGCTGGCCCAGCCAGTCCACCGAGACCTCGCGCGGGCGGCGCATCGGGCGCGGTGTGCTGGGCTCGGGCAGGCTCACCGGCCGCGCCGCCACAAAAAAGCCGGAGCGCGGGCGCGCGGTGATCAGGCGCGCATCTTCGAGCCAGTGGTAGGCCTGCACCACCGTGGTCTGCGCCACGCCGTGCTGGCGGGCCAGTTCGCGCACCGAAGGCAGCTTTTCGCCGCGCGCGAGCGTGCCATTGCGGATCAGCTGCCCGAGTTGCTCGGCAATCTGGAGGTACAGCGGAGGTGCGTCATCGGTGGCCATGCTGCATTCTGTACTGGCCCTCTGGTCGACAGACAGTACAGAGGCATCCCAGTACGACCAGTACAGATGGGTTGGTTTGCTGTTCTGTACTGGCCCAGATTGTGCAGGCCTGTGGCTGGTGGCGCATCGCAGGTGGCCGCACAGTGAAGGCATGAACACGCTGCACACCCCCACCCCACCGTCGCCCGCACTGCCCAGCCAGCCTGCGGTTCCTCTCACGCTGCAATGGAAGCGCCAGCCGCTGCCGCCCTTGCAGGCTGTCCAGGTGCTGGACTTCCGCGCAGGCGACATTGCCCTGCTCGAAGTCGAACAAGGCCGCGTCTGGGTGACCTGTGATGGTCTGCTGGAGGACTATTTTCTGGAGGCCGGCCAGCGCCTGTCCTTCACCGGACCCGTGCGACTGCGGGTCAGTGCCGAAGGCCACCGGCCCGCGCGGCTGAACTGGGCACAACACCGGGCGGTGGCAGGAGCCGCCTGTCCGCCTGCACCCGCCGCATCTCAGCCCAAGGCGTCGGCACCCACACAGGGTGCCCTGCCCCGGGGGGCGATCAGCGCGGCTTAGCTCCAGCTTTGAGCCGCATCTCGGCCGCCTGCGCGTGGGCCTGCAAGCCCTCGCCGTAGGCCAGCTCGGCGGCGATGGTGCCCAGCACCTGGGCACCAGCTTCGCTCACTTCGATGATGCTGCTGCGCTTCTGGAAGTCGTACACGCCCAGCGGGGAGGAGAAGCGTGCCGTGCCGCTGGTGGGCAGCACGTGGTTGGGGCCTGCGCAGTAGTCGCCCAGGCTTTCGGAGGTGTAGGCCCCTAGAAAGATCGCTCCGGCGTGGCGCAGCAAAGGCTCCCAGCGGTGCGGGTCAGTGCTGCTCACTTCCAGGTGTTCCGGTGCGATGCGGTTGCTGATGGCGCAGGCTTCTTCCATGTCCTTGGTGAGGATCAGGGCGCCCCGGCCGGTGAGGCTCTTGGCGATGATCTCGGCGCGCGGCATGGTGGGCAGCAGGCGGTCGATCTCGCGCTGCACGGCGTCGAGGTAGGCGGCGTCAGGGCACAGCAGGATGCTCTGCGCCAGCTCGTCATGCTCGGCTTGGCTGAAGAGGTCCATGGCCACCCAGTCGGGCGGTGTGGTGCCATCGGCCAGCACCAGGATTTCGCTCGGGCCCGCGATCATGTCGATGCCCACGGTGCCGAACACGCGCTTCTTGGCGCTGGCCACATAGGCGTTGCCGGGGCCGGTGATCTTGTCCACCTTGGGCACGGTGGCCGTGCCGTAGGCCAGCGCGGCCACGGCCTGGGCGCCGCCGATGGTGAAGGCGCGGGTCACACCGGCCACGTAGGCGGCTGCCAGCACCAGCTCGTTGCGCTCGCCCCGGGTCGACGTGCCCTCACCTGAGCCGCCGGTCGCCACGCTGCCGCGTACGGGCGTGGGCACCACCATGATGATTTCCTGCACTCCCGCTACGTGGGCCGGGATGGCGTTCATCAGCAGGCTCGACGGGTAGGCGGCCTTGCCGCCGGGCACGTAGATGCCCACGCGGTCCAGCGGCGTGACCTTCTGGCCCAGCAGAGTGCCGTCCTCGTCGCGGTAGCTCCAGCTCTCTCCCGACGCCTTCTTCTGCGCCTCGTGGTAGCTGCGCACGCGCTTGGCGGCTGCCTGCAGCGCTTCGCGCTGGGCCTGGGGGATGGCGTCAAACGCGGCCTTGAAGTCGGCCTGGGTCAGCTCCAGCGCGGCCATGTTCGGTGCCGAGAGGCCGTCGAAGCGGGCGGTGTATTCCAGCACCGCCGCATCGCCGCGCTTTTGCACGTCGGCCAGGATGTCGGCCACGCGCTGCTCGATGGCCGCGTCGGTGTCGGCAGACCAATGCAGGCGGGCTGCAAAATCAGCCTCAAAAGTGGCCGCAGCGGTGGACAGACGGGCGGGAGCAGCTACCAAAGTCATAGTGCGTTCTACGGTGGGTTCAGTTCTTGGGGGCAGGGATGGCCGAAGCAAACGCATCAATGATGCGGCGCAGCGGTGCCTGCTTGAGCTTGAGCGCGGCCTGGTTGACCACGAGGTAGGAGCTGATGTCCATGATGCGCTCCACCTCCACCAGATGGTTGGCCTTGAGCGTGTTGCCGGTGGACACCAGGTCCACGATGGCATCGGCCAGGCCCGTGAGCGGCGCCAGTTCCATGCTGCCGTAGAGCTTGACCATGTCGACATGCACGCCCTTGGTGGCAAAGAAGTCACGCGCAATCGACGTGTACTTGGTGGCGACCTTCAGGCGCGAGCCCTGCTTGACAGCGCGCTCGTAGTCAAAATCATTGCGCACGGCAACGCTCACGCGGCACTTGGCAATCTGCAGGTCCAGCGGCTGGTACAGCCCCTGGCCACCATGTTCAATGAGCGTGTCCTTGCCGGTCACGCCGATGTCGGCACCGCCGTATTCCACATAGGTGGGCACGTCGGTGGCACGCACCAGCACCACGCGCACGTTGGGCTGGTTGGTGGGCAGGATGAGCTTGCGCGACTTTTCGGGGTCTTCCAGCACCTCGATGCCTGCGGCGGCCAGCAGCGGCAGGGTTTCGTCAAAGATGCGGCCCTTCGAAAGCGCCAGGGTGATCATGTTGCTGCTCATGCTTTTACTCGTTCGATGTCGGCGCCAATGCCGCGCAGTTTGGCTTCCATGCAGTCGTAGCCGCGGTCCAGGTGGTAGATGCGGTCCACCACGGTTTCGCCGTCGGCCACCAGGCCGGCAATGACGAGGCTGGCGGAGGCGCGCAGGTCGGTGGCCATCACGGTGGCGCCGGACAGGCGGGGCACGCCTTCGATGACCGCCACCTTGCCATCGGTCTGGATCTTGGCACCCAGCCGCACCAGCTCATTGACATGCATGAAGCGGTTTTCAAAAATTGTCTCGGTCACCGTGGCCGTGCCCTGCGCAATGCAGTTGAGCGCCATGAACTGGGCCTGCATGTCGGTGGGGAAACCCGGGTACTCGGTGGTGCGAAAGCCCTGTGCCTTGAGCGTGGCGCCGCCCGCGCTTTGCACGCGGATACCGCCCTCGACCGCTTGCACAGTGGCACCGGCCTCACGCAGCTTTTCGATCACCGCATCCAGGTGGTCGGCGCGGCCATGGCGCAGCATCACATCACCGCCCGTGGCTGCCACAGCGCACAGGAAGGTGCCAGCCTCGATGCGGTCAGCCACCACGCGGTGGGTGCAGCCATGCAGCTTGTCCACGCCCTGGATGCGGATGCGGCTGGTGCCGTGGCCTTCGATCTTCGCGCCCATGGCGATCAGCATCTCGGCCAGGTCCGAAATTTCGGGCTCTTGCGCGGCGTTTTCCAGCACCGTCTCGCCTTCGGCCAGCGCAGCGGCCATGAGGAAGTTCTCGGTGCCCGTCACCGTGACCATGTCGGTGGTGATGCGCGCGCCCTTCAAACGCGTCCAACCCGCAGGCAGCTTGGCGATCATGTAGCCGTGCTCGACCACGATCTCGGCGCCCATGGCGGCCAGGCCCTTGATGTGCTGGTCCACCGGGCGCGAACCGATGGCGCAACCACCGGGCAGCGACACCGTGGCCTCGCCAAAGCGGGCCAGCAGCGGGCCCAGCGCCAGCACCGAGGCGCGCATGGTCTTGACCAACTCGTACGGCGCCTCGGGCGTGTTGAGCGCACTGGCGTCGATGCTCACCGTGCCGTCGTCGGCGCGCTCTGCGGTCACGCCCATATTGCGGATGAGCTTGAGCATGGTGCTCACATCCTGCAGCTGGGGCACGTTGAGCAGGGTCACCGGGTCGGCGGTGAGCAGCGCGGCACACAACTCCGGCAAGGCGGCGTTCTTGGCGCCAGAGACCAGCACCTCGCCTTGCAAGGTGCGTCCGCCGCGAATCAGGAGTTTGTCCATCTCTATCTAACAACCAAAATATGAATGAAAATGGCCCTTAGCGCTTATCTATCAAGCGTTAACAGCTATCAATAAATGAGTACCTAGGCAGGCAGCGTCACTGCGCTTGCGCCGCCCACTCGGCGGGGGTGAAGGTCTTCATCGACAGCGCGTGAACTTCATCCGTATGCATTTTCGCGCCCAGAGTGGCGTACACGCGCTGGTGGCGTTGGATGGCGCGCTTGCCCTCGAACTCGGCCGAGACGATGGTGGCGTACCAGTGGCGCCCATCGCCCTCCAGCGTGATGTGTTCGCAGGCCAGGCCGGCGGCGATGATGTCTTTGAGTTGGTCAGCGGTCATGTTGGGCTCGGAATCAGTTGCGAATTTTGTAGCCGGTGCGCAGCAGGTGGACGGCGAGAAAGCTCACGGCCAGCCAGGCGATGCCCACGATGCTGAGGCTGAGCCAGGGCGAGGTGTCGCTCTGGCCGAAGAAGCCATAGCGAAAACCATCGATCATGTAGAAAAACGGGTTCAGGTGGCTCACGGTCTGCCAGAACGGGGGCAGCGACTGGATGGAATAGAACACACCCGAGAGGAACGTCATGGGCACGACCACGAAGTTCTGGAACGCGGCGAGCTGATCAAACTTGTCGGCCCACAGCCCCGCAATCAGCCCCAGCGTGGCCAGCAGGCCCGCCCCCAGCACCGCAAACACCAGTATCCACAGCGGCGCCGCAAACTCTGGCCGCGCAAAAGCCAGCGTGACGATGAACACACCCAGCCCCACCACCAGCCCGCGCACCATGGACGAGCCCACATAGGCCACAAACCAGGCCCAGTGCGACAGCGGCGTGAGCAGCACAAACACCAGGCTGCCCATGATCTTGCTCTGGATCAGGCTCGACGAGCTGTTGGCAAAGGCGTTTTGCAGCACGCTCATCATCACGAGGCCGGGCACCAGAAAGGAGGTGTAGCTGATGCGGTCGTAGACCTTGACGTGGTCTTCGAGCACGTGACCGAAGATCAGCAGGTACAACACGGCCGTGAGCACCGGCGCGGCAACGGTCTGGAAGCTGACCTTCCAGAAGCGCAGGACTTCCTTGTAGAACAGGGTCTGCCAGCCGGTCATAGCGCGACACCTTCGAGTGGGATGTTGGACGCAGATGTACCGGACATCACCTGCAAGAACACATCCTCCAGGTCCGGCCTGCGGATCTCCATGTCATGCACCTCCACGCCCGCTACGCGTAGCGCTGCCAGGTGGCTTTCGATCTCTGCGGCATCGTGCGCGGGCAGTTGCACGATACGACCGGTGACACGCGCCGCCATCGCCAGGGCGGGTGGCAAAGCCGCATCGGTCTTGAACTGCAGGATGCTGCCTGAAGCCGCCTGCAGCAGTTCGCTGGTGCGGTTCAGCGCCACGATCTGGCCGGACTTGAGCATGGCAATGCGGCCACACAGGGCTTCGGCTTCTTCCAGGTAATGCGTGGTCAGCAACACCGTGTGGCCTTCCTTGTTCAGGCGCGCGACAAAGTGCCACAGCGTCTGGCGCAGCTCCACGTCCACGCCAGCCGTTGGTTCATCGAGCACGATGATGGGCGGCTTGTGCACCAGCGCCTGCGCCACGAGCACGCGGCGCTTCATGCCGCCCGACAGTTGCCGCATGTTGGCGTTGGCCTTGTCGGTAAGGCCCAGGTTCTCCAGCAGCTCGTCGATCCAGGCGTCGTTGTTCTTCACGCCGAAATAGCCGGACTGGATGCGCAGCGATTCGCGCACATTGAAGAAGGGGTCGAACACCAGTTCCTGCGGCACCACACCGAGCTTGCGGCGCGCCTCGGCGAAGTCGGCCTGCACGTCGCTGCCCTGCACCAGCACACGGCCGCTGCTGGCGCGCGCCAGGCCCGCGAGGATGCTGATCAGGGTGGTCTTACCGGCACCGTTGGGGCCGAGGAGTCCGAAGAACTCGCCCTCCTCAATGTCCAGGTTGACCTGGTTCAGTGCCTGAAAAGGGCCTTTGGGCGTGGCAAAGGTCTTGGAGATGGCTTGGAAGGAGACTGCGGGCATGAAGCCCCTGATTTTACGGCCTTGCCCCGAACAGCGTTATGGCGGAGGGTATGCACCCTCAGGACACGGGCGTGAGCAAGGTGCCAACGCCGTACAAGCCCGCCATGCCGCGCAGCGCCGTGGGCAACCCCTGCACGGCAAAGGTCTTGCCCACGGACAGCGCCTCACGCCGGCATTCCAGCAGCACGGCCAGGGCCGAGCTGTCAAACACCGTCATCGCGCTCGCATCCACCACCACACCACTTTCACGGTGCACGCGCAGCCCCTGCAGAAGCATCTGCAGGCAGGCCGTGGCCTGGCGGTGGGTCAGCTCGGGGGGGAGAACCAGCATGGAGGGGGCTCAGCCCTTGGCGGTGGAGTTGGCTTTGTTGCGCGCAGCCAGGGTCTCGATCAGGCCATCAATGCCCTTGGCGTTGATCTCCTGGGCAAACTGGCCCCGGTAGGTTTCCACCAGCCAGACACCCAGCACATTCAGGTTGTAGATCTTCCAGCCAGCGCCATCGCCAGGGGTTTTTTCGAGGCGGTAGTCCAGCTGAATGGGGTCGCCACGGCCCACGATTTCGGTACGCACCAGCACGTCCTTGTCTTCGGGCGCAGCGCGCAGGGGCTTGACCTGGATGCTTTGGTCGTTGACCTGCGCCAGCGCACCCGCATAGGTGCGCACCAGCAAGATCTTGAACTCGTCCTGCAGGCGTTTTTGCTGCTCGGGCGTGGCCTGGCGCCAGCCTGGCCCCACGGCAGCGGCAGTCATGCGGCGAAAGTTGACGTTGGGCATCACGGTCTTGTCCACCAGCGCGATCACCTTGGTCAAGTCGCCGCCCTGAATCGCCTTGTCGGACTTCACAGTGTTGAGCACGTCGGTGGACAGGCGCTTGATCATCGCGTCCGGCGCTTCGTCTGCCGCCAGAGCGGCCAGCGGCAAGCCCAGCGACGCCACGGCGGCAGCACACAGTGCCAGGTGGCCCAGGGAACGTCGGTTCATCATGTCCTCTATCCTCTACTTTCTCATTCAGTCATGAGCCGCCATCCGGCATGCCCGTGTTGCATTGTGGTGGCCGCAGAAACAACGCATGCGTCGCGGGCGTTGCGGTGTGCAAGCAAGTGCAACACGATCGCCCGCGCTATGGCCGCTATCGGCGGGCAGCCCTCTGGAAATCACCTCAACGGGGAGGCTCTTGCGGCAATACGCCGTCGTTGCCGTCTTTGCCGTCCGAGTCCTTGCTGTTCTGGGGCTCACCAGCCTGGCTGCGCACCTGCAGGAAAACGTCCCGCGTGAAGCTGTACTTGTCCAGCGCGGCACTGTCGAGGACGGAGCTTGCCCGCAAAAGATTGGCGCGCGTGTCCACCACCCGCAGTGCATACAGCGTGTTCCGGGCCGAGACCGGGTCCACATAGCTCACCACGTTGCCCTTCATGTCCACCGGCAGCGCAAAGGTGTCGCGCACCGTGGACGGACCGAGAACCGGCAGCACCAGGTATGGGCCGGTTCCCACGCCCCATCGGCCCAGCGTCAGGCCAAAGTCCTGCTTGTAGCGGTCTATGCCCAGCTCGCTGGCGATATCCAGCACCCCGCCGAGACCCATGAAGGTGTTGACATTGACGCGCATGAACGTCGAGGCGGCGGCCTCCGCGCGCAGCTGCAGCACGTTGTTCACAAACGACCAGACATCGCCGATGTTGGCGAAAAAGTTGCTCACCCCCGTGCGCACGGGGGCGGGCGCGATGTCCTGGTAGGCAATCGCTACCGGCTTGAGCACCATGGCATCAACTTGCTCGTTGAAGTTGGTCATGCTCCGGTTGTAGGATTCCAGCGGATCACGCGGGTCAGGATTGGCCACGGTGGCACAGCCCGAAAGCAGCGCACCGGCCAACAGCAGCGCCGAACCGCCCAGCGCACGTGGCAAGCCCTGCTGCTTGGAGCCGGTGGGCAGGGTGGTTGTTTCAAAGTTCTTCATTTCTTGTCACCTGCCCCTGCGGGCTTACCGCCGTCTTCGGCTTTGCTGTAGAGAAACTGTCCAATGAGGTTTTCGAGCACCACGGCAGACTGGGTCGCGGTGACCATGTCGCCCGCAACAAGGTTCTTCTCGTCCGCCCCGGCCTCAATACCGATGTACTGCTCACCCAACAGGCCGCTGGTGAGAATCTTGAGTGAGCTGTCCTTCGGGAAAGCGTAGCGGTTTTCCATCGCCAGCGTCACCCGCGCCTGGTAGGTCTTGTCGTCGAACGTGATGGACTCCACACGCCCGACCACCACGCCCGCACCGCGCACCGCAGCCTGGGGCTTGAGCCCGCCGATGTTGTCAAAACGCGCCGTGATGCGGTAGCCGGACTGGAAATTCAGGCTCAGCAAATTGGCGGACTGGAGCGCCAGAAACACCAGCGCCACGGCCCCCAGCATCACGAACAGCCCAACCCAGAGATCGTTTTTGGAGCGTTGCATTGTTTATTTCCTCTTCACTGCCAGCATCGCCAGCCTCAGATACTGAACATCAGGGCCGTGAGGACGAAGTCGAGCCCCAGCACGGCCAGGCACGCCATCACCACGGTGCGCGTGGTGGCACGCGACACGCCCTCGGGCGTGGGCTTGGCAGTAAAGCCCTGCAGCAGTGCCACAAAGGTGACGGCAACACCGAACACCACGCTTTTGAGCACCCCATTGCCCACGTCTTTCCAAACGTCCACGCCGCCCTGCGTCTGGCTCCAGAAAGCGCCGGGATCGATGCCGATCATGAGCACGCCCACGCTCCAGCCACCAATCACCCCCACCGCACTGAACACCGCCGCCAGCAGGGGCATGGTGATCACGCCGGCCCAGAAGCGGGGCGCCAGAATGCGCTGGACGGGGTCCACCGCCATCATTTCCATCGCGCTGAGCTGCTCGCCAGCACGCATCAAACCAATCTCGGCCGTCAGCGACGTGCCCGCCCGCCCTGCAAACAGCAAGGCGGTGACCACGGGCCCCAGCTCCCGCACCAGCGACAGCGTGACCAGAAGACCCAGCGCTTCTGCTGAACCGTAGCGCTGCAGCGTGTAATACCCCTGCAGCCCCAGCACCAGCCCTACAAACAGGCCGGACACTGCGATGATGGCCAGCGAGTAGTTGCCCAGAAAATGCACCTGGTCGCGCACCAGCGAAGGCCGCATGAAGGTGGCACCCACCATCCGCACCAGCCGTACAAAAAGACGCGCGCCCATGCCAATGTCGGCCAGCTTTTGGCGCACGGCAAAACCGACATCGGAGGGGTTGTACCAGCTCACCGTGCACGCCCTCCCACAGGTCCGAAGTCCTGCACCTCGTCAGGGCCAGGGTAATGAAAGGGTACCGGACCTGTGGGCAAGGCATTGACAAACTGGTGGACCAGGGGGTCCGTGCTGGCACGCACCTCATCTGGCGTGCCCTGAGCAGCCACCACGCCAGCCCCGAGGATGATCACGTGGTCTGCCAGCCGGAAGGTTTCCTCCAGGTCGTGCGAGACCACGATGCTCGTGAGGCCCATTGCATCATTGAGCTGGCGGATCAGCTGCGCCGCCGTACCCAGGGAAATGGGGTCCAGCCCCGCAAAAGGCTCGTCATACATGACCAGCTCCGGGTCCAGCGCAATGGCACGGGCCAGAGCCACCCGCCGGGCCATTCCCCCCGAAATCTCGCTGGGCATGAGATCACGTGCGCCGCGCAGGCCCACGGCATGCAGTTTCATGAGGACCACGTCGCGGATCAGCGCTTCGGAAAGGTCGGTGTGCTCCCTGAGCGGAAAGGCCACATTCTCGAAAACACTCAGGTCAGTGAACAACGCCCCGAACTGGAACAGCATCCCCATCCGGCGACGGACGGCGTACAAGCCAGACGCATCAAGGCGACCCACGTCCTGCCCATCAAACAGGACTTCACCGCCCGAAGCCCGCTGCTGCCCCCCTATCAGGCGCAGCACCGTGGTCTTGCCCCCACCGGAGGCACCCATCAGCGCCGTGACCTTGCCACGCGGCACGGTCAGCGAAACGTCGCGCAGGATGTCGCGGTCTCCGTAGGAGAACGTGACATTGCGCAGTTCGGCAAGGAGGGAGGGGTCAGGCATGCAAAAAAGATTCAGGATTCCGGGTCATCAGTCACCACACAGTGATTCCTCGGGCCGCAGGAAGCCGCGATGGTAGCTCAAGATGCAAACATACATACATGTATGTTTGCATCTTGAAGCATCTGCATCATGAGATGGATGGTGGCTCAGACGCCATACAACCCCGGATTGACAGAACCCTCGATTGTGCCAATAAAGATGCGCAGACGTGGAAGGCGGGGCCATCCACCTGGACTGGCGGGCGCGCGCCGGGTCCAGTCGGTGGCCTCGCCCAATAATGCGTCCGCAGCCCCTCCCCTCCCAACTTCCAGCGGCATATCCACCGATCGCCTTACGCCCTGACCAACCCGCCATGAAAAACGGCGCCGCAGCGCCGTTTCGATTGCATGTTCCGCAGCCGATCAGCGTGGCAGATCTGAGTAGCCCATGAGGAACTCATCGACTGCACGCGCGGCCTGGCGGCCTTCGCGGATGGCCCAGACGACCAGCGACTGACCACGCCGAATGTCGCCAGCTGCGAACACCTTGGGCACGTTGGTGGCATAACCGCCATCGAAGTCGGTCGTGGCGCGGGCATTGCCCCGGGCATCCTTGTCCACGCCAAAAGCTTCCAGCACGGCAGCCACCGGGCTCACGAAGCCCATGGCCAGCAGCACCAGATCGGCCTTCAGGATCTTCTCAGACCCAGCCACCTCGACCATCTTGCCGTCCTTGAACTCCACGCGCACGGTCTTGAGGCCGGTGACCTTGCCCTTTTCGCCGATGAACTCCTTGGTGGAGATGGCGAACTCGCGCTCGCAGCCCTCTTCGTGGCTGGAGCTGGTGCGCAGCTTGATCGGCCAGTAAGGCCAGGTCAGCGGGCGGTTTTCCTCTTCGGGCGGCTGGGGCATCAACTCAAACTGGGTGACGCTCACGGCGCCATGGCGGTTGCTGGTACCCACGCAGTCGCTGCCGGTGTCGCCGCCACCAATCACAATGACGTGTTTGCCATCGGCGCGCAACTGGCCCTTGAGCTTGTCGCCCGCGTTGACCTTGTTCTGCTGCGGCAAGAACTCCATCGCGAAGTGGATGCCATCGAGATCACGGCCCGGCACGGGCAGATCGCGCGATTGCTCAGCGCCACCGGTCAGCAACACGGCATCGAACTCCTTGTTCAACTGCTCGGGCGTGACGGTTTCCTTGGCCCAGTTGGTGACCTTGGAATCTTTGCCCAGTCCGTCCTTGGCGGCGCCCACGAACACGCCGGTGCGAAACACCACGCCTTCGGCTTCCATCTGCTTGACGCGGCGGTCAATGTGCGACTTCTCCATCTTGAAGTCCGGAATGCCGTAACGCAGCAGCCCGCCCACACGGTCGTTCTTTTCAAACAGCGTGACGCTGTGGCCAGCGCGCGCGAGTTGCTGTGCTGCCGCCATACCTGCGGGGCCAGAGCCCACCACGGCCACCTTCTTGCCCGTTTTGTGCTTGGCAACGCGTGGCTGTACCCAGCCCTCCTCCCACGCACGGTCAATGATCGCGTGCTCGATGGACTTGATGCCCACGGCGTCGTCGTTCACATTGAGCACGCAGGCGGCCTCGCAGGGTGCGGGGCAGATGCGGCCGGTGAACTCGGGGAAGTTGTTGGTGCTGTGCAGCACCTCAATCGCGCTCTTCCAGTCCGCGTGGTACACCAAATCGTTGAAGTCCGGAATGATGTTGTTTACCGGGCAGCCGTTGTTGCAGAACGGCGTGCCGCAGTCCATGCAGCGCGCGCCTTGCACCTTGGCCTGGCTTTCATCCAGCCCGATGACAAATTCCTTGTAGTGCTTCAAGCGCTCGGGCACAGGCTTATAGCCCTCTTCGATGCGCTCGTATTCCATGAAGCCGGTAGTTTTTCCCATGACGATGTCCTTGTTTATGAATGCTGTGCGAAAGTGGGTGACGTCGCCTTACTTGGCGGGTGCCACTTCTTTTTTGGTAGCAGCTACCGCTGGTGTAGCGGACTCCTCCAGCACTTTTCGTTCATAAATTTCAGCCAACGCACGCTTGTACTCGGTCGGGAAGACCTTGACGAACTTGCTGCGCGATGCGGCCCAGTTGTCGAGCAGTTCGCGTGCGCGCTTGCTGCCCGTCCAGCGGTTGTGGTCTTCCAGCAGCTTCTTGAGCTGGGCTTCGTCGGTCTGTCCGTTGTGCCAGATCGAGCGTGGCACCGTGGCTTCCTGCTCGGTGGCGGGCAGGATGCGCTCCAGCGTCACCATGGACATGTTGCAGCGGGTGTCGAACTGACCGTCTTCGTCGTACACGTATGCCACGCCGCCGCTCATGCCCGCCGCAAAGTTGCGGCCGGTCTTGCCAAGCACCACCACGGTGCCCCCGGTCATGTATTCGCAACCGTGGTCGCCCGTGCCCTCTACCACTGCGGTGGCGCCCGATAGACGCACGGCGAAACGCTCACCGGCAACGCCGCTGAAGAAGGCTTCGCCCGTGGTGGCGCCGTACATCACGGTGTTGCCAACGATGGTATTGCGCACGGCGTCACCGCGGAAATCGATGCTGGGGCGCACGACCACGCGGCCTCCCGACAGACCCTTGCCCGTGTAGTCGTTGGCGTCGCCGATCAGGTACAGCGTGATGCCGCGCGTGAGGAACGCACCGAACGACTGGCCGCCCGTGCCTTCGAGCTGGATACGGATGCTATCGTCGGGCAGGCCTTCGGGGTGCACGCGGGTGACAGCGCCGGACAGCATGGCGCCGACCGAGCGGTTCACGTTGCGCGCCACCTCGATGAACTGCACGCGCTCGCCCTTTTCAATGGCGGGCTTGCTGCGCTCGATGAGCTTGCGGTCCAGCGTGTGCTCGATGTTGTGGTCCTGCACGTCCACGTGGAAGCGCGGCACATCGGCGGGCACGTTGGGCTGGGCGAACAGGCGGCTGAAGTCCAGGCCACGTGCCTTCCAGTGTTCCAGTCCCTGGCGCATGTCGAGCAGATCGGTGCGGCCGATCAGGTCGTCGAACTTGCGAATGCCCAGTTGGGCCATGATCTGGCGCACTTCTTCGGCGATGAAGAAGAAATAGTTCACCACGTGCTCGGGCTTGCCCGAGAACTTCTTGCGCAGTTCGGGGTCTTGGGTGGCCACGCCCACGGGGCAGGTGTTCAGGTGGCACTTGCGCATCATGATGCAACCTTCCACCACCAGCGGTGCCGTGGCAAAGCCGAACTCGTCAGCGCCCAGCAGTGCGCCGATGGCGACGTCGCGGCCGGTCTTCATCTGGCCGTCGGCCTGCACACGGATGCGGCCGCGCAGGCGGTTGAGCACCAGGGTCTGCTGGGTTTCGGCCAGGCCGATTTCCCACGGACCACCCGCGTGCTTGATGGACGACCAGGGCGAAGCGCCCGTGCCGCCGTCATGCCCCGCGATCACCACGTGATCGCTCTTGCACTTGGCCACGCCTGCGGCGATGGTGCCCACGCCCACTTCAGAGACCAGCTTGACGCTGATGCCAGCGTGTGGTGCCACGTTCTTCAGATCGTGGATCAGCTGGGCCAGATCCTCAATGGAGTAGATGTCGTGGTGCGGCGGGGGCGAGATCAAGCCCACGCCGGGCACGCTGTGGCGCAGCTTGCCGATGTAGTTGGAAACCTTGCCACCCGGCAGCTGACCACCCTCGCCGGGCTTGGCACCCTGGGCCATCTTGATCTGGATCTGGTCGGCCGACGACAGGTATTCGGCCGTGACACCAAAGCGGCCCGAGGCCACCTGCTTGATGCGGCTGCGCAGCGAGTCGCCGTCCTGCAGGGGCAGGTCGACCTCAACGTTCTCGGCACCAATCACGCTCTTGAGCGTATCGCCCTTCTTGATCGGGATGCCCTTGAGTTCGTTGCGGTAGCGTGCGGCGTCCTCACCACCTTCGCCGGTGTTGCTCTTGCCGCCGATGCGGTTCATGGCCACGGCGAGCGTGGCGTGGGCCTCGGTGGAGATGGAACCCAGCGACATGGCGCCCGTGGCGAAGCGCTTGACGATTTCCTTGGCGGGCTCGACTTCGTCGACCGGGATCGCCTTGGCGGGGTCGATCTTGAACTCGAACAGACCGCGCAGCGTCATGTGGCGCTTGCTCTGGTCGTTGATCAGCTGGGCGTATTCCTTGTACGTGTTCCAGTTATTGGCGCGCGTGCTGTGCTGCAGCTTGGCAATCGCATCGGGCGTCCACATGTGGTCTTCGCCCCGGGCGCGCCAGGCGTATTCGCCACCGGCGTCCAGCATGGTCTCGAGCACGGGGTCGTCACCAAACGCGGCCTTGTGCATGCGGATGGCCTCTTCGGCGATCTCGAACACTCCGATGCCTTCCACACGGCTGGCGGTGCCGGTGAAATACTTGCCCACGGTTTCCGTATTCAGGCCGATGGCCTCGAACAGCTGGGCGCCGCAGTAGCTCATGTAGGTGCTCACGCCCATCTTGGACATGATCTTGGACAGGCCCTTGCCGATGGCCTTGACGTAGTTGTAGATGGCCTTGTCGGCCGACAGGTCGCCGCCCAGGTCCTTGTGCATCTCGGCCAGGGTTTCCATGGCCAGGTAGGGGTGCACGGCCTCGGCACCGTAGCCAGCCAGCACGGCAAAGTGGTGCACTTCGCGCGCGGTGCCCGTCTCGACCACAAGGCCGGCCGTGGTGCGCAGGCCCGCTCCCACCAGGTGCTGGTGGATGGCGGACAACGCCAGCAGCGCAGGGATCGCCACCTGGCTAGCGCTCACGGCGCGGTCGCTCACGATCAGGATGTTGGCGCCGCCCTTGATGGCATCCACAGCCTGCGCGCACAACGAGGCGAGCTTGGCTTCCACCCCCTCACGGCCCCAGTTCAGTGGGTAGGTGATGTCGATGGTCACGCTCTTGAACTTGCCTTGCGTGTACTTTTCGATGTCGCGCAGCTTGGCCATGCCGGCAAAGTCGAGCACGGGCTGGCTCACTTCGAGCCGCATCGGCGGATTGACCTGGTTGATGTCCAGCAGGTTCGGCTTGGGTCCGATGAAGCTGTTGAGCGACATCACGATGGCTTCGCGGATCGGATCGATCGGCGGGTTCGTCACCTGGGCGAACAGCTGCTTGAAGTAGTTGTACAGCGGCTTGTTCTTGCCCGACAGCACAGCCAGCGGACTGTCATTGCCCATCGAGCCAATGCCCTCTTCACCATTCTTGGCCATGGGCGCCATCAGGAACTTGATGTCTTCCTGCGTGTAACCGAAGGCCTGCTGGCGGTCGAGCAGCGGCAGATCGGCAGGCTGCGGTGCGGCCACTTGCGCGCCCGCGTCAATGCTGTCGAGCTTGATCCGCAGGTTTTCGATCCACTGCTTGTAGGGCTTGGTGTTGACGATGTTGGCCTTCAGCTCTTCGTCGTCGATCATGCGGCCTTGTTCCAGGTCGATCAGGAACATCTTGCCGGGCTGCAGGCGCCACTTGCGCACGATCTTGTTCTCGGGCACCGGCAACACACCCGACTCGGAGCCCATGATGACCAGATCGTCATCGGTGATGCAGTAGCGCGAGGGGCGCAGGCCGTTGCGGTCCAGCGTAGCGCCGATCTGGCGTCCGTCGGTGAACACGATGGAGGCGGGGCCGTCCCAAGGCTCCAGCATGGCAGCGTGGTATTCATAGAAGGCGCGGCGGCGCTCGTCCATGGTGGTGTGCTGCTCCCAGGGCTCGGGGATCATCATCATCACGGCCTGGCTGATGGGGTAACCGGCCATGGTCAGCAGTTCGAGGCAGTTGTCGAACGTGGCGGTGTCGGACTGGTCGGCGAAGCTGATGGGGTAGAGCTTTTGCAGGTCGGCCGCGAGCACAGGCGAGGCCATTACGCCTTCGCGCGCCTTCATCCAGTTGTAGTTGCCCTTGACGGTGTTGATTTCACCGTTGTGCGCCACATAGCGGTAGGGGTGGGCCAGCGGCCACTCTGGAAAGGTGTTGGTGGAGAAACGCTGGTGCACCAGACCGATGGCCGAGACGCAGCGCTCGTCGGACAGGTCTTTGTAGTACACGCCCACCTGGTCGGCCAGCAGCAGGCCCTTGTAGACCACGGTGCGGCTGGACATGGAGGGAACGTAGTATTCCTTGCTGTGCTTGAGCTTGAGGGCCTGGATGTTGGCGCTGGCCGTCTTGCGGATCACGTACAGCTTGCGCTCCAGCGCGTCCTGCACGATCACGTCGTTGCCACGGCCGATGAATACCTGGCGCAGGATGGGCTCCTTCTTGCGCACGGTGGGGGACATGGGCATGTCCACATTGACCGGCACATCGCGCCAGCCCAGCAGTACCTGGCCTTCGGCCTTGATGGCGCGCTCCATCTCCTGCTCGCAGGCCAGACGCGAGGCGTGCTCCTTGGGCAGGAAAATCATGCCCACACCGTATTCGCCCGCTGCTGGCAAGGTTACGCCTTGCTTGGCCATCTCTTCGCGGTACAGCGCGTCAGGGATCTGGATCAGGATGCCGGCGCCGTCGCCCATCAGCGGGTCGGCACCCACCGCGCCACGGTGGTCGATGTTTTCCAGAATCTTCAGAGCCTGCGTCACGATGTCGTGGCGCTTGATGCCCTTGATGTGGGCCACAAACCCGAGGCCGCAGGCGTCGTGTTCGTTACCCGATGAATACAAACCGTGTTGTTGCAGATGCTGGATCTCGGCAGCCGTGGTCATGGCGCACTCCTATATTTTTCGCAGGGAGTGGAAGATTAGTGCATTGCAACATCTTTTGGCAAGAAAATTAATTAGGGTCAGATTCTTAATTTACGAATGAAAATTCAATTTCATTTTTTATTAGGGACGCATCAAATTTAATAGCAATTAACCCAACAACAGTAAGCGCCAATGCCATATTTATTCAGATGTTTTGCGAAGCGCCGGCCTACCGGCTTGTCCCTGGGTTACCCGGCGCGGTGTGTGCTTTTGCAACTCTTGAACAAATTCAGCGTCGCCCAGCGCCCAACCACTGAGTGCGGATGACGTCAGCACAGCCTGCTCCTGCGAGCCGATGCCCGCCTGCACCAGCGCGGCATACGCCGCCTCGCGCGCAAACGGCGTGTTGCCCAGCGCCCAGTACAAAGCATGCGGTGTGAGCAAACGGTCATGGCGCAGTCCCAGCCAATGGGCATGGCTGGACCACGGGTAGTCGCCAGGCTGCGCCACCTGCCCGGCCCGCACCGGGTTCAGATCAAGGTAGACCATGCAAGGCAGGAGATACCGCTCGGGCTGCAGCACCGTGGAACGATAGCGCCCCTCCCACAGGGTGCCCGTACGGGCGTGGCGCCGGTTGAAATACTGCACGTAGCGCCGCCCTACCGCCTGCATCATCTGCGGAAGGCCGTCAGCAGTAGTGGGCGTGGCCAGCAGATGAAAGTGGTTGTCCATCAGCACATAGGCATGCACAGCAACACCAAATTTCTGTGCATTGTCTGCCAGCAGCGAAAGCATGGTCTCGAAGTCTTCGCGGTCCGCGAAGATGCTTTGGCGGTTGTTTCCGCGCTGGATGACGTGGTGCAGATGACCCGGCAGGGTCAGGCGCGGCAGGCGGGCCATGGATGTGGATGGGAGCTAGGGGGAGGATGATCATAAATCCGTCCCCGATTTCTTCTCACCTCGGCAACAACGTATGGCGCGACGTCAGTCCTGCACCAATTCCACGGCAACCTGGGTATCGCGAGCCTCCGGCTTCAGACCAAAGCGAGCCCCCAGCGCCTTGTCAAGGCCAAACTCTTCCAGAATGGCGCGCAGGCGCTCCGAGGCGCTGCGCTTTTTCTGCCCCGTGTAGCGGGCAATGATCAGCTCATTCTTCATGCTGTGCTCCCAGCCGACCAGCTCTGTCACGGTGACCTGGTAGCCACTCGCCTCGAGGTACAGGCAGCGCAACACATTGGTGACCTGGCTGCCCAGTTCGCGCGTGTGCAGCGGGTGGCGCCACAGCTCGGCCAAGGGCGTGCGCGACAGCTGCAAGGCCTTGCCCTGCCGCAGGCAGGCGGCCATCTCAGCCTGGCAGCACGGCACCAGCACCATCGCCCGGGCCTGTTTCTGCAGGCCGAAAGCAATGGCATCGTCCGTGGCGGTGTCACAGGCATGCAGGGCGGTGACCACATCGATCCTGGCTGGCAATTCACCTACACCGGTGGATTCCGCCACCGACACATTCAGGAACGACATGCGTTCAAAGCCCAGCTTCTGCGCCAGCAGGCGGGATTTGTCCACCAGCTCGGCGCGCGTTTCCACCCCGTAGATGTGCCCGTGCCCCAGGGCCTTGAAGTACAGGTCGTACAGGATAAAACCCAGATACGACTTGCCCGCCCCATGGTCTGCGAGCGTCGGCCCCTGGTCGGTGGTGGCAAGCTCCGTGAGCAGCGGCTCGATGAAGTTGAACAGGTGGTAGACCTGCTTGAGCTTGCGCCGCGAGTCCTGATTCAGGCGTCCATCGCGCGTGAGGATGTGCAGTTCCTTGAGCAGTTCTATCGACTGGCCCGGCCGCAGTTCGGAAAGCTCCGCAGACTCGGCCTTGGAGGCGGCCGCCTTCGGGCGGGAAGCATGTGGCTGCTGCACGCGGGCTGCAGAGAGGTCTTTGGTCTTTCTCATCATCGAACGTCCTGGTTCGCTTCCGGCAGCGATGGCGTGCCAGCGCTGGGGCCCACATCCAGCGCAGACCAGCCCTGCATGCCCAATGCTTGCAGCACCTCAATATTTCGCTCAAAAATTGTTTCCGCCTCCGGAAACACCTCCACGGCGCGGTCGATGCTCTCCTCCCGCAGCAGATGCAGTGTGGGGTATGGCGAACGGTTGGTGCAATTGGTCACGTCATCCACATCGGTGCCCGCAAACTGAAACTGGGGGTGAAAACTCGCGATCTGCAGCGTGCCGTCGAGCTCCATGGCCTCCAGCAGTGCCTCCGCATCTCCCAGAAAATCGTTGAAATCAAGAAAATCCTGGAGGCAGTGAGGGAGTATCAGCAAGGTGGTGTCCCGCGTTTCGGCAGGGGTCGCCACCAGGGCAGACAGCTCACTGCGCAGAAGAGCCAGTACGTCCATCAAGTCTTCGGTCAGCGCGACCACGTAGTGAATCTGCCCTTTGACATGAACGCCCTTGGCAAAAGGGCACAGGTTGAGCCCGATCACAGCTCGCTCCAGCCAACGGACGGTGTTGCGAACGAACAAGTCGGCAGGCTCCGAAGAGGCCGCCGAGGCCGTAAAGGGGGGGGAGGAAGTCATGAAACGGGCGCACGGGGCGCGAAGAAGTGCGGGGTTGATTTTACCGGGCGCCCTGCCCACCCCCACAGCCGCTAGTCGAAAAGCCGCCGCCCCGTCAGGCGCTCATGCTCCCGCGCTGCAAACCGGTCTGTCATGCCCGCAATGAAATCCGCCACAGCCCTTGCCCGCAGCGGGCCGCAGTCCACAGAGGCCTGCTCGGCAAACGCCGCCTTCATTTCTTGGGGGGAGGCCGTGTACGCTACAAACAGGTCGCGCACGACCTCCTGCGCACGTCCCGTGGTCTCCATGACGCGTGGATGGCGGTACAGGTTTTTGAAGAGGAACTGCTTGAGCTCCAGCGAGCGCGCACGCATGGCATCGCCAAACATCACGAGCGACGGCGATTGGCGCACAGCCTGCACATCAGTGGGCGCGTGCCTGGCCAGTGCTGCCTGCGTGGCATCAATCACGTCATAAACCTGCGCGCTGAGCATGCGCCGTATGGCTTCAAACAACAGGCGCCGTTGCAGCAGCGGCTGCACAAGATCCGGGTACTCGGCCTGGGCCGCAGCGCGGTACTGGTCGAACAGGGGCACGTCCTGCAATTGCGCCAGCGTGATCAGCCCAGAGCGCACGCCGTCATCGATGTCGTGCGCGTTGTAGGCGATTTCATCGGCTAAGTTGCACAGCTGCGCCTCCAGGCTGGGCTGCTCCCGGCGCAAAAACCTTGCACCGACGCCACCGTGCTCTTCCCGCTCCAACTGCTGTGCGTGTTGCCTGGAACAGTGCTTGAGCACGCCTTCACGCGTCTCGAAGGTCAAGTTCAGTCCGTCGTACTGTGGATAACGCTCCTCCAGCTTGTCCACCACCCGCAAACTCTGCAGGTTGTGCTCAAAGCCCCCGTGCTCCGCCATGCACCCATGCAGCGCATCCTGGCCGGCATGTCCAAACGGCGTGTGGCCAAGATCGTGGGCCAACGAGATGGCTTCCACCAAGTCCTCGTTGATGCGCAGTGAGCGAGCGATGGACCGCCCCAATTGGGCGACCTCCAGCGAGTGCGTCAGGCGTGTGCGAAACAGGTCCCCTTCATGGTTGAGAAAGACCTGCGTCTTGTAGACCAATCGCCGAAATGCAGTGGAGTGCACGATCCGGTCTCGATCACGCTGGTATTCGGTCCGTGTGGGTGCCGGTGTTTCGGGGTAGCGCCGCCCCCTGGTCGCAGCAGGGTGGCAGGCGTACGGGGCCAGGTCAGAGATCGGAATCAAAATTGCCGCCAGCGCTTATCTATACAGCGCAAATAGCTATATTATTTATAGCAATTGGGGACAAGCACCTTCTAGGCACAACAGGCATCAATCACTTCGCGCACCAGGCTGTCCGGTGCAGCGCGCACTGCCGCCTTGCCCGGGCCATCGATCACGACAAATCGGATCTCACCGGCTTCGGATTTCTTATCGATGCGCATCAGTTCCAAATAACGGCCGGCATTGTCTGCGGCGTCCAGAATGGGCCCCTTGGTGGGCAACCCCGCGCGCTGGATCAGCAGATTCAGGCGGGCCACAAACTCGCCGTCCACCAAGCCAAGCCTGCGAGAAAGCTCTGCCGCCATCACCATGCCGGCACCAACACCCTCACCATGCAGCCACACGCCATAACCCATGCCAGCTTCAATGGCGTGCCCAAAGGTATGGCCAAAGTTGAGGATGGCACGAAGGCCCGTCTCTTTTTCATCCTGGCCGACAACCCAGGCCTTGATCTCGCAACTGCGCCGTACTGCGTGCGCCAGGGCGTCGCGGTCGTGCGCGATCAGGGCATCCATATTGCGTTCCAGCCAATCAAAGAAGGCCATGTCCGAGATTGGTCCGTATTTGATGACCTCTGCAAGACCGGCACTGAACTCACGCGCTGGCAACGTATCGAGCACCGCAAGGTCGCATACCACCAACTGCGGCTGGTAGAACGCGCCAATCATGTTCTTGCCCAAAGGGTGGTTGATGGCCGTCTTGCCGCCCACCGAAGAGTCCACTTGGGCCAGCAGCGTGGTGGGCACCTGCACAAAAGGCACACCCCGCATGTAGCTGGCTGCGCCAAAACCCGTCATGTCACCCACGACCCCGCCGCCCAGCGCAAAGATGGTTGTCTTGCGATCGCAACCATTGCTCAGCAGCGCATCAAAAATTAGCTGCAGGGTCTCCCAGTTCTTGAACTCCTCACCATCTGGCAGCTGCAGTTCATGAATCTGCGCATACCGGCCCGCCAGCGCTGCACGCAAAGCCGCTGCATAAAGGGGTGCGACCGTGGTATTACTCACAATCAGCGCCCTGCTTGCGCCGGGCAAGTCGGCATAGGAAGCGGCATTAGCCAAAAGGCCACCGCCAATGAGGATGTGATAGCTACGCTCACCCAGTTCAATGGAGACTTCTTGATCAATCTGGGACATGAAATATTCTTACAGGTTAAATCGCTAGAGGCACCGGCGCGTGAGCCGCGCTTACCCAATTTTGCCTTGGTTCAACGGCCAGCCCAATAAGCTGGAGACTTAAGCCGTTGAGACACAAGCCACGCCAGACTGCAAATTCTTAGTCGCCAGCTTGGTTGTTAGAGGGGATGCCCCTATCCCCATACCTAAGTACTCTTTTGAAGTGCCGAGAGCTGCTAAATGCCCAGCGAATCTTTGAACGCAGGCATTGGCCCGACGCATTTAGCGCAGCAACACCCTTTGCACCGTTCCTGATTGACTCTACGGACATAGACATACACACCATTTCCCAATAAGAAAACCCCGGCAAGCCGGGGTTAAGATTCGAAGGCACCTAGCAGCAAAGCACTGTCAGGCGCACTTCTAAGCAAGATGCAACTGTTCGGCTATGGGCAGATGTAGTCGACAGGGTCACCGCCGGGAGGAACAGATCCAGCACTCACGACAGTGATGCTAAACGTCCGCGTCACCTTCGACGCACCCTTTGTGGCAGTCACCAAGAATCTTTGTTCGCCACAGTTAGCCACCTTGGGTGTTCCATTGAGAACCCCGGCAGCACCGGTCGTGCCACTGGTCAGCCAAGAAGGCAGACTGGTGAAACTCCAAGTCACATCGCTTACCGAGGCAACAAACGAGTAGGTAAAACTATTACCAACAGGAATTGTTCCCAACGAGCAAACAGCGGTCGAGTTGCAATCGCCGATTGCAAAGTCTTCCGGCAACCCATTTACCAACTTCAGTTTAACAACAGCCGTTGCAGACCGCTTGTTCTTGTCTACCACAGTTACTGTGGCACGGTAATCACGCTCTTCTGCACTGGTGCTAGCCGTGCCACTCAGCATACCGGTGCTGGCGTCAATAGCCAAACCGGCAGGCAATCCAGTCGCCGACCAAACATAAGGCGGCAATCCCCCACTGACGGTCAGCAACGCCGTAAATGGAACCCCTTTGGTTACAGTGCCCAAATCTACATCGGCAAGTGTCGGCGCACTCGTCAGCGCCTCCAGCACTGATATTGGCTGAATCGATGTGATCGGGTCAATGATGCCGTTGCTCACATTGTTGTCAAAACGATCCGCCGTCAACTCCAGGAAAATTGCACCAGTTTCAGTGCTGCTAAGCAGAGAGAACGTTGCCACACCGCCGATGGACGGCAGTTGCAGAATGCTGCCACTCTGAGCACCAGAGACCAAACGCGCGCCCTGGGCTGCATCTGTGCCTGACAGAATGCGAACCTGCATGTTGGCCCCCGAGGCACTTGCTGTAGGCTGATTGGCATCATCCATCACAAACGCCTGTATTCCCATCTGATTCAGAAGGCCGTTAGCGTTGTTCTTGGTACCCAGGTAACCTGGAATCTGAGCTTCCATACGCACGCTAGCTGGCTTTCCGGTAGTACCGCCCACAGCAATCGTCACACTGGCAGATTTTTGCTGATTGTCACGTGGATCAGTCACAGAGCATGTAATACGCGCGGTTCCAGCCTGATCACCAGCATGAAAGTGGAATGAGTTTCCACCAGAATTCGCACCCAACGTGATATTTCGATAGGCATTCGGAATTCTTATTGTCCCGCCATTCCCATCATCAACTTCCGTTTCATGCTCTGGGTCGCCATCCAAATAATAAAGCGACCCAGAATCCAACCCACCAGCCACATTACAGCCAAAGATATCCTCTCCACCAGGTATCAGCACACTACCCTTGCGAGCCTCCACGTATAGGGATGTGGTATAGGGCCGGTATGCACCGATGCCAGGCATAGCGCCTGCAATATTCAATGGCAATTGTGTCTTCTCAGCCCGGAGCGTGATGCTGTAATTTTCCTGGGTCTCGCCCGAACCACCGCTACCGCCACCACCACATGCCGACAAGATTGCCGCTAACGCAAGGGTTAAAAATTTAGCATTTTTCAACATTGCTCATCCATTCAATATAAAAATTAGCGAACCGCAGCACGCTCAGTGAGAACCTTCGGTGTAATGAAAATCAACATTTCTTGCTTATTGGCCTGCTTAGTTTTTGTTTTAAACAAATTACCAACACCGGGAATGTCGCCCAAAAATGGTACCTTTGCCTCAGCATCATCCTCGAACAATTCAAAAATCCCACCAATTACGACCGTACCGCCATTTTCAACCAACACCTGGGTTTTAATATGCTTGGTATTAATAGCTCGCACATTCTGAAGAATTTCACCTGGGCTATCTTTGTTTACATCAAGATCCAAAATGATATTACCCTCTGGTGTTATTTGGGGCAGCACCTCTAGTTTCAAAACTGCCTTCTTAAACGCAATAACCGTTCCACCATTTGGAGCTGTTACAGGGTATGGAAACTCGGTTCCTTGCTCGATGGATGCTTTGGTTTGATCAGCTGTCACAACACGGGGGCTAGACACAATCTTGCCTTTACCGTCTGCCTCCATCGCAGATATCTCTAGATTCAAAAACCTGTTGGCCGCCGAGTTGAAAATCGATATAGCGAAGCTAGCCGGATCGAACCCACCTTGGGCTTGCGCAGGAAGATTAACAAAATTACCCAGCGTATTAGTAGCTCCACCAGCACCAGACGAAGCTACTGCATTGCTATAACTAGTACCAAACGCTAGGCTATTGCCACCACCGATGTTGTATCCACCAGTACCACCACGATTAGCACGCAAATCTGTTCCACCTAGTCGAACGCCCAAGGAGCGCCCAAACGTATCGGATGCCTCAACGATTCTCGCTTCAATCATCACTTGCCGGACTGCAACATCCAAGGTCGAGAGCAACTGACGCACTTCTTCCAGTTTACTTGCCGTGTCAGTAACAAAAAGCTGATTGGTTCGGGGTTCCGCAATAGCGCTTCCTCGCTCCGACAGGAATCTATTTGATGTGCCCCCCGATGTGCCACCGCTTGTGGCGGTCAGTTGAGCGACCATATCAACCGCTTTTGCATAATTCATTTGGAACGCTTGCGTCCGAAGCGGCTCCAGTTTTTGAATAGCTAACGCAGCCTCGTAGTCCTTCTTAGTCCTGTCATCAATTTCATCTTTAGGCGCAATCCACAAAACCGTGCCAGATTTACGCATTCCCAGGCCTTTGGCCTCCATTATGATTTGAAGCGCTTGATCCCAAGGCACATCTTTGAGACGCAATGTCAGCGAACCAGTGACCGTATCCGAGGTCACAATATTGAAATTGGTAAAATCAGCAATAACTTGCAGAAGTGACCGAACCTCAATATTTTGGAAATTCAGCGATAGCTTCTCCCCGCTATATCCAGGGCCTTGTGTTAGCTTGTTCAGGTCGACCTTCTTTTGCCGGATTTCAACTACGAACTGACTATCACTCTGATACGCGCTATGCTCCCAGTCACCAACAGGATCGATGTTCATGCGAACCCGATCACCTTGCTGAACGGTGGTAATAGCTTGCACTGGCGTGCCAAAATCACCCACATCCAAACGCCGACGCAGTCCTTCCGGCAATGCAGATTTGAGGAAATCCACCACCAAACCTTTTCCTTGCTGACGAATATCGACGCCCACCTGGCTTGAAGGAAGCATCACCACCACCCGCCCAGAGCCATCCGCGCCTCGCCTGAAGTCAACATCTTTCAGTGTCTGAATATCAGAATTAGCAGGATCAGCAAACACTGGAGCAGACGCGGCTTGAGCTGCTGAATTGGCAGACGGCACCGTCCCCAAAGAAATCAGTAGTGATTTCCCTTGAATTTCAGCCTGATAGGAGGTAGATTGCTTAAGATTCAGGACGATTCGGGACCGGTCACCGGCCTGCACCACGTTGACAGACTTAACGTTGCCCTGATTCACTTCAAAAACATTTTTTCCGGTCGCATTGGACGCTTCAGGAAAGTCCAAAGCAATGCGAGGAGGCGATTGGATGGAAAATCCTGTGGGCACAGACTTCAGTGGTTCAGAAAAATCAATACGGACCACATCTACACCGTTCTGGACGCTCCCCATTACAGATTGAACTACAACCTGCGCAAACACACTGATGGGTGTCAACACAGCAAATGTGAATCCCACTGCAATTTGACAAATCTTTGATGGATAAATTTTCAGATATTTCATTTCTTGTCCTCTTGCAGATCGAGGGAGGCCGCACGTTCAATCCAATCACCAGTCGCATCTTGAACAATTTCGCGCAACTGAATCGAATTTTCAGTAATTTTCGTTATTCGCCCGTAGTTTTGACCAATATAGTTCCCAACTCGCACTTGATAAAGTAACTTATCAACTTTCAATAGTGCAGTCGGCGCACCCTTTTTATCAAGACTGCCTACCATCGCCATTACATCCAGCGGATAAGACTCCAGAGGCTCCTTTCGTCTGGCCATCTCTGGGGCGATCAAAGCAGCGTTAGAGGCAGACTGAGTAGACTCCCGTCTCAGCGCCTGTGTTAACTTTATAGAGTTGAACGGCTCGACTCCTGAATCCATTGCATAGGTTTGGGGTAAAAATTGCTTGGGCTCAGTCAAAGGGGTTACTTTGGGTTTGGTTGTTGCCCGCAACTCCGACATCCACTGACGCAATTCGTCATCACCCGAGGAAACACAACCGGACAGACCAAGAGCAGCTACTATTAATGAAATCAGTCTATGTGACGTCATTTTTTGCCGCCCTTCTTCGCCACCTGCTTTTGAGCCTGAATTTCCTCAGAATCCAGGTACCTAAACGTGCGGGCTGTGGCCTCCATCGTTAACGTAGCCCCACCCTTCTCCTTGCCCAATGGGGCAATGGAAATATTGTTTAAAGTAACAATTCGGGACAGATGCGCGATATCAGATGCAAACGATCCCATATCGTGATATTTTCCAGTCACACGAATTTGAATAGGCAATTCAGCATAATACTCTTTAACCACCACTTGGCCTGGTCGAAACAAATCAAACTGCAAACTTCTTCCAAGCCCCGCCTGATTGATATCAGAGAGCAACGCTGCCATCTCGGCCTTGCTTGGCAGTTGCTTTTCCAGTTGAATAACGTACTGCTGGACCTGTTCTCGTTGACGCTTTAAAGCTTCCAAACTCACAGCTTTAGTCAATTTTGCTTGATAGTCTTGACGCAGGGTTTGTTCTTTAGCGATCTCTGTTTCAAGTTCGACTTCATACTCATTGATCTTGGCAAACCAGAGGACGGCAGCCACCGCAATAGAAATAAAAAGACATAGCAGAATCTTTGGGGCTACGGGCCACAAAGAGGGGTCTTTGGGATCCAAATTCCGAAACTGCCGAGAAACATTCTCCTGCAAGGCAGAGAAATCAATATCTTTTTTTGATTTTTTTGCCATATTTATTTCCCAATCGCGGCGCTAGCCGAGTCTTTGGCTTTTTGTGCTTCACCCGTACGCATCAAACGGAAGCGCAAATTGAACGTGGACACTCGCCGCTGGTCTCTAGACGACAAAGCAATATTGCTCGCCACAATTTCCACCAACTCCGGCTTCGACAGCCAAGGAGTGTTATCGGTCAAATTGCGAAGCATTTCAGAAACACGCTCATTGGATTGGGCAACCCCTTGCATAGCGATTACTTGCTCGGTTTGCTTAATGCTTGTCACATACGCACCTTCTGGTATCTGACGCACAAGCTCATTGAGCAAGTGAACAGGGAGATTTCGATCTGACTGAAGATCTTCCACGGCCTTCTGCCTAGCCCGCAAAGCCGCAATTTCGTCTTCTATGGTGGCAATTTCCTTGATTTGTCCTTCAAGGACCTTTATTTCACTCTGAAGAAAAGCATTTCGCTCTTGCTGGGCGGTGATCATCATTTGAAACCACCAATACACTGCCCCAGCGATTGCCAGACCAATCAGAAATGATGCAAACATCGTCGCCTGAAAGGCTTCCTTCCGACGTTTGCGCGCAGCTTCCCTGTGCGGAAGTAAATTGATCAGAATCACTGCAGGAACCTCCGCATGGCCAGACCGCACGAGGTCAGATAGGACGGCGCCTCACGCACCATTTTTTTCAAACGAACGGAACTTCCGATTTCCATACCGTCAAAAGGATTGACTGCGCTGCACGCAAAGCCGGTCTGCTGGGTAACAGCCTCTGTCAAGCCTGGCAGTGGCGCGGAGCCACCTGCAAGCATGATGTGATCAACACGGTTATGGGGTGTACTGGTGAAGAAAAACTGCAAAGCTCGGCCTATCTCCTGGGCCATGCTGTCTACAAACGGCCGCAGCACAGCCGATTGATAGTCTTCTGGGAGGTCACCATTTCGCTTTTTACTTTCCGCCTCTTCCACTGAGAAACCGTATTGACGGACGATCAATTGGGTCAGCTGCGCTCCTCCAAAAGCTTGGTCCCGGTCATAAAGAACTTCCTCGTTGCGGATAACCTGCATGCTGGTGGTAAGTGCTCCCACCTCAAAAAGCGCAACCATTGCGTCGACGCCTTTCTTGGGCAAGGCCTCAATGAGACGCCCCGCAGCCAATCGGGAGGCATGGGATTCAATGTCCACCACCACGGGCTTGAGGCCTGCAGCCTCTGCCAAACCCTGACGGTCTTGGACCTTCTCTCGCCGAGATGCGGCAATGAGAACATCGACATCCCCCGGCGCATTTTTGCTGGGGCCGATGACGCAGAAGTCCAAACTCACTTCGTCGAGCGAGAAAGGAATGTACTGATTGGCCTCTGACTCGACTTGAACCTCAAGCTCTTGTTCTGTCATGCCCCCTGGGAGCGTGATCTTCTTGGTGATGACGGCCGATGGCGGCAGTGCCAAAGCGACGTTCTTCGTGCGCGTTCCACTCTTTTTGACCAAGCGGCGCAGTGCGTCCGCAACTTCGTCGAATTTTTCGATGTTGCCATCCGTGATCCAGCCACGCTCCAGCGGTTCGATCGCGCAACGCTCCAGAACCAAGCCGCCTGCCTTATCGCGCCCAAGCTCCACCAGTTTGACACTGGAGGAACTGATGTCGATTCCCAGCAGCGGCGGAGACTGGCGACTGAACAAAGACCCCATTGAGCTCAAGATTGGTCCCCTGTAACTTGCCAAAATGAGGCAACAAAACTTAACACTTCACATGAATGCTATCAGTAAGATAGTTCTCCAGCAAAGATTTTTCCCCGCGTAACACTTGCGGAGCGTTGCCAAAAGCAGACGAATTTAGCCGCCCTTGCAACACCGTTTGGCAACGATGACGCACCTTTGGGCAGACGGGCACGGGCCGGGCATTGTGATTTTCAGTGGGGTGCAGCGGACATTTTTATAATGGGCCGTCTTACCCCTCCGGAGCGATATGCCGCCCTCTTCATCGAAGTCCTCTGACAAGCAGGACTCTCCTTCCGCTCCCTCCCGCCCCACTTGGCTCCGTTGGCTGGTGCGCGCCACTCTTTGGATGGTGGGCCTGGCGACTGCGGCCGCCGTGGGATTGGCTCTGACCATTGCAGTGGCGCTGGCGGTGGCCTATCCGAACCTGCCGGACATCTCTGATCTCGCTGACTATCGCCCCAAGTTGCCTTTGCGCGTTTACTCTGCCGAAGGCGCTTTGCTGGGCGAATTCGGCGAGGAGCGCCGCAACCTCACCCCCATTGGTGAAATCCCCAAAGTCATGAAGGACGCGGTATTGGCCATTGAAGATGCCCGCTTCTTCCAGCATGGCGGCGTTGACTACAAAGGCGTAATTCGCGCAGCCTTGGCTAATCTTGGCCGGGTAAAAAGCCAGGGCGCCTCTACTATCACAATGCAGGTGGCGCGGAATGTTTACCTCTCGTCAGAGAAAACATTTACACGCAAAATTTACGAAATCTTACTGACATTCAAACTCGAGCATTTACTGACCAAAGATCAGATTCTTGAGATTTACATGAATCAGATTTATTTGGGCAATCGCGCCTATGGATTCGCTGCGGCGTCAGAAGCCTATTTTGGCAAGCCCCTGAAATCGGTGTCCGTGGCTGAGGCGGCCATGCTTGCAGGTCTGCCCAAAGCGCCCTCTGCGTACAACCCCATCAGCAACCCCAAGCGGGCTCGCTCCAGGCAGCTTTACATCATTGAGCGCATGGAGGAAAACGGCTTCATCACCGCCGAGCAGGCGACAGATGCCAAGAAAGAAGAACTCAAGATCCGTACCGGCCCGGACAGTACCCGGATTCATGCAGAGTACGTGGCCGAGATGGCGCGCCAGCTGATCTTCACGCAGTATGGCAGCGAGGCCTACACACGCGGACTCAACGTCTACACGACACTTAACGCTGCGGAACAAGAGGCTGCGTACGCGGCGCTGCGCCGAGGCATCATGGACTACGAGCGGCGCCAGCAGTACCGAGGACCGGAAAAGTTTGTGGTGTTGCCGACGGCGGCCCAGGAGGTGGAAGACGCCATTGACGACGCGCTGGCCAACCACCCGGACAACGGCGACGTCCTTTCTGCCGTGGTTCTGGAGGCCTCGCCGCGCAAAATCGTTGCAGCCCGCGCGAACGGCGACACACTGGAAATCACCGGCGATGGACTTAAGCCCGCACAGTCCGGCCTGAGTGACAAGGCCGCGCCCAACATCAAGATCCGCCGTGGAGCAGTGATCCGGGTGGTGAAAACACCCAAGAACGCCTGGGAAATTACACAGCTGCCCGAAGTCGAAGGCGCCCTGGTGGCACTGGACCCGCGCACTGGAGCCATCCGGGCGCTGGTCGGCGGATTTGATTTCGACAAGAACAAGTTCAACCACGCCGCACAGGCATGGCGCCAACCCGGGTCGAGTTTCAAACCCTTCATCTACTCTGCGGCACTGGAGAAAGGGTTCACGCCCGCAACGGTCATCAACGACGCCCCTCTGTTCTTTGATGCAGGGGTGACCGGTGGCCAACCATGGGAGCCCAAGAACTACGATGGCAAGTACGACGGCCCCATGAGCATGCGCACGGGACTGGCCAAGTCCAAGAACATGATCTCGATCCGCATCTTGCAGGCCGTCGGGCCGAAGACCGCGCAGGAGTGGGTGTCCCGCTTTGGCTTCGATGCTGAAAAGCACCCGGCCTACCTCACCATGGCGTTGGGCGCGGGCTCCGTCACACCCCTGCAAATGGCTACGGCCTATTCCGTCTTTGCCAACGGCGGATACCGCGTGAACCCCTGGCTGATCACCAAGGTCACCGACCACAAGGGTCGCGTCATCTCTGAAACGACTCCGCCGGTCACCAGCGAACAACCGCGCGCCATTGATGCCCGCAACGCCTTCGTGATGAACAGCTTGCTGCAAGAGGTCACGCGCTCCGGTACCGCAGCGCGGGCGCAAGCGACTCTGAAGCGGCCAGACCTCTACGGAAAAACCGGGACCACCAACGATTCTGTGGACGCATGGTTTGCCGGATACCAACCCACGATCGCTGCAGTGACCTGGATTGGCTACGACACGCCGCGTAACCTGGGAAGCCGCGAAACAGGGGGTGGCCTCAGCTTGCCGGTATGGATCAATTTCATGGAACGTGCACTCAAGGGTGTTCCCGTCATGGAGCCCACGGTGCCCGCTGGCGTGGTCAATGTCGGCGGGGAATGGTTCTACGACGAGTACGCGCGCAACAGCGGTATTCCAAGTGTGGGTCTCGATGACCGATCCGCATCACCCGCTGTGGCTCCACAAGCGCCACCGCCCACCGAAGAGCGGAACCGCATCCTGGACCTGTTCCGCAACTGATGGTGTTTGCGGACGCTCTTCTATCTATCTGAGAGACGTGAGCCACCCAGGTGGGTGGCTCACGCTGAAAACTGCAGTGGCAAACCCGCTTGGGCGGCTGCGTCGCGGCTCAGGCACTCAAAGAACTCGCCAGCTCCTTTGGTGTCCTGCCAGGCTTGGCCGTCAAACCGGTAGTGGTAACCACCGGACCGCGCGGCCATCCACACCTCGTGCAGAGGTTTTTGCAGATTGATGACGATCTGGCTGCGGTTGGGGAACGTCAATGTCACCATGCCCCCGGAGCGCTGGGCGTCCACATCGGCATTGGTCGCATCGTTGATGCGATCGCAGCTGCGCTCGACGGCAAGCAGCAGTTTTTCGGCGTGGTCCATGAATTCGAGGTCGGTCATTACAATTTGCGCATGTTGATAGCTTCCCAAATTCTAGTCAGGACGCTTGTCCTTGCTGCCAGTGCGGCAGCCCTTGCAGGTTGCGGTCAACGGGGCCCCCTGTATTTGCCCAGCAGTCCGGCAGCTGCGCAGCGTGCGACCCTGCCTCAGACCTTGACCCCCGGCGTCGGTACCGCCAGCCCTGCGCAGCCCCCCGCAGCCGCAGCGTCAGCGCCGCGCTGAATAGCGGCAGAAGGACCGGTACAACGGTTCTGGCCACCAATACCACCAAGGCACTTGATTTCTATCAAGGACGTCTCAGAGGGTCAATCGTACAGTTCGTGCTTTATTGCACCGCAGGATGGCCATGGCCCTCGAACTCTACCGCGACAAGAACCATGCTTGTCTGATGTTCACCGACCTCATCGAAGAAGACGGTCAGGCCGTTCAGGCCAACCAGTTTCTGATCGTGGACGACGACACCGGCGCCATCATCGACCCCGGTGGCAACCTGGCCTTCAACGAGCTGTTCATGGGGATGACCAAGCACTTCCCACCGCACAAGCTGTCGTACCTGATCGCTTCGCATGCAGACCCAGACATCATTGCCTCGCTGGATCGCTGGATGACCAGCACCAAGGCCGACCTGGTGATCTCACGCGTCTGGGAACGTTTTGCGCCCCACTTCACCAAGGTAGGCAAGACGGAAAATCGCGTCATCGGTGTGCCCGACAGTGGCGGACATCTGCCCCTGGGCCGCCATGAACTGGTGCTGCTGCCTGCGCACTTCATGCACTCCGAGGGCAACTTTCACTTCTACGACCCGGTCAGCCGCATCCTGTTCACCGGCGACCTGGGGGTGTCGATGATGTCGGGCGCCGAGGCTCGTGTGCCAGTGACCGACCTCCACGCCCACATCCCGCGCATGGAGGGATTTCACCGCCGCTATATGGTGTCCAACAAGATCCTGCGGCTGTGGGTCCGCATGGCACGGCAACTGGATATCGCCATGCTGGTGCCACAGCATGGCGCGCCCATCATGGGCAAGCAGGCGATCAGCGATTTCTTCAGCTGGATCGAGAACCTCATGTGTGGCATCGACCTGTTTGACGATCGGGCCTACCAGATTCCCACCGGTTACATCGATCCTGTGACCCGGCAGATGCGCGCGGCACCGGCGCGGTAGCCACAGGTCTTGGAATTTCAGGCTAAATTTGCTGCTGGCGCTTTACCATCAAGCGCCAGCAGCTATTATTTATATAGCAAATAACTCCACAAGCACAGCGCTACGACGTGCGGGCGGCTTGGGATGCCTTGGCCCCCGCCGTACCCTGGGTTGGCCGACGCTTGCGCAGCCGGTGCCACAGCCGCCAGCCCAGCAAAGCTGACAAAACCGCCGCATACACCGCCACCTCGCCAAAATCATTCTTGCCAGCGCGCATCCAGAAGAAGTGCAGGATGGCCAGGCCCGCCACTGCGTATACGCTGCGGTGCAGCGCCTGCCAGCGCTTTGCGCCCAAAGCCTTGATCGCGCGGTTGAACGATGTGGCGGCAAGCAGCGTGAGCACCAGCAGCGCCAGAGACCCGACCAGGATGAAAGGCCGCTTGATGATGTCGCGCACGATGTCGGTCCCATCAAAACCCATGTCGAACCAGGCGTAGCTCAGCAGGTGCAGCAGGCCGTAGAAAAATACGAACAGGCCCAGCATGCGCCGAAAGCGCGCAAGCTGGGGCGTGGAAGTCACCACGCGCAGCGGCGTAACGGCCAGCACCAGACAGAGCGCGCGCAGCGTCCAGTCACCCGTGGCGCGGATCAGGGCCTCGGCCGGATTGGCGCCCAGCTGATTGGCCGCCGCAGCGTAGACCAGCCACGCCAACGGAAGCAGGCACAGTGCAAAGACCACGGGCTTGGCGGCAGGATGGAGGAAGAGTTTGCGCATGGTGATCCGCGCCCCTCTTCTGCCGCTTTACCTACACGTCAAGCGGAGAAAAAAGGCGAATGAAGATCAGTAGAACTTCTTGAGGTCCATGCCCGCGTACAGCTGCCCCACCTGGGCTTCATAGCCGTTGAACATGAGCGTCTTGCGCTTTTTGGCAAACAGGCCATCTTCGCCAATGCGTCGCTCGGTGGCTTGGCTCCAGCGAGGGTGGTCCACCTCAGGGTTCACGTTTGAGTAAAAGCCGTATTCCTGCTTGGCCGCCTTGTTCCATGCCGTGCCGGGTTCTTTCTCGACAAAGCGGATCTTGACAATGCTTTTGGCGCTCTTGAAGCCGTACTTCCACGGCACCACCAGGCGAACAGGCGCCCCGTTCTGGTTGGGCAGCACTTCGCCATACATGCCAAAAGCCAGCAGAGTGAGAGGGTTCATTGCCTCGTCCATGCGCAGGCCTTCCACATAGGGCCAGTCGAGCACGCGCGATCCGACAAAAGGCATGGTGGCCTTGTCGGCCAGCGTCACAAATTCCACATACTTGGCGCTGCCCTGGGGCTCCACACGCTTGATCAGTTCGGCCAGCGAATAACCCACCCAGGGGATGACCATGGACCAGCCTTCCACGCAGCGCAGGCGGTAGATGCGCTCCTCCTGTGCGCTGAGCTTGATCAGGTCTTCGATGCCGTATTTACCCGGCTTCTTGACCAGCCCTTCCACTTCCACCGTCCAGGGCGTGGTCTTGAGTGTGTGGGCATTGCGCGCGGGGTCGGCCTTGTCGGTGCCGAATTCGTAGAAGTTGTTGTAGGTGCTCGCGTCTTTGTAGTCAGTGAGCTTTTCCATCGTGACCGCACCCGCCACGGTGGACTTGGCACCCGCCAGCGCAGCCAGCTTGTTGGGCCGCACCACCTGCGCCTGCTGCGCCAGTGCCTCGCGGCCTGCCCAGGCCGCCATCGCGGCACCTGCAGCGCCGCCCGCCATGAGCTTGAGCATCTGGCGCCGGTCTTCGTAGACCGCGCGGGGTGTGATTTCGGAGGAGTGGGGGTGGTTGAAACCCGAATCGCGCGAAGGGATCAGCATGGAGAGGCTCCGGTCATGGTCTGGTGGAAACAGCTGCAGCAGTAGAGCAGCACAACTGTTAGTTCGTTCCCTAGACCACGCAGGTTACACCGAAGACGCAATAGTTGCCGGCCCCACCCCGATGCCCGACTGAGCCCTCACCCCATCACAGCGTGCCGTAGCTGTGCAAACCGCTCAGGAACATGTTCACCCCCAGAAACGCGAACGTGGTCACCGCCAGGCCCACCAGCGCCCACCAGGCCGACACGGTGCCGCGCAGCCCCTTCATCAGTCGCATGTGCAGCCAGGCGGCGTAGTTGAGCCAGACGATCAGCGCCCAGGTTTCCTTCGGGTCCCAGCTCCAGTAGCCGCCCCAGGCCTCGGCCGCCCACAGCGCGCCGAGCACGGTAGCAATGGTGAAGAACGCAAAGCCCACGGCGATGGACTTGTACATCACGTCGTCCAGGATCTCAAACGAGGGCAGGCGCGCCGCGATGCGCTTGCGGCCCAGCAGGATGCCAGCCACGATGAAAGCCGAAATGCCGAAGTACACCATCCAGTAGCTGCCACCGTTCTCGGTCGCACCTTGGCGAAACACGATAGGCTCGAAACACAGCACCACGCCCAGCAGCCACAGCGGCGCCAGCTTGTACCAGCGGGTTTCGGTGGCCTGCTGCTTGATGAGGTAGGCAAAGGCCACCATGGCGGCCAGCGCAAACGTGCCGTAGCCGATGAAGTTGGCGGGCACGTGCAGCTTCATCCACCAGCTCTTGAGGGCAGGCACCAGGGGCTGGATCTCGTGCGCTTCGCGCACCACGGTGTACCAGAGCAGGAAGCCCACGGCGGCACTGACTACCAACATCACGAACCCGCCCAGTGCACGCGTGTCGTACTGCTGTTCGTAGTACAGGTAGAACGCCGCCGTCATCCAGCAGAACAGCACGAACACCTCGTACAAATTACTCACAGGAATGTGGCCGATGTCCGGGCCGATGAGGTAGCTTTCGTACCAGCGCACCAGCGTGCCGATGAGCGCCATGGCCACAGCCACCCAGGCAATGCGCGAGCCCAGCATGCTCATGGTGCGCCCCTCGCCGCGGGAGAACATGCCCACCCAGTAAAAGATGGTGCTCATGAAGAACAGCATGCTCATCCACAGGATGGCAGATTGGCTCGACAGGAAATACTTGAGGCCGAACACCGTGTCGGCCCGCGCCAGACTACCCGCACCGTCTTGCTGGTACAGGCCGATAGCCAACAGCGCCACCGCAGCCACGATCAGCATCAGCGCGCGCAAGGGGCGCCAGAACCAGCCCAGCCAGATCGTGCACGGAATGGCACCCAGCAAAATACCTTTCTCGTAGACGTCCATGAAGGCGCCGTAGCGCTGCAACGCATACAGCCCGCCCACGGCCACGATGGCGGCAAACAGCCAGTCGAACCAGTTGCGGCGGGCAAAAAAACCCTCGTTCAGGGTGATCGTGGTGGCCGTGGAGGAAGAAGTCGCGGTATTCATGCGGTGCCTTCGCGGGGCGATGCCCCGATCAGTTTTTGTGCGAGCTGGACAAACTCCTGGTCGCCGTCCATGGTCTTGCGGTTGGTGGACAGGGCCATGGTGGCGTGGGTACGCCCGTCCTGCGGCGCCACCCAGACCCAGACGCGTCGTTCGCGCACGTAGAGCATGGCAAAAACGCCCAGGATCAGCAAGGCACATCCCAGATAGACAACATTCTTGCCAGGGGCTCGCGCCACCTGGAAAACACTGGCCTGGACCTGGGTGAAGTCCTTGAGTTCAAACGCCAGCGGTGCGGGGTAGATCTGCGCGTCGCTGAGCGAGAGCACGGCCTGCGTCATGAAGCCCTGCGTCTGGTCGTCCTGCGGAAGCGGCGGCAGGCCCGCACGCTGGCGCGACAACTGCGCCACCTCGAACAACGTGCCGTTCAAAATGCGCACCAGCACCTCACCCGCCCGCGCGCGCTCGGCCTCGGGCACGTTGGCCTCCATGAAGTCCGACACCGCCTGCAGGCCACCAGTGGGCTTGCCATCGACCATGCCCTGGCCCGCGAACAGGGCCAAGGCCCGCAGTGCAGACTGCTGCAGCTGCTCGGCCAGATCCGGGCGCGAGGTGTCGATGGCCTGCGCCACATAGCGGCGCACGGCCTGCTCGCGCGCCGAGGGGTCGGCCAGGGTGGCCTTCATGCGAACGAAGCCGTCCATGCTGCCCTTGTCATCGGCTGGCACCCGCAGGTACCGGAATGGCTCTGCAGGGGTTTCGCGCACGCCCAGCAGAAACACCGGCACGCCATCGCCCGTGTCCACAGGCAGCATGTAGTTGTGGAACTCACGCGCCTGGCCCGCTGCGTCCCGAAGCTTGTAGCTCACGCTCGGGCCCACGTTGCGCAGTTCTTTTTTGGTGACGGTCTTGTTGGCAGCGCCCAGGCGGGATTCCACCGACTCGCGCAGGTCCACCTTGCGCACATCCACACCGCTGCCACCGGGGCCTGCACCCCCGAAGTTCTCGACATTGATGGTACGCAGTGCTGTGAACTCCAGCGTCAGCGTCTCGCTGCCCGGGCCGCCACCGTTGTTGGTCAGCTGGGTGGAATTGCCGACCACTCCTTCGACCTCAATGGGCTTGGCGCCTGCCACCATGGGCACGCCGCGCAGCTTGAGGTGCGAGCCGCCGTCGTCAAAACTCGACTGGTAGATCTCGATGCCTTTGTAGCTGGCCGGGTGGTTCACCTCCACACGCGCCGGCGTCTTCTCGCCCGTGGCCTTGTCGTGGATGATGATCTCGCTGGCAAACAGCTTGGGCATGCCGGTGGAGTAGTGCTCCACGATGAACTTCTTGAGTTCGATGGCAAACGGCAAGTCCTGAAGCAGCACGCCGTCGGACTGATTCAGGATGGCCGTGCTCGATTGTGTGCCCTCAGCCACCAGCAGGTTGCCCCGAAAGGTGGGGTTGCGCTCGGAAAGCCGGTGCTCGGGCTTCACATCGGCAATCAGGCCGCCGCCTTGGTACGGTGTCTTGCCCCCCAGCAACATCTGGGCGCGCACGATGAGATCGCCGTCCAGCAGACCGCCCACACACACCAGCACGATGGCGCTGTGCGCGGCGATGTAGCCCAGCTTGTTGGCAGCACCCGCCTTGGCCGCCACCATCCAGCCAGTGCCGGGGCCAGAGGTGGTGTCGCGCTGCTGCAGGCGCACCTTCCATCCGCCACCGGCCAGCAGGGTGCCAATGCGGCGCGCCTCGACCTCGGCAGAACCGCTAAGCGTTGCCTCGGCCTTGTGGTGAAAAGCCTTCAGGCTTTGTTCGCGGATGTTTTCCTTGTAGACCTTGAGGTCGATGAGGATCTTGGGTGTATTGCGGGCGATGCACAGCGATGTGCTGATCACCAGAAACGCCAGGATCAGCAAGAACCACCAGGCGCTGTAGACCGCATTGAGCTGGATGGCGCCAAACAACTCCGCCCAGAAGGGACCGAATTGGTTGACGTAGTTGACCGCCGGCTCGTGCTGCTTGAGCACCGTGCCGATCACCGAGGCAATGCAGATCACCGTCAGCAGCGAGATCGCGAACCGCATGGAGGACAGCAGCTCGATCCCGGCGCGCCAGGCCTGGGAACCAGACTGGATGCGAAGGCCTTGGGTGTTATCGGACATGGATGAAAAAGAAAGGAGACGGCGAGGAGGCGCGAGAGAAGGAAAGAAAAAGGGCGGGACCATCTGTGCGATGGGCCCGCCCGTTTTGGGATTGTTATTGGCGGTAGGTTCCGTGCAACCCGGTCTAGCGGGCCACAAGATTGACGAAAATCAAGTCAATCAGCGCAGGCCAGCGATGTAGTCCGCCACGGCCTTGATTTCCTTGTCGTTCAGCTTGGCCGCCACCTGCGTCATCTGGGTGCTGTTGGCACGCGAGCCATCGCGGAAGGTGTTGAGCTGGGCCACGGTGTAATCAGCGTGCTGACCCGACAGCCGGGGGTACTGGGCGGGGATGCCTGCGCCATTGGGGCTGTGGCAGCCAGCGCAGGCAGCGATCTGGCGGTCGGCAATACCGCCACGGTAGATGCGCTCACCCAGGGAGACCAGGTTCTTGTCCTTGGCGAAGCCGGGTTTGGCCGCCTTGGAAGCCACCCAGTACGAAATGTTCTTCATGTCCTCGTCCGACAGCGCGGTGGCGAAGCCCTTCATGATGGCGTTGTTGCGCTTGCCGGACTTGAATTCCTGCAACTGCTTGACCAGGTATTCGGGGTGTTGCTGCGACAGCTTGGGGTTGGCCGCAATGGCCGAATTGCCATCGGCGCCGTGGCAGGCAGCACACACTGCGGTGTAGCTGGCCTCGCCTTTGACGAGATCCGGCTTGGCCGCTTTGGGGGCATCGCCCGCCGCATAGGCCGAAAAAACAGGTGCTGCCAGTGCGGCAGCCGTCAGCAAAGAGGCGAGCAACTTCATATCGAGGGTCTGTGTTTATGTGCGCAAAACCTCGCGATTCTACAATGAGGCTCCCAAGCCTCCCAATATTCCATGACGACCTCTTCCACCGCGCCAGTTGCTGGCTCCCTTCCGCCCGCTCCCGACGCCAAGATCGCCATGGGCTGGATGCACACCGCCAGGTTTCTGACCACGGCCGCCCAGCTGCACCACCTGCCGCCCATCCATGTGCCCGAGATCGCTTTTGTGGGCCGCTCCAACGCGGGCAAATCCACCTGCATCAACACGCTCACGCAGCAAAAGCAGCTGGCCTTCGCCTCCAAACGGCCCGGGCGCACGCAGCACATCAACCTTTTCTCACTGGGCAAGCACGGCGCGACCGATGCGGTGCTGGCGGATCTGCCCGGCTACGGCTACGCGAAGGTGTCGCGGTCCGACAAGGTGCGTTGGCAGCAGGTGATGGTCAATTACCTGGTGAGCCGCCCTGGACTCACCGGCATCGTCTTGCTGTGTGACCCCCGGCTCGGATTGACCGAGCTGGACGAGGCCTTGCTTGAAGTGCTGCGACCACGGGTCGAAGAAGGCCTGAAATTCCTGATCGTGCTGACCAAGGCGGACAAGCTCACACGCTCGGAGCAAGCCAAGATCCTGTCGATTACGCGACTGAACGCGGCCGGCGGAGAGGTGATGATGTTCTCGGCCCTCAAGAAACAAGGCGTGGACGAGGTGGCACAGCTGCTGTGGCAGTGGGCGCACCCGGTGCAAGCCTCGGGCGACGCAGCCCCTGCCCCCGCCGTTGAGCCCCCAGAGCTCGGTGATTCTGAGGATATTCAGTCAAATTAGGCCCTAGCGCTTATCCATCAAGCGCTATTAGCTATTAGATGCATAGCGCCATGATCCAGACCGTCTCCGCTCCCCTGCCCCACGGAACCACCCTGCACTGCCGCGTAAGCGGCGTGGCGGGCCGCCCAGTGCTGCTGTTTTTGCACGGCTTCCCCGAGGGTGCCTTCATCTGGGATGAGCTGCTGCTGCACTTTTCCCGCCCCGAAAACGGTGGCTACCACTGCGTGGCGCCCTACCTGCGCGGGTTTGGCCCCTCCAGCAGCCCCGCCGAAGTGGATGCCTACCGTGCCAAGCATCTGGTGCAGGACCTTGTGGCGCTGATTGCCCACGAATGCCCCGGCGGCGCGCTGGAATGCCTGGTGGCGCACGACTGGGGCGGCGCCGTGGCCTGGAACCTGGCCAATCAGCAGCCGCAGCTCATGAAGCGGCTGGCCATCATCAACTCCCCCCACCCTGGCGCCTTTGTGCGAGAGTTGGCACACAACGCTGCGCAGCAGGCGGGCAGCCAGTACATGCACTTCCTGTGCAGGCCTGATGCCGAGGCCCTGCTGGCCGAGGACGACTTTCGCCGCCTGTTCGCTTTTTTCAACGCCCCAGACGGCAGCGCCCCCGCGTGGCTGACCGAGAGCGTGCGCGCCCAGTACCGCGCGCTGTGGCAGCAGGGCCTGACGGGTGCCTGCAACTACTACCGCGCCAGCCCCCTGCGCCCACCCCGCGATGGTGACCCGGGCGCGCAGGCCATCACCCTGCCCGAATCCATGTTGACGGTGACGGTGCCCACGCTGGTCCTGTGGGGCATGGACGACCCGGCCCTGCTGCCCGGCCTGCTCGACGGCCTGCCGGACTGGGTGCCGCAGCTGCAGCTGCGGCAGGTGGAGAAGGCCTCGCACTGGATCGTGCACGAGCACCCCGAGCGCGTGGCCCTGGAACTGCAGCGATTTTTGCAATCAAAATGATAGCCACCAGCGCTTGACAGATAGGCGCAAGATGCTGATTTGACTCAAATTTTCAGGCGTAAAAAGACGGTTCGCCTTCGGGCCGTGTCTTGAAACGCTTGTGCACCCAGTAGTACTGCTCGGGCATGGTGTTGATGACGGCCTGCAGCTCGTGGTTCATGCGCAGGGTGTCGGCCTCGGCATCGTCGGTGGGGTAATTCGCCCAGGCGGGCGACACCTCGGCCACGTAGCCTGTGGGCGTCATGCGCGAATACACACCCACCACCTTGGCGCGCCCCAGCCGCGCAAACCGCGACAGCGACGGGATGGTGGCCGCCGTCACGCCATAGAACGGCACAAACACCGAATCATTGCGCCCGTAGTCCATGTCGGGCAGCAGGTACAGCAGGCCGCCCTTGCGCAGGTTGGCGATGATGGGTTTGACGCCGTCCGAGCGGTTGAGCATGCGCACGTCACCAAAGCGCTGGCGCCCGGCCATGAACCAGCCATCCACCGCCGGATCGGGATGGGTGGCAAAAATGGACGTGAACGCTCGGCCCGAATGCAGCGGCAGCGCCAGGCCACCCGCATCCATGCCATAGAAGTGCGGCGCAAACAGTATGGTGGGCGTGTCGCCGTCGAGCTCGTGCACGGCACCTCTGAGTTGCACGCGCCGCTCGACCACCTCGCGGGGCGCGGCCCAGAGCCAGCTGCGGTCCAGCCAGGTCTGGCAGAACACCACAAAACTGGCGCGCGCCACGGCGCGGCGGCGCGCCTCGGTCCAGTCCGGGAAACACAACTCCAGGTTGCGCAGCGCCACCTTGCGCCGGGGCGCCACCAGCACAAAGGCCACCTGCCCCAGCAGCCACCCCATGCCGCGCAGCACAGGCAGCGGCAGGTGCGCCAGCACCCGCATGAACCACACACCCAGGCGGCCGGTCATACCGCAGCTCCCGCAGCAGGCGCTGCCTCGGCGCGCGGCTGCTTGTAGCGGGCATAGCCCCACAGGTATTGCTCGGGGCACTGGCGGATAAGGTGTTCCATGGCCTGGTTGATCTGCACAACGGCAACGTCCAACTGGTCCGACAGCGGTTGCGCCAGCGGCTCGAAATGGGTGACAAAACCACGGCCCCAGGACAGCCGCTCGCAGCGCACCAGCACCACGGCAGCACCCGTCTGCTGCGCCAGGCGCACGGCCAGGGTCATGGTGTAGGCATCGCGGCCAAAAAACGGCGCCCAAAGGCCCTGCCCGTCCGGAGGGACCTGGTCGGGCAGCAGGCCCACGGCCTCACCCCGCCGCAGGGCCTTGATCATCTGGCGCACACCCGCCAGCGTGGTGGGCACGGCCAGCATGCCGGGCCGGTTGCGTGCGGTCTCCATCACCTTGGCCAGCCAGGCCTGGCGCGCGGGGCGGTACAGCACGGTGATGGGGCCGCGCTCCGCGCTCCAGCGCCGGGCCGCCGCCTGGGCCGACAGCTCGAAGCACCCCTGGTGCGGCGTGAGGTACAAAATGCCGCGCCCGGCCGCATACGCCTGCTCCACACAGGCCTCGCCTTCGATGCGGCAGGGCAGTGGCGCCCCCAGCCACAGGCGCGGCAGCTCGGCCACCATGCGGCCGGCATGGGCCACAGCGGCACGCACGTCGCCCAACGAATACCCTGCCAGGGCCGAATTGGCCAGAAAGCGACGCCGGTACGTGGGCGACGCACAAAACGCAATCCACCCCATGGCCGCGCCCATGATGTGCAGCAACCACAGTGGAAATACGGAAAAGAATCGAAAGACGACTGGCATTAAAATGACGGGGTCGCTGAGTTAAATGAGCAACTTGCAGGGCGACGTTAAAAAAATCTGCTAAAGCGTTCGCCAGATCTCCTTCGGGGTGAGGGCAACGCCCCAAATGCCGGAACACAGGAGTTTATTCAAATGGCGAACGACTTTCTCTTTACCTCGGAATCCGTCTCCGAAGGCCACCCCGACAAGGTGGCCGATCAGATCTCGGACGCGATTCTCGATGCGATCTTCAAGCAGGACCCCCGCAGCCGCGTGGCGGCCGAAACGCTGACCAACACCGGCCTCGTCGTGCTGGCGGGCGAAATCACCACCAACGCCCACGTGGACTACATCCAGGTGGCGCGCGACACCATCAAGCGCATCGGATACGACAACACCGACTACGGCATCGACTACAAGGGTTGCGCCGTGCTCGTGGCCTATGACAAGCAGTCCAACGACATCGCCCAGGGCGTGGACCACGCGAGCGACGACCACCTGAACACCGGCGCCGGCGACCAGGGCCTGATGTTCGGCTACGCCTGCGACGAAACGCCCGAGCTGATGCCCGCGCCCATCTACTACGCGCACCGCCTCGTCGAGCGCCAGGCCCAGCTGCGCAAGGACGGCCGCCTGCCGTTCCTGCGCCCCGACGCCAAGTCGCAAGTCACGATGCGCTACGTGGACGGCAAGCCCCACAGCATCGACACCGTGGTCCTCTCCACCCAGCACCACCCCGACCAGAGCGAAACGCAGACCAAGATGAAGGCTTCGTTCACCGAAGCCATCATCGAAGAGATCATCAAGCCCGTGCTGCCCAAGGAATGGCTGCAAAACACCCGCTACCTGATCAACCCCACGGGCCGTTTTGTCATCGGCGGCCCGCAGGGTGACTGTGGCCTGACCGGCCGCAAGATCATCGTGGACACCTACGGCGGTGCCTGCCCCCACGGCGGCGGCGCCTTCAGCGGCAAAGACCCAACGAAGGTGGACCGCTCGGCAGCCTACGCTGCCCGCTATGTGGCCAAGAACATCGTGGCCGCAGGCCTGGCGCGCCAGTGCCAGATCCAGGTGGCGTACGCCATTGGTGTGGCCGAGCCGATGAACATCACGGTGTACACCGAAGGTACGGGCGTGGTGCCAGACGACCGTCTGGCCGCACTGGTGCGCGAACATTTCGACCTGCGCCCCAAGGGCATCATCCAGATGCTGGACCTGCTGCGTCCCATCTATGAGAAGACCGCAGCCTACGGCCACTTCGGCCGCGAAGAGCCCGAATTCAGCTGGGAGAAGACCGATAAAGCTGCTGCGCTGCGCGCTGCAGCCGGGCTGTAAAGCCCGCCGCGCGGTAGCGCGGTTTTCGGTCTGCGGGCGAAGCTCATATCGCGTCAGCGATGTGAGCGCAGACCAAAAGACCGTCAGAGCCGCCCCACCTCCCAAGCCGCAACGCTCCGCGTTGCGGCTTTTCTTTTTGGCGCTTCACCACCGCCCGCCAGCGGCCCTCTCCTACACCCACCGCCCGCCCGCACTGACGGCGCTGCCGACGGCCCCTCGGTATCGTTCCTGCACACCCTTTCGCAGCCCCGCGCTGCCTGAACATCCACTGCAAGGAGCGACCACCATGCTGAAGTACGCCATCATTTTTGCCCTGATCTCCCTGGTCGCCGGTGCCCTGGGATTCAGCGGAGTCGCCGCAGGCGCGGCGGGCATCGCCAAGGTCCTGTTTGTGCTGTTCCTGGTGATTGCCGTGGTGTTTGTGGTGCTGGCCGTCATCGGCGTGGGTGCCGCGCGCAAGGTACTCAAGTAGCCCAGCGCACCTTTGTCACAGCCCCACATTCCCCACACAGCCGCACCATGACCGACACCACCAATATCTTTGAAGCCCTGCGCGAGAGCCACGAACGCCAACGAGCGCTGTACACCGCACTCACCGACACCAGCGGAGACACCCCTGAGCGGCGAGAGCTGTTTGACCAGCTCAAGCAGGAACTGACGGCCCATGAACGGGCTGAGGAACGGCATTTTTATATTCCGCTGATGGCGCACGACGCGGGCATCGACCTGTCCCGCCACGCCATTTCAGAGCACCACCAGCTCGATGAACTGCTGGAGTCACTGGAAGAGGCAGATCCGGCCACCCCCAGCTGGCTGCCGCTGGCCAAGAAACTGGCGGAGAAGGTGGAACACCACCTCAAGGAAGAAGAACACCGCTTCTTCCAGATGGCCGGCAAGCTGCTGACGGAGAAGCAAAAAACCGCGCTGGCGGCGGACTACCGGGCTGACTATGAGGAGGCCAAGGCCGCCATGGCCTGAGCGTGCCGGGCTCGGCCCGGAGACACGCAAGGGGTCATACGGACTCTTCGGCCTGCACCACGCAGTTGCGACCGCTGGACTTGGCCTTGTACAGCGCCGTGTCCGCGCGCTTGATCAGGGCGTGGCTGTCTTCCTTGTGGTCCCAGGTGGCCACGCCAAAACTGGCGCTGACATGGCCCACCGCGTCGAACGGCACGCCTGCAATGCGCGCGCGCACTGCCTCGGCCATGGCCATGGCGGCATCCACCGGGGTTTCCTTGAGCAGGATGATGAACTCCTCGCCCCCGAAACGCGCAGCGCAGTCGGACGACCGCAGAAGTTCGCGCACGCGCAGCGCCGTGCTCTTGAGCACCACATCGCCCGAGTCATGCCCAAAGGTATCGTTGATGCGTTTGAAAAAGTCGATGTCAAACATCACCACCGACAGACTGCCCTTCTTGATGCGGGTGTCGGCCATCTCGGTCTCCAGCCTCTCAAAGAAGCGGCGGCGGTTGACCAGGTCCGTCAGGAAGTCCTTGGTGGCCAGGTCTTCCAGCTTGCGGTTGAGCCGCGCCATGGGCTCGATCACCAGCGACGACAGCGACAGATTGAGCCCGACGAAAAGCAGCACAAAACTACCCACCAGCGCCGCCATCACCGTGTTGAAGGTCTGACGCGCCTTCTCCAGCGGGAAGTACATCGGCACCTTCACCACCTGGATGCCCACCGTCTCGTTCATGCCCCAGCCAAAGCCGTTCTTGTCGCCATAGACCTTGAGCATGGTGGGCGGCGCCACGGCCGGTGTGCTGTGACAGGCCATGCATTGCGCCTGCTTGATGGTGATGGGGCGGGCCACGTACATGGCGCGGTGCATGCCCTCGCCCACCTCGCCGGTGACCTCTTTCTTGAGGTCGGCCCGGCCTTCGCGGAAGTCGCTGATGATGCGCTCCTCCCACTCGTTGGCACGGTCGCGCAGGTTGGTGGGGTTGAGCACCGCCTCCTTGTACTCATAGCCCGGAAACCGGTTCTGCAGGCGGCGCAGGGTTTCGGTGGCCGCGTAGGCAGGCACCGTCTGTGGCAGGAATTTCTCGGCCAGCGTCACATCCAGGTGGGGCTTGACCAGCTCTGTCGTGTAGTCGCGGATCGCCATGGCCGCGTGCATCATGATCTGCGAGTTGTGCTGCACCTCCTCGATGGCAGACTGCTGCAGAAAGCGGTGTACATAAACTCCCGCACCCGCCGCTGCCACCAGCAGCACGGCCGCCAGCACCAGGTTGAATTTGAGCCGCAAAGACATGGATTTCCCTCAGGTGCCAGCGTTGTGCCGGCTTGTTGTTGGTGGTGCAACGGCAGCCATCCTGGCCCGCGCGACGCACCCACCGTTCGTGGGACACAAAGTTTGCGTTTGTGCCAGATTTCCGTGCGGCGGTCCAATAGTTTGTGCGCTAAGCCCGCGCTACAGCCCGCGCGCGCTCAGCGACAGATTGCGCCGGTAGGCCGGGCGTACCCGGTACAGCTGCGCGGGGCGGTGGGCGCCGCCGCCTTGCAGCGCTCCCGGCACCGGCTCCAGCATGGCCAACTCGTCCATCTTGCGGCGAAAACTCACCTTGTTGACCGGCTCGCCCAGCACCGCCTCGTACACAGCCTGCAACTGCGGCAGCGTGAACGGCTCGGCACACAGGTGCACGGGCATGGACGAATACTGGCTTTTGCTGCGCACGCGGGCCACGGCGGCATCGACCATGGCACGGTGGTCAAAAGGCAGCGCAGGCAATTCGGCCACGGGTACCAGCGTTAGCGGTGCCTGCGCCAGCACCTCAGGCGGCACCAGGGCACAGTAAGCGACGGCCAGCGACCAGCCCCGGGGATCGCGCACCGGGCCGGAGAAGGTGGCCAACTGCTCCAGGTACGGGCTCTGCAAGCCCGCCTTGTCGCGCAGCACCCGGGCTGCGCTGGCCTGGGCATCGGAATCTTCTTGCGCATGGATGTAGCCACCCGGCAGCGCCAGAGCCCCGGCAAACGGCGCGCGCTCACGGCGCAACAGGGCCACTTGCAACACCCCTTGCTGCAAGGTCAGCAACACCACATCGACGGTACAGATCACAGTGGGCAAGGCGGATTCGTTCATGCGCCGAGTTTGTCACAAGCATAAACAAACCGGAACCCAGATCGAGAACCACATTCCCTAGAGCAAATTCTTTGAGACCACTACGAAACAAGTGCTTTCAACTTAGTTAGTTTATTTTTTTTACTAACAAGCTTACACTGCATCCAACAACCCAGGAGAAGACCATGCCCCGCAACATCCAGCTGCTGGTGATTGACCCGCAAAACGACTTTTGCGACCTGCCCATGGCCTGGCAACCCACCGATGTACTGACCGGCCAACGCACCGCACCCGCCCTGCCTGTGCCGGGTGCCCATGCCGACATGCAGCGCCTGGCCCAGTTCATCCGCAACCAGGGAGACCAGCTTGATGGGATCACCGTTACGCTCGATTCGCACCAGCGCTTTGATATCGCCCACCCTGGCTTCTGGCAGACCGGCGCGGGTGCCGATGTGGCGCCCTTCACCCCCATCACCGCCGCCCAGGTGCGCGCAGGCGACTACACACCGCGCGATACCACGGCCCTCCCCCGCACCCTGGGGTATCTGGACGCACTCGAAGCCCAGGGCCGCTATACGCTGATGGTGTGGCCGGTGCACTGCGAGGTGGGCAGCTGGGGCCATGGCGTGCACGCCGATGTACTGGCCGCTTGCGGGGCCTGGCAGCTCCAGCACCAGCGCGCGGTGCGCAATGTGTTCAAGGGCACCAACCCCTGGACGGAGCACTACAGCGCCATCGAGGCCGAGGTGCCCGATGCGGACGACGAAGGCACCGCACTCAACACCGCCCTGCTGCAGTCGCTGGGCCAGGCCGATGTGCTGCTGGTCGCGGGCGAGGCCAGCAGCCACTGCGTGCGATCAACCACCGAGCACATCGTGCAGCACCTGCCCCGCCTGGTGCCGGGCTGGCAGGCGAGCCGCATCGTGCTGCTGACCGACGGCATGAGCCCCGTGGGCGGGTTCGAGGCGCAGCACCAGGCATTTCTGCAGGTCATGCGGGCAGCCGGTGCGCATCTCGCCAATATGAATGAAATCAGGCTCTAGCGCTTATCTATCAAGTGCTAGCAGCTACCAATTTTGGAGCAACACCATGAACCCCGTCATCACCAGCCTGCTCGACACCGACCTCTACAAGTTCACGATGTGGCAGGCCCTGCTGCACCGCCACCCACAAACACAAAGCGAATACCGCTTTGTGTGCCGCAACACCCCAGCCTACCCGCTGGCCGAGCTGCTGCCCGAGGTGAACGCTGCGCTGGACCACCTGTGCAGCCTGCGCTTCACGCCCGAAGAGCTGGCCTATGTGGGCAGCCTGCGCTACATCAAGAGCGACTTCGTGGACTTTCTGCGCATCTTCCAGTTCCAGCGCAGCTTCATCAGCGCCTGGGCCGAAGGCGAGCAACTGCACATCGTGGCGCGTGGCCCGCAGGTGCATGTGATGGGCTTCGAGATCTTTGTGCTGGCCATCGTCAACGAGCTGTACTTCCGCCGTTTTGACGCGGCCCAGGCCCTCGCCAGCGGCCGCGCACGGCTGACCGCCAAGGTGTTGCAGCTGCAGGCCCTGGCGCAACAGGCCACGCTGCGCCACCCGTTCGAGCTGTTCGACTTTGGCCTGCGCCGCCGCTACAGCGGGGCCTGGCAGCGCGAGGTGGTGCAGACCTTTGCCACACAAACACCGCAGTGGTTCAAGGGCACCAGCAACGTGCTGCTGGCGCGCGACCTGGGCCTAGTGCCCATCGGCACCATGGCGCACGAATACCTGCAGACCTACCAGGCGCTGGGCGTGCGGCTGCGCGACTTTCAAAAGGCCGCGCTCGAAGACTGGGTGCAGGAGTACCGGGGCGACCTGGGCATTGCGCTGACCGACACCGTGGGCATGGACGCCTTTCTGGCCGACTTCGACCTGTACTTCGCCAAGCTGTTCGACGGCCTGCGGCACGACTCAGGCGACCCGGTGGCCTGGGGCGAAAAAGCCCTAGCGCACTACACCCGGCTGCGCATCGACGCACACACCAAGCGGCTGGTGTTCTCGGACGGCCTCGACCTGGAACGCGCCCTCATGCTGTACCGCCACTTTGGCGACCGCACACAGCTCGGCTTTGGCATTGGAACGAATCTCACCAACGACATGGGCGACGCACCGGAGATGCGACCGCTCAACATCGTGATGAAGCTGGTGCGCGCCAACGGACAACCTGTGGCGAAACTCTCAGACACGCCCGGCAAGACGCTGTGCGACGATGAAACCTACCTGGCCTACTTGCGTCAGGTTTTCAACGTGAAGGACTGACACCATGCTCCGCATCACCCTTGCCCAGCTCAACTTCACTGTCGGCGACATCGAAGGCAACGTGGCCCGCATGGTGGCCGCCGCGCAGCAGGCGGCGCGCGAACAGGCCGACCTCGTCGTGTTCAGCGAGCTGTCGCTGTGCGGCTACTACCCCGGCGACATGCTGGAGGAAACCGGCTTTCAGCAACGCATCGAGGCCGGTATCTCCGCGTTACAACAGGCCTCTGCTGAATTACCCCAGCTGCACTGGGTGTTGGGCGCGCCCACACCCGCGCGCGGCCCCGGCAAGCGCTTGCACAACAGCCTGCTGGTACTGCAAGGCGGGGCTGTGCGCCTGCAATACGCCAAGCAGCTGCTGCCCACGTACAACATCTTTGACGAGCGCCGCCACTTCGAGCCCGGACCAGACGTGGCCAAGGTGCTGCGCATCGGCAGCACGCAGGTGGGCCTGCTGATCTGCGAAGACGGCTGGAACGACCACGGCGCCGACTACGCCACCAACCCTTTCGAGCGCATGCGCGACGCCGCGCCCGACCTGGTGGTGAGCATCAACGCCAGTCCCAGCCACACCGGCAAACGCGAGCAGCGTCACCAGATCTTTGCCGACGCCGCGCGCCGCCACGGCCTGCCGATCCTGTACGTGAACCAGATCGGTGGGCACGACCAGGTGGTGTACGACGGTGCATCGTTCGCGGCCGAGCCCGATGCGGGTGTCGTCTTTGAAGCGCAGCGGTTTGTGGAAGACGTGTGCACGCTGCAGTTCGACAACGGGCATTTTCTGAGCGCGGAAGGCGCACGCCCCGCCCCCGTGCCCGCACAGGGTCTGCCCACCATGGACTTCTACCGCCAGCAGATCGTGCTGGGCCTGCGCGACTACGCACGGCGCTGCGGCTTTACGCAGGTGGTGGTGGGCAGCTCGGGCGGCATCGACAGCGCGCTGACGCTCGCCTTGGCCGTGGAAGCGCTGGGTGCGGACAACGTGGTCGGCATCACCATGCCCTCGCGCTACTCCAGCAGCGGCTCGGTCGATGACTCGGTGGCGCTGTGCCACAACCTGGGCGTGCAGCTCTTCACACACCCGATTGCCGAGCTGGTGGCGAGCTACGCGCAGCAGTTCGAGGCCAGCTTTTGCAAGCCGTTGGTGGGCCTGCCGCTCGAAAATTTGCAGGCGCGCATTCGCGGAACGGTGCTGATGGAATACTCCAACGCCTTTGGACACCTGCTGCTGACCACGGGCAACAAGAGTGAAATCTCGGTGGGCTACTGCACGCTGTATGGGGACACCAACGGCGGCCTGGGCTTGATTGGCGACCTCTACAAGACAGAGGTGTTTGCCCTTTCACGCCACGTCAACGAACACGCCGGGCGCGAGCTGATCCCGCAGGCCATCATCGACAAGGAACCCTCGGCCGAACTGGCACCCGGCCAGCGCGATGTGGACAGCCTGCCACCCTACCCCGTGCTCGACGAAGTGCTCAAGCTGCTCATCGAAGGCGACCGCCTTTCTGCCGCGGAGCACGCGGCGGCCCAGAATTTTGTCGCCCAGCTGCAAACCGACGACGCGGGCCGCGCCCTGGTGCAACGCGTGCGCATGATGGTGGCGCGCAACGAATACAAGCGCCGTCAGGCCCCGCCCATCGTGCGCGTGCGGGCACGGGCCTTTGGCAGTGGGCGGCAGATGCCTATTGCTGCGCGGTATGTGTAATACGGCTCCAGGGTAAAATTACTACCAAAAAGATAGCTGCTAGCGCTTTACAGATAAGCGCTAGCGACCAAAAACACTTAAAAATCACCCGATAACGACTGGAGACACATGGTCGATACCGCCATCTACATCGGGCGTTTTGAACCCGTGCACAACGGCCACATGGCGCTGCTGCAGCGCGCGCTCGACAGCGCGCAGCAGGTCATCGTGGTGGTGGGCTCGGCCTGGCAGGCGCGCTCGCCCAAGAACCCCTTCACCTGGCAAGAACGCGAGGCCATGCTGCGCAATGCGCTGCCCGAGGCCGACCGCAGCCGCATGGTGGTGCTGCCCATGCGCGACTACTACAACGAGGCGGTCTGGGTGCAGGCTGTGCGCCAGGGCGTGGCGCGGCTGACGACACCCGGTGCGCGGATCGGTCTGGTGGGCCACTTCAAGGACGCCACCAGCGGCTACCTGAGCGCGTTCCCGGGCTGGGAGCTGATCCATGTGGAGCGCCAGGGCCCCATCGACGCCACCGCCATCCGCGACGCCTGGTTTGGCGCCACACCCGACACGGTGCAGTCTGCTCTCGCCCCCCTGGCCGACCAGATGCCTGCCAGCACCCTGGCCACGCTGACCGAGTTTGCGCAGACCCCGCACTACCTGGCGCTGCAGCAGGAGTGGCAGATGCTGCGCGGCTACCGCCAGGCCTGGGCCGCCGCGCCCTACCCACCCGTCTTCGTGACGGTGGACGCGGTGCTGCGCTGCCAGGACCATGTGCTGCTGATCCGCCGCGCACACGCACCCGGCAAGGGCCAGCTGGCCGTGCCCGGTGGCTTCATCGAACAGCGCGAAACGGTGTGGCAGTCCTGCCTGCGCGAACTGGTGGAAGAAACCCACTGCCACCTGCCCGAGGCCACCATGCGCGCCGCGCTGCAGTCCGTGGCCGTGTTCGACCACCCCGACCGCAGCCAGCGTGGCCGCACCATCACGCATGCGCACTACTTTGATTTGGGAGATGCGCAGTTTCCAAACGTGCAAGCAGACGACGACGCGCTGCAGGTGCAGTGGACACGCATCGACCAGCTGGCGGGGATGGAAGAGGAATTCTTTGAAGACCACTTCCACATGCTGGACCACTTTTTAGGGCTGACGGAGCTGCACTGACAACGTGCAGCCAGACTTCAAGTAAAAACAGCCGCCAGCGCTTTTCCATCAAGCGTCGACAGCTACTATTTAAATAGCATCAAGTCCCAGCCCTCTCCAGCATGGCATGCAGCAGCACGTTGCAGCCCGCCTCGATGTGCTCGGGTTTGGCGTCCTCGATCTCGTTGTGGCTGATACCGTCCTTGCAGGGGATGAAGATCATGCCGCTGGGTGCGAGCTTGGCCATGTACACCGCATCGTGCCCCGCACCCGAGACAGCGGGCATGTGGCTGTAGCCCAGCTTGGCGGCTGCGCGGCCCACGGCTTCCACACATTCGGGCTGGAAGAGCTGTGCGGGGTAGCTCGATACCATCTCGATGTGCACTTGCACGCCGTGTTCTTTGGCCACTTGCTCGGCACGGGCCTTGACCTCTGCGGCCATGGCGTCCACCAGCGCATCGGTGCTGTTGCGCAGGTCGATGCTGAACTTGACCCGGCCGGGGATGACGTTGCGGCTGTTGGGGAACACTTGCACCATGCCCACGGTGCCGCGCCCGTGCGGCGGGTGGCGGTGGGCGGCAGCGACTACGTCTTGCATGATGCGCGTGGCGGCCAGCATCGCGTCCTTGCGCAGGGCCATGGGGGTGGGGCCTGCGTGGGCTTCCATGCCGGTCACGGTGCAGTCGAACCAGCGGATGCCGAGCACGCCGCTGACCACGCCGATGGTCTTGTCGTTGTCTTCCAGCACCGGGCCTTGTTCGATGTGGGTTTCAAAGTACGCGCCGATGGGGTGGTCGCCGGGCTCCTGCTCGCCGATGTAGCCGATGCGCTCGAGTTCGCCTTTCACCGTCTTGCCTTCGGTGTCGGTGGCGGCGTAGGCGTGCTCCAGCGTGAAGGCTTTGGCAAACACGCCCGAGCCCATCATCACGGGCACAAAGCGGCTGCCTTCTTCATTGGTCCAGAAGGCGACTTCGATAGGGGCCTCGGTCTCGATGCCGTGGTCATTCAGCGTTCGCACGACTTCGATGCCGGCGAGCACGCCGTAGTTGCCGTCGAACTTCCCGCCCGTGGGCTGGGTGTCGATGTGGCTGCCGGTCATGATGGGTGGCAGGCTGTTGTTGCGCCCGGGGCGGCGCATGAAGCCGTTGCCGATCTTGTCGATGGTGACGGTCATGCCCGCTTCGCGCGCCCAGCGGGTCACGAGGTCACGACCCTGCTTGTCCAGATCGGTGAGGGTCAAGCGGCACACGCCGCCCTTGGGGGTGGCGCCGATCTGCGCCAGCTCCATGAGCGACGCCCACAGGCGATCGCCGTTGATGCGCAGGTTCTCGATGTCGGTCTTCACTTTGGTGTCCATGGTGTTCTCCGGATGCATTGCAGCAGTCAGCGCACAACGGCGGTAGGGGCCAGGTCCTGCGCACGCTTTTGCACGGCCTGGAAGTTGGCGCCAAACGCAGGGCGCTTGATGTAGCGGCCCTTGCCTTGTTCAGCCCGCAGGTCGCCGTTGGCAAACACCACGCGGCCCTGGCTCACAGTGTGGCTGGGGATGCCGCGCACGGTGCGGCCTTCAAATATGTTGAAGTCGCCCTTGCTGAACTGGGTTTGGGCCGAGAAGGTCTTGGTGCCCTCGGGGTCCCACAGCACCAGGTCGGCATCGGCACCTTCGCCGATGAAGCCCTTGCGCGGGTAGATGTTGAACAGCTTGGCCGCGTTGGCCGAGGTGATGGCCACGAACTCGCTGGGCGTGAGGCGGCCGGTGTTCACGCCACCATCCCACAGCGCGGCCATGCGCTCTTCCACGCCGCCGGTGCCGTTGGGGATCTTGGCGAAGTTCTCCTTGCCCATGGCCTTTTGCGCGGCGCAGAAGGTGCAGTGGTCCGTTGCCGTGGTGTGCAGCTGGCCCGACTGCAGGCCGCGCCACAGCGCCTCCTGGTGACCCTTGGGGCGGAAGGGCGGGCTCATCACATAGGCGGCGGCCTTGGCAAAGTCGGGGTCGCGGTACACGCTGTCATCCACCAGCAGGTGGCCGGCCAGCACCTCGCCGTACACGCGCTGGCCGCGCGCGCGGGCGCGGGCAATGGCGTCGGCCGACTCCATGCAGCTCACATGCACCACGTAGATGGGAACGCCCAGCACGTCGGCAATGGCAATGGCGCGGTTGGCGGCCTCAGCCTCCACCATGGGTGGGCGCGACAGCGGGTGGCCTTCGGGGCCGGTGATGCCCATCTTGGCGACCTCTTGCTGCAGCAGGTAGACCAGCTCGCCGTTTTCGGCGTGCACCGTGGGCATGGCGCCCAGCTCCAGCGCGCGCTTGAAGCTGTTCACCAGGGTTTCGTCGTCGCACATGATGGCGTTCTTATAGGCCATGAAGTGCTTGAAGCTGTTTACGCCCTCGTCCTGCACCAGCGTGCCCATGTCGGCGCGCACCTGCTCGCTCCACCAGGTGATGGCGACGTGAAACGAATAGTCGGCGGCCGACTTCTCCGCCCAGCCGCGCCACTTGCGGTAGGCGTCCATCAGCGGCTCCTGCGGGTCGGGGATCACGAAGTCGATGATGCTCGTGGTGCCGCCGGCCAGCGCAGCCGCCGTGCCGGTGAAGAAGTCGTCCATGGTGACGGTGCCCATGAACGGCAGCTGCATGTGGGTGTGCGGGTCGATGCCACCGGGCAGCACGTACTGGCCGCTGGCGTCCAGCGTCTGCGCGCCTGCGGGGGCCTGCGCCGCAGCCCCATTCCCCACGGCCACGATGCGGCCATCGACGCACAACACATCGGCGCGCTGTTCACGGTCGGCGTTGACCACGGTACCACCGCGGATCACAAGGGCTTGGGTCATGGGGGGTCTCCTTCAAGGATGCGGATCAGATCAAAAAAGGCCCTGCACTGGCACCAGGCCCAGGCAGGGCCAAGGGGTCACTTCTTCTTGGCAGTCAGGTAGTAGTAGGTGCCGGCCACGGCCAGGCTGAAAAACCAGCCAAAGTCAAACAGCGCGAGCAGCAGGCCGGGCACAGCCGCCTTGTCGATCACGCCCGACACAGCCAGGTAGCCCGGCAGGCAGGGCAGCACGCCCAGCGCAAAGGCGATCAGCGCCTGCACGTTCCAGCCATTGCTGTACTCGTATTCGCCGCCACGGCGGTACAGGTCGTCCACCTTCAGCTCGCTCTTGCGCACGAGGTAGTAGTCCACCAGCAGGATGCCCGCGATGGCGCCCAGCAGCGTGCCGTAGCCGCCCAGCCAGGTGAACAGGTAGCCGCCCGAGGTGGCCAGCAGCTTCCAGGGCATGAACACCAGACCAATCAGCGCGGCAATCAGGCCACCCATGCGGAAGCTGATCTTGGACGGTGCGACCTGGCTGAAGTCGTACGAAGGCGACACGAGGTTGGCGGCCACGTTGGTGGTCAGGTTGGCCAGCAGGATCACCAGCAGGCCCACGCCCGCAGCCACGCTGCCCATTTGCGTGAGCAGGCCGTCGGGGAACAACTGTGCCTTGCCATACAGGATGGCCGATGCCGAGAAACCAATCACACCCACCATGGAGAACAGTGCCATGGGAATCGGCAGGCCGATGGCTTGGCCCATGACCTGGTCCTTTTGCGACTTGGCAAAGCGCGTGAAGTCCGGGATGTTGAGCGCAAGCGTAGCCCAGAAGCCGACCAGGCCCGTCAGCGCCGCCCAGGTCTTGGGGCCACCCTCGACCACCTTGGCAGGCAGGTTGAAAAGCTGGCCCGAAGGCACCTTCATCATCAGCACCACGACGAGCACGATGGACGCAATGATCATCAGCGGCGCGGCGATCACTTCGAGCTTGCGGATGGACTCTGGGCCCTTCCAGATGAAGTAGATGTGCACTGCCCAGAACGCGAGGAAACACATGAACTGCGAGGTGCTGATGGTCTGCCCCTCGGCCGGGCCCGCGAGCCCCATGCCCAGGATGTTCAGGAAGCCATGCAGCGCCAGCGCGCCGAAATAGCAGTTGATGGAGAACCAGCCACACGCCACCAGGCCCCGCAGCACAGCGGGCAGGTTGGCGCCTTTGACGCCGAACGAAGCACGTGCCAGCACGGGGAACGGCACACCATATTTGGGCCCCACGCGGCCGATCAGCACCATGGGCACGAGCACGATGCAGTTGGCCAGGAACACCAGCCACACCGCCATCTGCCAGGTGAAACCCTGGTCCAGCATGGAGCTGGCCATGGTGTAGGTGGGCACACACACGACCATGCCCACCCAAAGTGCGGCGAAGTCTTTCCAGGTCCAGTGTCGCTGCGCGGCGGTGGTGGGGAGCAGATCTTCATTGGCGAGCGTGTTGGAGGCTCCGCCGGGCATTAGCCCCGCCACGTGGGCAGCGCTGCCGGTACTGTTGGTCATGCCTGTACTCCTGTCAAAGACGTCGTTGGGGTTGCACACAACCCGCCGTCTGTTTCAGCGCCCTCACGCTGGCAGATGGCGGGCAAAGGGAAGCGAGCGATGCTAGAGATCACGCAAGAACTGCACCAGATGCAGTGCAGCATGCGTTGCAAATCAGCACCACAACGGGTGCTGTCACAACGCCTTGCAGGGTCTGTGGCACACGCTCGCAGGGGCACATATCAAGCTGCGGCAGACACGCGCTGCGGGTTGTTGGGGTGCGTGGTCCAGTTGGCGTATTCGCCCGTCACATTCTTGCCTGTGCGCACATCAACTTCGCCCGGCTCCAGCGCACGCATGGTGATGCACTCAGGCACGGGGCAGATCGACACACAGAGGTTGCAGCCCACGCATTCGGCCTCGTTGATCTCGAACTTGCGCACGCCACCCTCTTTGGTGAAGGTGATGGCCTGGTGCGAGGTGTCTTCGCACACCACATGGCAGCGGCCGCACTGGATGCAGGCGTCCTGGTTGATGACGGCTTTTTCAATGTGGTTGAGGTTGAGGTTCTTCCAGTCCTTGACCGTGGGCACGGCCTGGCCTTTGAAGTCGTCGAGCGTGGCGTAGCCGTGCTCGTCCATGAAGTTGGACAGGCCGTCGCACATGTCCTGCACGATCTTGAAGCCGTACACCATGGCCGCCGTGCACACCTGCACCGTGCCGCAGCCCAGCGCAATGTATTCGGCCGCATCGCGCCAGGTGGTGATGCCGCCAATGCCGCTGATGGGCAGGCTCGCCGTCTGCGCGTCACGCGCGATCTCGGCCACCATGTTCAGCGCAATGGGCTTGACGGCCGGGCCGCAGTAGCCGCCGTGCGAACCCCAGCCGTCGGTGCTCGGGCTCATCACCATGCGGTCCAGGTCCACACCCATGATGGAGTTGATGGTGTTGATGAGCGACACGGCATCCGCCCCGCCCGCCTTGGCCGCACGTGCGGGCTGGCGCACGTCGGTGATATTGGGCGTGAGCTTCACGATCACGGGCAGCTTGCTGTAGTGTTTGCACCAGGCCGTGACCATCTGGATGTACTCAGGCACCTGGCCCACGGCCGCGCCCATGCCGCGCTCGCTCATGCCGTGGGGGCAGCCGAAGTTGAGTTCAATGCCATCGGCGCCGGTGTCTTCCACGAGCGGCAGGATGCTCTTCCAGCTCTGCTCCTCGCACGGCACCATCAGCGAGACGATCATGGCGCGATCCGGCCAGTTGCGTTTGACGCGCTTGATCTCTTCGAGGTTGGTGTGCAGCGGCCGGTCAGTGATCAGCTCGATGTTGTTCAGGCCGATCACACGGCGGTCTTGCGACATCAGCGTGGAGTAACGCGGGCCGTTGACATTGACCACCGGTGGGTCTTCGCCAAGCGTCTTCCACACCACGCCGCCCCAGCCTGCCTCGAAGGCGCGGGTGACGTTGATCTCTTTGTCGGTGGGTGGTGCGGAGGCGAGCCAGAAGGGGTTGGGGCTCTGGATGCCCAGGAAATTGCTGCGAATGTCTGCCATGGGTTGCTCCCGTGAAAACTTGGTGGAAGGGGTTCAGGCCATCAGTGCGGCGTGGATGGAGACAGCGGCGACCTTGCCGTGCTCCACCGCTTCCACTGTGAGGTCGCGGCCGCCCACGCGGCAGTCGCCACCGGCCCACACACGCGCCAGGCTGGTCTGGCCTTCGGCATCGGTGGCGATGCGCCCGCCCTCCAGCGCAATGCTTTTGCCCACAGGCTCGGCCACAAAGGTCTGGCCGATGGCCTTGAGCACCATGTCGGCATCGAGCGTGAAGGTCTCGCCGGTTTCCACCAGCTTGCCGCCGCTCAGCGCCGTGGCGGCAAAACGCACACCCTTCACTGCACCGTTTTCGCTCAGCACCTCTTTCGGTGCGGCCCAGTGGCGGATGGTCACGCCGTTCGTCTGCGCCCATTGCTGTTCCACGGCCGATGCCGACATGGCCTCTGCGCCCCGGCGGTAGACGATGGTTACTTCTTCGGCGCCCAGCTTGCGCGACTGCACGGCGGCATCCACCGCTGTCATGCCGCCACCAATCACCACCACCCGGCGGCCCACGGGCAGGGTCGAGAGGTCGGTGCTCTGGCGCAGCTCGGCGATGAAGTCCACCGCATTGCGCAGGCCTGTGGCCGTGGGCTCGGCCACGCCCAGCGCGTTCACCCCCTGCAGGCCCAGGCCCAGGAACACCGCGTCGTACGCGCCCAGCAGGCTGTCGAGCGTGATGTCACGGCCCAGCTGCTGGCCCGTGCGCACCTCGATGCCGCCGATGGACAGCAACCACTCCACCTCCTTCTGCGCAAAGTTGTTGGTGGTTTTGTAGCTGGCGAGGCCGTATTCATTGAGGCCGCCCAGCTTTGGGCGTGCCTCGAACAGCACCACGTCATGGCCGCGCACAGCCAGGCCATGCGCGCAGGCCAGGCCCGCCGGCCCTGCGCCCACCACGGCCACGCGCTTGCCGGCGGCGGCTGCGCGCTGGAACAGGGGTGCACCGGGTTTTTCAAAAAATGCGTCAGTCGCATAGCGCTGCAGCGAGCCGATCTCCACCGGCTTGTCTTCGTTGGTGTTGCGCACGCAGGCCTGCTCGCACAGCACTTCGGTGGGGCACACGCGGGCGCACATTCCGCCCAGCGGGTTGGCCTCCAAGATGGCACGGGCAGCACCCCGGTTGTTGTCCTGCGCAATGCGGTGGATGAACGAGGGGATGTCGATGCCCGTGGGGCAGGCCGTGGCGCAGGGGGCGTCGTGGCAGTAGTAGCAGCGTTCGGCCTCGATCAGGGCCTGGGGGCGGGTGAGCGGCGGGTGCGCGTCGCTGAAGTTGGAGGCGTAGTCGGCCAGGTTCAGGCGTGCGGCATGAATGCCGCAGGCACGGCTTGCGGGTGTGTCCATCAGGTTTCCTCCGAGAGGGTGAGGGTGGGGGTCTGGGCGCAGGCCATGCAGGCGCTCCAACGCGCCCGTGCCACGCAGCGCTGGCTGCGCATGCGGCTGGGGCCAGCCAATGCAGCGCAGGCGCAGGTGCCTGTGCTTGCAAACTTCGGAGGTTTCATCGTGGGCCTCGCTGTAGGATTCAGGTGCCCGCGGCTTTGGCGCAGCGGTGCCCTGTGTGGTGGGTCAATTTACCAACCCGTAAAAATTTACCAATTGGTAAAATCCCTAGAGCAAACCCCGTGCCAGCCAAATCGCCACAAATCCCCGTCTCACGCCAGCGAAATGCCAGTTTTTGGCCCCTGGCTTGTTCCACAATGGTGCGATGACCGACGCCCGCCCGTCCCCCGCAGACACCGCCCCCCGCGCTCCCAGGACAACGCGCGCCACCTCCAGCGACGAGACAACGCCCCGCGCGCCCACCGCCTCGCGCTTGCTCAAGGAACAGGGCATCCTCACTGAGGCCGAGAACCACTTTGCGCAGTTCGGCTTTGAGGGCGCCTCGCTGGAAAACATCGCTGCCGCCATCGGCATCAGCCGCCACAACCTGCTGTATTACTTTCCGAGCAAAGAGGCGCTTTACCAGCGCGTGCTCGACGACGTGCTCACCCAGTGGCTGGCCGGGATGGAAGACTTGTCGCACAGCGACGACCCCCAGCAGGCGCTGCGGCGCTATATCCGCGCCAAGCTGCAGTATTCGCGCACGCGCCCCCAGGGCGCCAAGGTCTTCACCAAAGAGGTGATTGCCGGTGCACCACGTTATGGCAACGCCATCATCGAGCGCGTGGCGCCGCTGCTCAAGACCGAGGTGCGCACCTTCGAACGCTGGGCCCGAGAAGGCCGCATCGCCAAGGTCAACTTCACGCACCTGATGTTCATCATCTGGTCGGTCACGCAGGCCTATGCGGAGCAGGAGGCCCAGTTCGCCCTGCTGCTGGGCAAACCGGCACTGACAGAACGCGACTACGAAAAGGCCGAGGAGCTGATCGTGCGCATGGTGCTCAGCGCGCTGGCGCCCGAGAACCCCCTCTGAAGCAGCCACCAACGCTACTATATTGATAGCTAATTGCGCCTTATAGATAAGCGCTAGAGCCGATTTTTATCTGTAATTTGCGCATCCGATCTTGCGCCGCATGGTGAGCAACACGACGGGCATGGGCGGTACCGCCCCCGCCTTGCCACTGCCCTACCCCTGCTTTTGCTGCCACAGCACATCCAGCACATGCTGGGTGGCCCGCTCGACTGGCCCTGCACGGTGCGCGATACCCAGCGGCCGCCACAGGCGGGGCTGCAGCGGCAGCATGCGGATGCGAGGGTCCCGTGGCACGGAGGTGGAAGCCTCTTGCGGCAGCAGCGTTGCACCATAGCCTGCCGCCACCAGGCTTTTGATGGCGTCGTTGTAGTTCAGCTGGATTCGCGCCTTGGGGTGTTCGCCGGCTTGCGCAAACCACTCGCCCGTCAGCCGTGACAGGCTGGTGCCATCGTCGTTGAGGATCAGCGGCTGGCTCGCCAGCCAGCCGGGAGTGACCCGCGCGGGCGAAGGCCAGGTGGACGGCACAAACGCCATGACTGGGTCGCGCCGCCACGGCAGCACCGCCACACCGCGCAGGGCTGCCTGTGGCAGGGCCACCAGGCCCACATCCAGCACACCATTGGCCAGCAGCGACATGGTTTCGTGCGAAGTGAGCACGGCCACCTGCACGTCGATGCCGGGGTGGTGCTGGCCCAGCGCCTCCAGGGCCTGGGGCAGCAGGTGCGCAATGGCCCCCGTGGAGGCGCCCAGGCGCACACGCCCCGCCAGCCCCTGCACCTGGCGTTGCACCAGGTCCATCGCTTCATCCGCGTCCGCCAGCAAGCGCCGGGCACGTTCGACCAGCACCTCACCCACGGCGGACGGACGCACCTCGCCCCGCTTGCGCACCAGCAATGGCGCACCGATGTGGGCCTCCAGGTCCGCGATGTGCAGGCTCACCGTGGGCGGCGCCAGGTGCAGCGTGCGCGCGGCTTCTGCGAAGGAGCCCAGGTCGGCAATGGTGACCAGGGTGCGCAGCCGGTCGAGATTGAGTTCGCGCATGACGTTCAGTAAACCTGATCCTGATGTTTGTGAAATTCAATTTTTCAAAGTTTAGACCGGGACCGAAGATTCCACATCCCCCCCCATTGCAGGAACCCGCCCCATGACCACCCCACCCCTTGTCTTCATCGATGGCGACCAAGGCACCACCGGTTTGCAGATCCACGAACGCCTGCGTGGCCGCACGGATCTGCAGCTGCTGACCCTGCCCGCGGCCGAACGCAAGAACGCCACCCGCCGCGCCGAGGCCATCAACAGCTGCGATATCGCCATCCTGTGCCTGCCCGATGCCCCTGCCCGCGAAGCAGCCGCCTCCATCGTCAACCCCGCCGTGCGCGTGATCGACGCCAGCTCGGCGCACCGCACGGACCCGCAGTGGGTGTATGGCTTTCCAGAGATGGGCGCTGCCCAGGCCGCGCGCATTGCTGGCGCCAAGCGGGTCAGCAACCCAGGCTGCTACCCCACGGGCGCCATCGCCCTGCTGCGGCCCCTGGTGCAGGCGGGGCTCGTGCCCGCTGACCTTCCCACCACCATCCACGCGGTGTCGGGGTATTCGGGCGGCGGACGGGCTCGCGTGGACGAACATGAAGGCCCCAACGCAGCCAATGCCCCGGCCTTCCAGCTCTACGGCCTGGGTCTGGAACACAAACACACCCCGGAAATCGCCCTGCATGCCGGGCTGTCGCAACGCCCGTTTTTTCTTCCGGCCTATGGTTCGTTCCGCCAGGGGATTGCGCTCACCATTGCGCTGCATCTGCGCCAGCTGCCCGCAGGCACCACCGGTGAGCGTTTGCACGCTTGCCTGGCCCAGCACTTTCTCGGTGCGGACCATGTTGAAGTCCTGGGCCTGGCGCAAGCGCAAGACACCCAGCACCTGGACCCGCAGGCCCTCAACGGCACCAACCAGCTGCAGTTGGGCGTTTTCAGCAACGCCCGCCATGGCCAGGTGCTGCTGACTGCCGTGTTCGACAACCTGGGCAAGGGGGCATCAGGGGCGGCTGTTCAGAACCTGGATTTGATGATCGGACGGGGCCCACAGAAATCCCAACCGTAACCGCCCTCCGGAGACAAGACAGACATATGCGGTCACGCCCAAAGCGGCCGGCACTACAAACCACCGCAGCGCGCTCCATCTAACGGCTCTCTTCTGCGACATTTTTCACGATTTGAGACGTTTTTTGGTCTGCTAAACTGGTTCGGTCTACCGTCCCACCTGGGCTCTGGCCCTCCTCCAAACGCCCTTCCATGGCCCAATCCGGCAAAGCCCCCTACTTTTTCGCCCTGGTTTTGGTATTGGCTGTACTGGGCGTGTATGTGCCAGGACTGAACAACGAGCTGCTGTTTGACGACATACGGCTCACGGAAGGCTCCATCTTTAGTGGCTATGGCAGCCTGCTCGACCTCAAGGCGCGCATGGTCTCGTACGGCAGCTTCGTCTGGGTGGACCAGATCGCAGGCGCTGGCTGGTGGAAGCAACGCATCGTCAACATTGCCTTGCACCTGGGTGTGGTGGCTGCCATGTATGCGTTCTTCAAAGCGCTGATGGCCAGCACCCGTTTCCCGCAGGACATGGAGGACCAGGCGCACTTTGCCGCATCGCAAAGGGCTGCATTGCAGGTTGGGGTGGCATTGTTTGCACTCCACCCCATGGCGGTTTACGCGGTGGGCTACCTGATCCAACGATCCATCCTCATGGCAACCCTGTTTGCCGTGCTCGCATGCTGGGCCTTTGTGCGTGGGCTGCAAACCAAGCGAATGGTCTGGTACGCAGGCGCACTGCTGGCCTATCTGCTGGCCATGTTGTCCAAAGAGCATGCTGTGATGACCGCCGCCCTGACCATTCCTATCTACATCCACATACGGCGCCCCAGCTGGAAGAGCATTGCCGTCGTGTTGGGTGCTGCACTTTTGCTGATGGGCGTGGCCACTGCCGCACTGCTGCACTTTCGCGGCGACTTGATTGGTCAGCTCTTTGATGCGCAATCTGTGGCCTTTGCGCAGCAGCTCGAAGCGCTTCGCCCGGGCATTACGCAGCAGATTTTTCCCCTGAGCATCCTGAATCAAGCAGGGCTCTTCTTTGCATACGGGCTGCTCTGGATCGTGCCCTATGTTGGCTGGATGTCTATCGACCTGCGTCCCGCCTTTCCGCTGGGCTTTGCATCGTCCTGGCACTTGGCTGGCGCGGTGGCATATCTGGCGCTCTTTGCAGGGGCCGCGTGGCTGCTGCTTCGTCGCACAGGCGCATTGAGTCTTGCTGCCGTACTCCTTCTTTTTCCACTTTTGTGGTTTGCCACGGAGTTCATCACCGTCTGGGTGCAGGACCCTTTTGTGCTTTATCGCAGCTACCTGTGGGCAGTGGCGCTTCCTGGCTTGCTGGCGATTGTGCTCACCGGTTTCAAGCCCAAAGCAATCTATGCCTTGGGCGCTGTGCTGGGGTTGGTGTTTGGGGCGCTGGCCTTGGAGCGCAACCTTTCTTTGAGCGACGAAGTCGCCGCATGGACCGATGCCGCCGAGAAGATTGATGTCAAAGCCCCCGCCAATGCCGTTGGGCGCAGCCGCCCTTTTCTGAATCTGGGGGCCTACTACCTGCGCAAAGGCATGACAGACCAAGCGCAGTGGAACCTGTCTACTGCGGCAGCCCTTGGAGACCTGGGCGAACTGGGACGCAGTGCACGCTTTAACGCGGGCGTGGTTCTGCAGCTCAAGAAAAAGCACGCGGAAGCACTTCAGGCTTTTGCCGCGGCAGAGGCGCAGGGGTACGCAGAGCCCGCCCTGTATTACCACCGAGGCGAATCCCAAGCAGCGCTGGGGCAACTTGCACCCGCGCTGGAGAGCTTCCACACTGCCGTGGTCAAGGCTGAAAAAGATCCTCAACTGCAGAGTACGGTACCCACAGTGCGCATACGACTGGTGGAGACCGCGATGGCCCTGCAAAGGTATGACGAGGCCATCAGCGGGTTTAAGGTGCTGCTGCAGACAAACCCCAAAGATCCGCGCCTGCTGCTCGGCCTTGGCATGGCACGGGTGGGCAAAGGCGAAACCAAGGCAGCCATTGAGGTGTTTGATCAACTCATTGCCACCAACCCCGGCGCCCCGGTCTACTACGGCCGCGCCATCGCCCACCACCGGGCGGGCCATCAGGCAGCAAGCTTGAGCGACATCGATCAGGCCATCAAGCTGGACCCTAGGAACCCGCAGTACAACCAGATGCGCGCCATCATCGCTGCCCCAAAGAAGTAGCGACAGGCAGGCTGTGACTTTGCGCGTATTACACATTGGCAAGTTTTATCCCCCACACCGAGGGGGGATGGAAGTGTTTCTTGCCGACCTGATTCAAGAGCAGCGGCGCCAGGGCCTGGATGTCCATGCATTGGTGCACGGCGATCCCCTGCCCGATGATCCCGTCTGGTTGCAGCGGGTGCCTGTGCAGTTCAGCGTGATCTACGCACCCATCGCACTGGGATTTCGAAGAGCCCTGGCACAGGCCATTCAGCGCATCCAGCCTGATGTGCTGCACCTGCACATGCCCAACAACTCTGTTTTCTGGGCGCTCACCCTGGCGCAGGCGCGCGACATTCCGTGGGTGGTGCACTGGCATTCCGACGTGGTGGTATCACGCATCCGCACGGCAGTTGCCATCGCCTACCGCCTTTACAGGCCTTTTGAACAAGCCGTACTCAGCCAGGCGGCGCGGGTCATTGCCACATCCACGCCGTACCTGGAAGCCAGCGAGCCGCTTCGAACATGGCGGGACAAATGCGATGTAGTTCCCCTGGGCCTGGATTGCACGAACCCGGCACCACCCGACGACACCGAACCGCTGAAAAGCTGGTCAGCCGAAGATGGCGGCGCACTGCGCCTGTTGTCGATCGGGCGCCTCACCTACTACAAAGGTTTTGAGACACTGGTCCGCGCTGTGACGGGCCAGCCAGGGCTGGAACTGCTGATCATTGGAGAAGGCGAGTCCCGCCAAGAGCTGGAGACCCTCATTGCAACCCAAACCCGGTCCGGCGAGCCGCCCAATGTGCGCCTTTTGGGGAACGTGGGTGACAACGAGAAACATGCCCTGCTTCAGAGTTGTGACGTTTTCTGCCTTGCTTCGTGCGAACGGACCGAGGCCTTCGGAATGGTGCTGCTAGAAGCCATGCACCATGCCCGGCCTTGCATCGTGAGCGACCTGCCCGGATCCGGCATGCCCTGGGTCGTCTCAAAGGCCGATGCTGGCTTGCGCGTTCCCCCGGAAGACGGTATTTCGGGCTGGCGGGCGGCGTTCCAGCACTTGCAAGACCTGCCCGAACAACGCGCGGCATTTGGTGCGGCGGGACAGCGTGCCTTGCTTGAATATTTCTCGATTGCCGCCTGCGCAAAAGCGCTCGCCACCAGCTATAAGCTGGTGACCCCAGAGGCGGAAAAACCGGCTCGGGGCAAGGACCTCCTGGTGGTAATCCCCGCGCGCAACGAAGCCGGCACCATCGGCAGCGTGCTGCAGCATCTGCATGCGCAGGGCTGGCACGATGTGCTGGTCATCAATGACCAGAGCACGGACGATACGGCAGCCATTGCCAGCGCGGCAGGTGCCCGCGTGCTGAATCCTGTGCTCCCCATGGGCGCATGGGGTGGTATGCAAGCGGGGATTCGCTATGCGTTGCTGCATGGCTACCAAGCAGTCATCACCATGGATGCCGATGGCCAGCATGAGGTCAACGAGATTCCTGTTTTGCTGCGAGCGCGGGATCAGGCCGACCTGGTGATAGGAGCCTACCCAGAGCGCGCCAGTCGCACGCGGCAACTGGCCTGGAACTGGTTTCGCCACCTGGCAGGTTTTGACTTGCGCGACCTCACCTCGGGATTCAGGCTCTACAACGCCGAAGCCATGCAGGTACTCGCATCGCGTGAAGCCACCTTGCTGGACTATCAGGACCTGGGCGCCCTGCTACTGGTGCGCCGCGCCGGCTTGCGTATTGTCGAAGTGCCCGTTTCCATGAATCTGCGCGCGGTTGGCAAGTCGCGAATTTTCAACTCATGGTTCAGTGTGGCCAAGTACATGGCGGCCACCACGCTGCTATGCCTTGCGCGGTGGCAAGTGCGCCGAGCAAGCCGTCGCGCTGCTCCTTGATTCTCAGCAGCGTTTCATTGGCCAAGGCGTGGAAACTCGCCCACCATCACCCCTTGGCATCGGTTTATCTAAGCTAGCTCCCTAACTAAGCGGGGGACCGCAAGCAACGCCCCTCCGATGCCTGCTTTCGGCGACAACTAACGCTACCGGAGTTCTCGCAAAGCAGCGTTATCTGCCTCCAATATGGCCAGCCGCTGATTGAGGCGCCTCACATCTCTTTCCACCCGGGTATTGACGATGTCGGTGTGCAGCGTCTTGACGAGGACGATCACCACAGCCACCAGCAAAAGCAGAGCGGGCGGGTAACTGATGCCCACCACCACCGCGAGACGATCAATCAGACCCGGCCAGACTCCCAAGACGGCCGCAGCCCCCGCGACCAAGATCCAGAACAGGCCGTGCAGAAGGTAGAGGTGATCACGCCGGACGAGCAGCAGAATGACGGCGGCAAGGCCGATGCCCAGCAAGGTGGTCGTGATTTGAAGTGGCGCCATGATTGAGAGTTGTAAGAAGACCAGTTGCATGCAGACGCCTGTGCGTCCGCCGGCCACATTCGCAATGCGCCCCGTCACCTAGGCATCCAAACCTCTGAACGGAGCGATGGATTTTAACGTTCGCCCACAAACCGTTTCCCTCCTTCAGGCCGCTAGATCGTTAGGACACCAACTGGTACCAACATCACTTGCAAAGCGGTTAATTCAGCGTAAGCTCAGCACGCGTTACAGAGAGTAGTGATAGCAAATATCCAACTGGAGGTTCCGATGCGCAAACCCAACATTTACATCTTCATCTGCGGCCTTCTTCTGGCCGCGTCCGCAGCCCATGCTCAAGCCACGCGTACGTGGGTGTCTGGGGTAGGAGACGACGCAAATCCCTGCAGCCGAACGGCTCCTTGCAAAACCTTTGCGGGTGCAATCTCCAAAACTGCAACCAACGGGGCCATCAACGTACTTGACCCAGGTGGTTTTGGGGCAGTCACAATCACTAAGAGCATCACTATTGATGGGGCAGGTGGGCAGGCTGGAGGCATACTCTCTGCCGGGACAAATGGCATCATCATCAATAACGCGGCGGCACATGTTGTCATTCGCAATGTTGTCATCGACGGTGCGGGCACGGGCATCAACGGCATCAATGTCTTGAGCGCGGCGGGAGTCATCCTCGACAATGTCAGAGTGTCCCGAGTTACCGGCCAATGCGTCAATTTTGCACCTACAACCCCGGCAGATAGCAATCTCGCCATTCGCAAATTTCTCGGTGACCACTGTGGTGGCGGGGGCATCTGGATCGTTCCTGGTCCGGCCACATTGGCTACCGTATCTATTTCCGACACTCGTATCGACCAAAGTCAACGCGGTATCCGGGCTGATGACGGAAGCGACGTATCCATCGTGAATACGATCGTGAGCTCCAATACCAATGCAGGTTTTATTTCGAATAGCGTATCGCGCCCTGTCAGCATGAGCATCGAAAATTCGGTCTCCGACGGCAATATTCAAAGTGGTGTGCGCTCGTTTGGTGCGCAATCGTCAATTCGCATTTCGTCCAGCACCATTACTAACAACACCGGACTGGGCCTAGAAACATTATCGGGAGGACAAATCCGGAGTTTTGGGAACAATAGGAATTCTGGAAATTATGGCGGCAACGGAGCACCTACAAGCACGTTGAGTCTGCAGTAAGCAGCGAATAAAAAAGGCTCCATCAAGGAGCCTTTTTTATGTGATGCTGCCGTGCCCGCACATCATGCTGATGGCTTTTCCGACTTCTCGCAAACATCCAGCACAGGCCACCTAAGTCAATTCATCTATCTACTTGCTCTTTCGAGCCGGAACACCTGTGTAGATGCCTGGCTCGACTATTGATCGATGCACCACGCCTCCCGCACCCACCATAACTCCGCTGGCAACTGACACGCCATCGATGATGACAGCGCCAGCCCCCAGCATTGAATATGCTCCCAAGCTGCTTCTTCCGGCAATCGTGCTATTCACTGAGATATGGGCATACTCGCCAACCTGAGCTTCATGCTCAACGACAGCTCCCGTATTGACAATACAACCAGTGGCTATGGACGCCAAAGGACCGATGTGCGCATGATGGCCTACGAAGCAGCCTGCTCCGATGGAACTTCCAACCCCCACACTGGCGAGCGGAGAAACAAGGGAAACCAAAGGCAAACCCAGCTGCTCAATAGCCAGACACTGCTGACTTCGGCGTTTATTGTCACCGGCAGCGGGAAAAGCGCTATATTCCTGAAAATCATCTATCGCCAGAGACGAAACTACGGAATGCCCTAAAAAACTCTCCCCAGGCCGTGCATTTTCGTCGACAAACAATAAACTGATGTACCCGCATGCCAGCGCCAAATCGGCTGCACTACGCGCATGGCCACCATATCCGAAAATTATCAGTTTTTGAGACATCATTGCAGATTCTTGATTCGATCTACCCTGGAAATTCGGTCCAGAACTTCGATGTGCTCATTCACAACATCAGACCAGGAACGCTGGCTAAGTTGATCATAGGTTATGCGCTGCCGTGCTAGCAACTCCTGCGGATGAGCAAGTCCCCATTCAATGCGCCGTGCGCAGTCCTGCCAATCATAAGGGTCAAAAAAACTAATCTCTTGCAATTGAGGATCTGTCAAAACTTCCTCTGTGACCGGTATACGCGCCATAACCACTGGAGTGTCAACGGACAGCGCCTCAGTAAAGGTAAAGGGACATCCTCCTTCGCTCAGACTTGGATTAACAGCCAATGTCGCCAGCTTGTAACAAGCAGCCAACTCAGCAATACTGAGCTTGGGCAAGCATAGAACATCATTCTCTAATCGATTGATAGAAATAAAATCTTGTATCTCAGGTGCCGAACGCGGATGCCCAGTCAATATCAGTTTATGCGAAATATAGCGATTACGCAAAAGATACTCATATGCCCGAAGCAGGGTAATAATATTTTTATTCGGCCTGAACTGACTCGCATAGAATATAAACTGCAGCTCTCCATTGACCAGTCCAGAGGTATAGTCAATATTGGTGGCACGTAGTAGTGCTTGGAATAGCAGCTTCTGACAATGGTGCTTTGCCGTTTTTTCGGTGTCGGGAAACCCTGTAATTTCCACAGAGCGGTTCAATTTATTGGCAGCATGATGAATCACAGAAATTTTTTCCGCATCAACGCCATAGCGATCCACCAGCGTACCCCATTTCACTGCATCACTGTAGGTCACCAAGTTGTGTGCAGAATGAATCGATTCTTGAACCTTCTCAAAAACCTGCAGAGTGTAGTTTCCATTGACCGATGAGAAACCCACGGGAAAATCAGTCAATACAACATCCGGCACACACATCAACCTTGGGGCCTTGATCTCATTGAACGCTGGCCAGAAGGCCGTAGGGCAGTACCAAGCTGTTACCTCGTGCAGCCGCTCAATGACTTTCTGCATGCGCTGGGACTCAGAGTGCTCCATGTCAGCAAACAGACGCTGAACAAGTCCTATCCCTTGCGGCTCATCCAGCAAAGCTTTCAGCCGAGCTCTTTTGACAGCAATTCTGGGAGCCAGCCGCTGAAATCCGCGTTGAAGGAGAGGTTTCCAGCGATTGACCAGCAGCATGGGAATCCACAGGGGAGCCAGCATCAGAAGCAGGGCCCCCACTGGCAGCGCCTCCACGCAGAACATCAAAAGCGTGGATAAGCTGTTTACCGTGATGCCCCGCCGCTCTAAGCGCATCTGCGCCCTAGTGGCTACTTTATCCATGCCACGAGACAGACGCCGAAGCCAGCTCGAACCTCGCTCGCGTTTCAGGTAACTTTTCCAGGCCTCATAAACGTAGAGCGCGTACGGCTTTCCTTTAGGTCCAATGACGCGCACGCGATCCATGGGAACGTCCTCGCTCAGGAATAGCTGTTCCAATGAATCATGAGACCAACTGGGGCAAACAATCGTGAAGCGCACGTCAGTGCGCCCCTCCGCCCCTTTGAGAAATGCCGCCAAGTATCTACCTAGACCTTCCACCCTCAAATCAACCGTGGGGGGATATGCGACGTAAATTCCGTATTCTTTTACAGGCACGAGCGCACCTCTTCCCAGTACTGGCGTGCAAGCGCCTCCACACTCTGGCCGGCAAGTTGTTGTGGTGAAGGCAGGTGGGCACGCCTGCCAGGGGCGTCAGACTCCATTTGCTTAAGCTGAACCGCCATATCGCGGGGAGACTTGGCGTCCATCCACGCGAGGTTCAGTGCAAACTGCGTATCCATCTCACGCATAGCGGGATAGTCGCTGGACAGCGATGGAACCCCCAAGCAAGCAGCCTCAATCACGCTGAACGTTCCGTTATCAATATTACCTGCATGCCATAGGAACGCGGCCCCTTCCACGAGTTCGCGATAAGTGGCGTCTAACAACTCGCCGCACCACTGAACCCGCGCCTTCAACAGTTCACTGCGTTCAAAGACCTTGGCCATTTCTCGCAAATGAGGAGTCTGACTGGTCAGCATGTCCCGGGTGTTGACCCCCGTAACGCGGCAATCCAGCTTTCCGCCCAATTCGCCGTAGTAGATCTCTAAGGCCTGCGCCGCGCGAGCATGATTCTTGTGCAGGGAAGCATTGGTGGTCCAGATAAAGTAGCCCCGACCCGAACCTCGTTCCTTATTGTGGGCTGCCCTGCGTATGGGAAACTCAGGCGCCAACATAGGAACCCGACGAACCAAGCGAGGCTGAAGACCCGCATATTGGGTTGCGTCTCGCCAAGTGAAGTCTGTGGTCACAAGCACGCGCGCAGCAGACTGAGCAGCCAGTAGAAAAAAGTAGTCCGCGCCCTGCGGCATGACGGCTTCATAGCGCTGCAAATAGTCATACACCATGAGCACATTGGGCTTCAGTGGAAGCAAAGGACTCGACAAACGGTCGCTGACGACAAGCCAAAGGTCACAATCTTGCAGCTGCTGAATTCCGTCGTCGGGCACGAGGTATTGCTGAACTAGGGGCTCCCACTCCGGAAAGCCCGCGTACCGCATGGCACGGCGCGCCTCGCCAGCTCGCAGGGACTTCCACTTATATGGCCTTCGCTGGACCCCTTCGGCCAAGTCATCAAAATCAGTTGTCGAATACACCGCAGGGTCGTCCAGATGCAGAAACACAACATCTGTCGGCTCTCCTGCTTGGCGACTGCCGATATACAGCGCCTTGGCTAGCAACAACGCGCCTCGTAGGCTGCCACCGCGATACCCCACAGGCAAGATCACCGCAATGCGTTTGCGCTTCGTCACGAGGGGTCGACGCGCTTGTTCTGCGCGCGCCAGGGCGAGTTCTGAGGCGATGCGGGCAAAACCAGCCTGCCATGCACCTTCACAGTTCGCTGGATTCATCGCATCCAGAAGCATCGTTTGACTTCCTCGGATGCTCCGGATCAGATCTTGGTCGCCATTCAGGATACGTTCAATTTTTAGCCGCGCTTCACGGATGGTTTCGCAACGCCCCGGAAGCTTCGAGCCGCCCATCCGATCCAACATACCGCCCCCCATGAATACAAGCGGCATGCCGATGCGAACGGCTTCAAAGGGGTGGTAATGAATATGATGTGATTCTTGGCTGTGATAAAACATGACGCGGCTTTGAGTCATGTTATGAGCATGCTGCTCATTGCTCACGAAGCCGAGAACCCTCGGGTCATCCACTTGAATCGGTTGTGCGCCAGCGACGATATAGGGTAGATCCCCAAAACTTCGGCAAAACGATTCATATATCTGCCGATAGTAAAAATTGAATCCAATATCTGGGCAGACAAAAACAACCTGTTTTAGCGCACCTTCCCAGCTATCCTTATAATCAACACTTTCCATACCCAAAGGGAGATAGCATCTTCTGTCACGAAGATACTTAGCCTCTTGATCCCCCAGATGTGGATAGGCCTCACCAAAATAGAATCGCCCACCCAAACCCCTCACAGTTGAAGCGATTCCGTAGTGCGCTATTATTTTCTCATAAGTGACTGGTTTTTCCGTCCCGAACGCCCTTAAGATGATGGACCCACGAAAATACTTCGCAGCAGATACCAAAACCTCCGCTGAATGCAATATCAAGAAAACAACATCAAAGTGTCGATTTGCAATCTCCCAGGCATCTTGGCTTGCTCCCGCATACCAATCCGCCGCATTTAAAACCTGCAGATCATGCACTGATATAGCCAGTCTATCATCCTCTGAGAAGTCAATATTTGCACTCCGAAAGCTTGGGTCAGCTGGAAATATTTTTGGCTGGAATATCTGCTCCACGCCAATGCGTTTCAGCATTGGAATCTCAAATTTTCGTGCTGACGTGTGGTTAAGCAACCACATTACACGCAAGGGCTGATCATTCCTCATGGAATATTATTCACCTTCTTGTACTCGACTACCGCCTTGGGAATGGAGCCGTCAAAAACTATCTCACCACGGTGAAAAACCAATCCTCTCTGGCAAAGGCTATTAAGGGCGCCAAAATCATGAGAAGCCAGCAGAAGAATTTCTGCGCGCTCAATCAACTCCGCAATTCTCTGTCTCGCTTTACCCATAAAATTCGCATCCCCCGCACCAATAACCTCATCCAGCAATAATATATCCCCACCAACCGCAGTAGATATAGCAAATGCCAATCGCACTTGCATGCCTGCAGAATATGTCTTAATAGGATAATCTATAAATTCCCGGAGATCTGCGAATTCAACGATCTCGGCCTGTTTTTCACGCATGAACCGTGGCGTTAATCCCAACAACAGTCCCCGATATAAAATATTTTCACGACCGGTAGCATCCGGCTCGAACCCTAAGCTCAAATCAAATAGCGAACGCACCTGCCCTCGAACATTGACCTGGCCACTGGAGACTGGATACAAACCGGCAACGGTTTTGAGGAAAGTGCTTTTTCCAGCGCCGTTGTGCCCCAAGAGTCCCACACGCTCTCCACCTTTGATTTCAAGAGTTATATTCTTGAGCGCATGAACATCTTTGATCTCACGTGCACCACTTTTCCCAAACGGTCGTGATAATAAAGATTTAAGCGAACGCTCTTTGAACGCAACCGATGCATAATGCAGATTGACTGCTTGAAGATTGATTTCAGGCTGGTTCATAAATAAAAGATAACCTTGCTCTCAGCCTTCCGCCCCACCAACCAGGCGAAAAGACCAAACACCAGAGCTATTGCAAAGGAATAGCTGTAGTTTTCGACGGTAGGCCATGCCCCCTCCAGCAACGGCGCTCTAACCAACTGGAGCACGTGGTAAATGGGATTGAAGTCCACCAGAAAACCCATCCCCCCTTGCCTAAACATTTTGGCTTCAAAATAGACCGGCGATATAAACCACAAGGCCTGCATCAATAGCCCCATAGCGTGGGGCACGTCCCGAAAGCGCACACCAATATACGCCAAGGTCGTAGCCAAGGGCCACGCGATCAGACCCAAAACAGGGAAGATGGTGAGCGTCGCCAACCAACTCCAGCCGAAGTTCTGCGGAAGCACAACCAGCGACCATCCAAACAGAGCAACGCTTGCCAACATCAGAACAGCCAGGCTCCCTAAAACGGTGCGGAGGGTATATATGGCCAATGGGTGTTTACACTGCTTGATATATGCATCTGCCTGAACGAACGATAGGGCTCCCCCCGTAACGTTGGCAACAACAAATTCCCACACAATCAAGCCAGAGAGAATGTAAGGGGCATAAGTTGTGATGTCTGACTTGAACATTTGGCTGAACACCACCGCCAGTAACGCCGTCATGCCGAGGGGTTGAATAATTGACCACAAGGCCCCAAAGAAGGAACGCCGCCAACGCGAGCGCAGGTCAGCCAGAGCGAGATGGGTCCAAAAATAGCGGGATTGCCATATCCCTTTCCAGTATCGATTCATTAAACTAGTCCAGTGGTTTGACCGTTGCACCTATCCATCGAATACCCAGCCCTTTGTTGCAGTGGTCCAGCCCCAACGTGGATGCATCCAGACGCAATATCTCGGTACCTCCTACAGATAGAATTGCCGTCAAATGGCTAGTTTTTAGCTGAACATCTCCCTCCAGAGGAAGTCCAAATACATTTGCAATTTCCGTCAACTGCCTCCACCCGTCTCCTTTGTGGCGCCATGCAGACAATACCCCTCCTCCGACTGAACTCTGAATCAGTAATGCAGCCATATGGGTATCCCCACCCTTACCCGTGTAACCGAGCACTGCAGAGACATGCGACACCTGCCCAGCTTCAAGGGCATAGGAAAAGCACGCCATAGATTGATTATCAGAGTCCTTTTTCAAAGCTAGGCACAGGTTATCTACAGCGGCTCGCTTACTTCCATCATTTAACGTTTCTGGTGACCCGAGGACCAAAGGGTATGACGACCAGGTGGCTTTCCCGCCCCAAACAGCGCGAGCCAAATCAAGCTTGCCCTGAACCAAATCGGCATTAGATATTGTAAAATTCTGGCCATTTTTTTCGCTTTTTTCCATTTCAGCCGGGGGAAGATCCCGGAACTCACTTTCCGCGAGGAAATTCTGGATATTATGCAATGGAGTGCCATGGTGGGCCAGATCGGGCACATCCAAAAATCTCACCTCATTCACTGCTCCATAAGGCCCCAAGCAGATGTAGTCAATCGCTTGCCATTGCTTTCGATCCAATACCCAAATCGCACTCAGCGAATTGCGACGCAAATCTCTCCCGGTCTTTTGGCTCTCTCCTACAAGCACGTAATCATCGGTAGCAGCCAGCCCGCGCGTATATACAGGTGAGCCTGATTCCCAAAGAGGCTCTGCGCAATCTATATCGATCAGGGCCCCAATTTCAGAATGACAACTTATACGCTGGCCTTCAGAGGTAATCCAAATATTGTGAAGCCCCGTTCTCTCACCGAGAGGAGTGACTGATAACAAGTCAAGATCCGGGTATGAAAAAACAGCCAACTTAGAGCCTTTATTGTGGCCATGCGCTACTACAAACAGTTGATCATTCTGGAGAAATACGGAATTCAGGTGATCGCCTGTAATTTTTTCCAGCGACAATCGGTCCCATCGCGCGTTACTGATACCCGCCTCTTGAAATAGATTGAGACGATTCAAATCAACTATCGAAATAACATTTCTGCCCGTGTTCGTACAAATAATTCGACCATCAGGCGCACACAATATCTGGTGAGGAGCAGATAAGAAACGCCTCCCATTCTGAGTACCTTTGGAGAGCCAGCCCTGTTCAGATTGGGCATAAGATGCTATGTCGATGAGATCTGAATTATTCACACCTGAATGTGAAAGAACCAGCTCCGAATCTCCCGGGAACCAAGATATTCCATAATATTCTGGCTGATCTTTTTTCAAAGGGGTAACGCGCTTCGAATCTAGATCGACCAGCAAAATATAGCCAGTGGTGGCGACTAGCGCATACTTCATTACACAAGATTCTCAAAAAATAGTCGCAAGTGCTTAGCGATATCTTGTACATTTTCAAACGCAAGCGCGGGGAAGCTCGGCAGATTGATTCCTCTAGCCCCTAGATATTCAGCAACAGGAAATACGCCTTCAGCCTGACAATGAGGCATGGTGTGCGCAGGATAGAAAACGGGCCGTGTTTCAACGCCTTGCTTGCGCAGGTGCTGGCGAAGCCCGTCCCGTTGGGTGGCATCGTTCACCAGAACGGAGCACATCCAGAAGGAATGTGTCGTTCCGGACTCTTCACGATGCACCTCCAGCGGCAATCCCTGCAGGGCCTCTTCATACCAAAGTGCAATTTGGCGTTTCTTTTCAAGAATGACGTCTGCTTGTTCCAGCTGTGCCAATCCAATCGCGGCACAGATATTAGTCATTCGGTAGTTATAGGCAACGATATCGTGCCAATATTCCCGGCTTGACGATACGCCTTGATTTTTCAGGTGAAATGCTTTCGCGAGCACTGCTGCATCTTTGGCAATTACCATACCTCCTTCGCCCGTGGTAATGGTTTTGTTGCCAAAGAAGCTGAAAGTGGCGACATCACCAAAGGTGCCAACATGTCGCCCTTTGTAATAGCTACCAAAGGCCTCAGCGCAATCCTCAACCAAGAGAAGATTGTTCTCTTTGCAAATTTGAACAATCGGATCCATGTCACAGGATTGCCCATACAGATGAACGGCCATCACCGCCTTGGTTCTTGGTGTTATTTTTTTCCGTATATCTTCGGGGTCTACCTGCCATGTAGCTTGCAACGAGTCCACAAATACGGGAGTTGCGCCCGTTTGGATGATGGTGTTGACCGAAGCAATGTAGGTGAAGGTTGGCACAATCACCTCATCGCCAGGACCAATGCCCAATGCGGCCAGGGCCAGATGAATGGCCACGGTGCCATTGCAGACACTGGTTGCACCTCCTTGCGCACCCACATAATTTGCGAAGGCCGACTCGAACTTGCCAATGAATTCCCCCTTGGAGGAAATCCAAGTGGAGTCCAGGCACTGATTGACGTACTCTTTTTCGCGTCCGTTGAAATAAGGTTGGTATACCGGAATCATGCCTGGCCGATCATTCGTGATGGTTGAAGTATTTAAAACCATTCTGTTTGACCAGCTCGTCGCGTTGTGCCTCCTTAAGGTCTTCCCGCATCATTTCTGAAACCAGCTCGGCGAAAGTGGTAGTCGGTACCCAGCCCAATTTCTGCTTGGCCTTGGTTGGATCGCCAAGCAGTGTTTCAACCTCTGAGGGACGGAAATACCTGGGATCGACCGCCACAATACATTTACCCGTTGCCGTGTCGTAGCCTTTTTCCTCCACACCCTGCCCCTGCCACTGGATATGGATATCGATCTCTTTCGCTGCAAGATCCACAAATTCGCGAACTGAGTGCTGCTCTCCGGTCGCAATTACAAAATCTTCCGCTGTTTCCTGCTGCAGCATTAGCCATTGCATCTCTACATAGTCGCGCGCGTGACCCCAGTCGCGCAGAGCGTTCATATTCCCGAGGTACAGGCATTCCTGTAATCCAAGTTTGATTCTCGCAAGTGCGCGCGTGATCTTGCGTGTTACGAAAGTTTCACCCCTCAAGGGAGATTCGTGATTGAACAAGATGCCGTTGCAAGCGTACATTCCGTATGCTTCACGGTAGTTCACCGTGATCCAATAGGCGTACATCTTTGCAACCGCATAAGGAGATCGAGGGTAAAACGGGGTGGTTTCCTTTTGGGGAACCTCCTGCACCAAGCCATAAAGCTCAGAGGTAGATGCTTGATAAAAGCGGGACTTCTTTTCCAAACCGGCAATACGTATGGCTTCTAGTATGCGCAACGTACCCAAGGCATCCGAATTGGCGGTGTATTCGGGCTCTTCAAACGACACGGCGACATGGCTTTGGGCCGCGAGATTATAAATCTCGTCTGGTTGAACCTGTTGGACAATACGGATAAGACTGGAGGAGTCTGTGAGATCACCATAATGGAGCGTTAAATCCAGCCCTTCGCTATGGGGGTCGTGATAAAGATGATCAATACGATCCGTATTGAACAACGATGCACGCCGGCGAATACCATGAACAGAGTAGCCTTTGCTGAGCAACAACTCGGCCAAATACGCTCCATCCTGCCCTGTAATGCCAGTAATAAGTGCTATTTTCTTTTTCAATTCACTCTCCAGAATATAGATTTCTTAGATTAGGAGCACATCCGCCCATAAGTATCGTCAAATCTCACGATATCATCCTCCCCCAAATAACTTCCTGATTGGACCTCAATAATCTCAAGCGGTACTTTTCCGGGATTAGAAAGTCGGTGGACGTGACCCACTGGGATATAAGTCGATTCGTTCTCACCCAAGAGAAAGACCTTGTCCCCATTGGTGACCTGAGCCGTCCCCTTAACAACCACCCAGTGTTCGGCGCGGTGGTGGTGCATTTGCAGGCTGAGGCTTGCACCTGGATTGACCACGATGCGTTTGACTTGGAACCGCTCACCGCTATCAATACTGTCGTACCAGCCCCAAGGCCGATGTACTTTGCGGTGGGTGTTCGCCAAAGCGCGTTTGTGCGCTTTGAGGTGAGCCACGACATGTTTGACGCTCTGGGTCTGTGACTTGTCGGCAACAAGTACGGCGTCGGGAGTTTCAATCACCACGATATTCTTCAAGCCAACGCCTGCAACCAGACGGCTGCTCGTCATTACTAGTGACCCAGTCGAATCGGTTAACACTGCGTCGCCGACTACGGCATTGCCATTGGCGTCATGGCCCAGGACTTCCCACAAGGCATCCCAGGCGCCGAGGTCAGACCACCCGGCCTGCAGCGGTACGACACACGCAGGAATATCCAGGTCTGGGCGTTTCGGCAGACGCTCCATGACGGCGTAGTCAATGGAATCCGACGGGCAGGCCGAGAAGGCGCTCACGTCAGGCCGTACAAAATCCAGATCGCACTTCGCCTCCGCCATCGCACGGGTGCACGCCTGGAGGATCTCCGGATTGCAAGCGCCCAACGCTTTCAGCCAGACACTTGCACGCACCATGAAGAGCCCGCTGTTCCACAGATACTCTCCTGAGTCGATGTACCTTTGGGCGGTATCACCATCAGGCTTCTCCGCAAAATTGGCGACACGGTAAGTCCCGGGCTCATACTCTGTGCCCCGCTGAATGTATCCATAACCCGTCTCGGGCCTGTCCGCCACGATGCCAAACGTGACCATGGCACCTTGCGCAGCTATCCCCAAAGCTCGAAGGATTGCAGCGTGCAGGGCGGGCCGATCAGTGAACACATGATCCGCAGGCATGGCCAGCAGTATCGGGTCACCCCCGTCACGACAAGCTTGCAAGGCTGCGAGGGTAAGGGCAGGGGCCGTGTTCCGCCCAGAGGGCTCCAGGACGATGCTTGCGCTGTCTATTTTGGCGGCAACCAGCTGACTAGCGGCGAGAAAACGGTGCTCGACGTTGCATACGAGCACAGGCGGTGTCAGCGAAACGCATTCTGGCAGTCCGTGCAGACGCAACACGGTGTCCTGGAGCAAGGTGAACTCACCGTTAAAAGCCAGAAACTGTTTCGGATAGGTTTCACGCGACAAAGGCCACAGCCGGGTGCCGGAACCTCCACACAAGACGACAGGAACCAGTGTGTGCTTCATGAAAAGGGACAAAAAAGGAGCGCTTCAGTGTTCGCTGCGGCCCTAACCGCTTGGAAACTGACCCGTTCAAAATTGGGGGAGCCATGGCGGCAGACTCTGCGCCGCACGCGTAGAAGAAGACTTGACACCGGTCTAGCGGTCCGGCACTTCTTTAACGCATTGTATCTTTGCCCCTATACGCGCCAGCCAAGGTTACATCGGGTTTCCTTCCCCCAGTCTGAAGGTTCGGCTGCCCGCTATGACCGAGCGGATCAATCCACAAGACCTCGTTGCGACGGGATATCGGCCACCAAAAAGTGTGCCGCTCTGCATTGTTTTCAGACCCGTGGGGCCCCGGCAATCGCACAGCGCTCGACTCGGCTGTAAAGCACACGACCTGCCCGTACGAAAACCGCGCTGTGGCCCTGCCTGATCTATGCCAACTGCTAAGTCAGGGCTGAACAACCATTGAAGCCCACCCTCAAGGGGAGGCACACGCCGAGGTTCGCAGAGGCGTCCCTTGCAACTGAGCGTGCCACTATTGAATCTTCGCGCAAAGCGCCAGCAAGGGGGATTGCGCACGGGTCTCGCTGTAGCGTGGCCTGCCCCCAACTCCCGTCACGGCGCTCCTTCAACCAAACAGATATTCACTCTGAAATGGCATAAAGAACATCTTCACGATCACCCCAATTGTTGCAGGTGTTATTACCAAAAACAGATACGGTCTTGTCTTGTGCTTGCGCAGAAAGCAACAACGCGTATATCGTCTTCCCTTGCGCAGTAGCTAGATTGATAGCCCACTGATTGTTGTTTCCACAAGTAGGAGATCCCGTCTTGGTACCAGCAGTAAAGAAAAGAAAATTACTGGCATTAATAATCATCGTAGTGACTTTGCCAGAAGACGTTCCTGCCTGAACATTAAATGCAAGAAGTATGGCACAAGCGGCGAACGAAGCTTTTTTAACTATTTTCATATAAATCCCTCAGTCCAAAAGAAGTTGCAGTATCGGAGCAAGATTAATTGGTTTTTTGTGATATGACGCCGCCAATGTAACTCCACTATATTGACTATACCCGCGCAGCATCACATGGTACGTACCCGCAGCCGGTGTTGGGAACGTACAGCTCTCCTCGTTTCCTGGCAAATAGGGCCTGCAATCGTATGAAGTGGTCGTTGGCACCTGCCCGAACTTGACGAAGAGATCCACATCCCCAATTCCGCCACTTATCTGGACAATCAGGTTTTTGGCACCTGCTGGAATCGTTACAGTGCGGTAGAGAACAGAGCCCGCAGCCCCTGTCAGATTTGTCTCCAGAAGAGGCGTTGTGGCAGGGCCACCTGCGTTGTTTGACTTGAAGTTCGCGGTCACGGTGGTGTTGGCATTGACCGTGAATGAGCAAGCGCCCGTCCCACTACAAGCACCTCCGCTCCATCCGACAAAGGCACTTCCGGCCGAGGGGCTTGCAGTCAGCGTTGCGATGGTGCCTGGGGTCAGTGATTCGCTACAGGTGCTACCGCAATTGAGCAATCCCCCTGTACGGCTTACTGTGCCCGTCCCCGTGCCGATCTTGGCTACGGAAAGTACGCCTTGGGGAGTTGGAATGAACGTGGCGGTCACATTCCTTGCCGCACTCATGGTTACGGTGCAAGACCCAGTTCCTGAACAATCGCCACCCCACCCAGAGAAGGTGTACCCAGTTCCCACGACTGCAGACAGCGTGACTACAGTGCCCGCTGCGTAGCTTTCGTTGCAGTCCACGCCACAATTAATACCCGCTGGGGAGCTGGTTACCGTGCCCGTCCCCGTTTTGCTCACACTCAGGTCAAAGGTGCCCGAAGTATCCAGGGGCAGCTTTGTCTGCGCTTGATCGGACATCATAGTGGGGACCCGACCAGCATTCACTCCATAGGCGTGATTGGTTCCAAACGTCCATGCGATATTGCTCATCCCGCCACTGAGCAAATGGCAGTAGCTCATGATGGTCCCATTGCCCTGGCCGGCTCCACCGCCCGTAGTTGACGACAGGCCCGGTAAAAAGCCAAAACGGCCTGCCCCCCCGAGCGCGATTCCACACTGCCCAGTGGAGTTGCCCGAATAGCAGCAATCAATCGCGCCACCGGTATTGGGAGTTGGTGCGATATAGGGATTATCGTAATCATGCGTATGGGAGCTACCAAACGCATGCCCGATTTCATGGGCAACTACAACCGAATCCCAAATGACTTGCGGATTTGACGGGTTGAAATTTCCTTCGATATTTGCACTTACCCCGTAAGCGATCGCCTGGTTGGACAGGCTACCTACATAGGCAATGCCACCTCCAGAATTTTTACCACTTAGCAAGTGAACATGGTGCCGGGAAATAGATGCATTGGCCCCTGCGTTCCAAAAAGTCCGCAACTCATCGAGCATTGCACTTGTGGCGGTCTGGGTCCACGGGTCGGCCGATGTCGTTCTGATCACTATTTGCTTCAGATTGAATCGGGTAGCCACTTCGGCCTGGTACCTACTACCGACATAAGTAAGCAGGTCCGTGACGTATGTGAATGCAGCCGACTCAGAGCCAAAATTTTGGTAGAACTCATAGTCGCTATCAATAATTATGTCAGCACGCCGCGGGCTGCCTGCTTTCTCTTCACCCAGAATTTTTTGTGAATTCTCTCTACCGGTTTTCAGTAGATTTTCAATGCCGAGCTTCCGCTGCCCAGGATCGGATTGAAGAAATTCCGGACTTACTCCGCAAGAGAATTCTCTGTTGACAAAGTCCTTTTGATGATCGACAAGGCGCGAAACAGCTCCCCCTGAGCCGCCGCCCCTTGCAGGCAATAATTCATTAACAACGGTTTCTTTTCCTCGGTGAATGATCGTCCTGATCTCACCACTAGGGTTCACCGTGACGAAGGCGTAGCTATCAGAATTGCCCTCGAGTGCTCCCACGAAATGAGCACTCGCAGCAAGCGGAAATGCCCTAGAACCCTTTTCATCAACAACAATGAACTGTGTATCCCCGTTTATTACTTCCGAGCGACGCAATATGAGATTAACAACCGAAGGAAGTTCATCATTAATTTTGAGATTTTGAATATGAAGGGCTTCGCCAGGCTTGATACTCATGGCGGTAAGCGCTAGTTTTTCAGACGGCGCCTCTCCCGGCGTAAGCTCCAGAATCTGCTGGGCATGAGCCCCCACCAAATAGAAGGCAAACGCAGCAACTGCCAGAGATTTGGTGGATCGCCAACTCAATTTATCGAACATTGTTTTATTTTTCATAGTGATAAACGATCACCAAATTAATTTAGCACACCCGTGGTCGCTCCACCCCAACACGTGAGGATTTGCACTCCAAAGACTGCAGCTCAAAAATCTAGCGCAAATGCGTAAGAACATCAAGAGCATCTTCACTAGCCAGGCGCTCCTGAGATGCGGTCCAAATCAGGCAAAAAGGCAATTCCAATGTTCACGGAACAACGCCCATCCCGCAACATCTGCAAGCCACTTATCAGTGGCGTCCACCACACCCAGTCTGAGTGCGCCTGCGCCTCCCACCCCTTCCCGGCCCCAGGACCATCCAAAGCCCAACCCAGCTACGCTCGCGCCAAGACGCCAGACTCTCAGACGCGCAAAAAATGCACTGCCATGTGAACAGCATTTTTAATGCCAATAGATTTTAAATATAGTTTTAATGCATTCAGAAAATTCGCGCATTCAAATTCAAATTACTTAGTAGCCTACTTTTTCAGGAATGGCTTTAACACAGACTGAAGTGTTTGCATCACACGCCACGATCGCGATCCCACAATATCCCGGTAAACCTGCTGAAGTTGCATGTGACTTGCACCGAGATGCGCCAGCTGAGTGCGAAGCAAACCATTCTCCGCGTCAACCTCTGCGGCGCTCTCCTGCGCTACCCTCACGGCATTTTGATTCAGTTCTGACGCCCGCAAGTGCGCTACTTCCAGTTGCTCCAATTGAGAACGCAACATCCTGTTTTCAGTCTCAATTCTCTCGTTTTCGGATTTCAACGCTGAAATCTCTAATTGCGTGGCCTCATTTTTACCCCCGGATGGCTGGCCGTCGGGCGCATATTCCTGGGTGTCCTCGGCCCTTCGGCCAAACCCCTTCACTGAATAGGTTGACCGCGGGCTAGCACGCCACTCCTGAAGACGCTCCTTGAAGAGTTGGCACGCGTACTCATACAACTTTTGATCGTATTCAACCTGCCCGGCAATTATTTCCCTTGCTCGATTACTCACTTGATCGACTGAAATTCGAGATCTGTTTTCCATTTCAGGGCCGATTTTATAATCACTCAGATCTGGAATCATGCAACGCAAAAGTTCCAGCGACTCTGGAAAACTCTCAGTGATTCCAAAAAAATCCAAAGCTGCCAGATTCTTCTTGGCACTCTCAAGATGCTGCGCCAGATCATCACCGGAATAGGTAGAAAGATACATGGTTTGCTGATTACCCAATGCACCATCCACAATCACGGCATTATCTGAACACACAAACTCCTCCAGGGAGGCCCGCTGCGCAAAGACAAGCGCGTCACGCTCCACGGTATTTGCAACCTTATAATGAGGATCATCAGGTTGGAAGTTTTTCTCGTCGTGCCAAGATTTATATTGAGAAATAGTGCGCTTCAACGGATCACGAACAAAAGTTGCCAAAAACGCGCCCGGGCAGAATCGCAGGAGATCTTTATAGTAAAAGTGACCAAAAACAAATGGCGATGACCCTTCATTTCGAAAATACATTTCAAGCGACTCCGGCTTGTCATTTCTGTCAAGTCCAGTAAAAGCCCGAGACTTCTCAAAACCTACGCCTTGAGACAAAATATAGTTTTCGAATGCGGTCCCGGAGCATTTCGGTATGTGCACGAACGCAAATGGAGTCTTAAAGCCGGATAGTTCGCCATGCTGATCGCCATCCGCGGCACAGCGGATATCTGAGAATTTCATAACAAATATATCTATTCGAAGATTAGAGAATTCGAGACACGATCAGAACGGAAATGGACATCAAGATGATGGCGAGAGGGGAGCCATTCAACGCACCTCTTATGCACTTCTCAAAAGCTGGCCTAGCTATGCAACGGCGGATGGCGCAACACGCGCCCCAACCCCGCCGAATGAAGGCCCACAGACCAGCATGTGGAACCTCTCGACTGACAGCAAGGGCTCATGAATCAATGCAGGCAAGGGCTACTCACTATATCTTTGAACCCATCGTCCGCCAGATCGCAAACCCCCTCTGCAGCGCTCCTGTGCAAGCAGCCACCGCACCGCCCACCAGGTTCCGAAATCTGTAGGGCATCTTGAAACCGCCACAAATGCCCGTATCATTAGCACTCACCGCAGACGAGTGCTAACACCGCCTCGGCTGCCGGAAGTTTGGTAGCGCCTGGGCCTCCAGGCGCTGAGTACGTCAGCTTTTTACTGAAAACAGGAGCATTGCAATGAACCTTCGCCCTCTGCACGATCGCGTGATCGTCAAGCGTATCGAAAGCGAAACCACGACGGCCTCCGGCATCGTGATCCCTGACAACGCCGCTGAAAAGCCCGATCAAGGTGAAGTGCTGGCCGTCGGCCCCGGCAAGAAGAACGACAAGGGCGACGTGATCGCCCTGAACGTGAAGGTCGGTGACCGCGTTCTGTTCGGCAAGTACTCGGGCCAGACCGTCAAGGTCAACGGCGATGAGCTGCTGGTCATGAAGGAAGACGATCTGTTCGCAGTGGTCGAGAAGTAATTCTCCCGCTGATTCGCTCATCTTTTCATAGCTGCTACTGCTTACTAGATAAGCGCTAGCGGCCAATTTGAACCCAATTTTCAGGAGCTCCAAAATGGCAGCAAAAGACGTAGTTTTCGGCGGCGAAGCCCGCGCACGCATGGTTGAAGGCGTGAACATCCTGGCCAACGCGGTCAAGGTGACTCTGGGCCCCAAGGGTCGCAATGTGGTGCTGGAGCGCTCGTTCGGCGCCCCTACCGTGACCAAGGACGGTGTGTCCGTGGCCAAGGAAATCGAACTCAAGGACAAGCTGCAGAACATGGGCGCCCAGCTCGTGAAGGAAGTGGCCTCCAAGACCAGCGACAACGCTGGTGACGGCACCACCACCGCTACGGTGCTGGCACAAGCCATCGTTCGCGAAGGCTTCAAGTACGTGGCCGCCGGCATCAACCCGATGGACCTGAAGCGCGGTATCGACAAGGCTGTGACGGCCCTGGTTGCCGAGCTGAAGAAGGCTTCCAAGCCCACCACCACCTCCAAGGAAATCGCCCAAGTGGGTTCGATCTCCGCCAACTCCGACGAAACCATCGGCAAGCTGATCGCTGACGCCATGGACAAGGTTGGCAAGGAAGGCGTGATCACCGTGGAAGACGGCAAGTCGCTGGACAGCGAACTGGACGTCGTGGAAGGCATGCAGTTTGACCGCGGCTACCTGTCGCCCTACTTCATCAACAACCCAGAAAAGCAATCCGCGATTCTGGACAACCCCTTCGTGCTGCTGTTCGACAAGAAGATCAGCAACATCCGCGACCTGCTGCCTACGCTGGAGCAAGTTGCCAAGGCTGGCCGTCCCCTGCTGATCATTGCCGAAGAAGTCGAAGGCGAAGCCCTGGCTACGCTGGTGGTCAACACGATTCGCGGCATCCTGAAGGTTGTGGCTGTGAAGGCTCCAGGCTTTGGCGACCGTCGCAAGGCCATGCTGGAAGACATCGCCATCCTGACGGGCGGCAAGGTCATCGCTGAAGAAGTGGGCCTGACGCTCGAAAAGGTGACGCTGGCCGACCTGGGCCAAGCCAAGCGCATCGAAGTGGGCAAGGAAAACACCATCATCATCGACGGCGCCGGTGCTGCTGCTGACATCGAAGCCCGCGTCAAGCAAGTGCGCGTGCAGATCGAAGAAGCCACGTCCGACTACGACCGCGAAAAGCTGCAAGAGCGCGTGGCCAAGCTGGCTGGCGGTGTGGCCGTGATCAAGGTCGGCGCTGCCACCGAAGTCGAAATGAAGGAAAAGAAGGCCCGCGTGGAAGACGCACTGCACGCTACCCGTGCCGCTGTGGAAGAAGGCGTTGTGGCCGGTGGTGGCGTGGCCCTGCTGCGTGCCAAGCAAGCTGTAGGCGACTCGGTCAAGGGCGACAACGCCGACCAGGAAGCCGGTATCAAGCTGGTTCTGAAGGCTATCGAAGCGCCTCTGCGCGAAATCGTGAACAACGCTGGTGGCGAAGCCTCGGTGGTGGTGAACGCTGTGTTGGCCGGCAAGGGCAACTACGGCTTCAATGCCTCGAACGACACCTACGGCGACATGCTCGAACTGGGCATTCTGGACCCCACGAAGGTCACCCGTACGGCCCTGCAAAACGCTGCCTCCGTGGCATCGCTGCTGCTGACGACCGAAGCCATGGTTGCTGAAGCACCCAAGGACGAGGCCGGTGCTGGCGGCGGCATGCCCGACATGGGTGGCATGGGCGGCATGGGCATGTAATGGCCGGCCGCTCCGGGTGGAACCCAGGTTCTGCCCGGTAGCCCCAAAAGAAACCCCGCAGGTTGCAAAACCTGCGGGGTTTTTTCCTTGCCGGGCTGACATCCACGGGTGAATGCCGCCGGAGCAGCAGATCGCCCCAACGGGTCGGTCAGAACCTGTAGGTCGCGCTCAGCACCACATTGCGCCGTGTCGCCCACCAGCAGTCACCACGCGCCAGACAGGTGCTCATGTACTTCTTGTCGGCCAGGTTGCTGATATTGAGCGCGTAGCGCCAGTCCTGGCTGTCGTAGGCCAGCAGCGCATCCACCACACCGGCCGCCGGAACCTTCGGCCCCGTGCCGTCGCGGAACGACGACAGCCAGCGGTACCCCGCACCGGCCGAGAAGCCGCGCACGCCGCCAATGGAGAACCGGTACACGCCCCACACGGCCGCCTGGTGGCGCGGCAGGTTTTCCAGCAGCGGATCGACGTCCGTGTAGTTGTAGTGGGCGGTCAGGTCAAACGCTGTGGCCACGCGCGCCTTGTATTCCAGCTCCAGGCCCTTGTTGCGGGTCTGGCCCACCTGCAGCGAGTTGTCGGGGTTGGTCGGGTCGGCCACCTTCTGGTTCTTTTCCTTGAGGTCGTACACCGCCGCCGTGAACTGGGTGGTGCCGCCTGAGGGGGCATATTTCACGCCCACCTCGATCTGTTCGCCCTCCAGCGGCTTGAAGCGCTGGCCCGAGGCGTTGGTGCCGCTCACAGGGCTGAAGGATTCGGCATAACTGATGTAGGGCGTCCAGCCGCCCCCCAACTGGTACATCACACCCAGGCGTTTGGTGGTGTCGCTGGTGCGGTCGTCGGACTGGCCCGCCAGGCTGTTCACAGCACGGTCGTGGCGCAGGCCGGCGATGAACATCCAGTTGCCCCACTTCATCTGGTCCTGCACATACAGGCCGCTTTGGCGCTGCACGTTCTCGGGCCGTGCGATGAGCGTCGGGTTCAGAACGTTGCCGTACACCGGGGCGTAGGCATCGATGGGCGTGTTGTACGCATCGTCGGCCTCGTTCTTGTTCTCGGTCTGCCGGTTCCAGTCCACACCCAGCAGCAGTTGGTGGCTGAGGGCGCCGGTGGTGAGGTTGCCCTGCAGATGGGTGTCCACCGCTGCCATGCGGGTGCGCGTGACGTTCTTGCCGTAGACGCGGTCAATCAGCCGCTGGTTGACAGGGTCTGCGCCCCAGCCACCCGGGATGGTGAAGAAATCGGCATAGTGGTAGCCACCGCGGTTCTCATTGCGTGCCAGGCGCAGGTTCTGGCGCACCGCCCATGCGTCGTTGAAGCGGTGCTCGAACAGGTAGCCGAGGGATTGCCGGTCGCTGTCGTAATAGTCGCCCGGCTCGCCGATAAAGCGGTTGATAGGAAGCTGGCCATTGGGGTTGGGCAACAGCGTGCCCGACCAGGGCAGGAACTGCGCCGTGGTGCCCGTGCGGTCCTGCTGCCAGTGGGCCTGCAGCACCAGCGAGGTGGCGGCATTGGGGCGCCAGGCGAGCGAGGGCGCGATCAGGCGCCGGTCGTTCTGCACGTAGTCCGTCTGCGTGTCCGCATCGCGCGCCACGGCCACAAGACGGTACGACCATTCGCCGTCCTTCGTGAGCGGGCCGGTCAGGTCGGCCTGCAGCTGCTTGCGGCTCCAGCTGCCCAGCTGCACGCCCACTTCGCGCTGCGCTTCCTGCAACGGGCGCTTGCTGACCATGTTGACCACGCCCGCCACCGTGCCCGCGCCAAAAAGCATGCCCGACGGGCCGCGCAGCACTTCAATGCGCTCGAGCGTGTAGGGTTCGGCGGGGGTGGTGCTGGTGTACCAGTTGTAGTTCTGGCGCAAACCATCCAGGTACGTGTCGGGGGAGCTGCCGCGCACCCGCACACTGTCGGCGCGGCTGTCCAGGCCATAGGCGTCGCTGCGCACCCCGGCGGCATACAGCAGCGCCTCTTGGAAGGTCGTCGCGCCCTGGTCCACGATCTGGTCGCGCGTGACCACGGTGACGGACTGGGGGGTTTCGGCCAGGGGCGTGTCGGTCTTGGTGGCCGTGGCCGCGTTGCGGGCACGGTAGCCGACCACCGGCGCGGTGGCCGATTCTTTCTCGGCGCTCGCGTCCACGCGCACCTCGGACAAGGTGGCTCTCACGTCCTGGGCCTGGGCCGCGACCCAGGCGGGGACGCCTCCAAAAGCCAACGCAATACCCATGCAGACTGCGGTCCGCTGATGCTGGAGTTTCATGATTTTCAAGAATAGAAATAAGAATGATTACTATTCTAAAAATCAAACCACACAGGCACGCGTTCCAGGTACAAGATGTCGTACAACAGCAACAAGTTGCGCTCGGATCGCAGTGAGATTGCTTCTATTTTTATAGCTATTTGCGCTTATCAAGAAAGCGCCAGAGCCACTTTTGACCAATATTCGGGCTGCACAAGGTTGCGGTACCTCTCTGGTACCCCGGAGCCCCCGCCACACCCCCACAAAAAAGCCCGCTGACCGTAAGACCAGCGGGCTTGGCGCGGGCGGACTCAGAGAGAGCCCGCAGCGGCGTCGCAAAGATCAGCCCTCGCTGGGCTGCACCCACCAGTAGATCAGCAGCAGCACGCCGATGCCGGTCAGCGTCAGCAGTTGCCACCAACCCGAGCGGCCAATGTCGTGCAGTCGGCGCGCGCCCACGGCGAATGCGGGCAGCAGCAGTGCAATGGAGACGATGCCGGAGACCACGTCACCCAGGAAGCTGGCGATCACCATGACGATGATCTGGAACAGGAAAAACCACCAGAACTCGGAGCGCACGGCGCGGCCCGAGAAACCCGCGTACTGCCCCAGGCAGCTTTTGATAGCCGAAACAAAATCCATACTGAACTCCCTCTCTTTGAAACTTAAAGCCGTTGTGGCAGGGCCAAGCCCCGCGCCATGATAGGGGCGCGCAGGGCAGCAAGTCCACACGCCCAGTCACCCCACCGACTACGCCTCACTCTGCAGGCGGACCAGGGAACGACGGATGCTTCTATTCTTATAGCTATCAGCGCTTACAGGAAAAGCGCTAGAGCCCTATTTCGCATCAAATCCTGGAAAACTCACACGGCCTTGCGCAGCGCATGCGTCTCGCGCGCCAGCTGGGTGATGCGCGCCCAGTCGCCCGCACGCACGGCGTCGGCGGGCGTCAGCCACGAACCGCCCACGCAGCGCACATTGGGCAGCGCCAGGTAGTTGGGCGCAGTGGCCAGGCTGATGCCACCCGTGGGGCAAAAGCTGACCTGGCCAAACGGACTGGCCCAGGCCTTGAGCAGAGGGATGCCGCCCGCGGCCTCGGCCGGGAAGAGCTTGAGGAACGAGAACCCATCGACCAGCGCGGCCATGATTTCGCTGGACGTGGCCACACCGGGCAGAAGCGGCAAATTCAGGCCCTTGCAGGCGCCGCCCACTTCGGAGGTGTAGCCAGGGCTCACCGCAAAACGTGCACCGGCCTCGCTCGCGCGGCGCGCATCGTCGGCGTTGAGCACCGTGCCCACGCCCACCACGGCCTCGGGCAAATTGCGCGCAATGGCTTCGATGGCGGGCAGGCCAGCAGCGGTGCGCAGTGTGACTTCCAGCACCTTCACGCCACCGGCCAGCAGCGCCTCGGCCAGGGGCAGCGCGTCTTCCACGCGGTCGATCACGATGACGGGGATGACGGGGCCATGGCTCGCGATGTCAATGGGATTCATGGAAATACTCCTTGATGTTGGATGCCGCACGCGGCGTATGACAGGGGCGCGGCCCATACCAGTGCACCCGTGGAACTGGCTTCGCCAGGCCACTGGGTGCGTCCCCCTCCCGCTCAGCGAGAGAGGGGGAAGGCGCGCAGCGACTCAGGGGGTGCATCCTGCTACAACCATGTGCAGGCTCCTTGTTCGGCACCGCCTGCGTGGCGGCGAAAGTTGGTAAACAGTTCCCGGCCAAAGCCGGTGGCGGGAGGCACGGTGTACGGCGCCACGGGGCGGGCGGCCCAGGTGGCTTCGTCGACCAGCACATCGAGCGTGCCCGCCACAGCGTCCACCCGCACAATGTCGCCATCCAGCACCTTGGCCAGCGGGCCACCGGCCAGTGCCTCGGGCGTGACGTGGATGGCGGCGGGCACCTTGCCCGATGCGCCGCTCATGCGGCCGTCGGTGACCAGCGCCACTTTGAAGCCCTGGTTCTGCAGCACGGCCAGCGGAGGGGTGAGCTTGTGCAGCTCGGGCATGCCGTTGGCCTGCGGACCCTGAAAGCGCACCACGGCCACCATGTCCTGCTGCACCTCGCCCGCAGCAAAGGCGGCGAGCAAAGCCTCTTGCGAATCGAACACGCGCGCAGGCGCTTCGATGATGTGGCGGTCTTCGGGCACGGCCGACACCTTGATCACCGCGCGACCCAGGCGCCCTTGCAGCAGGCGCAGACCGCCGGTGGGCGAGAACGGCCGGGTCACGGGGCGCAACACGGTTTCATCGCCCGACACCTCCGGAGCGCCCTGCCCGCCTACGGCAATGCCGCCGGTGTTCACGCTCATCACATCGGGGTGCATGAAGCCGCCGGCCAGCAGCTCGCGCAAGATCCACGCGGGGCCACCTGCGGCCTGGAACTGGTTCACGTCGGCATCGCCATTGGGGTACACGCGGGCCAGTAGCGGCACGGCGGAAGACAGCTCGTCAAAGTCCGACCAGTCGATCAGGATGCCCGCGCTGCGCGCAATGGCCACCCAGTGGATCAGATGGTTGGTGGAGCCGCCCGTGGCCAGCAAGGCCACCATGGCATTGACGATGCAGCGCTCGTCCACCACGCGCCCGATGGGCGTGAAGCGCGCACCGCGCTTGCCGATGTCGAGCACCGTGCGCACGGCCTGCCGCGTGAAGGCTTCGCGCTCTTCAGTGCCGGGCGGTGCAAAGGCCGCGCCAGGCACGTGCAAGCCCATGGCTTCCAGCAGCATCTGGTTGCTGTTGGCCGTGCCGTAGAAGGTGCAGGTGCCGGGGCTGTGGTACGCGGCGGATTCGGCCTTGAGCAATTCATCCCGCCCCACGAGGCCTTGCGCGTACTGCTCACGCACCTTGGACTTGTCCTTGTTCGACAGGCCGGTGCCCATGGGGCCTGCGGGCACAAACACGCAGGGCAGGTGCCCGTAGTGCAGCGCGCCAATCAGCAGGCCCGGCACGATCTTGTCGCACACGCCCAGCAGCAGCGCGCCATCGAACACATCGTGGGACAGCGCTACCGCAGTGGCCATGGCAATGGCATCGCGGGAGAACAGCGACAGCTCCATGCCGGGCGTGCCCTGCGTCACGCCGTCGCACATCGCAGGCACACCGCCTGCCACCTGCACCGTGGCGCCGTGCTGGGCGGCCTCATCCCGCAGAACGGCGGGGTAACTTTGGTAGGGCTGGTGGGCCGACAACATGTCGTTGTAGGCCGTGACCACGCCAATGTTGGGCGCCTTTTCGACCGTGATCTTGAACTTGTCAGCGCCGGGCAGCGCGGCATAGGCGTGGGCCAGATTGGCGCAGCCCATGCGGTCTTGTGCGGGCTTGCGGGCGATCATGGCGTCGATGCCTGCGAGGTAAGCGCCGCGGGTGTCTGCGCTGCGCTGGACAATGCGCTCGGTCACGCGCGCTACAACTGGGTGCATGGAAGTCTCCATCGGTGGGTGGCAGGACCCCGTGCATGGCGCCGGAGCCCGTTGTCTGAGGCCCTAGAATGTAACTCGATAACCACCCCACTTCAACCCATGTCCCTGCAAACCCTGCCCCTGCCGCCCTCCGAACTGGGCGAATCACCCTTCTGGCACCCCACGGAAAAATCCCTTTACTGGTGTGACATTCAGGGACAAGCAGTACACGCATGGCATCCTGAAAGCGGTCGCCACCGGCAATGGCGCATGCCCAGTGAGCCCGGCTGCTGCGCGCCTGCAGCGGGCGGGCGATTGGTAATCGGGTTACGAAACGGTTTCTACCTTCTGGATACGGCGAAGGACAGTGCCGACACCACCGCCCTCACCTGCCTGGCCCTGCTGCCACCTGATCAGCACGACACCGCTGTGCTGCGCCTGAATGATGGCCGGTGCGACACCGCAGGCCGGTTCTGGGCGGGCTCGGTCATCAGCCCTCGCACCGCGCCGGATGCCGCGCTGTGGTGCCTGCAGGCCGACGCGGCCAGTGCCACGGGCTACCGCGTGCGCCAGATGGCCGCCAACAACTTCACCGCCAACGGCCTGGCCTTCAGCCCCGACAACCGCACGCTGTACTGGTCCAACACGCCCGAACATCGCATTGACCGGTTTGACTTTGACGTGGCCACGGGTGAGATCACGAACCGCCGCCCCTGGGTGCAGTTCGACCGCAAGGTGGAAGGCCAGCCCTACGGCGGCAGGCCCGATGGCGCGGCGGTGGATGTGGAAAGCAACTACTGGGTGGCGATGTACGAAGGCGCTTGTGTGTTGCAACTCTCGCCATCGGGTGAGGTGCTGCAGCGCCTTGCAGTGCCAGTGCAGTGCCCGACCATGGTGTGTTTTGGGGGGGAGGATCTGCGGACGCTGTACGTCACGTCGGCACGGGCTGGGAGGCCGGTGGAGGAGCAGGAGGCGAAGACTCCTGCGGGATCGCTGTTCAGCGTGCGGGTGGAAGTGGCAGGACTGCCAGTGAATTTTCTCCAAGGACAATCGACGAGCGCAGCTCAAAAAGGCGCCTCACCATGAACTACACCCTTCGAACATGTGCCGCCTTTTTCGCGGGAAGCTGCCTGGCATTCGACGCTTCGGCCCTCAGCATGAAGGCGCTCAAGACGCACGTTGTTCAATTCCATGAGAGTGGCGTCACCCTTGCCGCAGCAGATCGACAAGCAGTGGCCACATTTGCAGAATCTCTGCGTGAAGCGGATTGGTGTCCGCTGGTTGTTGTGATCGGTGAAGCAAAGTTCCTCATCGACAAACACGACACCAAAACCATGGCCGAAGCCAGAGCCGCCTATGTCACGAATCTATTGAAGCGAAACGGCGTCCCAGCCCAAGTGCTCTTCTTTTTTGTCCAACCCTCCCCCACCCTATCTGCATCGGTTGAGATTGAAGCTGTGGGTTCCCCATCAAGCCCCGGGTGCAAGCACTCCAGGACAGAGGAAGGCTTTCGTCCTTCCCCGCCCGAACTCGAACCGAACACCGGCGCCCCGGCGTTCATTCGCTAGTGCGTAGCAGCGCAGCCGTCGCGCCAGAGACAGGGGCAGACATAGCATCCGTGCACCAGCACGCAGTGCTTTGCTAGCGACCAACCACCCCCAGCACGTCAAAACACGCCCCCATGTTGTGATAGTCCACCTTCCCTGCATTGCTTTTCTCGCGGGTGGTGTTGCGGTTGTCCCGATGCAGGATGCGAAACCACGCACCATGTTCGTGGTCCACGAAGTGCTCCCAGCAGTAGGCCCAGATGCGGTCGTACCACTGCCAATACCGATCGTCGCCCGTGCGCACAGCCAGAACGACAGCGGCGGCCATGCTCTCGGCCTGCACCCAGTGGTATTTGCCGTCGTCGCAGATGCTGCCGTCAGGCGCCATGCCGTAGTACAGGCCGCCGTGTTCGGCATCCCAGCCGCGTTCTACAGCGGCATCGAACAGGCGCTGTGCGCAGGGCAAGTGCCAGTCGGCGGGCAGCAGGGCATCCAGTTGCAGCAGCAGCTTGGCCCATTCGGTCTGGTGGCCGATCTGGTAGCCCCAGGGGCGGAAGATGTTGCTGCGGTCGTGGCGGTTGTAGTCCCAGTCCACCGACCAGTCGGCGTGGAAATGCTCCCACACCCAGCCTTCGGCAGCCGGGGCGCTGGCAGGGCTGGATAACGCCGCCTGCCGCTGGCAGATGCCTTGCGCCAGCTGCTCGGCACGCTCGATGTAGCGGCGCTCGCCCGTGGCGCGGAAGGCCGAGATCAGGGCCTCGCAGGCGTGCATGTTGGCGTTCTGGCCCCGGTAGCCTGTGAGCTGCCAATCGGGGCTGGCCTCGTCGGCATACAAGCCTGCGGTGGGTTGCCAGAAATGCTGTTCGGCGGTATCAAAGGCCTGGGCCAGCCACTCGCGGGCTTCGGGCACGCCAGCCTCAAAGGCGCGGGCGTAGGCCAGCATCACAAAGGCCATGCCATAGCAGTGGCGCGTGGCGTCTTGTACGGTGGCTCGCCTTTCATTCCAGTCGATCAGCCAGGCGTAGCCGCCAGTGGCGGGGTCGAGGAACGCGGTGCGCAGAAACTGCAGCGCGTGCAACATGCCGGCCTGGTAGCGTGCCTCGCCCGTGGTGCGGTAGAGCATGGCGTGCGTGACCACAAAACGGGTAGCGCTGACCAGGTGGCGGGTGCGCGTGTCGTACACCGCGCCGTCATCCAGGAAGAAGTGGTACTGCCCGCCGCTCGCGTCGGTGGCCACGGGGTCGTAGAACGCCATGGTGTCACGCAGATGCTGGCGCAAAAAGGCTGCGGAGCGGAAGTCCGGATAGGGCGGAATCGCCATGGGGGTGTCTCCTGATGCGTTAGCTGTAGGCCAGAGACCGTGCAGGCCTCTGTCGGTGGGGGCCTGGTCTGCCGCCAGCGCTGCCCCAAAACGAGCAATGTTCCGGGAGTCAGGCCGCGCTGCGCAGAAGGCCCAGCAGGCCGGCGGTCGAGCCATCCAGCCCCGCAGCGTCGCCACTGGCCAGCCGCGCCTCAATGTCCTTGGCCAGCACCTTGCCCAGCTCCACACCCCATTGGTCAAAGCTGTTGATGCCCCACAGGCTGCCACTTACGAACACGCGGTGCTCCTGCAGCGCAATCAGCGCGCCCAGCGAGGCGGGGGTGAGCGCATCCAGCAGCAAGAAGGTGCTGGGACGGTTGCCCGGGAAGTGGCGGTGCCCATCTTCCCCCTCCTTGCCCACCATCAGCGCCTGGGCCTGCGCCAGGGCGTTGGCCAGCAGCTTGTTGTGATGGCCCGGGAGTGGGTGGGTGGGCTGGCGCACGGCGATGAGTTCCAGCGGCAGCACGTCGGTGCCCTGATGCAGCATCTGGAAGAACGCGTGTTGGCCGTTGGTGCCCGGCTCGCCCCACAGCACGGGCGACGTGGCATAGGGCAGCGGCTGGCCGTCCAGCCCCACGCGCTTGCCATTGCTCTCCATCTCCAGTTGCTGCAGATAGGCCGGCAGGCGGCGCAATGCGGCATGGTAGGGCGCAATGCAGCGGCTGGTGAAGCCATGGAAGTTGCGGTACCAGATGTCCAGCAGGCCCAGCCGCACCGGCAGGTTCTGCGCCAGCGGCGCTGTGCGGAAATGCTCGTCCATGGCATGAGCACCGGCCAGCAGATCGCGAAAGCCCGCCGAGCCAATCGCAATCGCGATCGGCAGGCCAATGGCGGACCAGAGCGAATAGCGCCCACCCACCCAGTCCCAGAAGCCGAAGGTGGTGGTGATGCCCAGCGCCTGCGCGGCATCGACATTGGTGGTCAGTGCCGCAAAGTGGCGCCCCACATCCTGACCGCCTTGCGCCGCAAACCAGGCCAGCGCCGAGCGCGCGTTGGTCATGGTCTCTGCCGTGGTGAAGGTCTTGGAGGCGATGAGGAACAGCGTGCTCTCGGGCTTGAGCGTGCGCAGTGTGGTGTGCAGCTCATGCCCGTCCACGTTGGAGACAAAGTGCAGGCGCTTGCCCGGTGCACGGAACTGCTCCAGCGCCAGCACGGCCATGTGCGGGCCCAGGTCCGAGCCGCCGATGCCGATGTTCACCACGTCGGTGATGGACTCATGAGCACGCACCGTGTCGGCATAGGCCAGCATGGCATCCAGCGTGGTGTGCACCTGGGCCAGCTCGTGTGCAATGTCTGGCCCGTCGCCGGGCAACGCCAGGCCCCGGGGGCGGCGCAGCAGCGTGTGCAGCACGGCGCGGCCTTCGGTGCTGTTGATGGGCTGGCCGCCGAACATGGCGTCGCGGTGCCGGGTGAGTCCACTGGCACGGGCCATGTCTAGCAGCAGCGCTTCGGTGGTGGCGTCCCACAGGTTCTTGGAAAGGTCCGCAAACACCTCGGGCGCATGCTGGCTGAAGTGCTCAAAGCGCTGCGCATCGCTGGCAAAGGCCTTCCGCAGGTCCAGACGGCTGCCATCTGCGGAGAACGCGGCCTGCAACTGAGGCCACTGCGGAGTTTGGTCGCAACGGAGGGAGGACATGGTGGATTCAGGATGTGGGGAGGTGAAAACCGGCGAGATAGTAACTTGATTACACAATTTATCTAATAATTTTCTGCGCACGAACTGTCAAAAAACGTTTTACAGCCTCTACAGCTACACAATTCAATGTAACGAGATTACAATTTCCAGCCGCAGACGCACAACAACACCCTGATACGGAGACCCCATGAGTTTTGACCTTGTCCTGTTTGGTGGAACAGGTGACCTGGCCTGGCGCAAGCTCATGCCCGCATTGTTTCAGGCGTTCCGGCACGGAACGCTGCCCGAGGGGGGGCGCATCATTGCCGTGGCGCGTGACGAGCTGAGCCACGAACAATACCGCAGCCTGATAAAGGCGCGGTTTGACAGCGTGGAACTGGCCAAGCGCCCCACCCCGGACGAGTTCGAACGCTTTGGCGCGCTGCTGCACTACCTGCGCATGGATCTGTCCAAAACAGAGGACTACACCAAGCTGGCTGCCATGCTGCATGAACGCGGCGCCGACTCGGTGGTGATGTATGTGGCCACCGCGCCCAGCCTGTTCACCAACGTGTGCGAGCAGATCGCCGCCGTGGGCCTGAACGGCCCCACCACCCGCGTGGTACTGGAAAAACCGCTGGGCCACGATCTCCAATCGAACCAGGCCATCAACGACACGCTGCGCCGCGTGCTCAAGGAAGAGCAGGTCTTTCGCATCGACCACTACCTGGGCAAGCCCTCGGTGCAGAACCTGTTTGCCATGCGCTTTGGCAACGCACTGTTCGAGCCCCTGTGGCGGCGCGAAACCATTGCCAACATCCAGATCACCATTGCCGAAGAACTGGGCGTGGAGTCGCGCGGTGCGTTCTATGACCAGACCGGCGCCCTGCGTGACATGGTGCAGAACCACGCGCTGCAACTGCTGTGCGCCATCGGCATGGAGCCGCCCATCAACTCCAGCGCCAACGCCATCCGCGATGAAAAGCTCAAGGTGCTGCAGTCGCTCAAGCCCTGGAGCATGGAGACCATCGGCCAGCACGTGATTCGGGGTCAGTACGCGGCGGGCAACGTGCACGGCGCGCAAGTGCCCGGCTACGCGCAGGAAAAAGGCGTGGCCCCCGGCAGCACCACCGAAACCTTTGTCGCGCTGCGCACCGAGATCAGCAACTGGCGCTGGGCCGGAGTGCCGTTCTACATCCGCACCGGCAAGCGCCTCGCCGGGCGCGACGCGCACATCGTCGTCAACTTCCGCCCGGTGCCGCATCCCATCTTCAAGACCCCGGTGGGCGCCGCCAACCGCCTGGTGATCAACCTGCAGCCCAAGGACGGGCTGGAGCTGCACCTGCTGGCCCAAGGCGCCGCCCAGCACCAGACGGAGCCAGCGCTGTCGCAGGTGCACCTGAACCTGGACTTCGACCAGCGCTTTGGCACCGAGCGCGTGGGCGCCTACGAACGCCTGCTGCTCGACGTGATTGCAGGCCGCCTGAACCTGTTTGTGCGCAGCGACGAGCAGGAAGAAGCCTGGCGCTGGGTCGAGCCCATCCTGCAGCACTGGAAGAACGACCCCGTGGGGCCGCGCCCGTACACGGCGGGCAGCTGGGGGCCTAGCTCGGCCAGCGCGATGATTGCGAGGGATGGGTATTGCTGGAGCGAGGAGATGTGAGCGGGGCGTTCACGCCACCTTTCTCCACCACGTCTCTCCTCGCCATCACGCTCTTCACCCGGGCGCGCCGCGCTGCGGCAGATCAATCAGGCGCCCGCCAGCTGCGCCCGGGCCTCCCGCCTGAAATCGGTGGGGCGTTGGCCTGTGTGTTTCCTAAAGAACCGACCGAAGTACGCCTCGTCCTCAAACCCCAGCTCGGCGGCGATCTGCTTGACCGACAGGGACGAATACACCAGCTCTCGTTGCGCTTCGTGCACCACGCGCGCGTTGACCATATCTTGGGCCGACATGCCGAGCACTTCGCGGCACAGGCGCGAGAGTTGCCCTACGGAAATCCCCAGCGCGTCCGCGTAGGAACGCACGGGCGTGTGCTGGCGGACATGCACATCCAGCAAGGCACGGAACCGCTCGATCTGCCCGGCCTTGCGCGAGCGCCCAGGCCCCGGCAGCGCGGCGGACGTCTGCGCCAAACGGGCAATCTGCACGAACAGAGCCACCAGCAGGGGCATACCTGCGGCCCTAACGCCCCCATCGCCATGGGACTCCTGCTCGATCACCTCAAACAAGGGTTGTAGCGCCTGCGCATGACGTCCACCCGGATCCACCGGCAGGACCAGGGGGCGGCGGATGTGCTCCAGCAACTCCGGCGCCGCCAGGGCAGCCAGCGACTCCAGCGGCTTCTGCGCCGCAGTGATGACCGGGCCGTCCGTGGCCGGATGAAAGCTGAACCCATGCACCGTGCGCGCGGGAATCACCACCAGGCATGGCGGGTGCAGCGGCCAGCGCTGGCCGTCCATCAGCGCGCTGCCGCCCGCGCCGCCCGCCGTCAGGTACAGCACTTGGATCAGCCCCTCGTGGAAATGCAAGTCGATCTCCCAACCAAACAAGCTGGAACGTTCAGGCACCCGCTCCAGATGCACCAGATCGGCCCAGGCCGGCGAAGCGTCCTGCGTGCCGTAGAGCGCGAACTGTCGCACCGTCCCGGGCTCGATTCTCATGGTTTTCCCTCATTCTGAGTGGGTGGCATATGCACGAATTGTCCTGTTCATCGCTCGCTTTGTCGATTGAGAAAAGCCGCAGGGTGCGGGATGCTTCACCCCATCACCACAAGGAGACAGCGGCCCATGAACCACAGCGACAACCGCATCGCTCACGATGAATTTTCCTCCGCGCAGGGCGCCGACTGGCTACGACTGAAGGGACGCGTCTGCGTCGTAACTGGGGCCGGCAGCGGCATCGGAGCCGCCATTGCAGGCGCGTTTTCAGCGGTCGGTGCCCAGGTGGCGTTGCTGGACCGTGACGGAGAGGCCGCCCGACAGGTGGCCACACGATTGACCACCCAGGGAGGCCATGCGCTGGCTGTGGCCTGCGACATCACCGACGAAAGCGCTGTGTCCGCCGCAGCCGTGCAGGTGCGTGAAAGCCTTGGGCCCACCGCCGTTCTGGTCAACAACGCGGGCCTGCTTCGTCCGGGTAGCCTTGACAGCGTCACGCTGGCCGACTGGAACGCCGTGTTGGCCGTCAACCTGACCGGCTACCTGCTATGCAGTCGTGCCTTTGGGCAGGACATGCTGCAGGCGGGCCGGGGTTCACTGGTGCATGTTGCATCGGTATCGGCCTTGCACCCGCAGACTGCCAGCGGCGCCTACAGCGCCAGCAAGGCGGGGGTGCTGCTGCTGTCGCGCCAGCTGGCGGCCGAGTGGGGCCCCCGGGGCGTGCGCAGCAACGCCATCTGCCCCGGGATGATCCGCACCGCGCTGTCTGCCCGCTTCTATGAGGAGCCGGGTTTCGAGGCGCGTCGCGCGGCGGCCACCGCCAGCCGCCGCGTTGGCGAGCCCCGGGATATTGCCGAACCCGCGCTGTTCCTCGCCAGCGACCGATCGGCCTACATGAACGGCGCAGAGCTGCTGGTCGATGGCGGCCTGGGCTGCATGTTGATGGACATGGTGCCGCGCCCGGGCTTCAACCGCACGCCGGCCCCAGCCACCTGACGCGCACCGCCCCGCACGGCGTCCCCTCACCAGAACCCACGCACCAAGCGCCACCGGCGCAGGCCGCCGCATGGGCAATGCCCAGCGCCCCCTGTACATACACCCCTCAACAAGGAGACTGCAACATGAACCCTGCCAACCCTTCCTCCTGCGAGGAACTGACGTGCGACCTGCTGGTCGTGGGCTCCGGCGCCGGCGGCCTGTCCACCGCCATCGCGGCCAGGAAACACGGACTGGATGTCATCGTGATCGAAAAGGCAACCTGCTTCGGGGGCACCACCGCCTTCTCGGGCGGGGTGCTCTGGATCCCCGGCAACACCCAATGTGCTGCACCAGACACCCGCGAGGCCATGCGCACCTACATGAAGGACCAGACGGGGCCGTTCTACAAAGCTGATGCGGTCGACGCCTTCCTGGACCATGCGCCCGAGATGGTGGCCTGGTTCGAGCGCGAGACTGCCGTGCGCTTCGTGCCCACGCTCTACCCCGACTACCACCCCGACGCACCAGGGGGCGCTGCCATTGGCCGCTCCATCCTGGCCGCGCCCTATGACGCGAGCCAGCTGGGTCCAGAGCTGGCACGGCTACGCCCACCGCTGTCCACGATCACCTTCGTGGGCATGATGTTCAATTCGTCGAACGCCGACCTCAAGCATTTCTTCCGCGCCACCAAATCGGTGGTGTCGGCTGCCTATGTGGCACGGCGCCTGGGGGGCCACCTGCTGGACCTGGTGCGCTACCGCCGAGGCGTGCAGGTGACCAGTGGCAACGCCCTGGCTGCGCGCTTGGCCAAGACCTGTTTCGACCTGGGCATTCCGATCCACACCGAGGCCGAAGCGCGCGAACTGCTGCAAGCTGATGACCGCGTGACCGGTGCACGCGTGCACACGCCCCGGGGCGAACGGCGCATCCGCACCCGCCGGGGCGTGGTGCTGGCCTGCGGCGGCTACCCCCACGATGTGGCCCGCATCACCCAGCGCTACCCGCACCTGGCGAGTGGTGGCGAGCACCTCTCGCCTGTGCCCGCAGAGAACACCGGCGATGGCCTGCGCCTGGGCGCGCAGGTCGGGGGGCAAGTGGATGAGCGCTTTGACGGCGTGGGCGCAGCCGCCTGGATGCCGGTGTCGCGCGTGCCCCTGAGCCAAGGTCGCACGGGAGTGTTTCCGCACCTGCTGGACCGCTACAAGCCCGGCATCATTGGAGTGCTGCGCAACGGGCGGCGTTTCACCAACGAGTCCCACTCGTACCACGACGTGGGCGCTGCCATGATCGAGGCTTGTCGTGGTCAGCGCGAGACCGCCATGTGGCTGCTGTGCGACCAGGCCACGCTGTCCAAATACGGCCTGGGCTATGCCAAGCCTGCGCCCATGCCCGTGGGCGGCCTGATCCGCAAGGGCTACCTCTTCAAGGGCCGCACGCTGGCAGACCTGGCCCAGGCCGCTGGCATCGACCCCGAGGGGCTGGAAGCCACCGTGCGCGAGTACAACGCTGGCGCGCGCACCGGCGAGGACCGCCAGTTCGGGCGCGGCACCACGGCCTTCAACCGCTACCTGGCCGACCCCGACCAGCAGCCCAACCCCTGTGTGGCCCCTATCGGTCCCGGCCCTTACTACGCCGTCAAGGTCGTCATGGGCGACCTGGGCACCTTCGAGGGCTTGCGCACCACCACCGAAGGCCAGGTGCTGCGTGCCGACGGGCAGGCCGTACCCGGGCTGTACGCCGTGGGCAACGACCGCACCAGCATCATGGGCGGCAACTACCCTGGTGCCGGCATCACGCTGGGGCCGGCCATGACCTTTGGCTGGATCACCGGCCGCCACGTGGCGGGCGCATGGCCGCCAGGCCAACGCACAACGCCCACCCGCAAGGAGGCCTGCCATGCCGCATGAGCCCTTGGCCAAGCCCCTGGTGGACCACCGCGTCTACACCATCCGCCTGCGCAAGATGGGCGAGTTCCTGGAGGTGTTCAACCGCATGGCCATGCCCGTGCTGATGGACACACTGGCACACCCGGTGGGGTTTTACGTCAGCCAGGTCGGTCCCTTGAACCAGTTCGTGCACCTGTGGGCCTACGAAGACCTGGCCGACTACGAGCGCCGCTGCCAGGCCCGCGACAGCCACCCAGCGTTTCCCGCCTACCTGGCAGCGTCCGAGCACCTGATCGTGGCGCAGGAAACGCGCCTTGTCCGCGCAACGCCCATGCCGGGCTGGAGGATGCACCAGCCCTGAAGCAACACCCGCCCTGCCCCATTGCATTCACCAGACCACCAGATACAACATCAACGGAGACAAACCATGCACATCCCATCCCTTCGCACCTTCATCACCCGTCGCAACCTGCTGCTGCGCGCCAGCGCCGCAGCCTGCCTGGCCGCCACCACGGGCGCCAGCCTGGCCCAGCCTCCAGCGTGGCCGAGCAAGCCCATCCGGTTGGTCGTGGGCTTTCCGGCTGGCGGTACCACCGACGTGATGGCCCGCGTCGCAGGCGCGGCACTGAGCAAGTCGCTCGGCCAGCCCGTCGTGGTGGACAACAAGCCGGGGGCCAGCGGCAACCTGGGCGTGATGGAAACCAGCAAGGCCGCACCCGATGGCCACACGCTGATGGTGGCCCCCATTTCGGTGCAGACAGCCAACCCCTTCCTGTTCAAGCCTGCACTGAACCCCGAGCGCGACCTGCGCCCCGTAGCCAGCCTTGGCTACGCCCAGCTCTACCTCGTGGCCAAGAAGGGGCTGCCTGTGCAAAGCGCCAACGACCTGGTGGCCATGGCCAAGGCGGCGCCTGGCAAGCTCAGCTATGCCTCCGGGGGGGCTGGCACCCAGATGCACCTGGTGGGCGAACTCTTCAAGCAGCAGGCGGGGTTTGACGCCGTGCATGTGCCTTACCGAGGCGCGGCACCGGCGCTGCAGGACATCCTGGCCGGGCAGGTGGACTACTACTTCGACCCGGCCACCGGCTTCCAGCACATCCGCGAAGGCCGCGCACGGCTGCTGGCCGTGACCGGCACCAAGCGCTCGGCCTTCTTCCCGGAGGCACCCACCCTGACCGAGCTGGGCATCAAGGGCGTGGAACTGGGCAACTGGTTTGGCGTGTTTGCGCCCGCAGGCACGCCCAGCGACATCGTGAACCGACTGGCCAGCGAGATCGCCAAGGCGGTCGCCCTGCCGGAGGTGAAAAGCCGCTTTGCCGACCTGGGGGCCGAACCCATCGTGCAGGACGCCACCGCCTTCCAGCAGACCATCGGTGCAGAAACGCAGCTCCTGTCAGCGCTCATCAAGGAACGCCGCATCGCCGTGGACTGAGCGCAGGACAACGAAGGAGAACCTGCGCCGGTCAGGCCGGCCCGACCAGCTCGATCGGCAACCCATCAGGGTCGGCAAAAAAGGTGAACAACGCGCCGGTAAACGGATCGACCCGCACCGGCTCCACCGCCACGCCATGCGCTACCAGCGTGCCCACGCTGGCCTCCATATCGGCTACGCGCAACGCCAGATGGCGCAGGCCACAGGCCTCGGGGTACGACGGGCGCTTGGGTGGATGGGGGAAGGAAAAAAGCTCCACCTGCGTTCCATCGGGTAACTGCAGGTCCAGCTTGTATGACTGCCGCTCCGCCCGAAAGACTTCGTGCACCACCCGCAGGCCGAGCACCTCGGTGTAGAAGCGGCGCGAGCGGACATAGTCGCTGGCGATGATGGCCACATGGTGCACACCGCTGACCTGTAGCGCAGGCCCCGGCGCGGGCGGTGCGGCAACTTCGCTGCTCATCCTTCAGAGCCGGCAATATCGAGCGCACGCGAAGCTCCATACAGCGCAGGCGTGGCGCTCGGGTCGATGATCCAGCAGGGGATGGACGCGAGGTAGGGCTGAAAGCGTCCCTTGGACTCGAACCGTGCGCGGAACGAGGATTTGTCGAACCACGTGCCCAGGCGCGGCACCATGCCGCCGCCAATGAACACGCCGCCGCGCGCGCCCAGGGTAAGGGCCAGGTTACCCGCCACGCTACCCAGAAAGCCGCAGAACAGGTCCAGCGCCTCCAGCGCCAAGGCGTCGTTGGACTGCAGTGCCAGCTCGGTCACTTCGGCGGCCGAACTGATCTCCTTGCCGCCGCGCTGGGCCAGCCTGCGCAGCGCATGGTACAGGTCCACCAGCCCCGCACCCGATACCGCGCGCTCTGCGGACACATGGCCATAGCGTTCTTGCAGGATGGCCAGCACGTCGAATTCGCGCTGCGTCTGCGCGGCCAGCGAAACGTGCCCACCCTCGCCCGACAGGGGCACGCCGTTGCTGGACCCCGGCGGGAAGACCAGACCCGACACGCCCAGGCCCGTGCCCGGGCCCAGCAGCGCGATGGCGGCGCCCGGCACGGCCTCGCCACCGCCCACGGGGCGCAGCAGGTCGGGCGTCAGCAGGGGCAGCGCCAGCGCCAGCGCGGTGAAGTCGTTGATGACCACCAGGCGCTCAAAACCAAACGCCTCGCGCACCGCGCGCTGCGAGAAGCTCCAGCTGTGGTTGGTCATGCGGATGGCGTCGCCCGTGACGGGGTTGGCAATGCCAAACGCCGCCTCGCGCGGGGTGGGTACGCCCACTTCTGTCAGATAGGCCGCCAGCGCAGCATCCACGGTGGGGAACTGCGCGCAGGGCAACACGCGCGTGTCGTGCAAGGGGCCGCCCGGTTCGTTCTGCCAGGCCAGTCGGATATTGGTGCCGCCGATGTCGGCAAGGAGGCGCTGAGGGTGCATGGGAAAAATATGAAAACCAAAGGTCACACGCCCCCGTTGCCCTGCGGCAGACGGCGGCCTGCGGATCGCTAATGCTATTATTTATATAGCTTCTGGCGCTTGATAGATAAGCGCTGGAGCCTCTTTTTACCTGAATTACCGCTTCGGGCAAAGACCAAAGCCCCTTCTTGCAGCGACCCAGGGGCCGGGGCTCCCAACCGCTCAGCCTGTCAATCGATCTTCGGACTTGGCGTCGAACCAGTGGGCGTTGGCGGGCTCTACCGCCAGGCCCACGGCGTCGCCGGGCTGCACGCGGGTCTGGGCGTCGGTGCGCAGCGTAACGCTGCCTGCGGCGGTGTCCACCATCACATAGGTGTCCGGGCCCGTGGGCTCCACCACGCTGACCCGGCCGCGCCAGGGGGCGGTCTCCTGCATCACCAGGTGCTCGGGGCGCACGCCCAGCAGCACCTCGTTAGCACTGGATGGTGGAGGCGCCAGGTTCAATGCCGCACCCTGGATGCCAAACTGCCCGCCCGTGACCGCGCCACGCAGCAGGTTCATGGTGGGCGAGCCGATGAAGGTGGCCACGTAGGTATTGGCCGGGCGGTTGTAGATCTCGTCGGGCGTGCCCAGCTGCTGCACCACGCCGCCCTTCATCACCGCGATGCGCGAACCCAGGGTCATGGCTTCGACCTGGTCATGCGTCACGTACACGCTGGTGATGCCGCTGGCCTGGTGCAGGCGCTTGATCTCGGCGCGCATCTCCACGCGCAGCTTGGCGTCGAGGTTGGACAGCGGTTCGTCAAACAAGAAGAGCTGCGGCTGGCGCGCCAGGGCCCGGCCCATGGCCACGCGCTGGCGCTGGCCGCCCGAGAGCTGGCTGGGGCGGCGGTCGAGCAGGTGACTGATCTGCAGCATGGCTGCGACTTCGTCGATGCGCTTTTGGCGCTCTGGCTTGGGCATCTTGCGCATCTCCAGCGCAAAGCCAATGTTGTCGGCCACAGAGAGCGTGGGGTACAGCGCGTAGCTCTGGAACACCATGGCGATGTCACGGTCGCGCGGGGGCATGCCCACCACGTTCTTGCCACCGATGCGGATCTCGCCTTCGGTGGGCTCGTCCAGGCCCGCAATGATGTTGAGCAACGTGGATTTGCCGCAGCCCGAGGGGCCGACCAGGATCAGGAACTCGCCCGGTGCCACGTGGATGTCGATCTTGCGCAGCACTTCCACGCTCTTGTCACCCTTGCCAAAGCGCTTGTTGATGCCCGCGATGTCCAATGAAGACGCCATGATTTTCCTTAACCTTTCACCGCGCCAGCCGTCAGGCCGCGCACAAAAAACTTGCCTGCGAGAACGTAGATCACCATGGTGGGCAAGCCTGCGATGATCGCGGCCGCCATGTCCACGTTGTAGGCCTTCACACTGCTGCTGGTGTTGGCCAGGTTGTTCAGGCCCACCGTCACGGGCTTCGAGTCCGTGCCCGAGAACACCACGCCAAACAGGAAGTCGTTCCAGATGTTGGTGAACTGCCAGATCAGCGTGACCATGATGATGGGCGTGGACAGCGGCAGCACGATACGCCAGAAGATCTGGAAGAAGCTGGCGCCATCCATGCGCGCCGCGTTCACCAACTCCTTCGGGATCGCCGCGTAGTAGTTGCGAAAGAACAGCGTGGTGCCCGCCAGTCCCGCCAGGCAGTGCACCAGCACCAGCCCGGTGATGGAGCTCGAAAGCCCTAGCCATCCCAGCACCTGGCTCATGGGCAGCAGCACCACCTGGAACGGCATGAACACACCAAACAGCAGCATGCCGAACAGCGCATCGCTGCCGCGAAACTTCCACAGGCTCAGCACATAACCATTGAGCGCGCCCCACACGGTGGAGATCATCACGGCCGGCACGGCCATGGCCACCGAATTCCAGAAGAACGGGCGCAGGCCATTGCAGTCCACGCCCGTGCAGGCGCTGGACCAGGCCGTGCCCCAGGCTGCCCCGTTCAGCGCAGCGGGCAGCGCCAGCAGCGAGGTGCTGCGAATCTCCTCGGCATCCTTGAACGAGGTGACCAGCATGGCGTACAGCGGTAGCAGGAAGAACGCGGTGGCCAGGGCCAGCACGGCATAGACCAGCAAGCGGCCGAGCGACGGAAAGAGGGAGGGCTTAGCGGTCATGGGGCTTGGTCCGCAGTTCGCTGTAAAGGTAAGGGATGACCAGTGCCGCCACGGTGGCCAGCATCATGGTGGCACTGGCGGCGCCCAGGCCGATCTGGCCGCGCGAGAACGACATGGTGTACATGAACGTTGCTGGCACGTCGGTGGAAAAACCAGGGCCACCGGCGGTGAGCGCCATCACCAGGTCAAAGCTCTTGATCGCCAGGTGCGACAGCACCATGACTGTGGAGAAGAACACGGGCCGCAGTGCGGGCAGCACGATGCGCCAGTAGATGCGTGGCAAGGATGCACCATCGACCTGCGCGGCCTTGATGATGCTGTCGTCGATGCCCCGCAGGCCCGCCAGGAACAGCGCCATCGCAAAACCAGCGCTTTGCCAGATGCCTGCAATCACCACGCAGTAGATGGCCATCTCGGTGTCCACCAGCCAGCCAAACTCAAAATTCGGAAAGCCCCAGTCGCGCACCATTTTTTCGATGCCCAGGCCCGGGTTCAGCAGCCACTTCCAGGCCGTGCCCGTGACCACAAACGACAGGGCCATGGGGTACAGGTAAATGGTGCGCAGCGCGCCCTCAGCGCGGATCTTCTGGTCCAGCAGCACGGCCAGCACGACGCCGATGGCCAGGGACCCGCCCACGTAGCCCACGCCGAAGATGCCGAGGTTCTTGAGCGCGACCCACCAGCGGTCCATCTCCCAGAGTTTTTCGTATTGTGCGAGACCCACCCATTCGTAGTTGGGGAGCATGCGCGATGCGGAGAGGCTCAGCACGCCATTCCAGACCATCAGGCCATAGATGAAGGCAAAGCCCAGTACAAAAGCCGGTGTCACGACCAGCTTGGGCAGCCATGTTTCAAACGTGTTTTTGCTCATGGCCACGGTATGTGTTTGTCATCGTCCTGCATGTAAAAAAAGCGGGGGACACGCAGGAGTGCCCCCCAAATGAACAAAGTAACCTCTGACTAACTCGCTAACTCACTACCTACTCAACGGATCACCACCACACCTCGTACTGCACGCCCACCAGCGTGCGCGAGGTCTTGCCATTGGCGCCAAAAGTTGCGGCATTGGCCAGTGCCGCTGCCTGGTTCCAGTTGGCCTTGGTCACGTACAGACGCAACTCGGGACGTGACCAGAAGTCTTCCGACAGGGCCAAGGCGCCCGCCAGCGTGACCTTGGACAGGCGCTGGTCAGCACCAGTGCCCTTGCGGGTGGTGGTGGACAGTTCCACCAGGCCCTTGAAGTTCTTGGTGAACGCATAGGAGCCACGGCCGCCCAGCGAGAAGTCCTTGGTCTCCACGCCCGTCAGATCAGCCTTGTTGGTCTGGTAGCCAATGAGGGCCTGACCACCAAACGGGCCGCTTTGCCAATTGATGGAGTCGGCGATGCGGGTGGCGCGCTTGCCAGCGCTGGTGCCCTCGATGGCCTCGAACTCTCCGTCGATGCGCGCATGGCCCCGCGATGTTTGCAGGTACAGCGTGTTGGTGATGCTGGGCAGCAGGAATTCCTTTTGCGTGTGCATGAAGGAGATGCCCGAGCCCGAACCGCCATTGACCTGGCCCTTGCCCCCCACCGCCGTCAGCAGCACCCGCAGCTTGCCACCCGGGTTGGTGTTGATCTCCGACAGGTCGGCGTTGATGCGGTGTGCCTTCACGTTGTTGGGCAGGCCACCGTCGAACTTGTCGCCGGTGAACACGCCCAGGCCCAGCTTCATGCCGCCGACGGGCACATCGGTCACACCGGCGCCGATGTTGTCGCCGTAGTTCAGCAGGAAGTAGTCGACGATGTGCACGTCCTGGATCCGCAGGCGGCGCTGGCCGACCCAGAACTTGGCTTCGGGCGAGAACGAGAAGCCGCTCATTTCCACAAATGCCTGTTCGGTGCTGATGTCGCCACTGCCCCACTTGGCGGGCATGTAGTTGACCTTCCACTTGACACCGCCGGCTTCAAAACCGCGTGCAAAGTTGACTTCGATGCCGTTGTCACCCTCGTTGCCCAGGCGGTACTTCTGCAGTTCGCCACCCAGCGAAAGGTTCCCCTTGACGCCGTCGGAGTGGTTGAACACCGGGCCGCCCCGCGAGTAACCGTTGAACTCAAAGCCTGCTACATCCATAGCAAAGGCGCCATTCGCGCATGCGGCGGCCAAAGCCACCGCCGTAAGGCGGTTTCTTGTCTTCATGATGGGATCCCTCTGGGGTTGGTTTTATTGCGTGTGTGCGCGTGTGTCTTGCACGGCTTACTTGGTTTTCGCGGCGGCCGCGATCTTCTTCATGGCATCGGCGACGCTGACCTTGTCGTCGTTCCAGAACTGGCTGACCACGTCCTTGATGGCACCTTCGGTGGCCGGGGCAATTGCCATGCCGTGGGCCGCGCTGGGCACCAGACCCCCGCTCTTGGCGGTGTCCACAAAGTCCTTGGCCGAGGCCTTGGCGCAGTCGTCAAACTTGTCCATGGGCTGGCCCGCACGCACGGGGATGGAGCCCTTGTTCAGGTTGAACACTTCCTGGAAAGCCGGGCTCATGATGGCGCTGGCCAGGTCGCTCTGCGCCTTCTGTGCGGCAGCATCCTTCAGCTTGAACAGAATGAACGAATCGACGTTGAAGGTGAACGCGTTGGCCGAGCCCGGTGCAGCAGCACACAGGAAGTCTTTGCCCGGCGCCTTGCCTGCGGCCAGGAACTCGCCCTTGGCCCAGTCGCCCATCAGCTGAAAGCCTGCCTTGCCCTGGATCAGCATGGCCGTGGCCAGGTTCCAGTCGCGGCCAGGGGCGCCGGGGTCGGTGTAGCCCTTGATGCGGCGGAAGGTCTCCAGCGACTTCTTCATGATGTCGCTGTTGATGGCCTTGTCGTCAAGCTTGACCAAGGCGTCCTGGTAGAACTTGGGGCCACCCACGCCAAGCACCACCGATTCAAACGTGGTGAAGTCCTGCCAGTTCTGGCCACCGTGGGCCACGGGCACCAGACCTGCGGCCTTGAGCTTGTCGGCTGCCGCAAAGAACTCGTCCCAGGTCTTGGGCATGGCGGCCACGCCAGCCTTCTTCAGGGCCTCGGAACTGCCCCACATCCAGTTCACACGGTGCACGTTGACCGGGGCGGCCACGTAAGCGCCCTTGTACTTCATGACATCGGCGACCACCTTGGGCAGCAGGTCATCCCATTTTTCAGCCTTGGCCAGGGTGTCCATGTTGGCCAGCACGCCTTCGGACGCCCACTCCTGAATGGCCGGGCCCTTGGTCTGCGCAGCCGACGGTGGGTTGCCCGAGATCACGCGGCTCTTGAGCACGGTCATGGCGCTGTCGCCACCGCCACCGGCCACGGCAAAGTCGCGCCAGGTGTGGCCCTTGCCCTGCATGATCTTCTTGAGCTCGGCCACCGACTTGGCTTCGCCGCCCGAAGTCCAGTAGTGCAGGACCTCCACCTCCCCCGCGCTGGCCGACATCGCTGCCGCCAGGCCCACCGCCACTGCGGCGATTTTTGTCATCTTCCACATACCCGTGTCTCCTCGATGTTTGAATCCGTTGGTGCGCCGCAATCCGGTGCTGTTCAGCGCAGTCGGTACTTTAATTACAATAATTAATGAACATATCAGGGCTTTCCCGGGTGTGGGTTACATACCAACGCCATTGGCCCGTTATTGAATTACCAACCGCTGCGGGTGCAAGCATTGCCGTGCTGCAGGAGCCGCTGGCGGGGTGCTTTGTTATGCTCAATCCCATGGCCACGATACTGATTGTTGAAGATGATGCCCTGCTGCTGGACGCGCTGACTGGCCAGCTCCAGCAGCTGGAATTCGGCGTGCACACGGCCTCCAGTGTGGCCGAGGCCACCACGCTGCTGCAGTCGCAGGCGGTGGACGGCATCATCCTGGACCTGGGCCTGCCCGGCGCCGACGGCATGGAGCTTCTGACCTGGGCGCGCACCCACATTGCCGGCCTGCCCGTGCTGATTCTGACCGCGCGCGATGGCGTGGAAGACCGCGTGCTGGGTCTCAATGCCGGGGCTGACGACTACATCACCAAGCCCTTCAACATGCAGGAGCTGCAGGCCCGCCTGCAGGCCATGCTGCGCCGTGCGCGCCAGCCCGCCTTTACCCAGGCCAGCAGCGCCGCAGGGGGCGCCAGCACCACCATCGGCCCGCTGGTGCTGGACCACGCCAGCCATTCGGCGGCGCTCAATGGCGACCTGCTCGACCTGACCCAGCGCGAATGGGAGCTGCTGGAGTTGCTGGTCAACCGCTGTGGCGAAGTCGTCACGCGCGACGATGTGCTGGCCGCCTGGCGCGCCAGCCCCCCGGAGCCCGGACAAACCGCCGCGCCCCCGCTCAACTCCAACGCGCTGGAGGTGTATGTGCACCGCCTGCGCAAGAAGCTCGACACCTCGCCGCTGGCCATCCGCAACATCCGGGGGCTGGGGTACATGCTGAACAGGCCGTGAAGTGGAGTGCCCCCCTGAGTCGCTGCGCGCCTTCCCCCCAGGGGGACGCCGCCAGCGCGGCGGGGCGGCCCTTGCGCGGCGGCCCTGGCCAGGCCGCACCGGTTTCGCCCGCTGTGCCGCAAACTCACTTGACTGGCTGCATCACCCAAATTGCCCCCACCCGTTCGGGCTGAGCCTGTCGAAGCCGGGGAGTGTTTTTGCAAACAGCCCTTCGACAACCTCAGGGCGAATACTCCCTCTGCGGCAAGTCTTCCATCAGACAAACTTGTATTGGTAATTCATGCGCCACGTACCGGGGGTTTCTCTTCAACGCAAGCTGCTGCTGTGGCTGTTGCTGCCGCAGCTGGTGTTGTGGCTGTCTGGCGGGTTTCTGGCGTGGCGCATTGCGCTGCAGAACGGCGAGAAGGGCATTGACCAGACGCTGACGCAGTCGGTGCGAGCGCTCGCGCGGCAGATCAAGCCGATCGGGGACGGGTTGCTGGTGGACTTTCCCAAGGCCGCGCAGGACATCCTGGAGCAGGACCCGGCCGACCGCATCACCTACATGGTCTCGTCCCCGCCCGGCCGCTTTCTGCTGGGCAATGCCCAGTTGCCCCCGCCGCCGCCCGTGGAGGTGCGCGTAGGCGACCCCTACCTGTACCACGCCCGCGTGGACGACCGCCCCGTGCGCGTGGCGCTGCTGGACGTGGACTACGGCACACCCCAGACGCGCCAGACCCTGCGCGTGCAGGTGGCGCAGAGCCTCACCGTGCGCGAGCGCATCGCGCAGGAGCTGCTGGAGCAGATGGTGTTCCCCATGGGGCTGATGGGCCTGGCGCTGAGCGCCGTGGTGTATGCGGGCGTGCTGCGCGGCCTGCAGCCCTTGAAGCGCCTGGAGGCCCAGATCGAGCGCGCCGGCGCCCTGCCGCAGGCTGGCACCACACCGCTGCCCCCCATCGAGCTGACCTCGGCTCCGCAGGAGGTGCATTCGCTGGCCAGCACCATCAACCGGCTGCTGGAGACCGTGGCGCGCGGCCAGCAAAAGGAAAAGCGCTTTCTCAACGACGCTGCGCACCAACTGCGCACCCCGCTGGCCGGGCTCATCGGCCAGACCGAGCTGGCCCTGCACGAAAGCCATGAGCCCGCCGTGCAGGAACGGCTGCAGAAAGTGCTTTCGGCCGCCCAGCGCAGCGCCCACTTGGTGCACCAGCTGCTGCAGCTGGCGCGCTCCGAATCGAACGTGGAGATGCAGGCCATCGACCTGGCCTGCCTGGCCCGCGAAGTCGCTCGCGAATGGGCAGCCCGCGCCCTGGCGCAGGGCATGGACCTGGGCTACGAGGGTGACGACAGCCTGCCCGTGCAAGGCCAGCCGGTGCTGCTGCGCGAGGCGCTCAACAACCTCATCGACAACGCACTGCACTACGCAGGCCCCGGCGCCACGGTGACAGTGCGTGTTGGCCACGAGGAGCCCGGGCGCTGGGCCTTGCTGCTGGTGGAGGACGACGGACCGGGCGTGCCAGCCGAACACCTGGGCGATCTGTTTGCGCGCTTCTGGCGCGGGTCGGACAAGGCGGGGGGGTGTGGGCTCGGGCTGTCGATCGTGGAAGAGATCGCGCTGCGGCATGGCGGCCGGACGGTGGCGGAGGGGGTGGTGCCTAGGGGGTTGCGGGTTGGGATGCGGCTGCCTGCGGGGTGAATTTTTGGTTTTTTTGGGGTCTGGCGCTTGACCTACGAGCGCGGGAAGCTGCTTTTTTCATAGCATCTTGCACGTACCATTCGGACTGAGCCTGTCAAAGCAAGGGCAAGCTCGTTCTCTGGTTTATGCAGCGTGCTTGGGTCAAGGGCGAAGGCCGGGAGTCGCCCGGCATGCGAGTAACTTTCTTTCGCGTCGCCGAAAGAAAGTCACCAAAGAAAGGGCGACCCTGCTGTCTGCGACCCCTGCGCTTCGCTCCGGGGCAACCTAGGGTGCTCGGTCACGGGGTGCACCGCAGAACTCGCTGCGCGCCTGCGGCGCTCCGCTCGAACAACTGCGGTGAGTCAGTTCACGAAGCGCGTGTGTCCTTCGGCACACGCGCCACCCCGCGCCCTGCGCGCCCCAGGCGCATCCAGAAGGGAACCCAGAACATCCACACGGGCCATTGCTGCGCAACCTGGGCCGAGCGCAGCAATGGCCCGTGTGGATGTTCGGCTGCCCAACCCCCTGTTGGCTGCGCCTGCGGCGGGGCGGTTGGGGGGTGAGCATGGGCGTCGGAGCGCCCATGCCTCGTTAACTGACTCGCCGTGGTTGTCCGAGCGGCGCGCGCCAGCGCAAAGCGAGTTCCACGGCGCACCCAGCAACCGCCCCGACGCAGGTTTACCCCGTAGCGAAGCGCAGGGGTCGCAGACTGGGGGGCGCCTTTCTTTTGCTCACTTTTCTTTGGCGAAGCAAAGAAAAGTGAGTCGCCCGCCGGGGCGACAACCCGGCCTCCGCCCTCAACACAAGCATGCTTTTCAAACCAGCGCGCCAAGGCTTCGACAAGCTCAGCCCGAACGGTATGGGGCAAACTGAGGAGCTATAAAAACAATAGCGGCTGGCGCTTACTAAACAAGCGCCAGCCGCCAAAACCACTAAAAACTCCGACCTCAAGCCGCCAGAATCAGCTTCTCCAGCTTCACCGCATCCACCGCAAACGCCCGAATCCCCTCGGCCAGCTTCTCCGTCGCCATCGCGTCCTCGTTCAGCGCATAACGGAACCCCGCCTCGTCATAGTTCACCGCTGGCAGATCCATCCCCTTCGCAACGCCAGCATCCAGCGCCCGCTGCAACGGCGCATCGCTCGCCGCCAGCTGCGCCAGCAGCTCCGGCGCAATGGTCAGCAGGTCGCACCCAGCCAGCGCCGTGATCTGGCCCACGTTGCGGAAGCTTGCACCCATCACCTCGGTGGCAATGCCAAAACGCTTGTAGTGGTTGTAGATCTGCGTGACGGACTGAACGCCCGGGTCGTTGGCCCCGGCACGCGCAGCCTCGTCCCAGCTCGCGCCCGCCTGCTTCTTGTACCAGTCGTAAATGCGGCCCACAAACGGGGAAATCAGCTGCACCTTGGCCTGGCCGCAAGCCACGGCCTGGGCGAACGAGAACAGCAGCGTGAGGTTGGTGTGGATGCCCTTGCGCTCCAGCTGGGCAGCGGCCTGGATGCCCTCCCACGTGGCCGCGATCTTGATGAGCACGCGGTCGATGTGGATGCCTTCGGCCTGATACAGCTCGATGATGCGCTCGGCGCGCGTGACGGTGGCGCTGGTGTCAAAGCTCAGACGCGCATCCACTTCGGTGGAGACGCGGCCGGGCACGTGGGTCAGGATTTCGCAACCAAAACGCACCAGCAGGCGGTCGATCACCTCGTCCATGGCGCGCCCTTGCCACTTGGCGACGGTGTCCTTGAGCAGGGGCGCGTATTCTGGCTTTTGCACCGCCTTGAGTATCAGCGAAGGGTTGGTCGTGGCGTCCTGCGGACGGAACTGGGCCAGTTGCAGAAAGTCGCCGGTGTCGGCAACCACGGTGGTGAACTGTTTGAGGGCGTCGAGTTGGTTCATGGCGCCATTATTCCGCATCACGTTGGGCACCTTCGGTACTACCAACCACCGATACGCCGTGGACACCCAGGCTCAGCTGCACGTCATCACCCACGGCCAGCACATCATCCAGGTCGGACGACACCACAAAGATGTGGCCGAGCGTGGTGTCAAAGGTGTATTCGTGCACCGCGCCCAGGTAGGCCCGCTTGTCCAGCCGGGCGGGCAGCAGGCCCGCGCCCTGGCGGTGAATACGCCAGGCCTCCGGCCGCACCGCCACCTTTACCGGGCCGCTCTTCACCGCCATGCGGGGGCGCAGCACCAGCGGGCCGAGTGCCACCGTGCCGTCAGCGTCGGCCACGGCGGGGAACAGCATCGCCTCGCCCATGAAACCGGCCACAAACTCGCTGTGCGGGGTTTCGTACAGCGCGCGCGGCGAGCCCTTCTGCGCAATCAAGCCCTGGTTCATCACGATGATCTGGTCGCTCACGGCCATGGCCTCGGCCTGGTCGTGTGTGACGTAAGCCACCGTGAGCGACAGGCGCTGCTGCAGCGCGCGGATCTCTTCGCGCATCTCACGGCGCAGGCGGGCGTCGAGGTTGGACAAGGGCTCGTCGAACAGCAGCACCTCGGGCTCCAGCACCAGCGCACGGGCCAGGGCCACGCGCTGCTGCTGGCCGCCCGAGAGTTCACTGGGCAGGCGGTCGTCATAGCCCACCAGGCCCACGCCGCGCAGCGCCTCCACGGCCTTGGTGCGTGCCTGCTCCTTGGGCTGGCCCGACATGCGCAGGCCGTACATCACGTTTTCCACCACGTTCATGTGCGGGAACAGCGCGTAGCTCTGGAACATCATGCTCACGTTGCGCTGCGCGGGGCCGAGTGTGGTCACGTCCTTGCCGGCAATGAAGATCTCGCCCGAGGTGGGCGACTCCAGCCCCGCGATCATGCGCAAGGTGGTGGTCTTGCCGCAGCCCGAGGGGCCGAGGATGGTGGTGAGCGTGCCGCGCGGCACCTCAAAGCTGATGCCTTTGACGGCCAGGGCAGCGCTGCTGTCGCTGCCGTAGCGCTTGGTGATGTTGCGGAACACGATGCCCGCGTCGTTGTTGTTCATGGTTGTCTTTTCAATTGACGATTGCGCCTGGCAACTGGCGCGATCCAGGCGTGGGACGCCGAGCAAGGGCCGCCCCGCAGCGAGGCGTTGTCCCCCTGGGGGGAAGGCGCCGAAGGCGACTCAGGGGGGTCATAAGCCACCGCGCCGACCGAGTTTGCGGTCACCCACCAGCAGCTGAATGAGCCCGATGGAGGCCGACATGAGGATGATGAGCACCGTGCAGTACGCCAGCGCCACGCCATAGTCGCCATTGCCCACGCGGCCAATGATGTAGGTGGTGGCCAGCTCGTTTTCGGCCGTGACCAGGAAGATCACCGCACTCACGGTGGTGATGGCGCGCACAAAGCTGTAGACCAGCGCCGCCACCAGCGCAGGCTTGAGCAGCGGCAGCACCACATGGCGCAGGGTCTGCACACTGCCTGCGCGCAGCATCACGGAGGCTTCGTCCAGCGAACGGTCCAGCTGCTTGAACGCCGCCGTGCCCGCCCGCACGCCCACCGGCAGGTTGCGGAACATGAAGCACAACACGATGATGAGGGCGGTGCCCGTCAGCTCGAACGGCGGCACGTTGAACGCCAGGATGTAGCTCACGCCCAGCACCGTGCCGGGAATGGCAAACGCCAGCAGCGCTGCAAACTCGAACGCGCCCTGCCCCCGGAACTCGGTGCGCGCCAGCAGCCACGCAATGCCGATGCCCAGCGTGGCCGTGAGCGGCGCCGAGATGGCGGCGAGCTTGAGCGTGGTGAAAAACGAGTTCCACGCGGTGCCCGCCCACACCACACCAAACTCGCCCCATTCCACGCTGAACGCGGTACGGAAATGCGCCAGGGTGATGGTGTAGTCGCGCCCCCAGGTCTGCACAAAGCCACCGGCCAGCGCAAACAGGTACACGATCAGGGTGAACGCCATCCAGGGCAGTGCAATCGAGTGCACCACGCGGCGCACGCCCGTCGGCAGCGGCATGGCGATGCCCGCATCGCCCTTGCCCGATACAGTGGTGAAGTTCTGCTTGCCCAGCAGCCCGCGCTGAATGGCAAACACCGTGAGCGCAAAGAACGTGAGGATCCAGGCCAGCGACGCGGCACGCCCCTGGTCGTACTGCGCACCGACGATGGCAAAGAAGATTTCGGTCGAGAGCACCGAGAACTGCCCGCCCACCACGATGGGATTGCCGAAGTCGGCCATGCTTTCGATGAAGCCCACCAAAAACGCGTTGGCCAGGCCGGGCTTGAGCAGCGGCAGGGTCACGGTCATGAAAGTGCGGTGCGGGCTGGCGCGCAGGGTTTGTGCGGCTTCTTCCAGGCTGGGCGCCACGCCCTGCACCACGCCGCGCATGATCATGAAGGCGATGGGCGTGAACGCAAAGGTCTGCGCCACCCAGATGCCCAGCCAGCCGTAGAACCAGCGCGTGGGCGTGATGCCGAACGCGTATTCCAGAAACTGGTTGAACACCCCGGCACGGCCAAACAGCAGGATGAGCCCCAGGCCCACCACAAACGGTGGCGTGATGATGGGCAGCAGCGCCACGATGTTCAGCGGCCGCGCATAGCGGCGCGACGCGCGCTCGGCCATCAGCGCCATGAAAGTGCCCAGCAGCGTGGTGCTGGTGGCGGTCATCAGCCCCAGGAACAGCGTGTTCCAGGCCACGCCGCAGCGCTGGCCACCCGCCAGGCACGAGAGACCAAAGTTGCGCTCGTGCGCAATGCGCTCCCACACCACGGCCAGCGAGAACGGGCCATCCTCCAGAAAAAACGCAGCCGACAACGCCTTGAGCACCGGGAACACGATGAACAGCGCGAGCAGGCTTCCACAGCCCACCACCGCAGCCGCTACGAACAGATCGCCTTTGAAAAATCCTCGCCGTGCCACGCCGAACGACAGCAGCACCAGCAGTGCTGACAACACCACAAACCCGCCCCAGCCCATGCCGGGCTGGCGCGCGCCCAGTTCACCCAGGCTGGTGTTCATCCACTCAAAGGCCCAGCCTCGTGCGCCAATCGCAAAGCCACTGAGCAACAAGGCCACAAGCCCCAGCGCGCCCCCCGCCGCAAGCACGGCGCCCTGCTTGCGTCCCGCAGGCAGGCAGGCGCCGAGCCCCGCCACGGCCAGACCGGCCAGGCCTAGCCAGAGCCAGGGCCGACCAAACAATGCCGCCTGCATGAGCCCGTTGGCCGCCTGTTCGCCGCTGAAAACCTGGCCCACCGCGAGCAGGCCATTGGCATCCTGCTGCGCATACCAGGGGAACACGAGATAACCCAGCACGCCCACGACCAGCCAGACCCACAAGGGCCGGTTGACCGAGGCGCTGGGTGCTGTGGTTCGGAGGGTTGCGTGCGCCGCCGCTGCTGCTGCCGACACCACCACCCCTTAGCGCGCCGCGTTCTGCACGTCTTTTTCCCAGCGCGCAATCAGGCGGCGACGCTCGGCGCTGGCGCCGTATTTGGCGTAGTCGTAGTTGATGAGCTTCATCTTGGAAGGGTCGGTCATGCGCGGGTCCTTGGGCACCTGCGTGTTGCTGGGCAGCTGGAACTGCTTGGCCGCCAGGCCAAACTGCTGGCCGCCTGGCGTGAGTGCCCATTCGTAGAACTTCTTGGCGGCCTCGGTGTTGGGGCCGTTCTTGACGATGCTCATGGAGCCCACCTCGGCGCCCGTGCCTTCCGAAGGCGTGACCGAGCCCACGGGGAAGCCATTGACCGCCTCAGTGGTCACGTCGTGCACGAAGCTCACCGACACCGTGGTCTCGCCCCGGGCGGCCGCCTTGACGGGCGCCGTGCCCGAGCGGGTGTAGGTGCTGATGTTGGGGTGCAGGGCCTTGAGGTATTCAAACGCCTTTTCCTCGCCCATGATCTGCACCAGCGTAGCGATCATGGTGTAGGCCGTGCCACTCGATGCCGGGTTGGCCATCTGCACCTCGCCCTTGAACTCGGGCTTGAGCAGGTCAGCCCACGACTGCGGGGGGTTGAGCTTGCGCTTGGCCAGCAGCTCCTTGTTGTAGCCAAAGCCCAGCGGGCCCAAGTACACGCCCACCGTGCGGTACTTGGAATCCGCCGCCTGCTTTTGCGCCCAGGGGTACAGCTGCGGCAACTGGGGCGATTTGTATTCGAGCGTGAGGCCCTGCTCGGCCGCCTGCAGGTGCGGGTCGCCTGTGCCGCCAAACCAGATGTCGGTCTTTGGGTTGGCGCGCTCGGCGTTGAGCTGCGCCAGCGCCTCGCCTGAGCCCTTGGCCGTCATGTTGACCTTGGTGCCTGTGGTCTTGGCGTACACCGTGGACATCAGGTTGCACCACTCGGCTTGCACCGAACAGATGATGTTGACCTGGCCCTGGGCCCAGCTGCCGGAAGCGGCCGCCACCAGGGCCGTGCCGGCCAGAAGTTTCGTCAGCAAAGGTTTGCGCATGGGAGTCTCCTCAGTATCTGGATAACGTGATTAACGCGATGCAAGGATGCTAGTCCTGCAGGCAGGCCAGGGTCAGGGGGGAAACTCCCAGACCGGGTGCAAGCAGGTTGAAAGGCGGGGATGGCGCTCTCCCCGCCGCCTTGGGAACCAAGTTACATTAAGAATGGTTCCCCCAAACCTGTTCGAAGGCCTCACCTGAGCAGCCCGCGCTGCACACCCTGACTGAGACATGCTCGACCGCATCACCGCCTCCCTGCCCTCCCTGGCCCCCGCCGAACAGCGCGTTGCCCGGCTGGTGCTAACCGACCCACGCACTTTTGCACGCCTGCCCGTGCGTGAACTGGCCGAACGCGCGCACGTGAGCAAACCCACGGTGGTGCGCTTTTGCCGCAGCATGGGGTATGACGGACTGGCAGATTTCAAGCTCAAGCTGGCAGGCAGCGTGAGCGAAGGCGTGCCCTTCATCCACCGCAGCGTGGACGCCGACGACAAGACCGGCGACGTGCTGGTGAAGGTGGTGGACAACGCCGTGGCGGCCTTTTTGCAATACCGCAATGCCGCCAGCACCGTGGCGCTGGAGCGTGCGGCCGAGGCGATTGCAGCCACCTGGAAAACCGGCAAACGCATCGAGTTCTACGGCGTGGGCAACTCGGGCATCGTGGCACAGGACGCGCAGCACAAGTTCTTCCGTCTGGGCGTCACGTCCATTGCCACCAGCGACGGCCACATGCAGGTGATGAGCGCGACCCTGCTCGGCCCGGGCGATTGCGCGGTGATCATCTCCAACTCGGGCCGCACCCGCGATTTGATGGACGCCGCCGACATCGCCCGCAAGAACGGCGCCACCACCATCGCCATCACCGCCAGCGGCTCGCCCCTGGCCAGCACCTGCCAGATCCACCTGGCCGCCGACCACCCCGAGGGCTACGACCGCTACAGCCCCATGGTGTCGCGGCTGATGCACCTGCTCATCATCGACGTGCTGGCCACCTGCGTGGCGCTGCGCATTGGCAGCTCGCTGCAGCCAATCCTGCAGCAGATGAAAGAGAACCTGCGGGCCAAGCGCTACGCGTAAATCCTGGCCGTCAGGCCAGGCCGGGTGCACACCTTCTCAGTCCAGCGTGACACCCGCGTCGCGGATCACCTTGCCCCACTTGGTCGTTTCAGCAGCTAAGAAGGCATCGCACGCCTCCGGTGTGGTGCCCTCTCCGAAGGTACCCATGGTTTCGAGCTTGGCTTTGGTCTCTTCACTCTGGATGATGGCGTTCACGGCGTCCGACATGCGCTTGACAACGTCGCGCGACGTGCCGGCGGGAGCAATCATGCTGGCCCAGGTGCTGCCCAGCATGCCGGGCACGCCCTGCTCGATGAAGGTCGGCACGTCGGGCAACATGGGCAAGCGCTTTTCGCTGGCCACGCCGATGAGGGTGATGCGGCCTGCCTTGGCGGGCTGAATCAGGTTGGGCGGAGGGTCGAGGAACAAAGGCACCTGGCCGCCGAGCAAATCCGTCAGCGCCGGCGCGGCGCCGCGGTAGGGAATATGGACCATGAAGGTCTTGGTGAGTGACTTGAGCAACTCGCTGGTCAGGTGCGCGGCAGAGCCCGTGCCTGACGAGGCAAAACTCACCTTGCCCGGGTTGGCCTTGGCATAGGCCACGAGTTCCTTCACCGTCTTGAACGGTGCATTGGGGGCCACCGCTGCCACCAGTGGAGAAACACCCAGCAGCGACACCCCCACCAGGTCCTTGCGCGGGTTGTAGGGCAGCTTGGGGTAGAGCGTGGTGTTGGCGGTAAAGGCCGGAATGACCACGCCAAAGGTGTGACCGTCCGGAGCGGACTTGGCGACGGCATCCACGCCGATGATGCTGTTGGCGCCGGGTTTGTTGTCGATGACAACCGACTGTCCGAACTGCTTTTGCAGGCCCAAAGTCAGCAGACGCGCCATCTGGTCGGTAAACCCGCCCGCCGTGTATGGCACGACGATGCGAATCGGGCGGCTGGGCCAAGTGGCTTGGGCCAGTGCTGGCAGTGCCGCACTGGCCAGCGCTGCGCCAGTGGCCTGGACGAGGCTGCGACGGGAAAGGGATGCGCTCATGGTTTTGTCTCCTGCTGGTTTATAGGTGCAAAAAATAGGCCCATCGCTTATTCAATAAGCACTGGCAGCTATATTTTCAATAGCAAACAACCCGCATCGATTGGGCTGTGCTTTTGATCTACGGGGGCTCAGAGCGCCTTGGTCAACTCCGGCACGGCCGTGAACAGATCCGCCGCCAGCCCATAGTCGGCCACGCTGAAGATCGGTGCCTCAGC
>NZ_CAXUPT020000008.1:0-239603 GCF_964252975.1 Acidovorax sp. LjRoot38 | reverse complement strand
AGCACCGGAAGCACGGGAGCCCCGAGCACGTCCTTGACGCCTTTCCAGGCGTTCTCCAAGGAGCCCAGCGAGCCGTTGAGGTTGTCGCGCAGGGTCTTGGCAGTAGCAGCGGCGCTGCCCTCGGCACTCTTCAGTTTGCCGATCAATTCTTCCAACGCGCCGATACCACCGTTCAGCAAGCCGCGCAGGGCAGGACCGGCTTCCATGCCCACCGCGAGAATAGCGTTTGCACCACGCGGCCCAGCCTCTGCCAACTGCTTCAGCGCTTCTTCGAAATTGTTGGTGGTGATCCCAATCAGCGAAAGCTCGGAGCGGAACTTGGACGCTGGATCCAGGAACTGGCTCAAGATACCGTTCAGCGCCGTTCCCGCGCGGCTGGCGTCGATACCGCTATCCGCGAACTTACCCAGGAGCCCAACAGTAGTTTCCAGGCTTAGACCCAAGGCATTGGCGGACGGGGCTGCGTAGCTCAACGCTTGAGCCAGGCCGGTAACGCTGGTATTCGAGGCATTGGCCCCCATGGCCAGAACGTCCGCGTATTTGGCAGCATCCGAGAACTCACCACCCATTGAGGCGATGATCTTGGTCAGGAACTCCGACGACTCCGCCAAGCCCACCTCGCCGGCCCGCGCCAGCGCGATGACCCCGGGGAGCGCCTCCATCGCCTGGGTCGCATTCGCCCCCGCCTTGGCCAGGTTGGTGAGCGCGTCGGCTGTCTCCACGTTGGAGAAACCGGACTGCGCCGCCGCATCCTTCGCCGCCTTGGTGAGCAGCTTCATTTCCTCAGCACTGGCACCCGTGGCGGCTTTCACCCGGCTCATCGCGGACTCGAAGTCCGCAGCACCCGACACCATGCCCGCGAATGCCCGAACACCAAGGTACGCGCCAATTGCAGCGAATACTGCAGTGACCTTCGCCTGCAGCGAATCGAACACCTTGGAGGCGTTGTCCTTCGCGTTGATCAGGATCTGAATGGCTTTCATGGCGTCTCGGTGGTGCTGGCGGTGGGCAATGCAGCGGCTTCAGCTACCGCCAATGACGGCGGTACTTGAAGACGCTCGGCGCGTGGGGCGCCGGGCGGGTCATGGGTGTGGCGTGGGTTTAGTCGAGCCAGTCCACGCGGGCAAAATTGCCGTACTCGGGGTCGTTGCCCAGCTCGGAGGCGTACAGCACGCGGCCGGTGAACTGCATCGTGATGGGCTCGTCGGACAGCCAGTTGTAGTCACCACCTGGGACCATCGAGCAGCACGGCATGATCAGGCGGGCCTTGCGGCCGTTGTGGTTGATGCCGTTGAAGACGATGCCCTTGCGGACCGCGTTCGCCTGGGTGAAGGCGGCGATGTTCACGTAGGCCGCGTGGGCATAGTCCACCTTGAGCGGTTGCACAGCGGCGGGCGAAGTGGGCAGCGCGAGAATCTTGATGTGGCTGTGCTCAGGGCTCTTGATCTCGTAGTGCGTGTCTTCCACCAGCTCAATCGGCGTTCCGCTGGTGCTGTCTTCGATCACGATGCTGCTGGCGTTGGGGTGGCGCAGAAACACGTTGTCACCGGCGGCCAAGGTCGGCAGCGTCTCGGCAGTCACGGTGCCTGCGGCCTTGTCCACAGCCTGGCCGTAGAGGTAGTGCGCGAGCAGGCGCGGGGCGATGTGCTGCAGCTCCAGCGTGAAGGTCATTTCGGCATTACCCGCAATTTCCTCCAGGTCCAGGCGTTGCCCACTGCAGCTCTCTTTGAGCGTGGTGGTTTCCTTGGTCAACGTGGTGGCCAGCGTGCGGTTGCCGCAAGGGAAGGCCTCCACACCAGTGAGGTACGCCATGTCGCGCGTGCCGGTGGTTGGGTCGTAGTCACCCCACAAGATGGGGCCTTGGCCCTTCCAGCTTTGGGACTTGGTGCTTTGGATGGTTGCAGCCATGGTGCTCAGGCCTCCTTGGGCGTTGCGGGGGTTTTGACGGGCGGGGTTTTGCTGGCAACGCCCATGCCGATAAGCCAGGCGGCTTTCGACTCGGGCAGGTCGAGCGGTGCACCCTTGGGGTATTCGCGCCCTGCGTGCCGGTGCGGCTTGAGCAGGTAGATGGTCTCGATGTCTTTCTCTTGCTTGGCCATGGTCGTTCCTTGATCAGCACTCGCAGTGCTTGCTGGTGAATTCGGAATGGGTCTCGAAAATCAGTTCGCATCCGGCATAACCGTCGGCCAATGGGAGGTCGCGGACGGCGCTCAACTTGAGGCGCGCCCAGGTGTGGCCGGATGAGTCCGTAAGCTGCAGCCCGTGCAACTGGTAGTGGGCGGCGCGGAAAGCCCCGTCCATCTTTTGATCGGCGGTGTCGGAGCGTTCCAGGATGAGCCGCACGGCCACCGACGGGGATACCGTGGATGTGTTGGCGCCATCCACCCCGGCGCCCAGGATTCGGATGCTTACGGCTGGGTACTGCTGGTTGTCCGTCAGGGACAACCCGCTGCGCACATCCCAGGTTTGAAAATGTGGCGTGTTGCTCAGGTGACTGGCGATTGCGGTGGCAGCGAGGAACATGCGGCGTTACCCCTTCAGTAGGGCCAGCGGCACGCGCTCGACCCAGCCACTCGAATCGGGCTGCACACCACCGGCGACCGTGTAGGTCTTGCCATCGATGGTCAGCTTGCTGCCCTGGGCGAGGCCCGGCGTCCGGCTCAAATACAGCGAAACCGCGTACTCGGGCAGGTCTGCCACATCCCCGTCACCGCCGAACATCTCCGCCGCCCCTGAATCGAACACGACCGGGAACGCATCGCCGCCTTGGTAGACGGCCTGCGCGTTGGCAAGACGGCCCTCCACAGCGCTGTTCACACGCTGCTCCAGGGCGGCGAAGGGGTTCAGGGCCATAGTGATCAGGTCACCGTGCCAGGGGTGCCGGTGAAGTACACGGCCAGCGTGGTGGTGCCGTTGCCCGCCGCCTCATAGGCAAAGGCGGCAGCGCCGGTAACATCGCCAGTCGCCGGGGTTGCGGCGTTGTCATCGAAGGCGCCCGCACCGCTGTTTGCGGACACGTCCCAGGTAAGGGTTTCGCCCTGCGCGATCACTGCGCCCGACACCTTCGGCACGACATACACGCCGGTGCGCTTGGCCTCGACGGGTTCGCCGATGGCTGCGGCGTGCGACGCCACCACCAGCAGATTGCCCACCTTGAGAACTTGACCAGAGGCCACCGCCGCTGCTGCGGCCGGGATGGTGAGGCTGTTGCCGATTTGCTGAAAATTGTTCATGTCCGTTCCTTGGGGATGTGCAGGAATGGGGCGCTACGTGAGCGCCCCGCTCATCAGGCAGCGCCGGTGGCCTTGCGCAGGCCACGGTGGTCGATGACCTTTGCGCCGAAGTCCAGGCGGCACTTGATGGCCACGCCGTCAACCTCGAAGCCCTGCTTCGTCTCGATCACGGGGCCCTCGGCGCCGTCGAGGTAGCAGAACTCCACGGTGTCCACCTGGTTCGAGTTGGCAGCCAGATACCAGGCCGTCGCGCTGTCGCTGTCGAGCAGCGGCTCGACCACAGGCTCCAACGCAGTGCGGCCACCCTGGCGGAATTCGTTCACCTCGCCGGGTGCCGATGGCACATAGTTCGAGCTGGTGAACTGGTAGGCGATCTGCTCCAGATCGGTGGGCACGATCAGGAAGGCTGGGGCGAGGTTCAGGGGTTCGCCCTGCAGGCCCTTTTGCTTGCGCATCGCGGCACGGCCTGCACCCAGCTTGGCGATGTCGTTCAGCACGCTGCCCGCACCGGCCAGATTGCCGTGGTTGGCATGGAACAGAGCCACGCCGTCGCCCATGGTGGGATTGCTCAGCAACTGGCTGTAGACCAGGCGGTTTTCCAAACGGGCGGCAGCGTCGCCGAAGGCGCGGATCAGGCGGTCGAAGCCGCGCAGATCGTCGTTGATGATGGCCTGGCGGGTGAGAGAAACGATGCGGCCGTGTGTCACCACCTTGTAGGACTCGCCTGCATCCTTCAGCGTGCCGTAGGTGAATTCACCGTGCTCATTCGTCTGCAGCAGGTCGGGAGCACCAGACAGCTGTACCACGTCCATGCTCTTGAAGTCTGCGGCGTTCGGTGCACGGCTGGCCCAGATCGCATACGTGGAGCCCGCCTGTTCGTATGCTGCGCGCAGGCGACGGGTCGCAACGTTGGACAGCAGGTTAGCGAAATCGCTGGTGCCCTGCATGCCTGCCGAGCGGACCTGCAGCATGCGTTCGGCGATTTCCATGCGGGTGATGCCACGGGTGTTTCCACCTGCGCGCTCGATCATGTCCCGGCCCAGCTCAAGCAGGCTGTAACCACGGTACTGGCGGCCGTTGTCCGTCAGCGGGGCCGTGGGATCGATGCGGTGCACCAGTGCCTCCTGCAGACCGGCCATGCGGGTTTCGCCCTCGTCGCGCACGTTCTGGATACTGGTGTTCTGGTGGCCACCGGCTGCGGCATCGCGCACAGCCAGTTCGTCCAGCACAGCGGCGCGGGCGGCTTCTACCGACCCACCAGCACGGATCAAGCCGCTGGCCAGGTGGGAAACGCCATGGCGCTGGCAGAGGTCCGAGATGTCCGCAGCGCGGGTATCAACAACAGGGGCGGCCGGTGCGGCTGCGGTAGCCACGGGTGCGGCGGTAGAGGCTGGCGCGGTGGTGCCGCCTGCGGCGTTCAGGTCTTGAGGCATGGAACGAGTTCCTTCTTCGGTTGAGGTTTCGGCGGTCGTGCCCACCGTGGGCGTGGATGGGGTAGCGCGGGTTTCGATGAACTCGCAAGGGAAAGTGCGGATCTGGTGCTCAGGGTCATCAGCGCCGGGCTGCTGGCCACCCGCGCGGACTTGGCTGTCCATGTCTGCGGGAATGGGGACCAGCGATACCTCCATGGGCTCCCAGTCAATGACGCGGTACTCCCACAAGCCGCCCTCTTCGGCGGGCGGGACCATCTCGATGCGGTGGCGCACATAGCCCACCGACACGTTGCGGATGATTCGGTCTTCGACGTCCTGCACGAAGCCAGCGACCGAAGGTCGGCGGCTGAAGGTCACATCGCAAGTGCCCTCGCCGTTGCGAATGGCCGGGTTCTCAACAACACCCAGCTGAGCCTCCAGGCTCCACTGGTTGTGTGTGTTCAGCAGGGGAGCGCCACGCTGCAACCGGTCCAGGCGAATGGACGACTCGTCCACCACCAGACGCTCAATGAAGGGGCGTTCACGGAACCAGTCATAGCGGCGCACAGCGGCGCCGGTCGTGAAGACCAGCGAGGCCGTGGCCAGGGGTGCGTCGGGCTGCGCTTCATCACCTGCGGCCCGCGTGAAGTGGCGCAGTTCCATGGAGCGCCCAGCGAGGGGCAACTCGTCACGGCGCGTCGCGTTGGCGGGGGTGTCGGTTTGCGGCATGACCGGCACGATGCCGACTTTGCCGTCTCAAATCCCGGAAAACTGAGACGATATTTAGGCGGCCTTCTTGCGGGGCGCGTCCTTCTGTTCGTCGTCGCTTGCAGCATCCAGCTCTGAGGGTGCTCGCCCCTTTTGCAGCAACATCAGCAGGTCCAGGATTCCAAGGCTCTTCAAGGTTTCGAGATCCTTCTTCAGCTCTTGGAATACCGACTCCGGCTTGTAACCTCGCTGGCGCAACTTCTCGCTGAAGCTGGACAGACCGCCAGCGATCTCCGCCAGGTCGGCGTTCGCATCCTGCAGCGGGTTGGGCGAGCTCCACTTTGGTGTTGTGTGCTCTACGCCGTACTCTGTGCTTTCAATTAGGCCCGCCAGGTAGGCATGCTCCACGAACATGCGGCAGACCGTCTCGCACAGGGTGGGGATCAGGCAGGTGTATTGCGTGATCTCCACGTCGCGCCGGAAATCGTTCTGACGCATGCGAGCGCTGCTGAAGTTCACCTCGCTCATGTCGCCGGTCATCATCTCGTACGTGACACCGAAGCCAGCCGCGATGATGTGCAAGCGCTGCTTCACGTACTCGACATAGCCCGGGGCGGCCTTGGGCTCCACGATCTGGAAGCTCATGCCCTGCGGCATCTCCAGGATCTGGCCACTGGGAAGCGCGCCGAGGTCGCCGGTGCGCGAGGCATCGCCGCCCTCCCCAGTCCCATCCGCCGGATCCTCCTGCAGGGCCGACGTGTCGCCAGTGGCCAGCACCGCGAGGCGGGTTTCGAGGTTCTTGCGCTGCGCCTCCGCGTCTTCGTACAGGTGCAAGTCGCGCACGGCTGGGATGATCGGCGCCAGGCGGGTGATACCGCGCCCCTGCCCCGGGCGGTCAGGGTTGAACAGGTGGATGATCTGAGCCGCCGGTACTGGCCGACTCTCGGAGCGCAGGCCTACGCGCCCCATCAAGCGGGTGATCCAGGTGTCGCCAGGGTGCGATGTGAAAAGCCAGTAGGACACCTTGCGGCCAAGAGGGTCGTATTCAATCCCGTTGATGATCTGGTTGTTACCGTTTGCCTCGTTGCGCTTGCTGTCGAGCCAGTCGATTTCCAGGATTTGAAACTGCAGGGGCACAGGCAAGCCATCCGTCGGCCGACGAGTGCGGGCGCGCAGCAGAACCTCCCCATCACCTTCCATGGTGCGATAGCTCAGCGCCTGCTGCCCGTAAACGTTCGTGCGGCCGTCGGCATCAGCAAAGGGCGCCCACTTCGTCCAAAGGGCATTCAGCACCGCAGCGTGCGGTCCCGTGAAGAGTGGCGTGATGCCGGTTCCCACCGTCTGCGCCACGAGGGATCGCATACCCTGCGCGATGTAGGGCACGTTCTGCTGTAGTGCGCGCGAGCGAACGCGCAGGTGCTCTGCGTCAGCCTGGTGGTCTGCGTTTGCGCTGGCGCCACTGCGGCGCGGCTTCCATCCATCCCGCTGGTTGGCTCCCTCATAGGCACGGTGCAGCATCTCGCGCGCTACGGTGCGGCGAAGGCCTGCGCGCGGGTTGAAGTACCCGACGATGCTGTCAACGATGTTGCGGCGGGCGTGTGTGCGGCGGGCCATGATCAGTCCTCGCGCAGAGTTTTGAACTGGAAGCTGTGCAGGCGACGACGCCCAGGCCGACTGGCGGCCAGCTCAGCCTGCGCGTCGTCGCGCGCTTTCATCAATTCGGAGATGCTGCGGAACGTGACGGAGCGGCCGTTGTAGGAAACGGTTTGCTCGCCACTGCGAATGGCGTTGTTGAGTCGGTCGATATCTGCCTGGGTGACGGCCATGGTGGTTCCTCGTTCCCACCAGCCGAGCGGCGCGGAGGGTCCGCCGACCGTACCGAGGACCCTGTCTCAAATCCCGAAAAGCTGAGACGACTTCACTTGCCCTGTCCGCTACTGGCCTTCGGAGCCAGTCGGGCCTGCTTGATGTATCGATAGACCGACGCCTTAGAGATGCGCAGCCTACGGGCGATCTCCGACGTGTTGCGTCCGTTGAACATCGATAGAACCTCCTGCACCAGACGCTGGCGATCCGTCGCGCCACGGGCCGGAATGTAGATGGTCTCGCCGCTGAACTCAGCGCGTACAGCTGTTTTCGCGTGGGCGAACTGCTCACCAGCAATCTGCGGGAACTCAGTAAGCAGGTACTCGAAGATGCGGTCCACGAGATCCGGCTCCTGGGCCACCAGTGCAGAAAGCTGGGCCGGGGCAGCAGTGGCTTTACCGGGGGTTTGGGCGGTGTTGGCTTTGGTCATGTGTTACCCGAGACTTGCGAGTTTGGAAGATGGTGCTGGTGCAGGACGGCGGGGCTTGGCCCGGCGCGTCGGCTGTGGCGGTGGTGGCGCCGCTGGGGCGCCTCCCTCCTCGTCTGTTGGAGGGAGGGGCCGGGGTGCCCGGGGCTCAATGCCCAGCTTTCGCTCGATGGCCCGCCAGGCGTTCTCGGACTTGGTGTGCAGCGCCAGGCGGTGGGCAGCAAACAGCGCGTACACCGTGCAGTCCAGCACCTCATTGCGCAGGCGGTGGACATTGACCCAGCGTGTGATGAGTCCCCGCGAAGTGGCAACCGGGACCCGTTGCTCGGCCGTGAGCTGCGAGTAGTAGGCGGCAGGCAGCCCATCGCTGAAGTGCACATAGCCCGGCCCGTGGTGGCTGATCTTCAGGCGCTGGAACAGCAGATCCTTTGCCGTGTCGGCACCGACATACCAGAGCTTCACGCCCTTTTTGATGATCCCGCCCCGGTAGTTCACGTCCTGGGCCTTTGAGCCTGAGCTGATCGGCTGGCCCGGAGTTGGGTCGCCGCGCACCCCGAAGATCTTCTGGCGCTCGCGGTGTCGGACGAAGTTGTATCCCTGCTGGGTGAAGTGGCCCATCATGTCGATCCCCACGCTCGACAGGCCCAGTTCCTCCCCGCTCTCGTGGGTGAAGGTGCTTTGCAGGTAGGGCAGCAGTTTTGAGACCCACTCCTCATCCTGCGCGGGGTCGGCTGGGATCGCCACGTAGTCGATGCACCACATCTCTTCCCCACGGCCGATAGCCCACACCACCACCTCGAAACGGTCATCCTGCACGTCCACCCCGGCCACCAGCACAAGGCCGCCCATGGGCACCGTGCGCAGCGCGTAGCCCTCGGCGCGGGCCTGAATGGCGTCGGCCTCCAGCTTCTCGGCTTCGTCGTCCTCCCAGGTCTCGCCCAGCGTCTCGTTGATCCAGCCCATCAGCGGGCCCTTGTTGCCGGTGCGCCGCGCGGCCATGGCCTTCAGGAACTCGGAGACGATTTCCTCCCAGGTGGCCAGCGGGCTGTATGCGGTCCAGACCTTGAACGCCACATGCTTCGGCGGGCTGGTCGCCTCCCCCGCCGCATCGCGCCACACGCGATCAGTGCCGAAGCGCCACTTGCCGCACTCGCTGACCCAGGCGCCAGCGTGCGAGGCGCGCAGGTAGTCGGCCTGGCGCATCTTCCCGTGACAGTGGTGGCACTGGTGCCACACGTCCGAAGGGTTCTCCTTGTCCCACTTGAACCCGAAACTCTTGTCCTCGCCGCCCCAGGACAGCGGGTGATCGGTGTCGCAGTGCGGGCAGGTGACCTGGTACACCATGCGCGCGTGCGCCACCAGCACGCGGCCTTCGATGTGGCTCAGGCCCTTGATTCGCGGGGTGCTGCCCAAGATGTGCTTGGGGAACGTGGCGCCTTCCAAGCGCTTGCGGCTCAGCGTGACCGGATCAGAGCTGCGTTCGATCACCTGGTCCATTCCATCCACCTCATCCAGCTTCGCTGAGGCAATGGTGATCCGGCGAAAGTTCTTCGCAGCAGTGGCGCCCAGCAGGTGAAGCAGGCGACTACCGCTGAAGGCCTTCAGCTTCAGGGTGTTCTCTTTGCTCTTCTTGCCCAGCGCCGGGAAGATCTTGCGCATGACCTTCACGTCACGCAGCATGGGCTCCAGCTCGGTCTTGCAGAAGCTGTCGCTGTCTGAGTCGGTGGGCTGCCACAGCGCCTGATTGCGCTTCTTGTGGTGGGCGTCGTAGGCGATGCTGGCCAGCAGCATCTTGGTATAGCCCACGCGCGCGCTCTTGAGGACATCGACCTCGGTGATGCGGTCGTCGCCCATGGCATCCAGAATGCCGGGCTGAAATGGGAACGGAACCCAGCGCTGTTGCGTCTGGCTGGATTCGGCGGACATGTAGAAGTGCTCTTCTGCCCACCGCGAAAGGCTCATGGGCGGCTCGACCGCCAGGGGCGAGAACCCCGAGCGGATTGCCTTCGCGATGGCAGTGCGCGTTTCCTCGTTGATCGCGTCAACGTCGGTCAGCTGGAAGTCCGGGAGGTCGCGGGCGCCCATCAGTCAGCCCCATCCTCGTCTTCGCTTTCGGCATCCGGATCCGGATCATCCGAAAGGTTCAGCTCCTCGGTGTCCGACACCCAGTCGTTCCGCGCCTTGGCAATGGCTTTGCGCATCTCCTCTACCGCTTCGAATGGGAGATCAGGCACCAGCTTCATGATCTCGCCGGGCAGTGCCTCCAGCTTGGATGCCATCGCCGCGCTGGCCTTGGCCAGGGTCTTCTCCAGCAGCGGGATCGCTGCCCACTCGCCCAGAGACTGCAGGTTCTTGATCCGCTGGCCCATGCGGCGCTCGCGGTCGAGCTTCGCCTTTTCCTGGGCCGGATCCAGCTCGCCCTCGCCCGGCGACCGCCCCCCGGCCACCTCGCGGATGTTTTCGCAGTACGCCAGGATCTGCTCGCCGAGGGTGTCACCGCGCTGCATCACGCCATCCTTCATGAGCTGGCTGATCCGGGCCTCGCTGAGCCCCACCACCTGGGCGAGGGTCTTCTGGTCGCAGCAGGTATCCAGGGCTTCGAGCACCGCGTGATTCACTTAAGGCCCCTATAGAACGTTGGTAAATAGCGACACAGCGGGGCACGAATTACCCGTGCGGCACCCTTCCAGGAAGGACCCGCAGCTATCGTTTTTGACTGTTGCATGCGCGCAACAATATCGCAAACGTTGCACCAACGCAACACACCCGGACCGGAACAGGGAACGTGAAGCGCTCATTCGCCTGCGACCTTTCGGATGCGATACCGCACACGGCGGTCAAGGTAGGACTGCAGGTCTGCCTTCTCGACCACACGGTCAAGGTCGATGCGTTGCACATAGGTCGCACGACGCACGAACATCAGCACGGGCTTGACCTCGACCCCATGCGTCCCGCTCTTGGCCCATATGCCAGGTGGAAGGGATGAGCCCCCTGTGATCCCCTTGCTCACGAAGTACACGCGGCCCCGGATGGTCTTCAGCTCCTTGCGCGTCTTGATGTGCGAGAACGTGGTCCGGTCCTCGATCTTGGCTTTGGCCTTGGCCTTCATGTTCTGCCTGTAGCCCTGCTCCCCGCTGGCCTGTAGGTAGCTGATGAGCTGGGCCATGAACGGGCCCCGGATGTTGCCCTTGCCATCGTCGCTGCCTGGGTAGGGCTCATGGGGTATCGCCGTCTGCATGCCCGCAGGCAGGATGCCTGCCCTGCGCAATGCGACCTCGCTGCGCTTGTCAGCACGACGGCCACCGAACGCCTGGGCCTGCAGGACATGCTGGGGGTCTACCCCCACCTTCCCGCCTTTGCTGGGCAGGTTGCGCGCGTCGATGGTGGGCAGCACAGCGATGGACAGCCGGTCCGGCGTGGCGGGGATGAACTTGGGGGAGTTGTAGATAAAGGGCGTGGGCCTGTCGAACTCGGTGCGCAACTCCTTGCCGAGCACGCGGCGGGCCTGGTGCCCTGTGTCGTTCATGGCATCCGAGTGCGCCTGTGCAGCCTCCCGCCCGCTGAGCCTGCGCAGCTGGGCCTCGACCGCCTTCTGCCCACGGATCTCCAGGGAGGTCTTGATCATGCTCAGAGCACGGGCAGGGCCTGGCCTGTACCGTCGCCGACGATGGGGGCGGACATGGTGCCGTCGGCGGGGCACTCGATGCCGACGCGAGGCTTGCCCTCGTGATGGTCGATCAACTCCACTTCGATGCGTGGGCTGCGGTCGCCCTTGGACCCATGCACGGGCGTGTAGACATTCGTCTTCACCTCGATATGCGACGCCAGCGCATCAAGCCCCAGCTTCGCGGCCACTGCAGCCACGGCCAGCGCTCTCAGCTCCGCCTCAAGGATGACCGCCCGGTGCACGGTCTGGTTGAGGTTGGTTGTCGTGATCTCTGGCATCTTTCACTCCTTCGGCGTCCTGCGCCTGTTTCCGTTTCACCTCGTCGGCGAGCTGCTGTGGCAGATCCGCCAGCACCCCTTCCGACTCTCTTGCGTACCGCTTGGCTGCCCACCACGCATAGGCCTTGTCCGTCTCGGCGAGCCTCACGCAGTGCGCCAACATCACGCGCCTGTGTTCCTCAAAATCCACACCACCCTCCCTGCACATCAATCCCTGTCCCCGTATCTCGGCAAGGCTGAAGACCCGGTGGACTGCGCATACCACCCCTAACCCAGGGGAGCCCGGGAGGCGTGGCCTGCGCGTTCGGCAGTGGCAGTTAGCCCAGCGTTTCAGCGCCCCGTGGTGGCCGATGCGCCCCAGCGGGTAACCCAGACTTACAGCCCCTGCATCGGGACCCTGCGCACGCTCTAGGTAGTCCACCCACGTTTCGGCTCTGCACAATCCGGGTAGCCGTTTTCTTGGCCCATGCCCCCGCGTATCGAACCGCTGGCATGGGTTGCACAGGTCGCGGCTACACAGGGGCCTCCTGGCGTGTTTGGATGCTGCTCAACCACTTGCGCAGCGCCTGCGAGGTGCGAAAGACGCCTTGCGCCTTGTGCATGTCGTTCAAGTCGCCAGGGGGCGGCAGGAAGTACGGGAGGCCGGTGGCCTTGGCCGCCTCCTCGCCGGTCTTCTTCTCGTCGTTGTCGGCCACCACCACCCCCACGGTGGCCATGCGCTTCAGGTTGCCCGCGCTGAAACAGATGTGGATGCGGTAGCGCATGCGCAGCGCGTGCAGGCAGTCGCGCAGGCTGAGCCCCGTTGCGTAGCCCTCGACCCACCAGTCCAGAGCACCATGGCCGGGATTGCTGATGCAGTATTCGGCGCCGCTGGTGCGCTGGCCCTTCAGGTACTTCTTTTCGCCACGGCGATCTATCAGCTGCACGCCCACCAGGTCACGGCCCACGCGCATCGGAATGCAAAGTAGGTTCTGCTCCTCGGATGGCCACCACACGCTACCGGTGGCCTCGGGCCAGCCCTTGGAATGCAGATAGGCATGCTGCTCGTGCTTGCACTGGTGCAGGATCCATCCGGCCTTGCGGGCGGCGCGCTCCTGCTCTTGGGCGCGCTGTTTCTTCTCTGCAGCGAGACGGGCGTCCCGGGCCAGCTGCTGCGCCTGCAGCTGCGCCTCGGTGGGCGCGGTGTACGTACCATCGTCGGCGGGCTTCCAGCCAGCGGCCTGAGCCTCATGGAACAGGGAGCCGATGGTGACCCCAGAGCCCCGGAAGCTGCGCCAGGACGCGCGGGCGGCTTTCGCCTCGTAGGAGTCGGAGCGCTGGCTCCAGGTGTCCCAGATGTCGAAGCCATCCTCACCAAGCTCGTGCTTGATGGCCATACCCGCCATGATCCAGACCTCGCGGTCGTCATGGGCCAGGTACTGCAGGGCGTCGCGGATGCGGTCGGTCATGCTGCGACAGCCCTCCCCTTCGCGCGCCGGATGTTGCGGCTGACCAGCCACCGGCGCACCTCATCGCCCATAGGCTCGGGATCAGGCTTCGGACCAGCCGGGCCCACGCCGAATTTCTCGATATAGCGGTGGTAGGCGCTGCCGGGGTTGTGCCCCTTCTCCAGGGCGTGGCCCAGCAGTTGGGCATAGAAAGACCGCTTGTAGTCGGCGCTGTACTTCTCGGGTTTGGCAGGCTTCGTGCTGCCCACCTCGATCATTTCACCGGCGACGGCCTGCACGTCGTTGCTGCGCACGCGAACATGCCCGCAGTGGACGCAGGTGTCGGTCTTGGGTGGCCACAATGCTGAGCACTTGGGGCACTTCGCGGCCTCCTTTTGCGCGTCGCTGGGCTCCTTCTTCGGCTTTGTGTCCGTGCCCGGTCCCAGGGCCTCAACGCCGTGGTGGTAGAGCTTGTCCCAGTCGTCTTGAAAACGCAGCCAGTTGCCGCTGTTGTCTTGGATCACGCACAACTTCTTGCCGTCGTGCGTGCGGGCGCCACGGCCCACCATCTGCACATGCTCGCTGAAGGACTTCTTCAGCGGGCGGGCAAGGATGACGTGATCAATGTCGGACTGGTCGAAGCCCCGGCTCAGGATGGCCACGGAGATCACCACCTTGATATCCGTGTCTGGGCGGGCGAAGTCCTCCAGCACCTGATCGCGGTAGTCGTCCTCATCGTCCGAGCTGATCTGTACCGCGTTGATGCCCGCCTCGTTGAACCGCTGCGCCAGCTCGGCGCCGTGCTGCACCCCGCAACTGAAGCAGATGGTCTTGCGGTACTCGCCGAAGACCTCGTGCGAGATCCGCACATAGTCGGCCACCACATCGCCGACGATCCTGCGGCCACGCTCTTCGAGCTCGTCCTTCTTCCACTCCCCAGCGACCAAGGCAACGCCCGTGGTGTCGACCTCCCGGGCCACAAACACGCGGAACGGGACAAGGTGGCCGTCCCGCACGAGGTTTGCCATGGTGGTGACGCTCACGACGTTGGTGAAGTGCGTGCCGATGGCCGGGTGAAACGGCGTGGCGGTGGCCCCCACGATGCGCAGGTTGGGCTGGTTCACCATCATGTTGATGATGCTTTTGCGCAGGCAGGCGTGAAGCTCATCGATGAACACCAGGTCCACGAGCGGCAGCGTCTCCATGCGCTCCAAGGTCTGCGCGCTGGCGATCTGCACCTCAAGGTGCGGGCGAAAGCGCCAGTGCTTGGCCATCAGCACGCCGTGGTCGATACCGGCTCGGTCCAGGTGCTTAGAGAACTGCTCGACCAACACGCGGCGCTCGCACACGAACATGATCCGGGTGCGCTTGGCCTGCACGCACTTGATCATGTGCTCCATGATCCGGCTCTTGCCTGCGCCGGTGGGCGCGGCCAATACCTGGCGCACATGCTTCGCGCGGAAGCCGTCACGTAGACGCTCCACGCTGTCGGATTGGTAGGGACGAAGTTGCAAGGGTTGCATGGGGGACTCCTGACGGTCACCATCAAAGGCCGGTAACGTGGCCTGATTCATCACGCAGCCACCGCCTTCAGACGGTCGATCTCGCGGCGCTGGGCGGCCAGCTGCTGCTTCATCTGCGTGTTCTCCTGCATGAGGAAATCGCGGCTGCTGGTGACGGCGCGGAGTTGAGCGCTGAGCCCCTTCACCTCGCCTTGCAGCTGCTCGATCAGCTCGGCGGCCTGGTTGCGGTCGGCCTCGGGCACATCGCCAAGGTTCGCCAGCGCCAGCGCTGCCTGCAGGTCGGCGATCTGGTCGCGCGCGGCGTCCAGCTCGCTGTATTCAGGCGCTAGGGGCTCCACTGCAGGAGCAGACTGCGCTGGTGCCGGGTCGATGCCTCGGCTGTCATCGATGTCAAGGGCGGTGCCAGCGGCGGTGTTCGCCCCCTTCTCGGGGACTGACACGATCTCGCGCATTGGCTTGTGGATGGCGTCGACCTGCTGTTCTTGGGGCAACTTGGCGATGGCTGAGGCCTTGGCCAGCCCCATCTCGCCGGACTTGACGGCGGCAACCACTGCCGGGACGGCATCGCTCATGACCGCATCGGCTTGTCTCAGTGACCGAACACTGACACCGGCTTGCTCTGCAACCTCCGACTGCCTTAATTCGGCACTCAGTGCCGAATTTCCGGATGGACGCCCAACGCCGCGCCATTCATAGACCGCAGCTGCGGCCATGGACATCTGGGCGATAGTCAAGTGGCGACGTGCCTTGTTCTGCGCCAGCACGAAAGCGCGGGGATCTACCCACGATTCCAACTCACGCTCCGGGCACTCCATGCCCAGCTCGCAAGCGGCGCAGTACCGATTCCATCCGTCGAGGACCTGCCCCTCGAAGATCGTGATCGGGTTCTGCACTCCCAAGTCTGAAATGCTGTCACGGAGCGCTGTGAATTCGTCGGCGCTCAGCGGCGGGAACGCGGCAGACAGCGGATGCTGTGTGTACTGCGTCATGCGGCCGCCCTATCGAATTCACGCACCCATTGCTGAGTGCTCTGCGTTTGAACCGCACCGGGCTTGTCCTGGGTGTTGCGCGTGATCAACGCGCGCTCCAACTTCTGTAGGGCTTCGCGCGCATCGCCGATCTCCTTCAGCGTGGCCTTGAGATCGTTGTCGGAAATGTTGTTGTCGGCATTGGCCAGCAGCGTCGCGGCGGTCACGTCGGACATCTCGCGCACGGTGTCACTCACCGTCTTGTTGATGCACGCAGGCTCGCGCATCTCCACCACCGGGAGGCGGACAAAGCCCCCGCTGCTGGCCGTCACCACGTTGACGAAGGCTCGGCAGTGCTCAGAGCGTGCCTCAATGCACAGCTCGGAGATCATCATTGCGGTGGACAGCCCCAGCTTGAAGCCCTGAGCCCCGCCCAGCTCCTTCCGAAGCGTTTCGGCTGGCTTGTCGATGCGCAAAGCAACGACTTCCAGGCCGCCAGGGAAGTGCTTGACCATGAGACGCAATGCGTCGAGATCGTTCATATCCGGAACTCCGGTTTTTGGATGTTGAGAACTTGGACCGGCGCTGGAACACTGCAGGGCATGAACACAGCACACCCCTCCTCGACCGCCGTCGTGCACGAATCCACGCGTACGGCTCTATCAGCAAACCGCGACCCAGAAACAGGGCGAACAGCGCGCACGATGACCACCAGCCGACTGCGGTTGACTTGGGAGGCTGGGGAGTTGCGCGTGCGATGCGAGTGCAGCCAGGTGAAGCTCAGCGGCAAGACACCGATGCAGCAGATGCGGGGGGCGCTGTGAGTCGGGACCACAGGTCAAGCCTCCATACCTGCGACAACCTCGCGTACGGGACGCCCTGCAGGATTCGGCCAAGTGGAATCAGGTATGCGCGCCCAGCCACCGGGCGAGATAGCGTCAACCGTGACGCGCCCACCAGTCGCTTTTTCAATCGCAGCGCACTTTCCATCGGGCACAGGGCGCTTGCCGTTAAGCCATTGCTGAAGGGTCGGGGGCTTGACCCCGATGGCCTCAGCGAGGCGAGATTGCCCGTTCAACAGGTGGGCGGCCTCATGAAGTGCAGTGCGCATAAGGCCCAAATATAAGGCATTACCGCATTTAACACAAGGCATTGCCGCATAGGCACCGCCTCATTGATGATCGAACAATGTTTACAGGTGAAAAACTAGGCGCCGCTATCCGACACGCGATTGCCCTCAAAGGCGTGTCGCAGGTGGCTGTGGCTGCCCACTTTGGGGTTAAGCCGCCTTCCGTGCAGGACTGGATGCGTCGCGGAACGATTGGAAAAGACAAGCTGCCAGCGCTATGGGCATACTTTGGCGACGTCGTTGGACCCGAGCACTGGGGGATGAGCCCGTCTGACCTGAGTCAGGGCCCTGGCGCTTCGGTAGCGTCGGAACAGAGATCAAACGTAATACCCTCTGCTCACTCGTCACAACATGAAATCAGTGATGTAGTGATCCGGCAGTTCGAAACTGGCGGATCGATGGGGAGTGGTCTCGTTTTGGCAGAACAACCAGGTGTGATCAAAGAATGGCGCGTATCAGACCGCTGGGCGCAAGAGAACGTACACCGCATCACGTCGGTGAAGAACTTGGCAATCGTGACTGGGTTTGGACCGTCCATGCAGCCGCTTTTCAACCCGGGCGACCCGCTGCTGGTGGATCGTGGGATCAATCGGGCCGATGTGGATGGAATCTATTTCTTCCGCGTGGGCGAAGAAGGGTTTGTGAAGCAGCTGCAGCGCATCCCGACAGCGCAGGGCTTGATCCTTCGGGCCAAGAGCTACAACACCCTATATGACCCGTTCGACATCACGCACGGCATGGACTTTGAGGTCTTCGCACGTGTCGTGAAGGTTTGGAAGGGTGAGGAATTCTGAAATCCAGAAGGAGCGCCCATGGACCTCGGAACAGAAATCGAAGCCCTGCGCATGGTCTTGGAGACTGTGATGGATGGGCACCCAGACCATGAGCTGGCCGTTGCCCAGGTGGATGCGCTCATCGCAGAGATGGCGATCCCTGCAGGAGATCCGCTGCGCGAGGCAGTGGAGAACATCAGGGCTACGCTGGTTTGATCATAGAAGTGCGCAATCTTGGGTGAATGAGTAGTTCTATGAATGAAATTAGAACAATAGACAAGGAGGGAATATGTTAGATATGCCAGCCTCTGAGGCGCGCGCCTTGCTGGCTTTCCCCTTGATATGCGAAGACGCCCCAGAATGGGCTTCACACAAACTCAAACCCGGTTTGGAAACGCTGGAGTGCGGTCTTCTTCAGAACGGTGACAGGTCTGGGCTTCGGGTTTCGTTAGAGTTCGCTGTGTCTCCAAAGACGGGACTCACAACCTACAAATTCACAGTGTTTCTGGTGAAACTTGGCGGCCTGCAGCGGGTCTATCAATTGCAGGTGAATGCTGTTGCGCGCAAGCCTAAGTGCTGGCACGACTTTGTGCATGAACACATGGGGCGAGAGAGAATACAGGGGAAGCAAGAGTGGCTTGACTGGGGTTTTCGTGAGGCGCTTGATTACTTTTGCCTACAGACGAACATCACCTTTGTGCCACCATTAACTGACCCAAGCGTATTCGAGCTTAGGTTTACATCATGATCTGCCATCAATTTTCATCACTGCTGGGATTTGAGTGCCATCCCCTTACAGAGGATGGATCGGTCGCAGCCATCTCTTCGCCATTCACGTTCGAGGACGGTGACTCTTTGCCGCTGTTTGTTGAATCAGTAAACGGCCAAGTGAGGTTTTTTGACGATGGCGCAACCTTGATGCATTTCATAGGCCGGGGCGTGAGAATCGAGAACAAGAGGAACGCCACATTTCTGATCTCTGCGGCGCAGAGACACGGCGGCACGTTCAACGAGGCCGGAGAGATAGAGTTTTGGGCGCCAGAGGCAGCGGCGCCATTGGCCTTTGCTAAGTACCTCGCATCGCTCATGGACATCGTTTCCTGGGAAAAAGACCAACAAGGCGTCAATACAGACATCTCGGTGTTCGTTGAAGAGGTGGGAATTGCTTTGCGGGCATGGAAGCCAGGCGCAGAGATCACCAAATCGCCCCCCTTCATTGGCGTGTCTGGGAAACCGTACGAGTTGGACTATTTGATTGACGGCCAGCCAGTTGTCGCCACCGGGCCGCGGGCCCAATCCGCAACATGGGTTCTCCATAAACTGGTAGACATACAAAGCGTTATCGCGAACGCTGGCATGTCGCCACTGATCGTGATCGATGATCGGTTGGATCCAGAAAGTGCTGACCAAGAATCCAAGGTCCTGCAGAGCGTAGGTACTGCGATCAAGTTCACCGACCTAGAAGCGCGGGCCGCCGCCTCTTTGCACAATCATTGACTTCCTGGGCTCCGGAAGTACCATTCGCTTTCCCGCTCTGCTACTGCATCGGGCTCAAGTCCTTCCTCGGAAGGCCTCTGCGTACAGAAGATTGCAATTCGCTGCAGCGACATATCGGGCCTCACTTCGGTGGGGCCCTTGCTTTTGTGGCCACTCATTTTGCCCACTCGCTCAACTAGGGCGTTACCCCTTGCGGTCTCGATGTACTGTAAATTTCCACAGTACAAATGTCGCCCTTCCACATCTCCAGCCCCATCAAGGCCACGGTCCTGACGCTCTACGTGCGCGGCGGTAGGCATCCGTTTGCCAGCAAGGTGCACGAGCACACCGGGGATCTGACCGTCGTACGCCTGGAGGGCCGATTCGGCACCGTCCCTGCCCTGCACCTGGACTGCTTCACCCCCCAACGCCTGTTTGAGCCCAGGATCGTTGACATGGTGTCCGGCGAGCTGGAGATCCACGGCATGGAGCGGACCAAAGAAGGCGACTGGGTGGCCCAGGCCTGGCGGCTGCGGTTGGGATAGCACAGCCGCCCAAAATTGAGCCAGCCGCTGGAGAGTTTGAAATCGACTGATACCGCCACCATCACTACGATGGCAGTCCCAAAGAAACTGCCACACGGAGGAAACTCATGACTGAACAATCCGGCGATCTCAAGAGACTTGAGGCCGAAATTGCGGAATTGAAACGAGGCTTGCGCCAGCTATCCCTGCAGTTTGCCGTGGACCACCATCTTGTCGTGGCACTCGCGCTGCAATGCAACAGCCCGGAAATCCTGCGGTCCAACTTCAACGAAATTGCCAACAAATCAAAAGATCGCCTGTTGAACTCAACGCTCACGGACGATGATATTGATGCGTTAGATCGCTTCCAGAAATTGGTTGATAAACAGCTTCCTTCAACACCAGCCCCATAGCCCCCACGCCTAGCCGAATGTCTGCATGATGCTGTGGGCCACCACGATCCCGGGATTGATCACCACAGCATTCGCCATTCCAATCCCTCCTCAGCACGCCGTGCACTGACTTTTATTGGACGATTCGCTCGTTGCTCGGTCTTCTTTAATTCCCTCTCCCATCAATACGGAGGTACGAATGAAGAGTTCACGAGGTTGCATGCACAACGAGCGTCTTTCCAGGCAAAGCTTGGCGCTGTCTCTGGTAGGCGCATGAGGAGACCAAACACTTGGAGCGACAGCGAACTCAACCTGCTCCGTGAACGATATTCCGCCACGCCGTGGGACCAGCTGACACCCCTGCTGGGACGCACAAAGCCAGCTATTGATCAGAAGGCGCGTTCTCTCGGTTTGGTGCGCACCTGCTACAACGGCCTGACTTTGAAGGCTTGGACAGTCCGGGAAATCAAAATCCTGCGGGATGTATATCCCACCGAGACCAGCAAGGTGGTGGCCCGTCTAACAGGCCGCGCTGTTACCTCGATTCATAAAAAGGCCCAAGCGCTTGGGATAAAGAAGGTCACCAGAAATAACGGCCCGACTCGTACATCCACGTCGTGGCCATGGGACGCCCAGGACGATGAGGACCTAAAGCGCTCTTACGCGACCAAGGGAGTGGAAGCCCTGGCAGCCGCCCTGGGCCGAAGCAAGACTGCAATCTACGCTCGTGCCCACATCCTAGGCATCACAAACAGCGCTGGCCAAGGCCGTCCAGCGCCGTTGGGCGCTGAGCGGATGAACCGAGGGTACTTGATGCGGAAAGTCGCGAAAACAGGCATTCGCAAGAATGACTGGAAGCGCGTGGATCTGATCGAGTGGGAGGCTATGCACGGCCCCATACCGGAAGGTTACGCACTCTTAGCGCCGCAAAAAAGGCCTAGATTGCTGGAGAGCTTTCGCCTTGTCCACCGCGACGAACTACCCTTGCTCAAAGCTGCGGCGAACGCATCGCCAGAGACCCGGAGACTGAGAGTACTCAAAAGCCAATTTGGATGGCAGCTCAGCCGAATTGAGAAGAGGAACGAGTCACCTGGTCGAGCGAAGCTTCAGCACCGATGCGACTGGTCTGACACGGACATCGCCTACTTGCTGGCGAATCACAACTCAGTCCCCCTTATGACCATTGCCGAACGACTAGGCCGCACGAAGAAAGCACTATTGCGCCAGCTTCAAAAAAGGGGCTTACCCAGGAAGAAACGCGAGGGCAGTTGGAGTCAATACCAGAGCGGCACGCTTGTCGAGCTATACGCGTGCCACAGCGCTTCAGAGATAGCCACTGTCTTGGGGAAATCCCCCGAGGCGATCTACATGAAGGCAGCACGGTTGGGACTCCGAAAAAGGGCGCCTGTATGCAAGAACTAGTCTCCTCCCCCACCCCTGCGGCAGACCCAATCCTGCAACTGAGCAAAGCGCTCGCAGCCCTTCGTTGCGGATCAAACATCCCAGTGGAAAGGGCCCGCGCCATCGTCGCCTGCGCATTTACTGCCATAGACGTATTGCAAATCGAGCACACCAACACAAGGAATCGCCATGACTCCCAGCAAGAACAAGACCAAGAACATTGACCACCTCCGAGACACGCTTTTCAAGCAACTCGATCAACTGGTGGATTTGGACAAGCCCGTTGATCTTGATCGCGCACGACTGGTGTGCGAGACATCGCGGCTGCTCATTGATATGTCCAAAGTCGAAGTTGAATACGCCCGCGTCATCCAGGGCGCAATCACCCTCCCCTTCATCGAGCACCAGGATGGCAGCGCAGAGCGCCCGCATCCCAGTCTGCCTCCAGCTTCAACAAGCAGTGGGCCCTCCGCGTCGGCTGAGGATCGCACCGTCCAGGTTCAGAACTCAGGCCCCGCAGCGGATCATCCATGGCGCGGACTTGGGGTCCGAGTGCACCGCCTCCAGCATTGAATTCCATGCAAAAGCACATGATGCAAAACACCACCGGCAATCAGGCACTGCAAGCCCCCACCCGCAGTGCAGCACTCACCATCAACGGATTTCAGCTGCGCGACGCCTTGAGCTTGATTGCGCCCGACGGCACCGCCGAGCAGCTGAGCGAAACGCTGTGCATTCAGCCCGGCCCCTCACGTCAAACAGCTCAGGGGATAGAAGCTGCGGGCCTGTATTGCTGGCTACGCGACTTTCCCGACGAAGGCAGCGTGCGTCTTGACGAGACGCACAACCTCGCATTGTTGGAAGCCTGTCAGGGTGCAAGGCATGTGGAAGTCACCCGCAAACTGATTGCTGCAGCGCGCTGGGTCCAGCGTTACGCCGACCCCCAGAGGCAACCCGACGCCCGAGCTCTGGCCCACGCCATCCTGCAACTTACCCGGCCGATCATGGACGCGCACATCAACGCACTGATTGGCATGGCCCCCACGCCAGTATCCCAGCCATCCGACAACACCGACAAGAGGCACTGAAGCCAGCTTTGGCCGTTAACGCAAAAAATAAGGCCAAGCCTATTGACACAAAATAAGGCTTGGCCTAATAATTCATTCCAGTAGCCCACCCCGGGCGATGGAGTGAAGAATGTCGAAGCACCTTTCCTGCGCTGATACCGCCAAGCTGATCCGCCAAGCTCTGAAGGAAGCCTTCAAGGGTATCAAGTTCACCGTCCGCTCCAGCACCTACAGCGGCGGTGCTTCCATCAACATCGGCTGGACCGATGGCCCCAACACCGCCCAGGTCGAGGCGGTGACCAAGCGCTTCAGCGGCGCCTACTTCGACGGCCAGCAGGACTACAAGGGCTGCACCTTCGCGATGGTCGACGGTCAGGTCGTGCGCTTCGGTGCCGACTTCGTGTTCTGCAACCGCTCCCACTCCGCCGAGTTGATCGGCAAGGCCTGCGCCAGTGTGGCCCGCCGCTTCGGCATGGCCTTCGTGCCCACGGCCGCCGACTTCAAGGCCGGTCGCCTGCACGAGATCTATCCCGGTGAATCGAGCTGGGGCTGCACCGTGGGCCAGCTGGTGCGCGAGGTCTTGGCCAAGCGCAGCGACCGCCTCAGCGTCAGCCATTCGAAGACCGCCGCCCGGGTGATCTACCTGGGCAACGACGGCCACAGCGAAATCGCGGCCCTCACAGAAGAGGTGTCCGCGTGAAGTCCAGCAGCGTCGCGTGGGCGCTGGGCACGGCAATCACTGCCGCTGTCGCCGTGGGCCTGCTTGTCCTCTACCCCGTCGCTCTAGCGCTGCGCACCTTCTGGAGGTGGGCATGACCTGGCTGCGCCTCTATGGCTTTCGGGCCGGTGCGAAGGCCAACACGATGACCAATGCCTACGCGGGCGGCCAAGTGGCAGCGCTCCGTCATGAAGTGATTTATTAAAGCGCTTTACTTAGTGCGCTTTATTTTTGTCCGAGACACTGAACCCATGAACCACACATGCCCATCCTCAAGTAGGCAACCCAGCTTTTGCTTTATCCGGCTCGTGGCTCGTGACGCTCAAGTGCGCAGTCCCGCTGCTTCAACCCCTCACGTTCCAGTCGATTTGATCAAAACCACCGTTCATCTCGGCGACTTCAGTTCGGTGCCATTGCGGCAGCTTCACAGCCGGGAGCTCGCCAGCCGCTACGGCGAGAAAGATATCCCAGTTCTCTCGCAAGCGATCGAACATCAAATTGTGCTCAGCCAGGTCCCACGACCAGACTTTGGATGGCCCCGAGTAGCGGCCCTTCCAAAGATAGCCGTTCTCACGAATCAGCTTCCAAAGCACCTGCTCGTCATGGGTCAACAGATCTGGGTAGTGCAATCCAAGCTTTGCAAGTCGGTCTGCGACATCCACGTCCCAAAGCTTGGCGGCCTCGTCACCGACCGTTTGTACCCAGTCCTCTCCCTCTTTCAAAGGGAACCGACCGAGGGAGTCTTCGATTGCCCATTCGATAAAGCTACTCAAGGTCCGCCGCTGCTTGCGCGCCGCGAGCTCGGCCAAGTACCGCAATCGCGGATCGAGCCGGATGGTGGTGATTTCAGAGCGGGCAAGTTTGCTCCCGCCCTTCTTGGTTTTGGATTCAAGGTCGGCCATGCCGCAATTTTAGATCGCGTATGCGCATCACCTACAAACAAATCCCGCCAGACTCTTGTAATGCATTAGATTACGATGTAAGCTATTCGCACACGACAGCATCATGAACATACAAAATATCTCATTGAAGTCAGAGCCCCTTCGTGCGGACTCGATCCGGATTCCAGCTGAATTGCGCTCCTACCTGCGCGCAGAGGCTCGGAAGAACACTCGGTCCTACTCCGGGGAAGTCGTACATCGCCTGGAGGCCAGCCGCCAGGCAGACCAGCAACACACCCAGCAGAAAGGACAGCAGCCGTGATCAAAAATCATAGCGCCACATCTTTGATAGAAGCTGATTTCCAGCCACACCCCCAGTAGGGTTCGCAAATAACCAGCGCACTGTTGACAATTTCCGAACCCCAACTTGAAGGAGCACACCGTGAGCAACATCGTCAAGATCAATGACATCGACATGCAGGTGATTGAGCGCCACGACCAGCGTTTTGCAACGCTGGCTCAAATTGACGCTGTGCATGGCCGGCCAGGAGGCACTGCGCGCAAACGCTTCAACGACAACCGCGAGCGCTTCATCGAGGGCGAAGACTTCATCAAGCTCAGCGCGTCCGAAATCCGGACGCGCTTCCCGGGCGTAGTCGGAGAGCGTGCCACCGAAGAAGTTACCCTGATGACGGAACAGGGCTACCTCATGCTGGTGAAGTCCTTCACCGACGATCTGGCGTGGCAGGTTCAGCGTCAATTGGTGAACGGCTACTTCCGCGCCAAGCAAGCTCTGCCTGCGGTCAAGGACCCGCAGATCGCCGCCGTGATCCTGGCTCTGACCCGCGTTGACGCAGTGGAGCAAGAGCAGAAGCGCCAAGCAGACGAACTGGCCCGCATTGCCGAAAACATGGCGGTGATAGAGGCTCGCACTCAACCTGAGAACAAGCACTTCACGGTGATGGGCTACGCGAACTTGATCGGACAGTCAGTGGATGTGCGCACTGCCGCGTCCCTGGGCAAGCGCTGCGCGTCGCTCTCTCGCGAGCGGGGACTGGTGATCGGCGACGTGAGCGACCCGCGCTTCGGCACCGTGCACAGCTACCACGAGTCTGTGCTGCAGGAGGTTCTGCCGAGCGCAGTGAAGGAGCCCGCGTGAGCAGAATGCATATCAAACGCCACCAAAAGACAGAGTTTTCATATGGGGAAACATGCGTTTTTAGAGCGTTTTTCGCCCCCCCTTTTGCCTGGGGCTTCCCGTAAATTCTGGAACAGATAAGCACCCGTGCCAACTTGACGCTCCCGATATTTCGCGCATCTTGAATAGGACCCCATGACAAACACTGCCCCACCAGCAAAGCAAAAGGCCGACATGTAGCCGGCCTTTTCCCGAAGCGTCTGAGCAATCTCACCTGCCTGGCGCCTCTTGATCAAAAACCCATAGCAGGACTCTAGACCATGACGAATGATGCCACGCTCGACGCGGCAGGGGCAACCCTTGCCGAAACCAAGCTCACCAAGGGAGCCTCCAACCGCCGCCCTACCCCACTGACGCGCCGTGTGGAGGACACCTCCGCTGCGCCCGCGCAAAGCGGCAGTCTGATCGTGCTTACTCTTCGCCCGAACGGAGATGCGTTCGCTGGGAATCGAATCACGCTTGCCCAAGAAGCAGGCTTCGACTGGCTGACCAATACCCACGCAATGGGCTGGAAGTCAGCCGACACTGGCCACGAGATCGCTCGATTTGTGGTGCACGGCGGCCTTGAAGCAATAGGCTGCCTCACGGAGATTCAGCTCCACATCGACCCGCAGACCTGCGAATTCCAATGGCGGGCAGGCGAACGGCTGATGGAAAAGCTTGAGACCTACGCCACCTTGATCGATGCGTACCTGGCAGACGGTTTTGGCAGCCCCCTGGATAAAGATGCACTTGCGGCAGTCGCACACCACATTGATACCGTGATGGAGCTTCGGCGAGACGCAGAAGCTGTCGCACGCACCTACACCGAACCCAGCGGGGAAGTGCGCGAATACTCGGAGCTGAGCTTCTACTACGCAGTCACCCGCGAGGCGGGATCGCGTAAGCAAAGCTATCAACGCGTGTTTTTTGATGCGCAGCCCATGGACTACTACTCTGGCCGCGCGCAAGGCATGCGGATGGCCAGCGAAGTGGTGAATTTTTTTCGGGCTCACAAGACAGCCAAGCTCCCGCTTACCGAGATCATTCGCCAAGCCCTCGAACGGTGCGAGACCCCCCACGGGAATATGCGAAAAGCCGAAGTGGCCAACGTGGTCAGCGGATTCATGGAGGTGATTGAAACGCTGATTGCTGTTGGGTCCCGCCAACTGAATCCTGCCTGGCTCACGGCGCAAATCAACCGCAATGAAGAGCTGCAAGTTACCTGGTCTGAGCGCGAAGCAAAGCGGAAGGCCGCCCTTGCCGCCCGACTGCGCGCAGGTCGAGAGGCCGCCAAGGCGCGACGCCTTGCCCAGGGAAAGGCAGGTGCTGCGTGAACGCCGTCCTTGAAAAACCAGCCCCACAGGCAAAGACCAAGGGCCTGAGCAAAGCACCTGCGCCAGTTGCGCCTACCACCGGCAATGTAGACGACTTGTCCGCCCAGCGAGAGGCCATCAACCAGGCAAGCTACCGCATCCAAAGCGCCTTGGACACAGTGGAGCTCGGCATCGATGCCACAGGCGAGGATGAGCTTCGCGGGGTGAGGATCTTGGTCGAGGACATGGTGGAGCAGTTCGGAAGTGCATCTGACCGACCCGACCTTGGGGGTGCAAACGGCGTAGCTATGGATATTTCCAATGCCCTGTCGATAGTGCTCGCCACCGTGCAGCGTATCAATGAACACAACATGGACAACGCCGTGCTCTACGCGGTCACCTACTTGCTGGAATCCGCCAAGCAACTGGTGGACCACGCCTGCGACAACTGGCCAGTAGGTTCGCAAGTGCAGGAGCTGCAGGTCGAGCACAAACCTGCAGGAGGTGCAGGGCCATGACAGAAGCTGTGATGCTGGCCCCCACCAGGTACGTCACGGTCAAGCTGGCCTCCCAGCTGATCGGGCTCACTGTCAGGGCCATCGAGAGCAAGATCGCGCGCGGCACCTGGATCGAGGGCCGCCAGTTCCGCCGCCAGGACGGCAATATTTACGTTGATTTGAGAGGGGTAGAGCAATGGGTCGAGAAGGGAACGGTGTAGAGATGCGGGAGAAGTCCATCCGGGTCACATTCACCCTGAATGGGCAGCGCCAGCGCGTCACTCTCGACATACCGCCGACACCAGCGAACGAGCGCTACGCCGAGAAGCTCGTGGTCAAGGTCCGTCAGGCCATCGCCCGCGGCACCTTTGACTGGGAGACGTTTTTCCCGGGGTCCACACACGCGAAGGCACTCCAGCCCGCGCACAGCTTCGGGGCGTGGTGTGATCTCTGGCTCGACACCAAGGGCCGCTTGGCCAAGAAAACGTTGACGCAGTACCGCAACGCGTTGGAGGTGTGGAAGGAACTGCTCGGGCCCGATACGCCCATGGAGAAATTGCCGCACGCGTTGGTGGCGGCGAAGGTTGGCAAAACGCCGTGGGCCTCTGCGAAGCTGCTGAACAACTACCTGATCTGCCTGCGCGGGGTGTTCGCCCTGGCTGGCCGGAGCATGGACCTGGGCAACCCCATGGAGGGCATCGAGAATAGCAAGCACCAGCCCCCGCAGCCCGACCCCTTGAGCCCCGCGGAAATGGAGCTGGTGCTGGCCACCATGCGCAAGCACCAGGACCTGCGGGCGTGGGCCTATTTCACGTTCGCGTTCATGACCGGCATGCGGCCGGAGGAGCTGATCGAGCTACGGTGGGGCGACGTGGACTGGCACAGCGGGACGATCCGGGTCGAGCGCGCGCGCACGGCTGGGGAGACAAAGCCCCTGAAGACCTACAACGCGCGCGACGTGGACCTGGTTGGCCGCGCCGTCGAAGCACTGGAAACCATGAAGTCCTGGACCATGGTCGGCAGCGACGACAAGACCGACCAGGAGCTGGGCCGCAGGATCTTCGAGAACCCGGTCACTGGCAAGGCCTGGCACGACGAGCGAAGCCAGCGAGACACCTTCTGGCGGCCCGCCCTACGTCGCGCGGGGATCCGCTGGCGCAGGCCGTATCAAACGCGCCATACCTACGCCACCAACGCGCTGGCGGCTGGAGTTAACCCGACCTACATCGCCCGCCAGATGGGTCACAAGAACGCCAAAATGCTCTTCACGGTGTACGCGAAGTGGATCGACGGTGCAGACCGTGGAAGGGAAAAAGCGAAGCTGGAGGAAATGCTCGGGAGGACTGAATGTCCCCCCAATGTCCCCGAAGTTTCCGGAAGCTGGTCTCTTCCGAATGGGAACATTGGTAGGCGCGATTGGACTCGAACCAACGACCCCCACCATGTCAAGGTGGTGCTCTAACCAGCTGAGCTACGCGCCTGTCGTTGTTTAGACCACGATTATAGCCATAAAAATCGGGTGCTTCGATCAAAACAGCGCAGCAAACGGCAAAGGGATGTTCGTGGCTCTTGTTCCATGCCTACCGTCCCGCCACTCAGCGCCTGCGCGCGGAGCGCACACCGGGCACGCCGGCCACGATGCCCAACACCTTGTTCAGCCGGCCCGAATCGGCAACCTCCACCGTGAAGGTCATCCACGCCGTGCCTTTCACCGACTGCGTCTGCACGCCGATCACATTGGTCTTCTCGCGCGCAAAGACTTCGGAGATATCGCGCAGCAGGCCCTGACGGTCGGCGGCTTCCACGGCGACGTCCACGGGGTACACGGCAGCCAGTGCAGCCGATTTGGAGGTGGAGCCCCACTCCACATCGATCACCCGCTCAATGCTGCGTGCGGCCATTTCGCGGAAGTTGCTGCAGTCAGCCCGGTGCACGCTCACGCCCTTGCCCCGCGTGACAAAACCACGGATCAGGTCCGGCGGGGCTGGCTTGCAGCACTTGGCCAGTTGGGTCATCAGCGAGTCAATGCCCACCACCAGCACGCCGCCCTTGGGTGCGGCATCGTTGGTGCGTGTTTTCTTGAGCAACAAATAGTCGTCGGGCTGCAAAACCGGCTCGGGCGGTCGCAGCACCGTTTCGATGTTGCGCAGCGAGAATTCATCCTTGCCCACCACTTCGAACAAGGCATCGGCGGACTTGAAGCCCAGCTGCACCGCCAGATCGTCGAGCTTGATGGCAGTCTTGCCCTCGCGCTGCAGCAGCTTTTCGACCGCCTCACGCCCACGGGCCACGGTTTCGTGCGTGGCCTGGGCGTTGAACCAGGCTCGCACCTTGGCTTTGGCGCGGTTGCTGGTGAGGTAGCCCAGCTCAGCATTGAGCCAGTCGCGTGAGGGGCGGCCTTCCTTGACGGTGGATATCTCCACCGTCTGTCCGTTTTGCAGCGGTGTGTTGAGCGGCACCATCGCACCGTCCACCCGGGCGCCCCGGCAACGGTGCCCGACACTCGTGTGCACTGCATACGCAAAGTCCACCGGTGTGGCGCCCTGGGGCAGCTCCACCACAGCAGCATCTGGGGTCAGCACATAGATGCGGTCTTCAAACAGGCCCCGGTTGGGCAAGGCACCCGACAGATCGCGCTCCCAGGCCAGCAACTGGCGCAGCACCGCAATCTTGGCGTCGTATTCACCGGTGGCCGAAACCCCTGCATAGCCCTTGCTGCCTGCCTCTTTGTAGGCCCAATGCGCCGCCACTCCGTGCTCCGCATGGTCGTGCATGGCCTGGGTACGGATCTGGATCTCGATGGGCTTGCCGTTGTCGTCGCGCACGATGGTGTGCAGCGACTGGTAGCCATTGGGCTTGGGCTTGGCGATGTAGTCGTCAAACTCCTCCACGATGGGCTTGAACTGCTCGTGCACCCAGCTCAGGGCCGCGTAGCAGTCCTTCACCGTGGGCACCACCACGCGCAACGCGCGGATGTCAAACACCTGATCGAAGTTGAGCGACTTGCCGCGCATCTTCTTGACGATGCTGTAGATGTGCTTGGGGCGCCCCTGCACGCTGGCGCTGATGCTGCGCGCGCGCAAATCGGCCTCCAGCCGCCCACGCAGCTGCTCCATGTACACCTCGCGCTCGCCCCGCTTTTCGTCGAGCAGGCGGGCCACTTCCTTGTAGGTGTCAGGCTCCAGGAAGCGAAAGGACAGGTCCTCCAGCTCCCACTTGACCTGCCAGATACCAAGGCGGTTGGCCAGCGGTGCAAACACCTGCAGCGACTCGCGCGCCAGGCTGGGCGACACGGGGCGCTTGCTGGCCGCATGAAAGCGCAGCGTCTGCAGGCGCGAGGCCAGGCGCAGCATCACCACCCGCAGGTCGCGCGAGAAGGCGAGCAGCATCTTGCGCACGTTCTCGGTCTGCACGGCGGGGTCTTCCAGGTGCTCTGCGGTGCGGGCCTGCTGCTGCACGCGCATGAGCTTGGTGGTCTCTACCGCCAGCGCGGCAAAGTTGGCACCAAAGGCCTTGGCGATCACCTCTTCAGGCTTGTTCAGATGAATGCACGCATGCACCAGGTAGCTGGCGGCCTGCATGGCCTCCGAGCCGCCAATGCCCTTGAGGATGGCAGCCACGGCATCGGCGTGGGCCAGCGTGTTTTCGCCGGAATCCAGCGTTTCGCCAGCCATCAAGGGCTCGGCAAACGCGCGCGCACGCGCCAGCGCGTTCACCTGCTCAGGCAGGGTGTGTGCGGTAGCGGCAATGAGCTGGGGGACAGCGTCGGCCTGGGGGGTGTGGGACGCCTGTGCGGGAGGGTAGGTTTTCATCCGGCCACAACACCTTCCGCCGAAAGCAAAAAGCCGGTGACCGCAGCCACCTGATCGCCCGCCACCAGCGTGGGAGCATGCCCCACACCTTCAAATTCGACCACGTGTGCCCGGGGCCCGCGCTGCGCCATGGCCTGCGCGGTTTCGCGAAAGAGCAGGTCAGACTGTGCACCTCGCAACAGCAAGGTGCGGGCCGTGATGTGGTCATACAGTTGCCACAGCATGGCCTCACCAGCCACTGCGGACTCTTGCGTGAGTGTTTTGAACGGCACCGCGATGGCCGGGTCATAGTGCAGCGTGATGCCACCACCGGCAGATTCCGGCAACGCGCGCACCATGGCACGCGACAAGTCCAGCCACTGCTCGGGTGTATGGGGGCCAAAGCTGGTGGAAATCGCCCACATGGCGTCGGCGGCCTGCTGGAGCGACTCGAACCGCGCCTGTTGCCCCAGGTACAAGCCGATGCGCTGCAGGGCCTCCCACTGGATGACGGGGCCCACGTCGTTGAGTACCAGCCTGCGCACAGGCACCGGCAAAGGCAGCCCCGGCTGGCCCGCAATGCCCATGCCAATGAGCCCCCCCATGCTGGTGCCCACCCAGTCGAGGGTGGTGATGGGTGCCTGCTGGTGCACCTGGGCCAGCATGGCCAGCATGTCCGCGGCGTACTGGGGAATCTGATAGCCCATGGGGTCAGCCAGCCAGTCGCTGTGGCCGCGCCCGACCACGTCGGGGCAGATCACGCGGGCATGCTGGCTCAACGCACGGGCCAGGGTGTCGAAGTCGCGCCCCTGGCGCGAGAGGCCATGCACACAGACCACCACATGGGGATGCGCCGGGTTGCCCGTGGCATTCCACTCCCAATACGCCATGCGATGGTGCGTAGCCGCAGATGCGGAGGAGTTACCGGAAGACACCACAGGCGCCCCCGGGCCAGGGCACAGTACGTAGTTCAGCGTAGGTTCAATCATGGGTGCGAAATCCGGGGGCAGCGCTCGATAATGCAGGAGCCGTCGGCACCCATTGTTCGTTCATGCGTGCCGACTTTTTCTTGCGTTGCATCGTAATTCATTCGGAGAGACTCACATGCTGAAAGGCAAAACCGCCCTCGTCACCGGCTCCACCAGTGGCATTGGTCTTGGCATCGCCAAGGCGCTGGCCCGCCAAGGTGCCAACATCGTGCTCAATGGCTTTGGCGATGTGGATGGCCCCCGCGCCGAGGTGCTGGCAGCTGGCGAAGCCGCTGGCGCCAAAGTGGGTTACCACGGTGCAGACATGAGCCGGGTGGCCGACATCGAGGACATGATGAAGTACAGCGCCGCGCAGTTCGGGCGCGTGGACATCCTGGTGAACAACGCAGGCATCCAGCACGTGGCCAATGTGGAAGACTTCCCCGTGGAGCGCTGGGATGCAGTGATCGCCATCAACCTCACAAGCGCCTTTCACACATCGCGCCTGGCGCTGCCGGCCATGAAGAGTGCCAACTGGGGCCGCATCATCAACGTGGCATCGGTGCACGGCCTGGTGGGCTCGGCACAGAAGGCTGCGTACGTGGCGGCCAAACACGGCATCGTGGGTCTGACCAAGGTGACGGCGCTGGAGAACGCCACCAGCGGCGTGACCTGCAACGCCATCTGCCCTGGCTGGGTGCTGACGCCCCTGGTGCAAAAACAGGTGGATGCCAAGGCGGCCGAACACGGCCTGTCGAACGAAGACGCCAAGAAGCTGCTGCTGGGCGAAAAAGAGCCGTCCATGCAGTTCACCACGCCCGAAGAACTGGGCGAACTGGCTGTGTTCTTCTGCTCCCCCGCCGCCAACAATGTGCGTGGCGTGGCATGGAACATGGATGGCGGCTGGGCAGCGCAGTGAGAAAGCACGCGCGGGCGTCTGATCGCTGGTGACATGCCAGCACAGACGCCCGGTAAATTGCAAATTGATAGCCTCCAGCGCTTACCCAATAAGCGCTGGAGGCCCATTTTTCTTGAAAATCAGCGCATCTGCACTGAACCCGACACGTTCACGATGACCTGGGCCTTGCCCGCTTCGACCGGCACGGCGGAATCAGAGAACGAGCCCGCCTTGGCCTCCATGGCCATCATGCGCGGACGTGGCCCGGGCACCATCTCATTGCTGTTTACCGCCACCTCGCGCAGGCTGTAGTTGCTGAAACCAAAACCCTTGGCCAGTTCGGCCGCGCGGGCCTTGAACTGTTCGATGGCCTGGGTCTGGGCCTCGCCCTCCACCTTGGCCCGGGCCTCGCGCGACAGGCCGAAGGCCACGTTGCTGATGGCCAGCGTCTGGATCTTGCCGGCCGTGGCCGTGATGCGCGCGAAGTCGCGGCCTTCCAGCACCAGTTCGGCACGGCCCTGCCAGCCGTTGATCTTCCCGTCCTTGCCATAACGCGGGTACAGCCCGAACGTGCCGGTACGCACATCGAGCTGTCCCGTTTGGGCGTTGCGCTTGGCTTCGGCCAGGGCCGCGTCCAGCGCCTGCTTGAGCTGTGTCTGTACCGTGGCGGCGTCGGCAGCCTCCTTGCTGGTGGCAAGGTTGAGCACCAGCAGGTCCTGCTGCACCTCCACCGTGCCCGTGGCTGACAGTTGCACGACATTGCGCAGCTCGGGGGGTGGAGAATTTTGGGCAAAAGAGGCACCAGCGCATGCAATCAAAGCGCCAGCAGCTATCAATTTAGTAGTAATTTTCATCACAAAGGTGTCCTTGATATCGGTGCACGGCCCGGGGCCGGGCCATGCGGGGCACCACCTTAACCGCACTGCCTATGCGTTGCGATGAAGCCCCTCCACCGCGCGTGCGAAGCTGGGCAAAACTTGTAACAGTTGGTCAAACCCAGCCCCAAAACCCGAACTTCGGCGTTCCAAGTGGTCAGAATCGGCTCTGTTACAAATTGGACTTGGGATCAAGATGGCCACAACAACCAATCGCACCGACAAAGTTCTGGTGGTGGACGACGATGCACGAATCCGTGATCTGCTGCGCCGCTACCTCACGCAGGAAGGCTTTGAAGTCATGGTCGCCGAAGACGGCAAGGCGCTTAACCGCCTTCTGCTGCGCGAAACCGTGGACATCATCGTGCTCGACCTGATGATGCCGGGCGAAGACGGGCTTTCCATCTGCCGCCGCCTGCGTGCCGCCAATGACCGCACCCCCATCATCATGCTCACCGCCAAAGGCGAGGACGTGGACCGCATCGTGGGCCTGGAAGTGGGCGCCGACGACTACCTGGGCAAGCCCTTCAACCCCCGCGAACTGTTGGCCCGCATCCACGCTGTGCTGCGCCGCCGCCCCGCACAGGAAGCGCCTGGCGCCCCCTCGGGCGACAACGAAGTCGTGACCTTTGGTCCCTTTACCTTCGACCTGGGCACCCGAGCACTGCAGCGCAATGGCGAAGAACTGCCCCTGACCACCGGCGAATTTGCCATGCTCAAGGCGCTGGTGCGCCACCCACGCCAGCCCCTTTCGCGCGAAAAGCTGGCCCTGCTGGCCCGTGGCCGCGAGTTTGAGCCGTTTGACCGCAGCCTGGATGTGCAGGTGTCGCGCCTGCGCAAGCTGGTGGAGGTGGATGCCGCCGCCCCGCGCTACATCCAGACCGTGTGGGGGGTAGGCTACGTGTTCGTGCCGGACGGAACCAGCTGACCCCTCTTTCCTTGCCTGTATGCACAATTCCGACGGCAATTCGAGGTCGAGATCTTCATCATCGGTCCGGCAGTCCGTGACCGCTTCCCCCGACGCCACCAGCCCCGCCCCCCTGGAGTCCTTGCGACAGGCCCGGGAGCAGCGGGCGCGTGTGGGCCTCAATCTCTTCTGGCGCACTTTCTTCCTGCTGGCGCTGCTGTTGGTGGGGAGCATTCTGGCGTGGCTGCAGACCTTGCGGGCGCTGGAGTTCGAGCCGCGCACCCTGCACACCGCGCAGCAGATCGCATCGCTGGTGAACCTGAGCCGCGCGGCGCTGGTGCATTCCGACGCCATTGCTCGTGTGTCGCTCATCAAGACCATGGCCGACCAGGAAGGCGTGCGCATCCTGCCGCGCGAGCCGCGCGACAAGTTCGAGCTTCTGGAGGGCACGGCCCTGGGCAACCGCCTGACCGACGAACTCACCCAGCGCCTGGGGCCCGACACCATCGTGGCGCAAAACGTGAATGGGGAAACCGGCCTGTGGGTCGGCTTCAACATCAATGGCGATCCCAACTGGCTGCTGATGGACCGCTCGCGCTTCAGCCCAGCGGGCGGCCGCACCTGGCTGATCTGGCTGATTACGGCAGGGGCGTTGTCCTTGGCCGGTGCGGCGGCCATTGCGCGGCTGATCAACCGGCCTCTCAAGCAGCTCTCTTACGCGGCCAACCGCGTCAAGGACGGCGACTTCGCAGCGAGCCACCTCGACGAGGAAGTGGTGACCAGCGAAATCCGCGAAGTGAACATCGGCTTCAACCGCATGGCGCAAAAATTGGCCAAGCTGGAGCAGGACCGCGCCGTGATGCTGGCGGGCATTTCGCACGACCTGCGCACGCCGCTGGCGCGCCTGCGGCTGGAAACCGAGATGAGCGTGACCGATGAAGTGGCCCGCGAGCACATGGTGGCAGACATCGTGCAGCTCGACGCCACGATCGACAAGTTCCTCGACTACGCTCGGCCGGACCATGTCACGCTGACACCGGTCAACCTGCATGCCGTGGTGTCGTCCTGCGTCTATGCCGTGCAAGACCATCGCGAACTGCAGATCACGATGTCCGTGCCAGAAGACCTCAACGTGCTGGCCGACGAAGTGGAACTGGCCCGCGTGATCTCCAACCTGCTCGAAAACGCGCGGCGCTACGGCAAGGCCGAGGACACCGGCATCACCAACGTGGACATTGCCGCCAAAGGCCGTGAGAACTGGGTGCTGGTCAAACTGCGCGACCATGGCCCCGGCGTGCCACCCGAGCAGTTGTCGAATCTGACCAAGCCCTTCTTTCGCGGTGACTCTGCGCGCACCGCAGCGGCAGGCGCGGGGCTGGGGCTCTCCATCGTGGACAAAACCGTGCAGCGCATGGGCGGCATCTTTGCACTGGCCAACTCCAGCACCGGCGGCCTGGTAGCCCACCTGCAGTTGCAGCGGGCCACTGATCTGCCCGAGGGTGCAGACCCCAAGCAGCGGCTGCAGCGCCCGTCCGTCAAACGCCAGCTACCGCGGCGTCGCGCCGAAGACCGGATGGCGTGATCGCCCCGCACTGCCCCATGTACAAAGCCCTCACCTGGAGGGCTTTGTTTTTGGCGCATCCTCTCGGCATCCGAAGGTGGCGGCGACCAGACCGCAAGAGCCCTCAGCGCACCATGCAGGGCGCCTTGTTGTTGAACTTCCAGCCCGGGATCAGGTACTGCATGGCAATCGCATCGTCGCGTGCGCCCAGGCCATGCTGCAAGTACAGGCGGTGGGCACGCTCGACCTCGTCCATGTCCAGCTCCACGCCCAGGCCGGGCTTCTTGGGCAGTTGGATGAAGCCGTCCTTGATCTGGAACGGGTCCTTCGTCAGCCGCTCACCGTCCTGCCAGATCCAGTGCGTGTCAATCGCCGTCACGCGGCCAGGGGCGGCGGCGCCCACGTGGGTGAACATGGCCAGCGAGACGTCGAAATGGTTGTTCGAATGCGAACCCCAGGTCAGGCCGAAGGCCTGGCACATCTGCGCCACGCGGACCGACCCGGCCATGGTCCAGAAGTGCGGGTCGGCCAGCGGGATGTCCACCGACTGCAGGGCCAGGCTGTGCGCCATTTCGCGCCAGTCGGTGGCGACCATATTGGTGGCGGTGGGCAAGCCCGTGGCGCGGCGAAATTCCGCCATCACCTCGCGGCCCGAAAACACGCCTTCGGCGCCGCAGGGGTCTTCGGCATAGGCCATCACGCCGTGCAGATCACGCGTGAGGCGAATCGCATCTTTCAGCAACCAGCCGCCATTGGGGTCCAGCGTGACGCGCGCTTCGGGAAAGCGCTCATGCAGCGCGCGGATGGCCTCGACCTCTTCCTCGCCGCGCAGCACGCCGCCCTTGAGCTTGAAGTCGGCAAAGCCATAGCGCTCGTACGCCGCCTCGGCCAGGCGCACGATGCCGTCGGCCGACATGGCCTTCTCGTTGCGCAGGCGGAACCAGTCGTTGTCGGCACCGGGCTCGGTGCGGTAGGCCAGGTCGGTCTTTTCGCGGTCACCCACGTAGAACAGGTATCCCAGCATCTGCACCGCCTCGCGCTGCACGCCGTCGCCCAGCAGCGCGGCCACGGGCACATCCAGGTGCTGGCCCAGCAGGTCCAGGAAGGCGGACTCCACGGCCGTGACGGCGTGGATGGTGATGCGCAGATCAAAGGTTTGCAGGCCGCGTCCGCCTGCATCGCGGTCGGCAAACTGCGCGCGCATGGCGTTGAGCACGGCGTTGTGGTGCCCGATGGGGCGGCCCATGATCAGCGATCGCGCATCCTCGATGGTCTGGCGAATCTTCTCGCCGCCGGGCACCTCACCCACCCCGGTGTTGCCCGCGCTGTCGCGCAGGATGATCAGGTTGCGCGTGAAGAAGGGGCCGTGTGCGCCGCTCAGGTTCATGAGCATGCTGTCGTGGCCCGCCACGGGCATCACGCGCAGCTCGGTGACAACGGGGGTGCTGGCGACGGAAGGGATGGAGGAGGTGGTCATGGTGGTCTGGAAACGAAGATGGGGCGGGCTAAAGCGCCCCGTGACAAGGCTCAATCGGCAGTGATTTTTCGGGTTTCGATGACGGTCTTCCAGCGCGCGAATTCGCGCGCCTGGTAGGCGGTGAAGGCTTCGGGCGTGCTGGCCACGATCTCCAGGCCCTGGTCGAGCATGCGCTTCTTCACGGCGGGGTCGTTCATGGTGGCGATGGCTGCGTCCGAAAGCTTCTTCTTCACGGCGGCGGGCAGGCCCTTGGGCGCGGCCATGCCTTGCCACGAGTAGACCTCGGCACCGGCCACGCCAGCCTCGGCCAAGGTGGGCACGTCGGGCAGCACGGGGCTGCGCTTGTCGCCGGTGACGGCAATCGCGTGCAGCTTGCCCGCCCGGATGTGCTGCAGCACGGCGTTCACGTTCTGGAACGAGAACTCCACCTGCCCGCCCAGCAGGTCGTTGATGGCCGGTGCGCCGCCCTTGTAAGGGATGTGCAGGCCTTCGGTGCCGCTCTGCTGCCAAAAAACCTCGGCCGAGAGGTGGTCCGACGAGCCGTTGCCCGAGCTTGCAAAGCTCACCTTGCCAGGATTGGCCTTGAGCTGGGCAATCACCTCTTGCACGGTGCGCGCCTTCTGATTGGGGGCAGCCACCAGCACGTTGGGTGCCTGCACGGGCACGGTGATGTAGTCAAAGTCCTTGAGGGCGTCGTACGGCACGCTTTTGAGCAAGTGCGGCGCCACCACAAACGCACCGAGCGACGACACCAGCAGCGTGTAGCCGTCGGGTGCGGCGCGCTTCACCGCACCAGCCCCCAGCGTGCCCGTGGCACCGGGGCGGTTGTCCACCACGAAGTTCTGGCCCAGCTTGTCGCCCATGTGCTGCGCCATGGCGCGAGCCACCATGTCGGTGGAGCCCCCGGCCGGAAAGGGCACGACGACGGTGACGGGTTTTTCGGGCCAGGGGGTGGCAGCGGTCTGGGCCGATGCAGCCAGAGCGATGGTGCAGGTACTGGCAATCAGCAGCAGCTTCTTGAACATGGGGAGGTCTCCTGAACAGTTGTGGAAGGGCCTTCTGCGGGACCTTGGTTGGGGAAAGTGAACCGGGGTGTGCCCAGGTTGACGACGAGCTGGCACCCACATGAACATCCGCTCACCAAAAGCAAGAGGTCATACAAGTGACTACTCATTCAATCAGCCCGGATTCAAGCCTAAAACACCTATTAACATGCGCATTTTGAATGCCTTGATGGGTAAATGTTAACGTTAACATCCTCATCAAATATCATGGAAAACCCTTAGTCATAGGATCACCAACCCATTGATGGGAAAAGCGCTTGTAAGCCCCGGAGCGTTTGGCCTGCAGTCTGCGTTACGCTAGGCATCCACCCGCCTAACCAGCCCATGAGCATCCAAACACAGTTCTCTCTTCTCCGATTGCAGGGCGAGCCTCTGCCACAGGACCTTGCAGTCCTTCTCCATCACCAGGAAGAGTTGCAACGCCGCACCGGCGTCTGTATGGGCACAGCGGCCGACTGGGCCCCCTGGTTGGACACCAGCGACCTGAGCGAAGCCGAGCGGGCCGACCCCGAGATTGCTGCGAACCTTCGGGCCATCGCCGAGGTCTGCCGCCACATTGCTTTTGTGGTGGCCGATGATGAAGGCAATTACTTTGGCTACTGGCGCGGGCCGTCGTCAACACCCATTGCCGACAGTGTGGTGGTGCAACTGAGCAACGAAGCGCAGTTCTCGGTGTGCGGAACCGCGAACATCGCGGGTGCCATCCTGACCCAGTGTTGCTACGGAGGAACGTTCGACGAGACCCGCCAATGGTTTCTGCGCCTGGGTCTGACCGCCCTGCCCGCCTACCCCTATGACCTCGGCAATCCGCAGGTCACCCCCTCCCCGGCAGCCTTGCACGAGCAGCTTTTCAAGGCATATCTACCTGAGGCTGGGTAACTGCACACCCTACTTCGCTCACCAGCGAAAAGGCGGAACCGGTATCAGCGGACCGCGCTTCTTTGAACCTGTGGCCCTCAGCCAAAGCCATCTGCGCCCACTGTGCAAAAAAAGAGGCTCGCGGCCCATCGCACCCGGGTGGGTGTACACAGCATCGCAGCTTGCCGCCGTCCAGATGGTTGCGCTCGCGCGCGTGGATTTCCAGCCTGCGTAATGGACTGTAATCGCTTACACCCAACCCGCTCGATATTCTGAAGTGGTGCTGTTGAGGATGACCTGCATAACCCTCGCGAGGCGGTGGTCGTGCGGATCGGGATGGGGCACAAGGCGTCTTTTCTTGCCAATAGCCGCGCTATTGACAAGAAAAGCAATGCAGTGGACCGCCCGAGACCGCACCATCACAGACCGCAGGGAGTTGTGCAGGTCATCCTCACGGGCCTCTTTTTCAAAGGCCCTGCAGTACACAAGAGTCAATGCAATTGCATTTGACTGCTGTCTCCGCATTACTTATTCACTTTCAAGGAAGCACCATGCCCAGCACTCTCTCTACCGGCTTTGGCCAGACAGGCATTTTGGCAAACAGCCCCAACAACTACGACACCCTGCAACCTGGCCAGTACCGCCTCACCAACGTGACGCTCGTTCCTGGCATCCCGGTATTCAGCACAGAAGAAATCTACAAGTTGAGCAACGGCGCTGGCACGCCCGATATTTCGGTCAAATTTCAGTCAATGATTGGACATGCTGCCGGGGCTATCGTTATCAACGTGTACGCCATCTAGCAGGACTGGTTCGGCGGGCGCCCCACACGACGGACTGCTGGGCGGTTTCTGACCAACAGCGAGGCGCCCGTCCTGAGGAATCATCGCTTCGTGGATAGACTCGGCGGATGCCGCGCCCTCCCCCAAGTACCCTGCCAGAGACACCGGAACCTATTCGCAACCGACCGGTGGTGACCTTGCGCGAAGTGGCAGAGCAGGCGGGGGTGTCCATGATCACCGTCTCTCGCGCCATCAACACGCCCAGCCAGGTGTCCGAGCCCACACGCACCCGGGTGCAGGCAGCCATCTCCAGCCTGGGCTATGTGCCCAACCTCATTGCGGGGGGCTTGCGCTCGGCACGCAGCCACCTGGTCACGGCCCTCGTGCCCACCACCACGGGGCAACTGTTCGGCGAGATGGTCCAATCGCTCACCGACGCGCTGGAGTTGCGCGGCTACCAGGTGATGCTGGGCCAGGTGGGCTATGCACATTCGCGCGAAGACGAGCTGCTGCGCGCCATCGTGGGCCGCAGGCCCGACGGCATTGTGCTCACTGGCATCATGCATTCGCCCGAAGGGCGGCGGCTGCTGCAGGCCTCTGGCATCCCTGTGGTGGAGACCTGGGACTTCACCCCCAACCCCATCGACATGCTGGTCGGGCTGTCGCACGAACAACTGGGCGCCGCCGTGTGCAAGCACCTGCATGCCAAAGGTAGGCGCCGGCTGGCGCTGCTCAGCGGCGACGATGAGCGCGCCGCGCGGCGGCGAAAAGGCTTTTATGCCGAAGCGGGCCGACTAGGCTTGCGCGAGCCCGCTCTGCAGCTGGAGAAATCCCCCACCTCCCACACCGAAGGGCGTGCGGGTCTGGCGGCCTTGCTGGCCGCCCAGCCAGACATCGATGCCGTGTTCTGCAGCTCCGACATGCTGGCCTTGGGGGTCCTCACCGAGGCGCGGGCGCGCGCCATGGCGGTCCCCGACCAGTTGGCCGTCGTCGGTTTCGGAGACATCGAGTTCGCCCAGACCGTGATCCCCAGCCTCACGACCGTGCGCATCGACGGCACGCGCATGGGCCAGACGGCGGCAGGCTTCATTGCCGACCGCGCGGAGGGAAAGACCGTGGCAGAGCCGGTGGTGGATATCGGCTTTTCGATCATGGAGCGCGAGAGCGCATAGCGGGTAGCCGGGCACCTCCAGAGATCCAGGCCGTATGCATCGGCATGTCTCTACAGGCCAATACCGTTCAATTTGTGGTGTATTGTATGAACACCATGCGCAGCAGCCCCTCGCCAGATCTCGAGCAATTCCTGGAACAACTCGCCCACGAAGCCCGCCCGGGCGACCGACTCCCCACCATCCGCGAATTGATGAAGCGCTTTGGCGCATCGCAAATGCTGGTCCAGCGGGCTTTCCAAGGCCTCAAGGAAAAGGGGCTGATTGATGCCCAGGTGGGTCGGGGCACCTACTTCCTGGGCGCAGGTTCGCAACCTGTGACGACGACTGAAACGAGTCCCTTACCGAGCAAAAGCCCGCATCCCAAAGCCCCTGCGGCAGTCACCGCCACTGTGAAATCGGTGCTGCTGCTGCGCCGCTCCATCAGCATTGCGCGCGGGCGCGTGCTGATCGAAAGTCTGCAGCACCGCCTTGCGGCCGACGGGCACCGGGTGCTGGAGCTGTCGTACAACGACCCGGACCATGCGCTCACGGTGCTCAAGGGCCTGCCGCGCTTCGATGCCTGCGTGGTGCAATCCACCTTCAAGGCCATTCCCATCGCCCTTCTGGCGGCTCTGCGCGACAAGTGCGACGTGCTGGCCGTGGACGGGGCGGCGCTGGTGGGTGCCGACGTCGAGGCCGTGGGCACCGAGTGGGGCGAGCCGCTGGCAGCCGCCATTGCCCTGCTGATGGAGCAAGGCCACCGGCGCATTGCCTACGCATGCACCTCGCACCCCTTTCTGGCCACCCAGCTCGGGCGTCGGCGCTTTAAGTATTTGCAAGCGACGCTGTCCGATGTGGTGCTGCAGGAAATCACGCTGGACATGCTGCCGCACGAGGACTACACCGCCCGACTGGTGGAACAGATCCAAGTCCGCGTGAAGGGCGCCGACAGCGCGAGCGCTTTGCCCTTTACAGCCCTGGTGGCCTGGGGCATCGAGGATGGCGCACTCTTCCAGCGCCTGCTGGCCCACAGCGGGATTTCGGTGCCCGCGCAGCTGAGCGTGGTATTGCTCGGCCGCACGGACCTGGCCAGCGAACATGCGGACTTTTTCGAGGTGATCGGTTGCAGCGTGGCTGACCAAGTCGATGCCCTGCACCGCGCCATCACGGCGCGCTGGGCTGACGCAGGGACACCCTACGGCGTGCACCTGACGCCGGTCACGCACCGTGCGGGCACATCGGTAGCAGCCCCTGCACGGTAGCTATGGCTCCACGCAGCCGGGTGCCACGCGCGCCACGGTGTCCACCACGAGCCGCGCCGATTCGCCGACATAGGCTTGTGCATCCAGCGCCTGCATCAAGTCATCCGGCAAGTCACCGCCATTGAACGGCGGCTGTGCGCGGATCGCGTCGATGAAAGGCACGCCCTCAGACTGCGAGCGCTGCGCCGCCGCGTAGAGCAGGCGATGCGCCTCATGCCGGCCCATAAGGCGGGTGAGCCGCATCATCACAGCCTCAGAGGCGATCAACCCCCGCGTCATTGCGAGGTTGCGGGACATTGCCTGCGGGTTGACCGCCAGGCCTTGCGCCAGCCGCGCCAGCGTCTCGGCCACCGAGGTGGCGATGATGGCGATCTCGGGCAGCAGCGTATCGGCCACGTTGGTGGCCGATGAGTCACCCTCGTCCATGCGCACCATGGTCTCCAGCGCGGCCTGGGTGCGCGTACGCAGCATGCGCGCCAGACTGACCAGCAGCAATGCCATGGAAGGGTTGCGCTTTTGCGCCATGGTGGAACTGCCCACCTTCCCGATGTGAAAGGCTTCCGCCACTTCACCGACCTCGGTGCGCTGCAGGAAGACCACGTCCTGCGCGATCTTCTGTGCCGTGCCCGCCAGGAGGCCCAGTGCGGCCAGATAGTCGCTGGCCCGGTCATAGGACGACCGCAGCGGCATGTCGGCCGGCAGCAGGCCCAGTTGCTGCGCCATCAGCGCCTGCACTGCGGGCCCGAGCGGCCCGGTGGCAGCAAAGGTGCCGATGGCGCCCCCCATGCTGGCTGGAAACGAGGAGGCAAGCCGCTCGGCAAGGCGACGGCGGCCACGGTCCAGTTCATCGACCCAGCCCGCGAGCTTGAAGCCCAGGGTCATCGGTAACGCGTGCTGGCCATGCGTGCGGCCTGCCATGGGCGTGGCCTGGTGCTCCAACGCCAGCGCGGCCAATGCGGCTATGGCGGCATCCATATGCCCTGCCAGCAGCCTGTGGGTTCGCACCATCTGCAGGGCGCTGGCCGTGTCGAAGATGTTCTGCGTGGTCGCGCCCCAGTGGATGAAGCCAGCCGCAGGCTCACCGCACAGCTCCTCGAACCGGTGGAGCACCGGCACCAGCGGGTGTTGTGCGAAAGCGATGGCCTTTGCCAATTGCGGCAGGTCGAACAGTTCTGCCCGAGCCTGGGCAGCGATCACCGGTGCCACTTCGGCGGGTATCACCCCCAGCCCGGCCTGGGCGTGGGCCAAGGCCGCCTCCACGTCCAGCCAGGCCTGCAGAGTGGCCGAATCGCTCCAGATGGCCTTGGCAGGTGCACTGAACCAGTGACCCGTGATGAAAGACTCGAACATACCGATCGCCATGTGTGCTCCATCCATACAACTACGGGTATATCCGTAGATTGTGTTGTATTGCGTTGTCCATCGAGGGCAAGCCGCATTCCAAAAGCTAAGTGCCAGCGAATTTGCGACCACCCACTGATTGCATTGTATTGCATTAATAAAATTCAATACATACAATTCACATGCAACCGCCAAACCACAATCCACGGAGACAAATCCATGACACGGCATTTCCTGGCAAGCACGGCTTGCCCAATCTCTTCAGCGCCCTACACCGCACTTGTGTGCGTCGCCTTGGCCAGCCTCGGGGCCTGCGGCACAGCACAGGCCCAGTCCTCGCTGACCATCTATGGCATCGTCGACCAGGGCCTGGCCCGTGCCAATGGGGGCACAACCCCCGGCGCCCTGCTACCCGGGCGCGGCGTGGCGCCGCGGGTCTGGACCATGAAGGCCGGCAACACGTCGCGCTTGGGGTTCATGGGCCGCGAGGACATGGGCGGCGGTCTCTACTCGCGCTTTCAGATCGAGCACCGCTTTGCCGCTGACACGGGCGCGCCAAGCAATCCCAGCATCTACTGGCTGGGCCGCTCGGTGGTGGCAGTAGGCAGCAAGCAGTGGGGCGAGGTGTATGCGGGGCGCGAATACTCGGCTGCCTACACAGTGGCTCTCAATGCAGACCCCACCTATTGGAGCTACGTGAGCCAGTTGGGCTCTGCCTACACCTATGCCAACTACACGCCAGTGGCGGCTCCCGCAGAAGCATCCAACATCCGTTGGGCAAACGCCGTAGGCTACAAATCGCCCGTGATCTCTGGCGTGAGCATGGAGATTGCAGGCGCTTTTGGCGAAGGAGTGCGCAGCAACGCCACCTCGGGCAACCTGCAGTACAAGAACGGGCCTGTATGGGTGGGCGCTGCGTTCGATCGGCTTGACTCCAGCACCCACCTGGCTCTGGTGGCAGGCGGGTACGACTTCGGCATGGTTCACACCAAGGCCAGCTACAGCCGCGCCAAAGGCGGGGTCAATGGCGATGCCACGGCCTACAGCGTGTCGGCCATGGTGCCGCTGAGTTTTGGTCGTACCTACCTCATGGTTGGGCTCCTGAAACCCGCCACCCAACTCGATTCGCAGATGATCGGCGCTGGTCTTCAGTACGACCTGAGCAAACGCACATTGCTCTACACCAACCTCGGCACAGCCAAGCGCGACGGCCTCACACGCACCACAGCCATCGACTTTGGCGTGAAGCACACGTTCTGAACAGGAGTCACCACATGCAACGCAGACAACTCCTCCGTCAGGCCGCCGCGATGACAGTCCTGAGCACGGGAATCCTTGTCACCCACACCGCGCAGGCGCAGAGCGACAGCGGCAATACCAAACCCATCTCACTGATCGTGGGCTATTCCGCTGGCGGAAGCGCAGATCTTGTCGCGCGCATTGTTGCGACCGAGCTGGGCAAGCGGCTAGGCCGTACCGTCATCATCGAGAACGTGGCGGGCGCCAGCGGCATGCTGGCCGCACAGCGGGTGCTCAACGGACCGGCCGATGGCAGTCTGATCTACATGGGAGGCACCGACACAGTGGTCGTGCCCATGGTCAACCCCAAGGTCAAGCTCGACTGGGAGAATGACTTCATTCCGGTGGGGCGCATGACCACCGTCCCGATGATCTTTGCCGTGCGCAAGGCGTCTCCCTACGCCAACCTGCAAGACCTTGTCGCCGCGCTGCGCAAGGGTGGCAAGGACAGCATCAACTTCGCCACGCCGGGCATCGGGACGATGCAGCACCTGTACGGCGCGCTGATCAACAAGCAGGCGAAGGTGTCCATGCTGCACGTACCCTACCGAGGTGGCACCCACATCACCAACGACCTGGTCGGCGGACAGGTGGACAGCGCCATGTTGGTGCTCTCCACGGCCATGCCATTTCTCAAGGACGGCAAGATCAGGGCGCTGTCGGTCTCCGACACCGCACGGGTGCAGCAGCTGCCTGACGTCAAGCGCATTGGAGAGGAGGAGGGGTTCTCCGGCATGGCACTGCCATTGTGGCAAGGCCTCTTCATGAAGGCGGGCACGCCCGCCGCGACTGTGAACGCCGCCGACAAGGCACTGCAGGAAGCGCTTTCGCAATCCGAGCTGCGGCAGAAGCTGCTGGAAGCAGGCATTACGGTCGCCCCCTTGAACGGTCCTGAATTCAAGACATTCATCAAACCGCAGGCGAAGCTGTACCGCGATATCGTGACGACATCCCAGATCACGATGGAGTGAAGTCGCGCGGCAAGCGCGGCAGAACCATGGGGCGCAGCGCAGCCCCCAACGCTCTTTTTGCTCTGGATACCGGATTGCGAAGTGTGTGGCCCTCTCCTGGTGGTTCAGGCCCCACACTCCTCGCAGCGCGGGCAAGACAGGCATCCCCCCGGACGGGGGATGCCGCGCAGGCTGCGAACAGACAATGCCGCCCGGGCCGGTCAGCGCAAAAATTCAGGACGCATAGATCAGCGCCGCCGCCCGAGCTTCCATCGCCAGCCCCTGCCCCACGGGCCCCAGGCGCTCGGCCGTCTTGGCTTTCACATTGACTTGCCCCTCAGCGATGCCCACGGCCCGTGCAATGGCGGCACGCATGCCGGGAATGTGCGCCGCCAGTCGCGGAGCTTGCGCGATCACGGTGCTGTCGATGTTGCCGATCTCGTAGCCCGCCGCACGCACGCGCCGCGCTGCTTCGGCCAGCAACACGCCGGAGTCGGCACCGCGAAAGGCAGCGTCGGTGTCGGGGAAATGGCTGCCAATGTCGCCCAGGGCAGCTGCGCCCAGCAGCGCATCGGTGATGGCGTGCAGCAGCACATCGGCGTCCGAGTGGCCCAGCAGCCCCGTGGGGTGGGCAATGTCCACGCCACCAATCACCAGCCGACGACCGGGCACCAGGGCGTGCACGTCCCAACCTTCACCAATCCTGAAATTCATCCGCTTGCCTTTGTTGTTGCTTGCCTTGCGGCGTTGTATTGCCTTGCGCCCCCGCCGCACTCATCCACGGCGCCGTGAGGCCGGGGTTAAAGCACTGAAGGAAACGGTTCTAGAACAGATTCTTTTTGCCCGGTGCGGTGGTCACCTGGCCACGGTCACCCCCAAAACGCTCCAGCGTCGTGCCGTGCGCACGCGCAGCCAGTACAGCCGCCGCCAGCGCAAAATCGTCCGGGTAGGTGACCTTGAAGTTCTGCGCCCCACCTGGCACCAGGCGCGGGTGCAGGCCCATGGCCTCCATGGCGCTGGCCTCGTCGGTCACGTTGGAACCCACCTTGTCGATGGCATCCATGAGGGGGCCGATGCGGAACATCTGCGGCGTCTGGGCCAGCCACTTGTCGCTGCGATCCACCGTGGAGGCCACACGCACGCCGCCGGGGCCGTCGATGGAGGTCTTGAGCGTGTCGGCCAGCTTGTGCGCCAGCAGGCCCCCGACACTGTCGCCAGCGCACTGGTCGATGAGGGAGTCGATCTGCTCGGACGTGACCAGGCAACGCGCGGCATCGTGCACCAGCACCCAGTCATCCGGCTGCGCGCCCCGTTCCAGCAGCGCCTTGAGGCCGCCCAGCACCGTATCGGCCCGCGTAGGGCCGCCACACTCCACCACAAAAAAGGTGGGGTGCGCATGCGTGTCCAAAAACCGGTCCCCGGGGGCCACCGCGACCAGGGTGCCCAGCAACCGCCCCACACCGGCAAAGGCCGCGAGCGTGTGCAGCACCATCGGTTGGCCCGCCACCAGGTGGTACTGCTTGGGCAAAGGGGCTGTGGGCGGGGGCGCCGCAACGTCCACAGCCGAAAACGCAGCCACGGTCGAGGTCGATGGCGCAGCATTGCCGGAGGCGGACGCGGGGGCAGCAGCGCCCGCCGCAACAGCCCGCAAGCCCATTCCGGCACAGGGCACCAGCGCCCAGAATCGCCCATGGGCAGACAAAGGGGCGAGCGGGGGTTGGAGCAAGGGAGCAATCATGAAGCGCTCATTCTAAAATCCTCCGTTGCCCTCCGATCCAGCCCGTGCGTGTTTCGCGCCCCTGGGGATGCGGTGGGCCCAGACGACACCGTCCGCATGGAACTGCCCAAACTCTCCCCCGGAAAACGTTTCACCCTGCCCCGCCCCGTGGGCAGCGCCGATTCCCTTCTACTGGCCCGTCTGGCCGAACGTGACAAGGCAGGGGGCCGCACCACCGCCATCGTCACGGCCGACGCCACCTATGCCCAGCGGCTCATCGACGAGATGGCCTTTTTTGCGCCCGGTCTGCGCTGCGCGCTGTTCCCGGACTGGGAGACGCTGCCCTACGACACCTTCTCGCCGCACCAGGACCTGATCAGCGAGCGGCTGGCCACGCTGTGGCGCATCTCCCAGGGTGAGGCCGACGTGGTGCTGGTGCCCGCCACCACAGCGCTGTACCGCCTCGCCCCGCCCTCCTTCCTGGCGGGCTACACCTTCCACTTCAAGGTCAAGCAAAAGCTCGACGAAGCCAAGTTCAAGGCCCAGCTCACGCTGGCAGGCTACAGCCACGTGTCGCAGGTGGTCAGCCCTGGCGAATACGCGGTGCGCGGCGGGCTGATCGACCTGTTCCCCATGGGCTCGCTGGTGCCGTACCGGGTGGACCTGTTCGACGACGAGATCGACAGCATCCGCACCTTCGACCCGGACAGCCAGCGCAGCCTGTACCCCGTGCCCGAGGTGCGCCTGCTGCCCGGCCGCGAGTTCCCCATGGACGACGACGCGCGCGCCAAATTCCGCAGCCGCTGGCGCGAGATGCTCGAAGGCGACCCGACCAAGAGCCGCATCTACAAGGACATGGGCGCGGGCGTGGCCACGGCCGGCATCGAGTACTACCTGCCGCTGTTCTTCGACGAAACGGCCACCGTGTTCGACTACCTGGGCGGCGAGGCCACGGTGGTGCTGCACGGCGACCTGGAGCCCGCGTTCCAGCGCTTCTGGCAGGACACCAAAGACCGCTTTCGCCTGGTGCAGGGCGACCCCGAGCGCCCGGCCCTGCCGCCCGAGGCGCTGTTCCTCTCGGCCGACCAGTTCTACACGCGCGCCAAGGAGCATGCGCAGCTGTCCATCCGCCCCGGTGTAGAGGACATTGCCGACAACCCCCACTTCCAGAAGCTCGGCGACCTCTCGGTGGTGCGCGGGGCAGAGGACCCGCTGGCGCGCCTGCACGCCCACATCCGCAACACCCAGCACCGGGTGCTGCTGCTGGCCGAGAGCGATGGGCGGCGCGAGAGCCTGCTCGACTTTCTGCGCGCCAGCGGCGTGAACCCACCGGCCTTCGACTCGCTGGCCGAGTTCCAGGGCACGGCCGACGAAAAGGTGGGCATTGCCACGGCTGGGCTCACCGTGGGCTTTAGCTGGATCGAAGACGGCATCGACTTCGTCACCGAAACCGAGCTGTTTGCCGCAGGCCCCACTACACGCCGACGCAAGAAGCAGGAGCAGGTGAGCGATGTCGAGGCGCTCATCAAAGACCTGGCCGAGCTGACCCTGGGCGACCCCGTGGTGCACAGCCAGCATGGCATTGGCCGCTACCGGGGCCTCATCAACATGGACGTGGGCAACAAGAACCCCGACGGCACGCCCGCCATGCAGGAGTTCTTGCACCTGGAATACGCCGACAAGGCCGTGCTGTATGTGCCGGTGAGCCAGCTGCAGCTCATCAGCCGCTACACCGGCGTGAGCGCCGACGAGGCGCCGCTGCACAAGCTGGGCAGCGGCCAGTGGGAAAAAGCCAAACGCAAGGCGGCCGAACAGGTGCGCGACAGCGCGGCCGAGCTGCTCAACATCTACGCCCGCCGCGCGCTACGCCAAGGCCATGCCTTCCGCTACAGCCCGCAAGACTACGAGACCTTTGCCAACGACTTCGGCTTTGAAGAAACGGCCGACCAGAACGCCGCCATCCACGCGGTCATCCAGGACATGATCAGCCCCCGCCCCATGGACCGCCTGGTCTGCGGCGATGTGGGCTTCGGCAAGACCGAGGTGGCGCTGCGCGCAGCCTTCGTGGCCGTCACGGGCGGCAAGCAGGTGGCCTTCCTGGCGCCCACCACGCTGCTGGCCGAGCAGCACTACCAGACGCTGGTGGACCGCTTTTCCAAGTGGCCGGTGAAGGTGGCCGAGGTCTCGCGCTTTCGCTCGGGCAAGGAGATCACCGCCGCCATCAAGGGCATCGGCGACGGCACGGTGGACATCGTGGTCGGCACGCACAAGCTATTGAGCGAATCCACCAAGTTCCATAACCTGGGCCTCTTGATCATCGATGAGGAGCACCGCTTTGGCGTGCGCCACAAGGAGCAGATGAAGGCCCTGCGCGCCGAAGTGGATGTGCTGACGCTGACAGCCACGCCCATTCCGCGCACGCTGGGTATGGCGCTGGAAGGCCTGCGCGACCTCAGCGTCATCGCCACCGCGCCGCAGCGGCGCCTGGCGATCAAGACCTTTGTGCGCAACGAGGGAACGGGCGTGATCCGCGAGGCGGTGCTTCGCGAACTCAAGCGCGGCGGGCAGGTGTACTTCCTGCACAACGAGGTGGAGACCATCGAGAACCGCCGCCAGAAGCTCGAAGAGATACTGCCCGAGGCCCGCATCGCCGTGGCCCACGGCCAGATGCCCGAGCGCGAGCTGGAGCGCGTGATGCGCGACTTCGTGGCCCAGCGCTACAACATCCTCCTGTGCTCGACCATCATCGAGACCGGCATCGACGTGCCCACCGCCAACACCATCATCATGAGCCGCGCCGACAAGTTCGGCCTGGCGCAGCTGCACCAGCTGCGCGGGCGCGTGGGACGCAGCCACCACCAAGCGTATGCCTACCTCATGGTGCCCGATGTGGAGGGCCTCACCAAGCAGGCGCAGCAGCGGCTCGAAGCCATTCAGCAGATGGAAGAATTGGGCAGCGGCTTTTACCTGGCTATGCACGACCTGGAGATTCGCGGGGCCGGTGAAGTGCTGGGCGAGAACCAGAGCGGCAACATGCTAGAAGTAGGCTTTCAGCTCTACAACGAGATGCTCAACGAAGCCGTCAAGGCGCTCAAGGCGGGCAAGGAGCCCGACCTTCTGTCGCCCCTGTCGGTCACCACCGACATCAACCTGCACGCCCCCGCCCTGCTGCCCGACGACTACTGCGGTGACGTGCACCTGCGCCTGTCGTTCTACAAGAAGCTGGCCACGGCCAAGAACCCCGACCAGATCGACGGCCTGCTCGAAGAGATCGTGGACCGATTCGGCAAGCTGCCGCCGCAGGCGCAGACCCTCATCGACGTGCACCGCCTACGCGTGCTGAGCCAGCCCTACGGCGTGGTCAAGGTGGATGCGGCCCCTGGCGTCATCAACATCACCTTCAAGCCCCAGCCGCCCATCGACCCGATGCGGATCATCGAGCTGATCCAGAAGAACAAGCACATCAAGCTGGCGGGCAACGAGAAGCTGCGCATTGAGCGCGAGCTGAAGGAGCCTAAGGACCGCGCGCAGATGGTGCGCGACATCTTGCGCAGCCTGGGGCAGCCGCTGGTGGTTGCATGATTTTTAATGAAATTGGCCTCTAGCGCTTATCTGGCAAGCGCTAGCAGCTATTAATAGCATAGTAAACAGAACCATGTGGCTGGAAGCCGCCCTCGTCCTCGTCGCTCTGGTTGCCGCTCTGGCGGCCCGTCCCTGGCGCATGCTGGCCAACCGCAAGCCCCTGGCACACGAGACCCAGGGCGCGCCGTCTGCGCTGTGGACGCCACTGCTCGCCACGCTGGTCTTCCTGCCCTGGCTGTGGGCCCTTCCCACACTGCACGCCATGCCGCTGCAGCTGCAGTGGTCGGGCGCCTGCCTGGTGGTGCTGATGCTGGGCTGGCCGCTGGCGATCCCGGTGCTGATGGGCGTGGGCATCGTGGCCTGCCTGATCTCCCCAGCGATGGCCTGGGCCGATGCGCTGGGTGCCACGGTGTGGCTGGGCGTGGTGCCCGCCACGCTGGGGCTGGGCCTGGGTGCGCTGCTGCGGCGCTACACGGGCACCAAACCGTTTGTCTATGTGCTGGGCCGTGCGTTTCTGGGCACGGTGGTCTGCGTGTTTGCGGCGGGTGTCCTGTCGCAGTGGAGCGGCCATCTGCTGCCCGGCGTGGGCGATGAGCTGTCGCTGGTGGCGCGCTGGCTGATGGCCTGGGGCGATGGGTTTGTCACCGGCATGCTCGCGGCGATTTTTGTGGCCTTCAAGCCCGAGTGGCTGGCCACATGGTCGGACCGGCTGTACTTGCCCCGGCCGGACTGAGCCTCGGCTGCTGCAGCGATGGTTGACACAGCGCAAGGGGTATCCGCCTTTGCAGCGCGATAGTGGACATCACACCAACAAGGAGTGCCCCACCATGAAGCTGCTGAACGATCTTTTCTCTACCGACTACGGGCTGATGAGCATCATTGGCATCGGGTTCATGCTGTGCATGGCCGCGTTTTTCCTGCGCATGTTCCTGGTCAAGATGAACGAACCACCTACGCCCAACCCCGCCACCGCCGGGCGCGCGGGCAACGGCAAGAGCCTGCCGCCTTCGCGCTGATCCGGCCCGCACGGTCTGAGCGCCGTAGCCCGGCACGGGGAAGCCGAGGAGGCGATGCGATTGCGGGCTGTAGCCCCTAAAAAACGGCTCCCACGTTCTGCCATGGTCCACGGCCCGTTGCCGACAAACTCCAGCGCGCAGTGCATGCCGCCCTTTTCGACCCGGACACCCAAGCCAAGCTTGCCGCCAGCGGCACAAGCGTCTTAGAACCTGTTCAAAGTCTTTTCGGGGATCGCATTGGAGTGCAATCGGGATGAGTGGAAGCTTCGGATGCGCCGCATGGGCTGGTGCCCATGCAAGCAGCCGGAGCGTCCAATCGCCCGATTTCACTCCAACCCTTCGGGCAGGTGCCTTGCCGGGCGGTCTGCGGCGTTGCGGACGCTTGCCAATAGCCGGGCTATTGGCTGCACCCCGCGCCTTACATTCCATCCCGGCAAGGTACTCGTGCGACCCTGAAAAGATCTTGAATAGGTTCTTAGCCCAGCGCCAGACTGTCCGCATCGAACGACGGTGGTCGCAAAAGGTCCTCGTCGATGCCCATCACTTTGCTGGCGCGCTCCAGGGCCTGCCACAGGGGCGCAGGCATCTGCAGTATTTCTTCGGGAGAGGCTGACTGCGCAATCCATGCGCTGATGTCAACGTGCTGCTCGGCGGTGAGCAAGTCCAGGTGCAGCATTTCGTCAATGGTCTTCATCGGTGGTCTATCGGTAGCGGGTCTTGCTGGCGAGGGCACCTGCTGGTGCTGGGAAGTGGAAGCCCAAGGCTACCTGACAACCATCAACATGCGGCCGAGAGCGCCAATATCAACCGGGGCACGCCGAGCCCCCGGCGCTCGGGAAACGCGACCATCCAGCCCTGATCATGGAAGAAACTGGCCAGAGCCGGGCTGGTCACCGTGGCGCTGAACCTGGTAGCTTCATTGCCGATGGTCGCGCAAAGCCGAAACGCTACTCCCCGCGCCCCCGCACCTGCGCCCTGAACCCCCAGTTGTTCTCCAGCCCCACATTCACCGCCTTCCCGCCGTCCTCGAATTTCAGCGTGACCACGGTGACCTCGCCATCCGCCACCGAGCGCGAGATGAGCTGAAAGGTCTGCGCATCGAGCCAGTGGCCCTTGATGGCGATGACCGCATGGGGTCCCTGCTGCACGGTGCGGTACTTCCCATCCAGGCCCAGCGGGCCGGCAACCGGCTCGCGCGGCAAATCGGGGCGGCTGCTGTCGAAGGTGACCTCATAGCGCGGGTTGGCAGGCGTGAGATCCAGCACCAGGCGCTGGATGCCCATGCCGTTGCGCTCCAGCAGCCAGGCCTTGCGCGAAACGGTGGCGGCCAGTTCGGGCGTGGTGGTGGGGATGGCGCTGGGCTTTTCCACCCCGGCGTCGCGGATACGGGCGGCCAGATGGTCCTGCCCGGCAGCGTCAGCAGGCAGGGGCTCGCGCGAGCGCACGGCGGCGGTGATGTGGTCGATGAACAGGGGCAGCGGGTAGTGGCGCCGGCCGGTCACGGCGACGACCACGTCGAGGTCGGGCAGCACCACGATGAGCTGGCGGTTGAAGCCGGCCGTGAAGTACGCGCGCTTGGACGGGATGCTCCACCAGCCGTTGGCGTACTTGAAGGCGGGCGCACCGTTGCTGGTGCCAAAGCCCATGTCCACCACGGGATTGAAGACCTGCTCCACCCAGGCGGCGGGCAGCAGCTGGCGGCCGTTCCACTGGCCCTTGCGCAGGTAGAGGTAGCCGATGCGCGCCATGTCGCGCGGGTGCAGGTACAAGCCCCAGCCGCCGACCTCCAGGCCCTGCGGGTCCTTGCGCCAGCGGACGTCGGTGATGCCCAGGGGGCCGAACAGGCGTTTTTGCGCATAGGCCAGGGTGCTGCCGCCGGTCTTGTGCGCCAGGATGGCTGAGAGCAGATGGGTGTTGCCACTGTTGTAGTTGAAGCCCGTGCCGGGCGCCTGGGCCATGGGCCGGTCGAGCACAAAGCCCTGCCAGTCGCGCGTGCGGGTCAGCTGCAGCATGGTCTCGGGCACGGCGTCGCTGAGCGGCTCGATCCAGTTCAGGCCCGAGGTCATGTCCAGCAGGTGGCCCACAGTCATGGCCTTCTTGGAGGCATCGGCGTTGGCGACCTTGCGGTCAGCAAAGAAGTCGAGCACGGGCGCATCGCGCGAGGCGATCAGCCCGTCCTGGATGGCCATGCCGGTGAGCGTGGCGACGACACCCTTGGTGGTGGAGTTGACGGCATGCTTGAGCCCCTCGCGGTACGGGGCATAGAAGGCCTCGGCCACCAGGCTGCCGTGTCGGGTGACGAGCAGGCTGTCCATGCCCTGCGCTGCGCCAAAGTCGACGAGCTTGGCCAGCGCTGCGGAGTCCATGCCCTGCGCCTCGGGCGTGCTTTCTGCCCAGTCGTCAGCAGGCCAGATAGCGGCGAGAGGGGCTTCGGCAGCCGATGCAGCGGGGGATGCGGCAGGTGATGCGGGGGCCGCTGCATCCTGCGCTACCGCTGGGGTAAAAGGCACCGTCGCGCTGGCCAGCAGTGCGGCCGTGGCCTGCCTTCGGTTGATCCATGTCGCGGAGACTTTCTCTCCCGCGTTGCCGTCTCTGTGCATGGCCATCGTCAGTACCCTCAGTGCATGTTGTGCAGAAATCATATGCGCCCATGGGCACTTACTGCACATCGTCCGCATCCCAGGCAAACCCAAGAGCTGGAAGCAACCTCTCTCGGCCGCGAGCCGCAGAATTTATGCCCTGCGGGGCGATACGGTTTGGGGCTGTCGAGGACGCAGGCGCGGGCGATACCATTGCAGGTTGTGCTCCCCCAAAAAAACGACTCCCACGTTCTGCCATGACCCACGCTACCGAATTCGCGCCCGGCCTTGTTGTCCAGGGCATTGAAGCCCCCCTGTCCCTGTCGAGCTACAAGCTCATCGCGTTTGACATGGACTCCACCCTCATCAACATCGAGTGCGTGGACGAAATTGCCGACGCCGCAGGCCGCAAGTCCGAGGTGGCCGCCATCACCGAAGCGGCCATGCAGGGCATCATCACCGACTACAAGGAGAGCCTGCGCCAGCGCGTGGCGCTGCTCAAGGGCGTGACCGTGCAGCACATGGAGCAGGTGTTCACCGAGCGCCTGCGCTTTAACCCAGGCGCCAAGGAGCTGATCACCGCCGCCAAGGCGGCGGGCCTGACCACGCTACTGGTCTCAGGCGGCTTCACCTTCTTTGCCGACCGCGTCAAAGCCGGGCTTGGCATCGACTTTGCCCGCTCCAATGTGCTGGAAGTCGAAAACGGCCTGCTCACCGGCCGCATGGTGGACCAGGCCTGGGGCGACATCTGTGATGGCGCCGAAAAGCGCCGCACGCTGCTGGAAGTGGCTTCGCTCATGGGCATCTCGCCCCAACAGGCGATTGCGGTGGGCGACGGCGCCAATGACCTGCCCATGATGGGCGCGGCGGGCCTGTCGGTGGCCTACCACGCCAAGCCCGCCGTGCGCGCGCAGGCCAAGGTGGCCATCAACCAGGGCGGGCTGGACCGGCTGCTGGAAGTGCTGCGCTGATTCGCGACACCACGGCCCCGCCATGCTGAAGGCCCTTGCCACCCGTGCCGCGCAGTCCCTGCGCAAAAGCTGGAAGCAGCACCTGGCCACCCTCGCGCTCGCCTGGGTCGCCATCGTGGCGGTAGACACCTGGCGCACGCGCGACCTGCCCCAGGGCCCTGCGCCCGATGTGGCGCTGGTGATGGCCCCCAGCGCTGGCGCCACCGCCCCCACCACCCTGGCCCAGTGGCGCGCCCAGCACCCCGGTCAGGCCGTGGCCGTGCACTTCTGGGCCGAATGGTGTTCCATCTGCAAGCTGGAAGAGCCCAGCATCGCCAGCCTGTCCGCCGACTGGCCCGTGCTGGGTGTGGCCATGCAGTCGGGCAACGCCGAAAAGGTGGCCCAGGTGCAGCGCCAGCGCAGCATGGTCTGGCCTACGGCGGTGGACCCGCAGGGCACCCTGTCACGCAGCTGGGGCGTGCGCGCCGTGCCCGCGCTGGTGGTCATCGACGCGCACGGCCAAGTGCGGTTCGCCACCTCGGGCTACACACCCGAATGGGCCATGCGCCTGCGGCTGTGGTGGGCGCAGACCATGCCGCAGTGGAGTGCAATGCTTCCAAAATGATAGCCTCTAGCGCTTGATGGACAAGCGCTGGAGGCCATTTTCATTCAAATCCCCGGCCCGACGCCAAAGTTACCGCTCTGATCTGTTTGGCGCAGATCTTCAAGACCAACCGCCTCCGCCTTTGCACACTGGCCCCGTACCACCCACGGAGGCCCGCATGCACATCACCCTGAACCAACAGCCCCAGCCCGTACCACCCGGCTGGGAGGACGAACCCCTGCTTTGGCTGCTGCGCGAGCCCCTGGGCCTCACGGGCACCCGCTTTGGCTGCGGCATGGGCCAATGTGGCGCCTGCACCGTGCTCATAGACGGCCAGGCGCAACGCGCCTGCCTGCACACCGCACGCGGGCTGCAGGGGCGCGCCGTCACCACCATCGAGGGGCTGGCGGCGCCCGACGGAACGCTGCACCCCGTGCAACAGGCCTGGCTGGACCTGCGCGTGCCCCAGTGCGGCTACTGCCAGAGCGGCCAGATCATGGGCGCCGTGGCCTTGCTGCGCGCCACACCCCGCCCCAGCGATGCGCAGATCGACGCCGCCATGTCGGCCCACCTGTGCCGCTGCGGCACCCAGCACCGCGTGCGCGCAGCCATCCACCAAGCAGCCGGGGGAACCAAACCATGAAGCGCCGCCAGTTTTTGGCAGCGGCAGGCGCCGGGGTACTCACCGTCACGCTGGCGGGCTGCAGCCTGGTGCCAGTGATCCCCAAGCGCCCCACTTCCACCGCCGATGACGCGCTGGGCTGGATACGGCACGAAAACGGCCGCTACACCCTGTGGCTGCCCAGCGCCGAAATGGGCCAGCAGATCAGCGCCGCCATGCAGGGCCTGGCCGCTGCCGAGCTGGGCGTGCCGCCTGCACAAGTACACCTGCAACTGCCCAGCACCCGCCACATCGCCCGCGTGCGCGCCACCGTGGGCAGCGCCAGCGTGCAGGACTTTGCCCTGCCCCTGGCCCGCGCCTGCGCCACGCTGCGCGAGGCCCTGGCGCAAGGCCGGACCACGGGAACGCTGGCCCCGCGCGACATCCCGGCCAGCGCGCTGCGCAGCCTGCAGGCGCGCACGGGGGCCGCCAAAGAAGCTGCGGCGGCGCCGGGCCAGCTGCACGCCCTCGTCACCGGCCGGCCGCTGTTTGCGGGCGACACGCGCCTGCCCGGCCTGCTCTATGGCCGCGTGCTGCGCGCACCGATGTCGGCCGAAATCACCTCACGCCCGCAAGCGTGGGATGAGACGGCCGCCCGCGCCGACCCAGCCTGCGTGGCCGTGGTGCAGCACCCGCGCCTCGCGCGGATGGGCAGCCTGGGCCTGGGCATCGTGGCGCGCACGCCCTCGGCGCTCGACCGCATCGAGGCCGCGCTGGCCGTGCAATGGCAGGTGGAAGATGGCAGCGCATTCGAGCAGGCCGCCATCGACGAGCGCATCGACATCGACACCCACCTGCGCCGGGGCGCGCTGCAGCACCGGCTGCGCAAGGACGACCTGCCCACAGACACAGCATGGACGCTGGACCTGCGCATGGACGTGCCCCTGGCCGCCCACGCGCCCATAGAGCCGCGCAGCGCAACGGCGCACTGGCTGGCCGCCGCAGACCAAGGCATCGCCCTGAAGGTATGGGCGGGCACTCAAGACCTGTTCTACATGCGCGACGTGCTCGCTCGCCAGCTGGGCCTGGATGCCGAACGTATCGAGGTGCAGGCCTGCCGCATCGGCGGCGGCTTTGGCGGCCGCACGCTGTGCACGGTGGAGCTGGAGGCCGCCGTGCTCGCCCAGGCTGCAGGGGCACCCGTCAAGGTGCAATGGAGCCGCGCGCAGGAGTTTGCCCAGGGCTTCCAGCGCCCGCCCTCCAGCCACCGTGTGCGGGCCCGCGTGCAAGGCGGGCGCATCACCCACTGGTGGCATGCGCTGGCCAGCAGCCACATCCTGTTCACACCCGCCGCCATGCCGGTGTGGATGCAAACCCTGGCCGACCTGGCGGGCGACAGCGGCGTGGCGCGCGGCGCACAAATGCCGTACGACGTGCCCCAGCAGCGCATCGAGTTCACCGCCCAGCGCCTGCCCGTGCACACAGGCCCCTGGCGCGGCCTGGGTGCGGGGCCCAACACCCTCGTGGTGGAGAGCACCACGGACGAATGCGCGCGCCACGTTGGGGCCGACCCGCTGGACTGGCGCCTGCAGCACACCACCGATGCACGCCTGGCGCAGGTGCTGCGCAGTGCCGCTGCAGAATCCAGATGGTCAGAGCGCCCCGCCAGCGACGCCACCACCTTGCGCGGGCGCGGCATCGCAGGCGGTATCTATAAGGGCGTGAGCTACGCCGCCGCCGTGGCCGACGTGGAGGTGCAACGCGCCACCGGCCAGGTGCGCGTAACGGCGCTGTGGTGCGCGCACGACTGCGGCCTGGTGCTGCAGCCTGACGGCGTGCGCGCGCAGACCGAGGGCAACCTCGTGTGGTGCGTGGGCATGGTGCTGCACGAGAAGTTGCCCGTGGCCCGCTCGGGCGTGGCCGCCGCCAGCTTTGCCGACTACCCGCTGCCACGCATGGGCGACATTCCGCCGCTGCATGTGCACCTGATCGACAGCAGCGCGCCGCCCACCGGTGCCGGAGAAACCGCCATGGTGGCCGGGGCCGGAGCGATCGCCAACGCGCTGCGCGACGCCACCGGCGTGCGTTTTGCCCGCCTGCCGGTGCGCAGCGCGGATGTGCTGCGGGCCTTGAGCACGCGGAGCTGAATCAGGCAGCACCAACGGCACAATCCGCCCATGCAAGACTTTGCCAGCGCCGCCATGGTCCGCCTGCTGGTGCGCGCCATGGCTGCGCACGGGCTGGTGCCGCCACCGCCCCCACCGGGTGCCGACGGGCTGGCCGCGAGCCACGTGCCCCTGGCCTACAAACGCAGCGTGGTCGAAGCCGTGCTGCACCAGGGCGGCCTGGGCACACTTCTGCAGCTGGCCCAGCGGGTGGACCTGCTGGCGGGCGACCCGGTGCACCGCGCGCTGCTGGGCGCGAACGATGTGCCCGAACTGATGGCGCGCTGGCAGCGGCTGGAGCGGTATGTGCATTCGCGCCACCAGGTCAGCATCACGGCCAGCATCCCCGGCGAACTGGCACTGCGCCACCATGCGCGCCCCGGTGTGCCGGAAGAACCCCACCCCACCGAAAGCCTGGCAGTACTCGGCGTGCTGATGGGCGCCAGCCGGGCCCTGGGCGTGCGCGGGTTGCGGGTGGAGATCGGCGCGCCCGAGGCCGCAGGCCACCGCGTGAACCTGCGGATGGAAGCCCCAGCCACCACCCCGGCAGAACTGCACGCGCAACTGGCACCGCTGGCCGCGCAAAAGTTGCTAGGCCATTGGACCTTGCATTGGGAACATCACGAAAGCAACGCACCCACAACCCCCACCCAGCAGCCCCAGCCCGCCACCCACCTGTGCGACGCCCTGCCCTGGCCGCCGCTGGCGCACCAGCTGGCGCGCCATGTGCTGCAGGACCCGGCAGCACAGCACACGGCGGATGCACTGGCCCAACACACGGGCCTGGCCCGCCGCAGCCTGCAGCGGGCGCTGACCGAACGCGGCCTGAGCTGCCGCCAAATCGTGACCGAGGCACGCGCGCGCGTGGCCGCCCAATGGCTGCTGGAGAGCCCGCATGGCCTGGCTGAAATCGGGTTTGCGTGCGGCTTTGCAGACCAGCCCCACTTCACACGCGAATTTGCGCGGCATGTGGGCCTGACCCCGGCACGCTACCGGCAGGCGTTTGCAGTCGGAGGCATGCAAGGGTCGGATTTGCTATCAATTTGATAGCAAAAACTCGATATCTATCGAGCGCAATGGACCATTTTTATTCAATATTTTCGGCTTTGGAGGGCAACCCGGCCACGGGTGCTCGCTTGCGCATGGCGCCGCCGCCCCGGGGCAGCGCCACCGTGGACAGCAGGGCGCGTGCAGCCGACCCACCCGCAGCGGCCGGTGCCATCAGGTCGGCCAGCGTCACGCTGTCCAGCACCGCCAGGTAGGCCTGCATGGCCTGCCACAGCACGCCCTTGAGGCGACAGTGGTTGCTCAGGCGGCACTGGTTGGTGCCGGGATCAAAACATTCCACCAGGTTGAAGTCGGTCTCGGTGGCACGCACCACGGCGCCGATGTTGATGGCCGACGCCGGCACCATCAGCCGCATGCCACCGCCCCGCCCGCGCGTGGTCTCCAGCAGCCCCTGGGCGGCCAGCTGCTGCACGATCTTCATCAAGTGGCTGCGCGAGATGCCGTAGCCCTCGGCCACCTCGATGATCGTTACAGGTTGCTCGCGGCCTTCGGTGGCTGCGCAGTACATGAGCACGCGCAGCGTGTAGTCGGTCCATTGGGTCAGGCGCATGGTTTTTGCCGCAGGTCAATTGAAAGAGGTATGCAGGACGAATTTTATTGAATAAAATATTCACATCAAATGAATCTTTAAAAGGACCCGCCATGAATGCCCGCGTTGACCACCTGGAAGCTGCCTCCGCCCACCCCGCCCCGCTCAGCGCCGACCAGCAGATCGGCCAGATCGCGGTGCAACTGCCCGGTGCCACGGCGGTTTTTCGGCGTCTCAAGCTCGACTTTTGCTGCGGCGGCCAAGTGAGCCTGTCCAAGGCGGCTGCCGACAAGGGGCTGGACGCGAACGCCGTGCTGGCCGAGCTGGCGGCCCTGCAACGCAGCGACGCCGTGCCCGAAGCCGCATCGCCCAGCGCGCTCATCGATCACATCCTGGCGCGCTACCACGAGGTGCACCGCCAGCAGCTGCCCGAGCTGATCCGCATGGCCCGCCGCGTGGAGGCCGTGCACCGCGACAACCCCCATGTGCCCGCCGGACTGGCCGACCACCTGGAAACCATGCACGAAGAGCTGCTCTCGCACATGCTCAAGGAAGAGCAGGTGCTGTTCCCCATGCTCAAGAGCGGCGGCAACCCCTTTGTGGGCCAGCCCATCGGCATGATGCGCGCCGAACACGTGGACCACGGCGAAGCGTTGGACAAGCTCAACGCCCTGACCAACGACGCCACGCCCCCACAAGGCGCGTGCAACACCTGGCGCGCGCTGTATGCAGGCATTGCCCAGCTGGGCGATGACCTCATCAACCACATCCACCTGGAGAACAACGTGCTGTTCCCGGCGTTCGAAGCCGGCGCAGCGCCCTCGTCGCAAGGTTGCGGTCCGTCAGGCTGCGCGTGCAGCGGCGGGGGCACACTGCAGGCATGAACCTGCAAACCACTTCACCCGAGGGTCTTGGGGCACACGCACCACCCAGCGTGGAAAGCATCACGCAGCTGGTGCATGGCTTTTACGGCGATGTGCGCCAGGACCCGCTGCTGGGGCCCGTGTTTGAAAAGGCCTTGCACGGCCAGTGGGACGCCCACCTGCAGCGGCTCGTGGACTTCTGGAGCACGGTGGCACTGGGCACGCGCAGCTTCAAGGGCGACGTGTTTGGCAAACACATGGCGCTGGAGGGCGTGACTCCCGCCCACTTTGCCGCCTGGGTGGGGCTGTGGCAGCAGCACACCAGCCGCCTGTTTGCCCCCGAGGTGGCGCACGACCTGCAGGTAGCGGCACACGGCATTGCGCGCAATTTGTTCCGGGGTTTCTTTGGCAGCGACCCGGCGTTTGTGACACCGCGCAGCGGGCACGGCGAGCGCTGAGCCCAGGCCTTTGCCTGGGTCTTTGCGCCAGGGCTACTTCTTCTTGTCGCCCGGTGTGAAGAACAGCGCCAGGCCCACCGCGATCAGCGCCACCGGCCACCACACCCGCAGCAGCTCGCGCAGGCTGATGCTGATCAGCCCCAGATTGGTCAGCAGAAAAAACACGCCCAAAACGACCAGGACGATCGCTGCGATATGGCCTTTCATGTGCATTCCCTCGGAGTTGTTGTGACTGGAGTCAGTATCACATGCCCGCCCACGCCTGCTCATGGCAAGAGACCGCTGGGCCGCCGCCATCAGTTGCGCTCGAAGTAAAGCGGGGGAGGCTCGTAGCAGGTGTCGCTGGCAGCAACATATTTGCCCAGGCTGCTAATGGACACGCTGGTCCAGGCCGTGCCAGCCTTTGGATAGCCGTAGACACACATGCCGAACCCCATGCCGAGGGGTGCGCCGGGTGCGGCAGTCAGCGCCAGGGCCGCATCGGTCTCGCGCGCAGGGGCGCGAAGGCGCACTCTCAGCACGTCCTGGTAATAGGGCGACAGGTCTTGCCGCCAGTCGTCGGCAATCCGGACGGGATAGGGCTTGTCGGTATACCGGACCTCCAGCTTCGCGTCACCCTCCAGCGTCTCGGCCATCACAGCCGTGGCTCCGTACTGGGCGGAATCGCTCTGCACCATGGTGCAAGCGATCACGGGCCGATCCGCCGATGCGTATCCCGCCGCAGAAACGTTGCGATAGGGGCCATCGAAGATAGGAAAGGTGCAAAAGGCTGCTTGCGCGGCCCCCACATGCGCCATCACACAAAACGTGACAACAACCGGCGTGGCCTTCAGGGGATTTCCTTTTTCAGTGGCTGGGTCGGCGCGACACCGCCTACCGCGCGCAATGGCGCGAGCAGGTCCGACAGCCCATTGTGGTCAATCTCGTGCATCAGCGCCAGCAATTGCCCAAGCTCGCCTTTGGGGAAGCCCTCGCGCGCAAACCAGTTCAGGTAGTTGCCGGGCAGGTCGGCCAACAGCGTGCCTTTGTATTTGCCGTAGGGCATCTCGGTGGTGACCAGGCGCTGCAATTTTTCCGAGTCCATCGGACAGCCCTCCTCAGCCGCCTGCCCGCTTGACCTTGTGGCCCAGCTTTTGCAGTGCGGCCATCACGCGCTCCACATGGTCGCCCTGCACTTCGATCACGCCGTCTTTCACCGTGCCGCCACTGCCGCAGGCGGCTTTGAGCTGCTTGCCCAGCTGCTCCAGTGCGGCCGCGTCCACCAGCACGCCCTTGACCAGGGTCACAGCCTTGCCGCCCCGGCCTTTGGTTTCACGGGATACGCGCACGATGCCGTCGCCGGTGGGCAAAGGCTTGTTCTGCTTGCAGGTGCACTGCGCCACGGGCTGGCGGCAGTCGGGGCACATGCGGCCCGATTCGGTCGAATAGACCAGGCCGCCCAGGTCAGCCAACGACTTCATGGCTTTTTTCCTTCCACCTCTTGCTGCAGCATGTGAAAGTTGAGCAGCCGGGTTGCCAGCATGGTCTCGGTCAGAAAACACACCAGCGCCAGCAAAAACGACGCCACCCCCGCCAGAAAACCCGCCACGGCCAGCCGGTTGGATTGGAAGTTGGTGGTCTCGCCGAGGAACAGCAGGATGATGGTGATGCCGATCAGGAACGCACAGAACGTGAGCAGCCCGATGCAGCCATTGGCCAGCCTCCCACGCAGCCGCAAGTCGGCCAGTTCGTTGTAGGCGCGGGCCAGAAACTCGGGCTCGGTGTTGGCGCGGGCGCGGTCTTCCACCACGCGGGCCCGGTCGATGATGCGGGCCAACCGGCCCGCCACAGCGCCAATCATGCCGGACACGGCCGTGAGCAAAAACACAGGGGCCACCGCCAGCTGAATGCCGTGGGTGATGGCAGAGGAGTCAAGGGTGAGGGCCATGGTGCTTGTGAAACAAAGGAAAAACCGGCGAACCGCCGGTGGCCCAATTATCAGGGTGATGGCGCGCGCAGCCAGGCCCAGCGCACCACGGCCTTGGCTGCCTGACGCGCGTGCAGGGGCTTGGGCAGCAACTGCGGCGACAATCGCCCCATCCCTTCCCCCCGTTCGCGCTGTTGTGCGTCCCCCTTTCAACGCCGCTCCAGCGCTGCCTCCATGCCCTTTGCCTCCCTCGGTTTGTCCCCTGCCCTTGTCCACGCTGCAGAAAAAGCGGGTTTTGTAGCGCCCACACCCATCCAGGCGGGGGCCATCCCGGCTATCCTGCAGGGGGCTGACCTGCTGGGAGCCGCCCAGACGGGTTCGGGCAAGACAGCTGCTTTCGCCCTGCCCTTGCTGCAGCAGTTGCAGCTGAGCGCCACCGGCGGCCCACGCCGGGTGCGCGCCCTGGTGCTGGTGCCCACGCGCGAGCTGGCCGCCCAGGTGGGCGAGGTGCTGCGCAGCCTGGCACAGCACCTGCAGCAGCCGCTGAAAGTGGCCATTGTGTTCGGCGGCGTCTCGATCAACCCGCAAATGCTGGGCCTGCGTGGCGGCGCCGACATTGTGGTGGCCACGCCGGGCCGCCTGCTGGACCTGGTAGACCACAACGCGCTGCGCCTGTCGGCCGTGGCGCACCTGGTGCTGGACGAGGCCGACCGCCTGCTGGACCTGGGCTTTGCCGAAGAACTGCAGCGCGTGCTGGCGCTGCTGCCTGCGCAGCGGCAGAACCTGTTCTTCTCGGCCACATTCCCTGCCGCCGTGCAAGCGCTGGCCGATGGCCTGCTGAACAACCCGTTGCGCGTGGAGGTGCCCCACACGCCGGGCAACGAACCGGCCATCGAGCAACGGGCCATTGCGGTGGACGCCGTGCGCCGCACCCAGCTGCTGCGCCATCTGGTCAAGGAACACAACTGGTCGCGCGTGCTGGTGTTTGTGGCCACGCAATACGCTGCCGAGCATGTGGCCGAAAAGCTCTACAAAGCGGGGATCTTTGCCACGCCCTTCCACGGCGGCCTGAGCCAGGGCGCGCGCAAACAGGTGCTGCAGGAGTTCAAGGACGAACGCTGGCAGGTGGTTGTGACCACGGACCTGGCCGCGCGCGGCCTCGACATTGCGCAGTTGCCTGCGGTGGTCAATTACGACCTGCCACGCTCGGCCGTGGACTATGTGCACCGCATCGGCCGCACGGGCCGCGCGGGCGAGAGCGGTGTGGCAGTGAGCTTTGTGACGGCCGATGCCGAAGCACATTTCCGCCTCATCGAAAAACGTCAGCACCTCACCATCCCGCGCGAACACATTGCGGGTTTTGAACCCACCGAGGCCCCTGCGCCCGCGTCATCCGCAGATCCCCAGGGCACCGGCGGCATCAAGGGCAAGCGGCCCAGCAAAAAGGACAAGCTGCGCGCAGCAGCAACGGCAGCTCCGGAATCGCCCTCCGCCGCCCATAAAAAAGGCTCCTGAAAGGAGCCTTTGGAAGATCCGTGAAGGGCGGCCGCCCAAGCGGCCTCAGTGTTAGACCTCTTCGTCGCCCTCGTCCATACCATCCGCATCAGCGACTTGCGGCTCGCCCGGCACCCGTGGCGTGCGCTTGGCGGGCTTGGCCAGAATCTCGACATAGAACTGCGCGCCGCCCTCAGCGGCCACACCGTTGATCAGCCCGGTCAAGGCCGACAGGTGCGCCACGGTGGCGTCTTCCTTGGTGCGGCCAAACTGGCAGTCAAAGTCCCAAAAATCAGCGCCTTCGGGCAGGTCGCGGCGTCGTTCGCGCTTGATGTACTTGCGGATTTCGTGCTTGACGGCATCCAGAACGCGGTCCCGGTTCTTGCCTTCAACATGGAGTTGGAAAGTTTTTCTCATGGGTGATGGTACCGCCTGTGACAGATATGGATTCCCAGCCGGGCACCCCAGTGCCACAATGGTGCATTACTTTTGGTTACCGCCAAGCCCGATGTTCCACGACCTCAGTCTGCTGCACACACTGCCAGCGGCCGTGCTCGTCACGCAGGAGGGCGCCATCCGCTTTGCCAACGCTGCCAGCATGGCGCTGCTGGAAGCGCCCAGCACCGATAGCCTGATAGGCCGCCTCTCGGGCGATTTTGTGCATCCCATGGACCAGGTGCGCTCTACCAACCGCATCCAGCAGGTCGCTGTGCCCGAACAGGGCGGCCGGCCCAACAAATCGTCTGAATTTCGCATCCGCACACTGCAGGGCAACCTGCGCATGGTGCTCATCAGCAGCGTGGCTGTGGAGTGGAACGGAGCCCCCGCCGTGCTGATGTGTGGTCTGGACATGACCCACCAGAGCGAGATCGAGGCCCAGCTGCGCGAGAGCGAGCAGAACTTCCGTCGCCTTTTTGAGAACATGCAGGACGTCTACTACCGCACCGATGCCCAGGGCATCGTGCAACATGTGGGCCCTGGCGTGCGCCGGGTGCTGGGCTACGAGCCCCACGAAATCGAGGGCCGCACGGCCGAGTCGTACTACCCGCAAAGCACTGACCGAGACGCGTTCAAGGCCGCCATCATGGAGCATGGCGAGGTGTCGGATTTTCCGGGCCAGATGGTGAGGCGCGACGGCACCGTGATCGACATCTCCATCAGCAGCCACGCCTTGTACGACCATGCTGGCAATTTCGCAGGGGTGGAGGGCATTTACCGCGACGTGACGCAGCGCAAGAACCTGGAGCGCGAGCTGCAGCGCCTGGCCACCACCGACATGCTCACCGGCATGGCCAACCGCCGCGCATTTCTGGAATGTGCGGAGTCGGTGTATGCCCATTCACGCAGCAATGGCGAGCCGCTCACGCTGCTGATGCTGGACCTGGACCATTTCAAATCCATCAACGACCGTTTTGGCCACCTGGAAGGCGACCGCGCCCTGGTGGCGTTTGCGCAGGCCGTCAAAAACCAGCTGCGCGCCAGCGACACCGTGGGCCGACTGGGCGGCGAAGAGTTTGGCGTGCTGCTGCCGCTGACCAGCATGGCCGAGGGCCTGGAAGTGGCGAAACGCATCCTGCATGGCGTTCGCGCCCTGCAGCTGAGCGACGAGGCAGGCCACGCCTACGGCATCACAGCCAGCCTGGGCCTGAGCACCTTCCGCCAGGCAGACCGCAGCCTGCGCGACATGCTCGACCGCGCCGACCAGGCTCTGTACCTGGCCAAAAACCAGGGGCGCGACCAGATCGCTTCGCTGGAACCCTTGGGCGAACAGCCGAATCGCCAAGTAGCCGAATAACCTATCTGCGGCTGCGCCTTACCAACGCATGCGTTCCTGCTGCAGGTTCCACAGGCAGGCGGCAATCCGCAGCAGCATCTCCATCACCTGTTCAGAGCCGCTGCTCGACAGCTCCAGGCCATCAATGATCACGGCAAGCTGCGAGATGGCGTCTTCGGGCGCAGAGGCACCGCCCGTCCGCGCAATCTCGGCAATGGCGATGAGTACGTCTGTGCGGTTCATGGAGCATCTTCCCCATAGCAAAAGAATCTGATGACCTGCACCGCACCGGTCCTGTGCGTCCAGTCAGCGGGGTGCCAGGGACAATTGCTTGGGGGATGAAGCCCTTGCTGGCAGGGCAGGCAGTGGCTGCGTACCTCGGTAGCCTCCTTCGAAGGCATCCCCAGCGCCGTCAGGCGCCAGCCTGAACTGGTGAACGACCTCCAGCAGGCGCCTAACCTGGTTCTTCATGCCGGTGGATGCCGACGAACTGTCGTCCACCAGCGCGGCATTTTTCTGCGTGGCGGCGTCCAGCTGCCGCACGGCTTCGCCGATCTGCGCAATGCCGCGGGCCTGCTCCTGCCCCGCATCCTTGATCTCGCTGATGAGTTCCATCACCTCGTCCACACGCTGCACGGTGCTGGCCACCCGCTCGCCCGCCTGGCCCACCAGGGTGGACCCGCGCTCCACACCACGCACACTGGCAGCAATCAGGCCCCGAATCTCGCGGGCGGCCGTGCTGCTGCGCTGGGACAGTCCACGCACCTCGCCCGCCACCACGGCAAAGCCGCGTCCCTGCTCACCCGCGCGGGCCGCCTCCACCGCCGCATTCAGGGCCAGCAGGTTGGTCTGGAACGCGATGTCATCAATCACTTTGATGATGTCGGTGACCTTTTGCGACTGCACGCTGATCTCCTGCATGGTGGTGATCACGTCGCGCATCACACTGCCGCCCTCGTTGGCCACCTTGGCGGCCTCTTGGGCCAGCTCGGTGGCGCGGTGGGCGTTGTCCGTGTTGTGCTGCACGGTGATGGTGAGCTGCTCCATCGAGGCGGCCGTCTCCTGCAGGTTGGACGCCTGCACCTCGGTACGGCGCGCCAGGTCTTCGGTGCCGCCCGCAATCAGCACGGCCTCCTGCGCCACCGTCTCGGTGCTGGCGCGCACCTCGGTGATCACGCGCACCAGCTGGTGGTTCATCTCCCGCAGGGCGCCCAGCAATTCTGCGGTTTCATCCGTGCCGCGCACATCGATCTGTGCGCTCAGATCGCCACCCGCCACCGTGCGGGCCAGCACCACCGCCTGGCGCAAAGGGCGCGAGATGGAGCGGGTGATGACCCACGCCATCGCAGCCCCCGCCACCAGGGCCAGCCCGGAGGCCGCCAGCATCCACCAGTGAATGGTGTTGCTCATCTCCCGTGCGCCGTCAAACTCTGCCGCCGCCACGTTGATCTGCAGGGCTACCAGTTTCTCGATGGCGTCCTGCACCTTGGCCGCATTGGGGCGGATCTGGTTGATATAAAGCTCGGAACCATCGTCGTACTTGCCTGCCACCAATGCCGAGGCAGCCGGGATGAGACCCTTGTCCAGGTAGGTGGCATTGGCATCGGCAAAGGCCTGCGCCAGACCTTGCTCCTCAGCACCCAGCGCCTTGCCGGAATACGCCGTCCACAGCGCGTGGATGCGCTCCACGTTGGCAGTCAACGCGGCGTGGCTGGCCTGCAGGTTGCTGGTACCCGGGTCCATCAGCATGTCCATCACCAGCACCCGGTTGCGCTGCGTCAGGTGGCTGATCTCTGCCAGCACGCCCAGGGGCACCGTGCGGTCACCATACAGCGCCGCGCTGCGCTCGGTCAGGCGCTTGGCACCGCTGATGCCCCCCGCAGCCAGTGCAGAAATCAGCAGCAAAAGCACTGCAAACGCCAGCGCCAGCCGGGTGCCAATCTTGATTTTTTGAAGCATCTGAATCTCTCATGAAGGTTCACTGGGCGGGCAGCCGGGTTCATTGCCACCGCATCAGCTGGCGCGCACGCCTTGCCAGCAAGGGCCCACGTCTGCCGCGGCTGATACTAATTGTTTCAAGTGACAAAATAATGACGATGGGATAAACATTCCCCATTCATTCCAGTGGTTAAAATCGGCGCCGCATTGACAAGCTGAGACTTCATAAATCACTCCAATGCCCCTGCCGGGCATAGGCCTATGGTCAGAATTTCACAGCCACATCCTTATTAATTAAAACCAATACACAAAAATCCATGAAATATATCTATACCGTATTCATGCTGGCACTTGCACTGCTACAGGCGCACCAGGCCAGTGCACAAGCCGTAACGGGCGCGGGCTCGTCGGCCGCAGCCCCCATCTACCGCAGTTGGGCCAAGGCCTACGCCAGAGCCACCGGTTCCAGGGTGGACTACGACCCGGTGGGCTCCAGCGCAGGCATGAAAAAGATCCAGCAACAGGCCGTGGGCTTCGGCGCCACCGATGTCTACCCACCTGACAAGGACCTCATCGAACACGGCTTGCTGGCACTGCCCGTGGCCATCACCGGCATCAGCCCCATCGTCAACCTGCCCAAAGTCCAAAACGCACAGCTGCGCCTGACGGGCGAGGTGCTCAGCCGCATCTTCCTGGGTGAAATCAGCCGCTGGAATGCCCCCGAGATCACCGCGCTGAACCCCGAGACTCCCCTGCCCGACATGCCCATCAAGGTGGTGGTGCGTGTCGACGGCTCGGGCACCACCTACAACTTCGCCGATTACCTGGGCAAGGTCAGCCCGAAATGGAAGGCTTCCCACGGAGCCAAGACAAGCATCCAATGGCCCGAAGGATTTCTGGCCTTCAAGGGGAGCGATGGGGTGGCCAAGGGTGTGCGCGACACGGCGGGTGCCATCGGTTATGTGGATTTTGGGTATGTGGCCGAATATGGCCTGGCATCGGTGCAGATGAAAAATGCCGAAGGTGTTTTTGTGAAACCCTCCATCGACGCTTTCAAATCCGCACTGGCCAACAGCGAGTGGCCTGCCACCGGGGCCTTCCACAATACGCTGACACAAAAACCCGGCAAAGCCGTGTGGCCCATCACCATGGGCACGTTTGTGGTATTCCCCAAAGTCACTCAAAATCCAGAGCAAACCACCCTGGCCCTCAAATTCATCATCTGGTCGTTTCTCAATGGCGATACCCTCGTCCATGAAAACAATTTTGTTCGATTACCAGACCGGGTTCAGGCATCGGCTTTCAAGGCAATTACCTCCATCCGCGATAAAAATGGCACTCCGCTGGGCATGAGCCTGATTTCATCGTCCGCACCCTTGCAGCAATAATCCGGCACTCATGGTTTTCGCCTTTAAAATCAATCACTGGGATTTCTATTAATCTTTTACCGGCAGGCTCTGCCGCCCCCACCACCAGGCGCCGTCTTCATGGAAATCGAGTTCAAATTCTGCATCCCCCCAGAGCGCCTGGCTGCGGTGCAGGCCGCCGCGCGCAGGGGCACACACGTGCACATCCGTATGGAGGCCCGCTACTTCGATACGCCCGATGCAGCGCTGTCGTCGCGTGGCATTGCTTTTCGGCTGCGCCGCGAGGGCGACCAGTGGGTGCAAACCGTCAAGGCCCTGGGCAACGGACCGCTGGACCGCGAGGAGCACAACGTGGACCGGGGCCAAGCCCACGCCACAGGCCCCGCCCCAGAGCCCCAGCCTGAGTTGCACGCAGGCACCGTGGCGGGCACACGGCTGCTGGGTGCTCTGCAGGCCGCCAGCGGCCCTCTGACCGAAACCTACGGCACCGAGATGGACCGCGTGACACGGGACATCGCCTTCAAGGGCGGTGTGGTGGAGTTGGCTCTGGACATCGGCCGGGTCATCGCCCATCGCGGCACGCCGCAGCAGAAAGAGGCCCGCATCTGCGAGCTGGAGCTGGAACTCAAGGCCGGCCCGCTGGCGGGCCTGGTGGCCATCGCCACCCGGTGGGCCACACGGCATGGGCTGTTTCTGAGCACGGTGTCCAAGGCTGAGCGAGGTGAGCGTCTGCTGGCCCCGCAATGGGCACGGCCCGCCACCAAGGCCACCCCGATGAAGGCCAGTGGCATCCCAAAGCACTTCCTGAACGGGCGCGCGTTGCAGCGCGCGGCAGTGGCCCATTGCCTCCACCAGATCCTGGCCAACGCCAGCGAGATCGTCGAAGGCGGGGGCGATGAAGAGCATGTGCACCAGTTGCGCATCGGCATCCGCCGCTTACGCACCGCCTTGCGCGAGTTGGCGCCGTTGGCACCCGGCGCATTCGACCCCGCCTGGGAGCCGCCGCTGGTGGAGGTGTTCCAGCGCCTGGGCCAACTGCGCGACCAGGGCCAAGCCCTGCAGTCCATCGTTGCCGATCTGCGCGATGCGGGTGCGCCTGCCCTGGATGTGATTGTGGCGGCGGGGCACGCCCCCGCCCCATCCGCCGCAGCCATCGTGCGCATGCCAGCGTTCCAGGCAGCGTTGATCGCCCTCATGGCGTTCACGGCCCAGGGCGAGGACGCCCCGCCGGCGGCCGCAGAAGAAGCCCTGGACGCGAAGGACACCCGCCGCCTGCTGCAGAAGCGATTGCGCCGCCTGCACGCCAAGGTGCGCCACGGCTCCCAAGACTTTGCCGCCCTGCCGGTGGAGGAACAACACCGCCTGCGCAAGCGCTTGAAGCGTTTGCGCTACCTGACGGAATTTGTCGCGCCTGCGCTGGACGCCGAGGGGGAATCGTTCCTCGCCAGCCTGCAGCCTGCGCTGACAGCTCTGGGCCGGCTGGGCGATGAGCGTGTGGCCCGCGTGCTGTACAGCGACATCGCTGCCACGGACCCGCGGGCCTGGTTTGGCGTGGGCTGGCTGGCTGCACGGGAGGCGTTGACGGTGGCTGACTGCGAAAAGGCCTTTGCCTACCTTGCCGACATGCCCCGCCTGCGCAAGGCGGGCAAGCGCTGAGAGCGGTAGCTGCAGTAGACGCGCCGTACCCCCATCGCGGGTCACAGCGGGGTTCCCAAGTTGGCACGGCACAATGGGCCCATGACGGCATCTCCCCCTCCCCAGCGCACCCACCCGCCTTCGCGCACCGCCCACCGCAGCACCCCCGACAAAGACCAGATCGCCCTGCTGGAACCTTTCGAGCGCCTGGGCACGGACCGCATCAGCCTCGTTGCCACCCCAGAACAGGCCGACAAGGCCTGTGATGCTCTGGCAGCGGCCAGCGCCTGGGGGTTCGACACCGAATCCAAACCCACCTTTGTGCAGGGCGAACAGTCCGACGGGCCCCACATCGTGCAGCTGGCCACGCTGGAAACCGCCTGGGTGTTCCAGCTGCACGACCCCGGTTGCCGTGCCCGCGTGGCCGAGCTGCTGGCCCTGCGCGGCGTGACCAAGGCGGGCTTTGGGCTGGGGGATGACACCAAACGCATCCAGCACAAACTGGGCGTACAACCAGCCGATGTGCTGGAGCTCAACACCGTGTTCCGACAGCGTGGTTACCGCAAAGACATGGGCGTGAAAGGCGCCGTGGCCGTGCTGTTCAACAAGCGCTTCATCAAGTCCAAGAAAGCCGCGACATCGAACTGGGCCAACGCCCGGCTGACTGAGGCCCAACTGGTCTACGCAGCCAACGATGCGTGGGCAGCGCTGAGGGTGTTCAACGCGCTGGAGGGCTCTGCCACGCATCAAGGCGCATAGCCAGGCAGCAGCCATTTGCTATCAAAATAATAGCTATTAGCGCTTACCTATCAAGCGCTAGCAGCCAATTTTTCTTAGATTCTGGCCGCACTCCCCTCACAAACGCGCCGCCAGCCTCGCCGCCTGGTCGATAGCGCGCTTGGCATCCAGCTCGCCCGCTTCCAGCGCGCCACCAATTCGGTGCGGCTTGCGGCCGGCAGCCTCCAGTTCCTGCGCCAGGCTGAAGAGGGGCACCTGCCCCGCGCACAGCACCACGGTGTCGCACGCAATCCAGGTGGGGTCTTCGCGCTTGTCGCCGTATGACACCAGCAGCCCTTCGTCGGCAATGCGCTCGTAGTTCACGCCGCTCACCATCTGCACCTGTTTCATCTTGAGCGTGGTGCGGTGGATCCAGCCGGTGGTCTTGCCCAGGCCGCCGCCCAGCTTGCCCTTCTTGCGCTGCAGCAGCGTGACCTGCCGTGCGGGGGGCGTCACGCGCGGGCCGCTGGGCGCCAGACCACCGCGCGCCTCGGCCGGGTCGGTGATGCCCCATTCGGCCTTCCAGGCGGGCAGATCGAGCGTGGTGGAAGGGTGGTCGCCATGTGTCAAGAATTCCGCCACGTCAAAGCCGATGCCGCCCGCGCCGATGATGGCCACGCGCTCGCCCACCGGCTTGCCATGGCGCAGCACGTCGATGTAGCTCAGCACCTTGGGGTGGTCCTGGCCGGGGATCTTCGGGTCGCGTGGCTCCACACCAGTGGCAATCACCACCTCGTCATAGCCCGCCAGGTCGGTGGCCAACATGCGCTGGTTCAGGTGCAATTGCACGCCGGTGTCCTCCACCCGCGTGGCCAGGTAGCGCAGCATTTCGTGGAACTCTTCCTTGCCAGGAATCACCTTGGCCATGTTGAGCTGACCACCGATGGCGGGCGCGGCGTCGAACAGATGCACCTCGTGCCCGCGTTCGGCGGCCACGGTGGCGGCGGTCAGGCCCGCTGGCCCTGCGCCCACCACCGCCACACGCTTGCGCGACGACACCGGGCGGTACACCAGTTCGGTCTCGTGGCAAGCGCGCGGGTTCACCAGACAGCTGCTGGTCTTGTTCTGGAACACGTGGTCCAGGCAGGCTTGGTTGCACGCGATGCAGGTGTTGATGCGGTCTGCCCGACCCTCGGCGGCCTTTTTCACAAACGCCGCATCAGCCAGCAGTGGCCGCGCCATCGACACCATGTCGGCGCAGCCATCGGCCAGCACCTGCTCGGCCACCTCGGGCGTGTTGATGCGGTTGGAGGTGACCAGCGGCGTGGAAATGCCCGCCGCTGCAAACTCGGCTTTCATCTTCTGCGTGACCCAGGCAAACGCTGCGCGCGGCACGCTGGTGGCAATAGTGGGCACCCGCGCCTCGTGCCAGCCGATGCCGGTGTTGACGATGTTGGCCCCGCCCGTAGCGACGGCCTTGCCCAGAGTGACGATCTCGTCCCACGCACTGCCGCCGGGCACCAGGTCGATCATCGACAGGCGGTAGATGATGATGAAGTCCTTGCCAACGGCCTCGCGCATGCGGGCCAGGATCTCCACCGGCAGGCGCATGCGGTGGCTGTAGTCGCCGCCCCAGGCGTCGGTGCGCAGGTTGGTGGTTTGCGACAGGAACTGGTTGATGAAATAGCCCTCCGATCCCATCACCTCCACGCCGTCGTAGCCCGCCTCGCGCGCTTTCACGGCACAGTTCACAAACGCACGAATTTGCCGCTCCACCCCGCGCGCCGACAGCGCGAACGGTGTGAACGGCGAGATGGGCGACTGCAGCCGCGAGGGCGCCACCGCCAGCGGATGGTAGGCGTAGCGCCCCGTGTGCAGGATCTGCAGCGCGATCTTGCCGCCCGCACCGTGCACGGCGTCGGTCACCACGCGGTGGCGTTTGGCGGCGCCCGAGGTCGCCAGCGTGCCCGCAAACGGCTTGGCCCAGCCCGCGATGTTGGGCGCAAAGCCGCCCGTCACGATCAGGCCCACATCGCCCTCGGCCCGCTCACGGAAGTACGCCGCCATGCGCGAGAGGTCGCGCCCGTCCTCCAGCCCGGTGTGCATGGAGCCCATGAGCACGCGATTCTTGAGGGTGGTGAACCCCAGGTCCAGGGGGGCGAGCAGGTGCGGGTACAGGGCGGCGCCGGGCATAGAGGCAGCGGCCGCAGGGGCGGCAATGGAGGAAGAATGCATGGAAGGAGCGTGGGCTAGAAGTATTTTCTAGAACTTTATTCTAGAATCCCGTTCCATGGCAAGCCGCAATTCCCCGCCTCCCACTTCATCCTCTGCAGAAGCCCCCACCGACCGCCGCCAGGACATCCTGAACGCCGCCCTGGCCTGCGCGGCCGAAGGGGGCGTGGACGCGGTGACCATCGACGGCGTGCGTGCGCGCTGCGGGGCCAGCGTGGGCAGCATTTATCACCACTTTGGCAACCGCGACGGCATCGTGGCGGCGCTGTTCTTTGACATCTTTCACGACCAGTCTCGCAGCGTGCAGGCGCAGCTCGATGCCGCCCAGGGCGTAGAGGCGGGCGTGCACGCCCTGGTCACCGGCTATCTGGACTGGGTGGTGGCGCAGCCAGAGCGGGCCCGGTTCATGTTCCAGTCCCGGGGCGCCGTGGCCGCTGGCCCGCGCACGCCCGACCTGGCCGAAGCCGCGCGGCGCCGCAACCAGGCGCTGGTGGCCTGGTTCGAGCCCCACCGCCAATCGGGCGCGCTGCGCAACCTGCCGTGCGAGCTGATGCCGTCGCTGGTGATGGGGCCGGTGCAGAGCTATTGCAGGGCGTGGCTGTCAGGCAATGCAGGCCAGGGCGGCCTGCCCTCGCCCACCACGTACCGCGCAGAGCTGGCGGACGCAGCGTGGCGGTCCGTCAGGGCGTAGACCGAGCGATCCGATCAGTAATGCGGCGGCAGCTCGTCGCGCAGGTTGCGCGGGCCGTTCGAGCCACCCTCGGGCGCCTGCTGGCGTAACTGGATGACCTCGTGCGTCAACCGGTCGATCAGTTGCTGCTGCTGGTAGATGGTCATGTTCAGCTGGTCCAGCAGGTCTTCGGTAAAGCTGGCCTTGATCTCCAGGCTTTCCAGGCGCTGGAGAACGTTGGCGAGATCGTTGGCGTCAGACATCGACGCTTCAGATGGCCTGGCCCAGGCGCGCCACGCCTTCGCGGATCTTGTCCACATCGGCCGTGGCGAACGACAGGCGGAAGGTGGCGTGGTCGGGGTTGGCGCAGAAGAACGGCGTGCCGGGCACAAAGGCCACACCCTTTTCAATCGCGCGCTTGGCCAGCACATTGCCGTCAGCCACCTTGCCGCCAGCACCCGTCAGGCGCGCCCACACAAACAGGCCGCCCTGGGGCTGCACAAACTCGATGGCGTTCCCCAGCTCCTTGCGCAGCGCATCGCCCATGGCCTGTGCGCGCTCGGCGTACACCTTGCGCACATGGGCCAGCGTGCCAGGCATGCGGCCGGCCTTGAGGTACTGCGCGGCCGTGGCCTGGGCAAAGGTGCTGGTGTGCGCGTCGCTGAACTGCTTGCACATAGTGGCTTTGCCCAGCAGCTCGGCCGGGGCAATCATCCAGCCCACACGCAGGCCAGGCGACAGCACCTTGCTCAAGCTGCCGCAGTGCACCAGCAGCTCGCGGCTGCCGGGTACGGTGGCCGACAGGTTAAGCAGGCTGGGCGGCGGGGCTTCGCCGAAGTACAGGTCGCCGTAGGGGTCGTCCTCGACGATCAGCGTGTTGTGCTTGACGGCCATCTCCAGCACGGCCTTGCGGCGCTCCAGGCTCAGCATGGCGCCGCTGGGGTTGCCAAAGGTGGGGATCAGGTAAACGAATTTCGGCTTGTGCTCGGCGATGAGCTTTTCCAGCTCGTCGGTCTTCACGCCGTTGCCATCGATGGGCGCGCTGATGAGTTCGGCGCCGTACAGGCGAAAGCACTGGATGGTGGCGAGGAAGGTCGGGCCTTCCACAATCACCTTGTCGCCGGGGCTGATGAGGGTTTTGCCCAGCAGATCCAGCGCCTGCTGGCTGCCAGTGGTGACGATGAGGTTGTCGGCCGCGACATCCCTGGTGCCCTTGCTGTTCATGAAGGCGGCCAGCTGCTCGCGCAATGGGTTGTAGCCTTCGGTCGCACCGTATTGCAGCGCGGCGCCGGGTTCTTCGGCCAGGGCGGCGTTGCTGGCAGCGCGGATGCCCTCCACGTCGAACATGGCGCTGTCAGGGAAGCCGCCCGCAAAGCTGATGATGCCGGGCTTGCCCAGCAGCTTGAAGAGTTCGCGGATGGCGGAGGTTTCTACGTTGTTCAGGCGGTCGGCGAATTGCATGGCGTGGGCAGGAGTTGGTGGCAAAGGATTCCGCATTGTCGCCAATTGGCGTGCAGGTTTCCTGCGGCTTAGACTGCAGGGGCAAAAACCTGGCCGACCGCACAACCACCGAGACTAACCATGCCCCTCGAAATCCGTCAGTTGCCCCGCATGCGCCTTGCCTATATGCGCCAGACAGGCCCTTATGGCCCTTCGCTCACGCAACTTTGGGAGCGGTTCGGCCGCTGGTGCGAAGCAAATCGTTTGAGCGAGCCACGCCCCAAGTACTACGGCATCAGCCTGGACAACCCCGCATGCACCCCGCCCGCGCAATGCCGCTATGACGCCTGCGTGCAGGTGGGCGTGGGGCTGCGCACCGGCACGGAGGCAATGATCCAGGACTTTGCCGGTGGCGATTACGCCTGCCTGCGTTTCGTCGGTACCGGGCCGGAGATTGGCGCGGCCTGGGCCAGCATGATGGCCCCGGGCCTGATCCCCGCAGGTTGGGAAGCTGCCCCTCGGCCCGCCATCGAGGTCTACGACGAAGACTTTGCCGTCAACCCCGCCACCGGCGCGTTCCCCTGCTGGCTGTGCCTGGCGGTGCAGCGCACCCACTGAGGTAGTTCGTTCTAACCCTCGCGAAAACGATGCAGGCGCGGGCGCAGCCCCGCATGCCGCAGTACATAAACGACACACCCCGCCCCATGAAGACGTCTGACATCGAGCCTTTTTTTGCAACCTTGAAGGCCGCCAACCCCATGCCCAACACGGAGCTCGAATACACGACGCCGTTCGAGCTGCTGGCTGCCGTGCTGCTGTCGGCCCAGGCCACGGACGTGGGCGTGAACAAGGCCACGCGCAAGCTGTTCCCGGTGGCGGGCACGCCGCAGGCCATCCTGGACCTGGGGCTTGAGCGACTGGAGGGCTATGTCAAGACCATCGGCCTGTACCGCACCAAGGCCAAAAACCTGATGGAGACCTGCCGCATCCTGGTGGAGCAGCATGGGGGCCAGGTGCCGCGCACGCGCGAAGCCCTGGAAGCCCTGCCAGGTGTGGGCCGCAAGACGGCCAATGTGGTGCTGAACGTGGCCTTCGGCGAGCCGACCATGGCGGTCGATACGCACATCTTTCGCGTAAGCAACCGCACGGGCCTCGCGCCCGGCAAGAACCCGCTGGCGGTGGAACTGCAGCTGATGAAGCGCGTGCCCGCCGAGTATGCGGTGGATTCGCACCACTGGCTCATCCTGCACGGCCGCTACGTGTGCCAGGCACGCAAGCCGCGCTGCTGGGAGTGTGCGGTGAGCAGGTATTGCGACTACCAGCCGAAGACGTTGGCGCCTTGAGTTGAACGAACCAGGCAAATTGCTTCTTTTTTTATAGCAACTAGCGCTTATTGGTCAAGCGCTAGAACGGAAAATGCCTGGAACCTCCGTTAGCAAGCAACGGCATGTGCCCGCTGCCAGGCGGCGAAGGCCTCTTCGGTGATATCGCCAGCGGCAACACCTAGCATGGTGACCACACACGATGCATCGTCAGCGTTAAGCCTCCAGCCATTGAGCCGCAGAAACAATTCGGCCGCCACATAGCCCGTTCGCTTGTTTCCATCAATAAACGGATGGTTGCGCGAAATTCCATAGCCATACGAGGCTGCCAGCGCGGCTGCATCAGGCGGCGGCTCGCCATAGTTGTTCAGCTGCTGCGGCTTGCCCAGGGCCGAATCCAGCAAACCCGCATCGCGGACGCCTGTCCCGCCCCCATGTTCGGCCAGCTGCACTTCGTGGATGGCAATGATGACGGCGCGGTTCAGCCAGACCCATTCGCTCATTTGGCCAGCTCGTGCAGTACGGCCCGGCGCTCTTTCATGATCTCGCGCGCCACGCGCATCTGCGCTTCAAATTCGGGGTTGTGGGTGGTGATCCGCAAACCGTCAGGCGATTCCGTCACATACAGCTCGTCTCCCTTTTCCAGCTGCAACCGCGCCAGCAGTTCCTTTGGGAAAATCGCGCCGACAGAGTTGCCCACCTGGGTGAGTTTGAGAGTGTGCATGGGAAACCTCTGAGTAATTACAAACGTAATACTAGACTTTCTACCACCCCGCGTCAAACCACCCCGGCCACTCCCAGCGCTGTCAGCTCCCCCGACACCCCCGCCCACGCCACATCGAATCCAGGCACTTTGCGCTCTGGAGGCACGGGGTGCGCACGCAGCGCCCAGGTGGCACCAGCCACCACACTATCGATCACCGGTACCGTCACCTGCGGCTGCACCAGAGCAGCCATGCCGGCCAGCCCCGCCCCGCCCAGGATGACGGCCTGCACACCCATTTGCCGCACCACGTCGCGGCAGGCCTGGGCGAGCAGCGTGCGGGCGGCTTCGGGGTCGACGGCCAGCTGAGCGCCGGTGGGTGCCACGGTGTGGATTCCAGCCAGCGCGTGCGCGTGGCCCAGCGCCTGCGCCAGGCGCTGCAGCATGGGTCCCCAGCGCTCGCCGCCCGTAACGATGGCATAGCGCCCGTGGCGAGCGGCTTCGATGAAAGACGCTTCGGCCAGCCCAGTCACAGGCACGGGGCTGCTTTCGCGCAGCGCCATCAGGCCCGGGTCGCCAAAACAGCCTATCAGCACGGCATCAGGCTGCGGCTGGTGTTGTGACAATTCATTCGCCCAGGCATCCAGCGCGGCGTGGGCCGCCACTGCATAGCTGGCCTCGCAGGCGATGTAGGGGGCGCCGAAACGCGCCGTGGCCGTGCGCACCGCTACATGCAAGCCCGCTGCAGCCTGCACATGCCGCTGAAGCAAGTTGCTGACGCTGGCCGATGTATTGGGGTTGATGACGAGCAGTTGGCGCATAACAAGGTGGCAGGATTCAGGCGCCCAGCAGTTGCGCCAGGTCGGGCGTGTCGGCAGCCGGTGGCGTGAACTCCAGCTGCGTTTCAATGCGCGCCAAATGCTTGAGCATGAGGCGCGCGGCCTCGCGCGCATCGCGCAGGCGGATCGCATCAATCAACGCCCGGTGCTCGCGGCAGCCGCAGGCGGTGGCCTCTTCGCGTTCGCGCGCATGGCTGGGGCTGTAGGTCATGAGGATGAGCGAGGTGCGCGAGACCAGCTCTCGCAGGATGCGGCCTAACGTCTGGTGCCCCGCAGCCTGCGCAATATGCAGGTGAAAGTCGCCCGAGAGACGGATGGCGCGGCGCATGTCACCGCTCGCGCGGGCGGCCTCTTCGTCGTCGATGCAGGTGCGCAGCGCGGCGATGTCGGCATCGGTGGCATTGGCAATGAACAGCTCCACCAGGCGCGGTTCCAGCAGGCGGCGGGCCTCGAACACCTCCAGCGCCTCTTGCGGAGTGGGCTGGGCGATGGATGCGCCCCGGTTGGGTGTGAGCGTGACGACCTGTTCGTTGGCCAGCCGCACCAGCACGGGCCGCACGCGTGTGCGCGACACGCCAAAGGCCGCCGCCAGCTTGTCCTCCACCAGCTTGGTGCCGGGTGGCAGGCGGTGGTCGAGGATGGCCGAGATCATGCGGTCGTACATGTCGTTGTCGCTGAGCTGGCCTGTCGTGTCGGGCTGCACGGGCGGTTCGGTGACCGCAGCGCGCGCGCGCCGGGGCTTGGGGAGGGTGGTCGTCATAAGGGTGCCGTTTTTACCCCGAACGGCCCTTGCGCCTGCGGCCCAAGGACCACACCAGCGCCAGCGTGATACCCATGACAACGAAGGAGACCACGGTGGTCAGCGTTCCCAGTGCGTAGATGGAGGGAGTGGTCACTGTGCTGGTGAGGCCCTGCAGCTCCAGCGGCAGCGTGTTCACGTCGCCAATGGCCTGCGAGGTGCGGGCGATCTCGTCCCAGCTGAGCGTGAAGCCGAACATGCCAATGCCCACGACCGAGGGAGCGATCAGCGGCAGCACCACATGCGCAAAGCCCTGCCAGGGCGTGGCGCCCAGGTCGCGTGCGGCTTCTTCGTACGCAGGGTTGAAGCGGTTGAACACCGCAAACATGATGAGCAGGCCAAACGGCAGCGTCCAGGTCAGGTGCGCGCCCAGGGCCGAGGTGAACAGGCCCAGCGACGTGCCGTAGCCCTCCAGCGCACTCTCCATGCCCAGCCATTCAAGGGACGCCTTGATGCCGTTGTCGATAAGCCGGAACTCCAGCCCGATGCCCAGCGACACGATGATGGACGGCATGATGAGGCTGGCCACCACGATGAAGAACAGCGTGTTGCCCCCCGCCAGCCGCTTGCGAAAGGCCAGGCCCGCCAGCACCGACAGCAGCACCGTGCACAGCATCACCGCAACGCCCAGGCCCAGCGAGCGCCACAGCGCCGCGCCGATGTCCACCACTCCCAGCCCTTCGGCCAGCTTGGAGAACCAGTGCAGCGACACGCCGCGCATGGGGAAGGTCAGCCCGCCCTCGGGGCCCTGGAAGCTCAGGATGAAGATGACGAACATGGGCCCGTACATGAACAGCACGAACAGCGCAAAGAAGATGGCCAGGGGCCAGAAGCTGGCGGGGCGGGAATCGCGCACTTTCATCTCACAGCTCCTTGCGAATGTCGACGAGGCGCGTGAGGCCCCAGATGATCATCAGCACCACGGCCAGCAGGATCACGGCATTGGCCGCCGCCAGCGGGAACTGCAGGTAGGACGTCTGCACCTGGATGATCTTGCCAATCGATGCGATCTGCTGCCCGCCCATCACGCCGATGGTCACGAAATCGCCCATGACGATGGTGATCACAAAGATCGAGCCGATGATGATGCCGGTGCGCGAGAGCGGCACGATCACGTTCCACAGCGTCTGCCAGCCACTCGCGCCACTGTCGCTGGCCGCCTCGATGAGGCTGCGGTCGATGCGCATCATGCTGTTGAAGATGGGCACGATCATGAACATGGTGTACAGGTGCACAAAGGCCAGCACCACCGAGAAGTCTGAGAACAGCAGCCACTCCACGGGCGTCTCGATCAGGTTCATGCCCATCAGCGTCTGGTTGACCAACCCATTGCGCCCCAGTAGCGGCACCCACGAGATCATGCGGATCACGTTCGATGTCCAGAACGGGATGGTGCACAGTACGAACAGCAGGGTCTGCATGCCCGAAGAGCGCACATGGAAGGCCAAAAAATAGGCCACGGTGAAGCCGATCACCAGCGTGATCAGCCACACCAGAAAACTGAACTTGAGTGTGGAGTAATACGTCTTGAGCGTGACACACAGGCCTTCTGACGCATCGCCACAACCCGCAAAGATCGACACGTAGTTCTTGATCGTGAAACCCGGCAACAGCTCGTACTCGTTGAAGTCCCAGAAGCTGACCATCACGATCAGCGCCAGCGGAATCAGGAAAAACAGCGCGAACACCAGCGTGAACGGCGCAGCCTGCCACCAGGCGGCAATGCTGCGGCCGGGGACAGCTGCAGCAGGTAAGGACTGTGTGGTCGTGCTCATGGTGTTTGCAATCAATGAATTCAAAGGTCTACCGTTCGGCGCTTGCTCTTGAGACTGACGCTGCCCAAGACCAGTGCCCCCGTGCAAGGGCCGCCCCGCCGCACCGGGGGCGTCCCCCTCCCGACCCGCGCAGCGGGTCGAGAGAGGGGTGAAGGCGCGCAGCGCCTCAGGGGGTGCACTCCTTATGCAGCGACGAATTCATTCCATTTTTGGACCATGTAGTTGTTCTCGTCCATCAACGCGTTCCAGCAAGCGATGCCGCCCATGCGCGACTCGTAGCTGCCGCCGTCGCGCACCGCGCCAGCCTTGGCCAGCACATCGCCATTGGGGCTCTTGATGTCCTGCGTGGCGGGCTTGCCTTCCATCCAGTAGGCCCACTCGTAGGCTTCCATCTTGGACTTGGCGGTCTCCAGCACGGCGCTGTAGTAGCCCTGGCGGTTCAGGTAGGCACCAGCCCAGCCGTCCAGGAACCAGTTGATGAACTCGTACGCGCCATCGAGCTTGCGGCCGCTCAGCGTGGCCGGCAGGCCAAAGCCGGCGGCCCAGGCGCGATAGCCTTCTTTCAGGGGCTGGAAGTTGCAGGCAATGCCCTTGGTGCGCACGGCCGTCACAGCCGGGCTCCACATCGACTGAATCACCACCTCGCCCGATGCCATGAGGTTCACCGACTCGTTGAAGTCCTTCCACAGCGCGCGGAACTGGCCCTGCTTCTTGGCTTCGATCAGGGTCTTGATCGTGAGATCAATCTCTTTCTTGGTCATGTTGCCCTTGTCGGGGTACTTGTAGATGCCCATGGCCTCGACCACCATGGCGGCGTCCATGATGCCGATCGAAGGAATATTCAGGATCGCGGTCTTGCCCTTGAACTCAGGGTTGAGCAGCTCGGCCCAGGAGTTGATGGGGCGCTTGATCAAATCGGGGCGGATGCCCAGGGTGTCGGCGTTGTACACGGTGGGGATCAGGCTCATGAACTGCGTGGGCGCAGTCGCGAATTTCTTGGACTTCTCACCTTCCAGGTAGATCACTTTCTTGGGCGCGGTGCCCTGGTCGCCCACGGCCTTGCCCGCCACCATGCCGGTGGTGAACAGCGTGGTGATCTTGTCGGCGTTCTTGATCTTTTTGGTATCGATGCCCTTGAGGTTGCCCGTGGGCACGATCTTCTTGAGCGAGAAGTACTCGGTGTCGATCAGGTCAAAGCTGTTGGGCGCGGTGACGGCGCGCTTGGTCACGTCGTCTGTGGTCACGGCCACGTACTGGATCTCGATGCCGGTGTCGGCCTTGAACTTCTCGGCAATCGCCTTGTCCTGGTTCACCGCCGTGCCCAAGTAGCGCAGCACGATCTTCTCTTGCGCATGCACGGCCGGGAACATGCCAGCGGCCAGGATGCCCGCCGTGCCCTTGAGCAGCGAGCGGCGCGCCACACCAGTGGCTTCAGGGACAACAACAGGGGAATCAGCACGGGAAGCATCGGACATGGGAAAACTCCTTGGGTTGCGGAAGGGGACGGGTGAAAAAAGAGGAGGCGTTGCGAGGCGGTCAGGCGGCTACGGCCATTGCGGGAGTGGGCACAGACAGCGGGTGCGCCTGGTCGGGCGTCCAGTGCAGTTGCACGCCCTGCCCCACCTGGTAGGGCTGCGCGGCAAACGCGGCCTCGGACACCATCACCGAGTACGCCGCCGTGGCGTTGGCCGACAAGGCCACGCCCTGCTTTTGCAGGCCCAGCAGCACGTAGGTGCCCTGGTACTCCACGTCGGTCACCACGGCCTGCATGCGATGGGCACCCCAGGGCAGCTCGGCACTGGCGGGGGCAATCTGCAGGTGGTCGGTGCGCACGCCCACCCTGCCTTCGGGCGTGTCGATCACGTTGTGCCCACCCATGAAGCGCGCCACGAATTCGCTGGCGGGCCTGTTGTAGACCTCGTGGGGTGAACCCACTTGCTCGATCACGCCGTGGTTCATCACCACCATGGTGTCGGCCAGAGCCATGGCCTCTTCCTGGCTGTGGGTCACATGGATAAACGTCAGGCCCAGTTCCTTCTGCCAGCGACGCAGCTCGGCACGCATCTGGATGCGCAGGAAGGGGTCGAGCGCGGACAAGGGCTCGTCGAGCAGCAGCACACGCGGCTGCGTGATGAGGGCCCGCGCCAGCGCCACACGCTGCTGCTGCCCGCCAGAGAGTTCGGCGGGCTTTCGCTCGGCCAGGTGGCCCATCGCGACGCGCTCCAGCAGGTCACGCGCCTTGGCCTGGCGCTCGGCCTTGGCCACGCCCTTCATCTTCAAACTGAAGGCCACGTTGTCCAGGGCCGAGAGGTGCGGGAACAGCGCAAAGCTCTGGAACATCATGGCCGTGCCGCGCGCGGCGGCGGGCAGGTCAGTGATGTTGCGGTTCTCCAGCAGGATGTCTCCGCTGGTCACCGACTCATGCCCTGCGATCATGCGCAGCGTGGTGCTCTTGCCGCAGCCCGAGGGGCCCAGCAGGCAGCAGTAGCTCCCGCTGGCAATGCGCAGGTTGATCGCATCCACCGCCGGCTTGCCCTGGGCGTAGCGTTTGGTGAGGGCGACGATCTCGATGGCGGCCGGAGTCGGCTCGGGGGTGAGGCTTTGCATGAACCTGCCGTACGCAAAGCCTGTGCCAACTTTGTACACAATGTTTTATTTGTTTTGCATACAAAATGCACCAGCACTGTGCGCGATCGCACCTGCACCAAAGCGCTTGTGCACCACAGTCGGCCCACACGCAGCTCGTTGTGGTGCACACGGTGCACTGCGGGATTTAGTAAATCACCCTACGTCCGCACGCAGGTGCGTGGCTATACTGGCCTCGGCATCAAGAAACAATTTCTTACGTACAGCCCTTCCGCGCTCGCCGCATGAACCTCGACCCACGCTCGATGATTGCCATGGCGGGCTTCATGTCCGCCATCATGGCCATCGTGCTGCTGTTCATGCGGCGCTACTACCCGCCCTCCATCCGCGGCGTGGGCGCCTGGGCCGCAGCGCCGCTGCTGTGGCTGGTGTCCACCGTGCTGTTCGGCGCACGCGGGCTCATCCCAGACTGGCTCAGCCTGGTGCTCGCCAACCAACTGCTGGTGCTGGGCACCGTCACCTACTACATGGGCACGCGCAGCTTCATGGGGCAGCCAACCGTCTGGCGGCCATGGAACTGGCTGATGGTGGGCACCACCCTGGTGTTCATCGTGCTCACTTACTGGGCGCCCAACTACGCCATGCGGGTCGGCTTCTTCACGGTGGTCATGGAGGTGATCTACATCGCACAGATGCGCTTCATGCTGCGCCACGGTGGGCGCAACTTCCCCGTGCGGCTGGTGGAGGTGGTGCTGGCCCTGCACATGGCGGTGCTGGCCGTGCGGCTGATCTCGATCGTGACAGGGAATGCCGGTGCCGACCTGATGGAGCCTTCGCTGTTCCAGACGCTGTACATCGGGGCCTATGTGATCACTGTGCTCATGCTGTCCATCGGCGCGGTGCTCATGGCCACCGACCGCCTGCGTACCGAGCTGGAACACCTGGCCACCCACGACTCCCTTACCAACACCCTGAACCGCCGAGCGCTGCTGCAGCGCTGCGATGAAGAGCTGGAGCGCGCACAGCGCTACGGCAACGGGCCGTCCATCATGATGGTGGACCTGGACAACTTCAAGGCCGTGAACGACACCCGGGGCCACCAGCATGGCGATGCGGTGCTGGTGCATTTTGCAGAATGCACCCGCCAGGTGCTGCGCCGCGCGGATCGGCTGGGGCGGTACGGCGGCGAGGAGTTTCTGGTGCTGCTACCCGACGCAGACACTGCCGCCGCCCAGGGCGTGGCCCAGCGCATCCACGCCACGCTGTCCGCCGGCCATCCCCTGGACTGCGAGGTCAGCATCGGGCTGACCAGCTGGACCGGCCCCCACGAAACGCTGGATGCCATGCTGTCGCGTGCCGATGCGGCGCTGTACCGCGCCAAGAACGAGGGGCGCAACCGGACCTGCGTCGCTTGATACGACGCAGGGAAGTCCACTGGGTCAGGCCGTCTGCGTGGCCACACCGGCCGATTCAAAGCTCGCCATTTCTGCCAGCACCGCGCAGGCGGACTGCAACAGCGGCCACGCCAACGCAGCGCCCGAACCCTCGCCCAGGCGCAGGCCCAGGTCCAGCAGCGGTTCGGCCTGCATTTGCGCCAGCATGAGGCTGTGGCCGCGCTCGCCCGAGCGGTGCGCAAACACGCAGCGCTGCAGCACCGCAGGCTGCAGACGGCTGGCTACCACCACGGCAGCGCTGGTGATAAAGCCATCCACCACAATCACGCGCCGCTCAAGCGCTGCCTGCAACACAGCGCCCACCAGCGTGGCCACCTCATAGCCGCCCAGCGCGGCCAATGCGGCCAGCGGCGTGGTGGCCTCGGCATTCGCGTCCAGCGCCTGCTGCAGCACGGCGCGTTTGCGCTCGATGCCTGCAGCATTCAAACCCGTGCCCGCGCCCGTGACGTCCGCCAGGGGCAGGCCCGCCAGGCGCGCCAGCAGCAGCGATGCGACCGAGGTGTTGGCAATGCCCATCTCGCCGAGCAGCAGCGCATTGCCGGGCAAGGCGCGCACCACCTCTATACCGTTAGTGATCGCTTGAGCGCATTGCTCCGCAGTCATGGCTGGGCCGACCGATGCGTCGGCCGTGCCGGGCGCCACCTTGCGCAGCAGCAACTGGGGCGCTCCCGGGGCGGTATCGCGCGGCGCGATGGGCTTGGCCACGCCGCAGTCCACCACGGTGAGGGCCAGGCCGTGTTGGCGAGCCAGCACGCTCACGGCAGCGCCACCGGCCAGAAAGTTCTCCACCATCTGCCAAGTCACGTCACTGGGGAAGGCCGACACCCCCTTGGCCGCCAGGCCATGGTCGCCCGCGCACACCAGCATTTGCGGCTGCAACAGCGCGGGGGCCTCGGTGCCCAGCACCTGGCCGATGCGCAGGGCCAGCGACTCCAGCCGACCCAGTGAACCGAGTGGTTTGGTCTTGTTGTCGAGCAGGTGCTGCAGACGGGCGGTCAACGGAGCGTCGGAAATATCGGCGATGGCGGGGACGGTGAACTGGGCCAGGGAGTGCATGGTGTGTGAGACAACAGAATGAAAAAGGAAACAGGAAGGGCTGAAGGCCGTGGGCAACAGCACTCAGGCGGTGGCCGGATCTGGGGCGATCAACGCCCGCAGCGCACCGGGCGCAAAGCTGGCGTCCGCCATGCGGGCCAGCCCTTCAAACACCGCATCGAGCGTGGGCACGGGCGCCGCACCCACGCGGCCAAACAGGGCCTGCAGCGCAGCGGGGTCTTCCAGCAAGCCATGCAGGTACACGCCCAGCACGTTGCCCGCCGGGTTCTGCCAAGCGATGCCGGGGATAACCTCGCGCGCCACATCGCCCTTGGCAGCCATGGCCGGGTGCTGGGCGGTTTGTCCGTGGTGGATTTCGTAGCCTGTGGCGGACACACCCGCCAGCGCGGCCCAGGCACCCCACACCGCGCCAAACTGCGCCTGGGTGCGTTGCACGGTCTTGGCAACCTCGAAGGTGGTGACCAGCGGCAGCAGGCCCAGGCCCGGCGCATTGCCGTCGATACCTGCGGTGTCAATCAGCGCCTCGCCCAGCATCTGCAGGCCGCCACACACGCCCAGCACCGTGCCGCCCTGCTCCGCGTGATGGGCAACAGCCTGGTCCAGCCCTTGCGCGCGCAGCCAGGCTAGGTCGGCGGCGGTGGCCTTGGAGCCGGGCAACACCACCCAATCGGTGGGCTTCAACCCGCCCAGGTCGGCCGGGCTGCGCGCCCACAGCAGGCGCACGCCGGGCACGTTCTTGAGCGGCTGGAACTCGTCGAGGTTGCTGATGCGCGGGTAGGCCACCACGGCCACCGTGGTGTGCACCGCGCCCGCTGACAACGTGCGGTCATCGAACACGCCGTCTTCCTCGGGCAGGCCGTGGCGCCATTGCATGGGGATGGTGGCCACCGTAGGCACACCCGTGAGGTCTTGCAGCATCTGCGGCGCAGGGGCCAGCAGGCTGGCATCACCGCGAAACTTGTTGAGCACAAAGCCATGGATCAGCGCGCGCTCGTCCTCGGGCAGCAGTGCCCAGGTGCCGTACAGGTGGGCGAACGCGCCGCCCCGGTCGATGTCCGTCACCAGCAGGCAGCGCGCATCGGCATGGCGGGCCACGCGCATGTTGACGATGTCGCTGGCATGCAGGTTGATCTCTGCGGGCGAACCTGCGCCCTCGATCACCACCACGTCGTTCTCGGCACGCAGTGCATCCAGCGCAGCCGCGATCTGCGGCCACACCTTTTCGCTGCGGCCGCGCCAGGGCATGGCGGTCAGCTCGGCGCTCACCTGCCCCATCAGCACGACCTGGCTGTGCGTGTCGGCCTCGGGCTTGAGCAGCAACGGGTTCATGCGCACCTCGGGTTCGGTGCGGGCTGCGAGGGCCTGGAAATACTGGGCACTGCCGATTTCGCCCATCACACCCGCAGGGCCGGGCACCACACGCGCGTTGTTGCTCATGTTCTGCGCCTTGAACGGCGCCACCTTGAGGCCCAGGTTGCTGTAATAGCGGCACAGCGCCGTGGTGAGCCAGCTTTTGCCGGCGCCGCTGGTGGTGCCCAGCACCATCACGCAACGGGCCAATTGGGGAGCAGAGTTTTCAGTCAAGGCAGTGGGCGGACCATGCGGTCCATGATGTGTTCAAGTGCTGCGGCCGCATCGGTGCAACGGCCCGTGTGCACGGGAGAGGTCTGGATGATGGCGCTGCGTTTGGCGGTGAGCCAGTGAAAGCGCTGGCGGTACGGCAGGCGCGCAATGGGGCCACAGCCTTCGTCGCCCGCACAGATGGCCACGATGGCGGACAGGTGGCGGCGCACGGTGTCGATGTCGGCGTGCGGATCCATGGCCAGCAGGCGCGCTTCATCGAGCGCGATGGCAGCCTGCAGAAAGCCGGTGCGCTGGCACGACAGGATCACGCCTGCGTTGATGAACTCTTCGCGCTCCACACGCGGTACCACGCGCACGATGGCGTAGTCATACACCTCAGGCACGTGCATCGGCGGCCTCCTTCAGTGCATTCACCCAGGTGGCGCGCCCGGCCAGGCGGGCGCAGAAGTAGTCCACATAGGCCTGGCGGTGGGTAGGGGCAGCGGTCAGCAGGCCTTCTTCGTGATCTGCACCGGCCAGCACCAAAAACTCGTCGGGCACCTCGGCCAGGATGCCCGCCACCACCTCGGGCGTGAGGCGCGCGGCCAGCTCGGCATCCACCTGCGCGAGCAGCGTGGCCCGGGCCAGCAGCACATGGTCGGCAATGGGCGCAAAAGGTTTGGCGGGCAGGGCCACCGTGCCGTTCCAGGCGTGGTGAAAGGTCAGCGCCGCACCGTGGTCGATGAGCCAGGGCTGGCGGTGCCACATCAGCAGATTGGTGTTGCGCGCGGTGCGGTCCACATTGCCCACCAAGGCATCGAACCACACGAGGCGCGAGGCAAAATCATCCGACACGACATCCACCGCCGGGTCGAAATTGAGCGCGCCCGACAGGTAATCCAGCCCCACGTTCAGGCCACCGCTGGCGCGCACCAGGTCCTGGATCTCCGGGTCGGGCTCGGTCTGCGCCAGGGCGGGGTCGAGCAGGGCCAGCACGATGTCGGGCACGGGCAGGCCCAGCGCACGGGCGATGCCACCCGCGATCATTTCAGCCAGCAGGGCGCGCACGCCCTGCCCTGCGCCACGGAACTTGAGCACGTAGGTGCCCAGGTCGTCGCCTTCGACGATGGCGGGCATGGAGCCACCTTCACGCAGCGGCGTGACGTAGCGATTGACGGTGATGGTTCTCACAAGGTCTCCCTCGATCCGATGGAATGCGGGATGGTACGGCCCGGCAGCGCCTGCCATGCGGCCTGCAGCGCATCTTGTGCCGCGGGCGCCAGCACCCCCAGGCGCACGGTGCCGGGGAGGCCGAACGACGTCGCATCCCGCAGCTTGATGCCGCTGGCTCGCAGCGCGGCCAGATCGCTTTGCAACGTGTTGGTGGCGGGCTGCGCGCAGAAATAGTTGGCCAGGCTGCCTGCGTGCAAGGCCCAGCCCAGATCGGTGCACAGCGTCTGCTGGCGCGCCTTCCAATCGCCCAGAGTGCGCAGGCTGTGCACCAGCCATTGCTGCACGGTGGCCTGCGTCCACGCCTGCAGCAGTGCCACGCCGTGGGCGCCCACAGGCCAGGAAGACGCCAGGGCCGTCAGGCCCAGCGCCTGCCCTTCAGAGTCTGGCGGCGCAATCGCATAGGCGGCACGTACACCCGTCAGCCCCAGGGCCTTGTTGGGGGTCCAGAGCTGCCAGCAGGCCGATGGCAGGTACGGCTGCGGTGCGCCGGTCCATGCGCCCTCGGGGTCCAACCTCAGGGGGACATACGCGCAGTCGAGCACACGCCAGGCAGCAGCATCGCCCGGCCGCCAAACGCCCAGCGCGGGATCTTCCAGCCCCAAAGGGCTCGACGGCTCGCACGCCCATTGCAAACCCGCCGCGGCACCGCCGCCCCGCAGCACCTCCAGCCCGCGCACCTGCGCGGCCTGGGCATAGTCGCCATAGCTGTGCGGCGGCACCGCTACTTGCACTGCGCCCTGCTGTGCGGCCAGCGCGGTGATGCGGTGGATGAACTCGCTGGCACTCGCAGCCAGCACGATGCGCCCCGGCACCACGCCATGGAAGGCGCCGAGGGCCTCGCGCAGAGCCGTGTAGGCCGGGTCGGGGTAGCGCGTGGCATCGGCCGCCTTCACGGCGTGCAGCGCCTCCGGGCAAGGCCCGCAGGCGTTGCTGTTGGTCGAAAAATCAAACACCGGGATGCCCGCAGCGTCCGGCCCACCATGCGATTGCACAGGCAAGCAAAAAGGACCTGGGACCGTCATGCATGCACCCAGGCAAAGGCAACCAGGACCAGCAGCTGAAGGGCGGCCGCCACCGGCACCATCGCCAGCACCACCTGCGTGCCCAGGCGCGCGGCACGACGCGTATCGAGCGGCCCAACCCGGCGGCCCTTGCTGTGCAGCGTGTACACACCCGGCTTGGCCAGGCGCACGTTCAACGCCAGTGCCATGGCCGCCATGGGCCAGCCGCTGTTGGGGGATGGCGTCTTGCGCGCCTGGCGGGCCAGAGTGGAAAAAGGCAGGCCCTTGGCGACCACCGCCAACAACAAAGCGGTGATGCGTGCAGGCACCCACGACAGCACGTCGTCCGCCCGCGCCGCCCACTTGCCCGCCCATTGCCAGTAGCGCCCGCCGCGCATGCCCGGGTAGCCCCACATGGCATCGGCCGTATTGGCAAAGCGGTACAGCGCAGCGCCCGGCAGGCCCAGCAGCGCAAACCAGAACAACGGCGCCACCACGGAGTCGTTGAGGTTCTCGGCCAGCGACTCGATGGCCGATTCGCGCACTTGTACGGCGGTGAGCGCGCTTACATCCCGGCTCACCAGCCGGGCCAGCTGCGCACGCCCGGCGGGCAGCGATTGGCCTAGCGCCACCTCCACCGCCAGCACTTCATCGTGCAGCATGCGCCAGGCCAGCAGGGGCTTGAGCAGCAGTGCCAGCAACGCCGCCGCCACAAAACCGTGCAGCATCAGCACCAGCTTCTGCGCCGCCCAACCGACTATAAAAACAATAGCAGCCAGCGCGCACCAGACAAGCGCTGCGCGCCAAAATAGCTTGAAATCTCGGGCCACTGGCATCCGGGGCGCCAGGCGCTCACCCCACCAGTGCAGCGCCCGCCCCATCCCGACCACCGGATGCCAGGCAGCGGGCGGCTCGCCCAGCCACCAGTCCACCGCCAGAGCCAGCAGCGGCACGCCGATCCACACAGCCACCATGGGCCAGCCCCCGGCGGGTGTGAGCAACAAAAGCCACTGGTCAGACACGGCGGCCTCACTAATCTTCAATGCCGCGCTGCGCGGGAATGCCCGCCTTGAACGCGTGCTTGATCAGCTGCATCTCGGTCACGGTGTCGGCCAGCTCAATGATCTCGGGCGGGCAGCGACGGCCGGTGAGGCACACGTGCACGTCCTTGGGGCGATCGCGCAGGGTCTGCAACACGCCGTCGAGCGGCAGCCAGCCGTAGATCAGCGGGTAGGTGATCTCGTCCAGCACCACCAGAAAATGCTCGCCCGACAGGATGGCGGCGCGCGCCTTTTCCCAGCCGTCGCGCGCGAGCTGGGCCGAGTGCTCCAGGTCTTTGCTCTTCCAGCTGAAGCCGTCGCCCAGCCCCTCGATGGGCAGGCCAATCTGCTCGAACATGCGGTGCTCGCCAAAACGCGCGGTGGGCACCTTCATGAACTGGAAGATCTTCACAGCCTTGCCCCGGCCATGGGCGCGCAGCGCCAGGCCAAAGGCGGCCGTGCTTTTGCCCTTGCCGTCGCCGGTGTTGACGATGATGAGGCCCCGGCGTTCGCCCTCGGGTTTTTCGTAGCGTTTTTCGGTCGGCGGGGTTTCGATCTGCATGGTGTCGATTCTTTCAAAGAGGCCAGGCATCAAACGCCGGCCGGTTGCAACGGGGAAGACAGCGAGGACGGACGGCGCGCCTGCCACGCGGCGCCCGCCATCGCCACCAGGGCCATGACCAGCAGGGCCACGATGCCTGCCATGCGCTCAACGGGGCTGGGCTCGGTTGCGCTGTCAGAAGGGGCTGGCTCGGGCTGCCGCTCCAGCAACACGCCCATGGTAGGCACGGCGGGCGCGGAAGGTGGTGCTTCTGCCTGGGCGGGCGGCGCGGGCAGGTCAGCGGCGGGGGGCGCAGGCTGTGGCGCTGCCAGGGCTGGCGACTGCGGCGCGGCAATGGCCATGCCAGCAGGCGGGGTCAGCTCTACGGACTCACCACGCGCCGCTCGCTCCACCCAGCGGCGCACGCTGGGCAGCTCGGCCGCCAGAGGCGCGGCACGCGTCAGCTCCTGGTACAGCTGCGCGAGCTGTTTTTGCGTGTCGGCATCGGCCTGCCAATAGCGCTGGCGCTGCGCCTGCACCAGGCGCTCCAGCGACTGGGCATAGGCCTGTGGATGCTCTTTCAGCCACTCGGGCAGGCCCAGCTGGTGCTTGTCGCGCACCAGCACGTCATAAAAGCTTTGCCAATGATCGCTGCGCACCGTGTCGGGCGCGACGGCCTGCCAACCCCAGGCGAACTGCACGGCCTTGAGCACCTGCAGCGTGCCCGAATAGCCCTCGGCCTTCTGCGCCTGGAGCCAGCCCGGGTGCAGGTAGCGCGACTGCATCTCCAGTGCAATGGCGCGCTGCGCGGTTTCGGTGGTGGGCTCGCCCACATCCTGCAGCTGGGCCACATGCAGCTCCAGCCCCTGCGCTCGCCCGGCCACGCGGGCTGCGGCCGACAGGCCGCCCAGGTACTGAAACGGGTCGTCCGAGCTGACCATGGCATACAGGTGCGAGCTGCGCGACAGGATGGCGGCATCGGTGCGGCGCAGGTGCGCCCCCAGCGCCTTCGCCGCCGTACCACCCGCCACGCTCGTCACGGGTTCGCCGTCCAGGTAGGGCTGGCTCATGCGTTCCAGGAACATCTGGCCCAGGCGCGCATCGTTGGTTTGCAGGCCGTCGCTCTGCACCGCGTCGGACAGGCCAGTGCCGTAGTCGCCCACCGCATTGCCGAACGCGCGCACGCGTGCCAGTTGCTCAGCCTGTGCGCGGGGCACGCCTTGCTTGCGCAGCTCCTGGCCGATCTGCGCGGTATTGCGTGCAATCACATTGCCTGGCTCGGCCGTGGCGGCCTGGGCCACCGCGCGGTCGAGCAGCGCCATCAGCGCGGGAAACTGGTCGCGGTACGAGCCGGTGATGCTCATGAGCACATCAACGCGCGGGCGCTTGAGCTCATCGGCGGGAATGGTCTCGACCCGCGCCGGGCGGCCCGCGTCGTCCCACACCGGGCGCATGCCCAGCGCCACCAGGGCCTGCGCTTCCATGATGCCCTGGTGGCGCAGCGTTTCGCCCGCCCACAGCGACAGCGCCATACGCTCTGGCGCCCGGCCGCCGTGGCGCGCCTGATAGTCCTTGAACCAGTCGTTGAACAGCGTCTGCGCCACGGCATAGGCCTGGCGCGTGGGCAAGCGGCTCGGGTCCAGCCCCGTGAGGTTGCGGCCCGTGGGCAGGCTCTCGGGGTTGCGGATGGGGTCGCCACCGTAGGCTGCGGGCAGGAAGCGGCCCTCCAGCCCCGCGAGCAGGCCGGGCATTTCGCCTTCGGTGGCCAGCAAGCGCTCCAGTTCCTGCGCGCGCTGGGCCAGTTGCAGCAGCGCGGGCGTGTCGATGGGTTGGCGCGCTGCGCGGTTGGGCACATGGTCTTCGGCGCGCACCAAGCCGTCCTGTGCGGGCGGCGCATCGGGCAGCGCGGGGCGCAGGTCGAGGACGCTCGCAGCCTCGGCGTCCTTCAACGCCACTTCCAGCCAGCGCGCGGGGCGCGCGGCCAGCACGGCATCGTGCTTGATCAGGAAGGCTTCGTCGATGTCCTCGCCCAGCGCCCCGATCAGCGGCTTGCGCAGCGCCTGCAGGATGGTCTCGCGCCGCTGCTCGGGCGCGGGCACGCGGCCGAACACGGCCAGGCCCTTGGGCTGCGAGCTTTGCGCGAGCTGGTCCAGGTAGGGGTGCAGGATTTCAAGAAAGCCGTGGAAGTCGGCCGCGATGCGCTCGGCGCTCCAGCCCAGGTCGCGGTGCAGCTGGTGCTCTACAAACTGCGCCACCAGCTGCTTCTCGAGCGCGCGGCGCGTGGGGCCTTCGTCCACGGTTTCCCATTCGTGCATCACCTCGTGCATGTGGGCCATGCGCGCCTCGAAACCTGCCGGGGCGAACACGGGCGTGCGGTGGCTCACCAGCACGGCGCGGCCCCGGCGCTTGGCCGTGAGGGCCTCGCCCAGGTTGTCCACGATGTAGGGGTAGACCACGGGCAGGTCACCAAGCGGCAGCAGCGCGTCGTCGTGCACATCCAGCGCACGCGCCTTGCCACCGGCCCATTCCTGCGTGCCGTGGGTGCCGAAGTGGATCAGCGCGTCGGCCTCCAGCTGCGCCCACAGGTACACGGCCAGGTAATGGTGCGACAGCGGCGCCTTGCTCTTGTGCATGAACGGGTTCTGGCCCAGGCGCAGTGTTTCTTCGCGCGGGGGCTGGGGCAGCACGGCCAGCTGACCCACCTGCAGGCGCGGGACGGCGAACACCTTTTCGCCCTGCCACTCGACCACGTAGCGGCTCTTTTCGGGTGGGCCCCAGTGCGCGTTCATGCGCTCGCGCACGGCCTTGGGCAAGGTGGCCAGGTGCTGCTCGTAGCGCGCCAGCGGCAGCGCGGCGGCCTGGCCGTTTTGCAGCAGCGCGCGCACATCGGCGCCGGGGTAGTAGGCGGCGAGCAGCGGTTTGAGCCCATCAATCCAGCCCTGCTCGGGCACACGCTCAGTACGGTAGCCCGCCTGGGCCAGGCCGCCAGAGACCTGTTCCAGGCTGCGCGGCACGTTGAGGAACGAGGCGCCAAAGTTGGTGCCACCCGGCGGGTAGTTGTAGACCATGGCCACCAGGCGCTTGTCGGCGGCGGGTTTGGTCTGCAGTGCGATCAGCCGCCGCGCCTTGGCCGCCACGGCCTGGGCCTGTCGTTCGATGAGGCGGAAGTCCCGGCCCTCGGCGCCGTGGGCTGCCACCAGGATGGGGTCGATGGCACCGGCCGCTTCGGGCTGCGCCAGGTAGAACGGCACATCGGACAGCGACAGGCCCGTGTCGCTGGCCTCCCACGCGGAGGCATCGCCCGCGCGGTAAGGCTGCGTGCCCAGCAGGGGCACGCCCCAGCGGGCCAGCAAGGGCTGCAGCGCGGCGGCCTGAGGCACGAGCTGGTGCAGCACCAGGGCAGAGGCATGCAGGCGGCCCGGGCCGGCGCCGCTTTCGGGGGGCAGCTCCAGCACCTCGGCCAGGGTCTGCGCCGTGACCTGCTGACCAAAGGCCGCATAAGCGAACAGACCCTGCTGGCGGAAGGTGCGCAGCCAGGCATCGAGCCACTCCGTGCTGCCGTCGATGAAGTGGTGGCGGTGCACCAGCACGGCCACGGCGGGCAGGCTGCGCAGCGCGGGCTGGCCCTGGCGCCAGGCCTCCAGCGCGGCGGCGTTGGGCAGCAGGCGGGGCGCGTCGGGGTGGTAGATGCCCCGGGGGGGCAGGATGTCGGGCGCGGGCAAAGTCGGCATCGCAACACCCGCCACCGTGGCGCGCGCCAGGGCGATGGCGTTCTTGAGATTGCGCGGGCCGCCCGCTTGCAGGTAAGCCACCATGCGGGCAGGAGCCTCCAGCGCAGACAGGTCCACAGCAGGCGTGCCCGCAGGCACCCAGACCACGCGGCCCGGGGCGCGTGCGGCGCGGGCATCGAGCTGCGCGCCGACCATGCGGCGCAAGCGCGCCTCCACGCTGGCATGCGGGGCATCCACCCACACCATGGCGGCGCCTGCCAGTGCGCGCTCCAGCTTCTGGGCCTGGGCCGCGTCCAGTACCGCCGGGCCGGCCAGCGGGTAATCGATGTGCACAAAGCCCAGGCCCGCGTCGGAGGCCAGGCGCTGCACCATGGCCGTGCGCGGGGCGGTGGTGATGTCGGACGCGAGCCAGAGCAGCACCGGCGCTGTTTTATCAGCGCCGCCCGCTGCCAAGGCTTTCTCAGCCTGGACGGCATGCACCAGCGGCGCAGCCAGCAGCAGGCACCACAGTGCCGCACGCAAGATCAGTGTCTTCATGGCTTGGCGGGTGCCGGCGTGGCGGCGCCACCCGCGCCACCGGCCGAAGCGCTGGCAGGAGCAGCGCCTGTTTCAGGGATGTAGACGATGTTGCCGTCTTCCAGCTTGTAGGCCACGCCCGCGCGCACGCCCTGCCCTTGCGCTGCGCTGCCAGCGCCCTTGAAGCGCACTTCCTTGCCCTGCTCGCGCACCACCACTTCCATATCGGGCTGGCCGGGGTTGCGGATGATGGTGACGCTTTCATTGGCACTGGTCTGGGTCTGCACGGCCACGGCCGTCAGCAGCGCCACCACCAGCACCAGGAACACATCCACCAGGTTCACGGCCGACAGCATCGGGTCGTCGTCGTCCTCGGCCAGGACGTTCAAGTGGCGCATCATTCCCCCACCCCACGCTCCTTGCGCACCACCAGCAGCTCGGCCAGCAGCCAGCGGCGGCGCACCGAGTACACCACCAGGCCCACCGACGCGGCGGCCAGCGCCAACACCACGCCCGCAAAGGCGCCGCTGAAAACGGCCAGCGCCTGCTGGCCGTTGCCCGCCGCCACGCTCTGCAGCGCGGGGCCGAGTGGGATCATCGTGGCGATCAGCCCCAGCATGGGCGACAGGCGGCTGAGCAGGCGCACGGGCTCCACCTGGCGCACCAGTTGCAGCTCCAGCTCTTCCATCGACAGGCCCGGCGCCACGCGCAGCGAGCGGTATTGCGGCTGGCGCCAGCGTTGCCACGCCTCCATGAGCGTGGCGCCGCCCGACCACAACGCGTAGACAAACGCCAGCCCCACCAGCACCAGCACCGGCCAGAGCAACGACTGCGCGACCTGCGAAAAACCCGATTCGATGTTCATGCTTCCACTCCCTCAATCCATGTGTTGTTTCATTGGCTGTGCTTGCGCTGCATCGATGGCAGCGCCATCCACATGCCATCCAGATGCCGCACGTGGATGCGGTGGTCAAACACGCTCTCCAGCGCCTCATGCGTGGCGGGTGCATCGCAGGCGCCCTGGTGCAGCACGCGGCCCTGTGCCATCACCACCATGTCGTCGGACTGCAGTGCCAGCGACACCTCGTGCAGCACGCTGACCACCGTGCCCCCCGCATCGACCAATGCACGCATGGTGTGCAGCCAGTCGGTCTGGTGCGGCGGGTCGAGGTTGGCCAGGGGCTCGTCCATCAGCAGCACCTGCGCCTGCACCGCCAGGGCGCGGGCCAGCAGCACGCGCTGGCGCTCGCCACCCGACAGCTGCGACAGCGGACGGTGGCGCCAGTCCCAGGCCTGCGTGGTGCGCAGCGCCTGCTCCACCGCTGCGTGGTCGGCCGCACCCGGCGGTGCCAGCCAGGCCTGGTGCGGCAGGCGGCCGAGCATGGCCACGTCATAACTGGTCAGGTCGTCGGCCGAGCCTTCGTTCTGGCCCAGCCAGGCGAGCTGGCGGGCGCGTTCGCGCGCAGGAATCTGTACCAGCGGGCGGCCCAGCAGCAACACGTCGCCCTGCACCGCCACACGTGGCAGCAGGCCCGCCAGCACCTTGAGCAGGGTGGACTTGCCCGCGCCGTTGGGGCCGACGATGCTGGTCCAGCGCCCGGCGGACAATTGCAGGTCAATGCCCTGCAATATTGAGCGATTCCCGATGCTGGCGCTTATTCCATTTGCACTGATAGCTATTGATTTCATAGTGCACCCCCTTGCGAGGTGCGCCGGTGCATGAGCCACAGCAGATAGGTGCCGCCCAGCGCCGCCGTGAGCACGCCCACGGGTAACTCCTGCGGCGCCAGCAGCCAGCGCGCCAGGATGTCGGCCGCCATGAGCAGCACCGCGCCCATCAGGCTGGAGAGCACGATGTGCCGTTCGTGTGTCACGCGCACGATGGAACGCACCAGGTGCGGAGCCGCCAGCCCCACAAAGGCGATGAGCCCCGTCTGCGCCACCGCCGTGCCCGTGGCCAGCGCCATGGCAGCCACCAGCCCCACACGCATGGGCATGAGTGGCAAGCCCAGGCTGGCGGCCGTGGCCTCGCCCAGCGTGAGGCCGTCCAGCGCACGTGCCAGCATCCAGGCAACCACCGAGCACAGCGCCCAGGCCACGGCCATGAGCAAGCAGGCCGCCCAGCCCACAAAAGCCGTGCTGCCCAGCGTGAAGGCCTGCATGGCCTGCAGGATGTCGGGCGAGGCCAGTTCCACGAGGTCACGCAGCGCGCCCAGCACCACGCCCACAATCACCCCCGCCAGCAACAAGCGCAGCGTGTGCTGCACGCCCTTGGCGAGCAGCAGCGTGAGCACCACCGCCCCCGCCGCGCCCAAAAATGCCATGCCCGTGATGCCGATGCGGGCCATCCACTGCGCCGCCACCGGCGACACCCCGAAGAGCGCCATGGCGACAGCCCCGCCCAACGCTGCGCCCGAGGCGCTGCCCAGCAGGTACGGGTCGGCCAGCGGGTTGCGAAACAACCCCTGCGCCACTGCGCCCGACAAGCCCAGCAGCGCGCCCGCCAGCCAGGCGCCCAGCGTGCGCGGCAGGCGGATGTCCCACACGATCTGCCAGGCCACGGGATCGCCGTGCATGCGCAGCACGCTGTCAAAGCCCGTGCTGCCCACGCTGGCGCCACACAGTGCCAGCAAGACGCTGGCCAGCAGCAACCAGGCAGCGCACCACGCGGCGCGGCGGGTGGCGGAACTGGTGGGCACACCGATGGAAGCGCCGGTCATGGGGCCTTTTCCACCAGGCAGCGTGCCATGATGCGCGCGGCTTCGGCCATGCGCGGCCCAGGGCGCACCACCACATCGGAGTCGCCAGGACCAAACACGCACAGCCGGTTCTCGCGGATTGCGCGCATGGTGGCCCAGCCGGGGTACGGCACCATAGCCTGCATGCTGCGGTTGCCGATCATGATGATGTCGGGGTTGGCGCGCACGACGAACTCGGGGTTCAGGCGCGGAAACGGGCCCAGCGATGCGGGCACCACATTGCGCACCCCCAGCCGGGTGAGGGATTCGCCGATGAAAGACGCTTCGCCCGCCCCGTACGGCCCCCGGCTCACTTCAAAGTACACCCGCGCATTCCGCGCCTTGGGCGGCAGAGATTGCGCTGCCGCCTCCACGCCGGCGTCGATCACGCGCCAGAGGCGGTCGGCCCCCTGCGCACGAGGCACGCCCAGCAGGTCGCTCACGGTGCCCAGCACACGGCGCACGTCGGCATGCGTCTTGGGCTCCAGCTGCACGACGGTGAGGCCCAGTGCCTCCAGCCGGTCGCTGGCACGCGAGCTGACGGACATGAGCACCAGGTCCGGCTTGAGCGCTACGATGGCCTCGATGCTCGGGTCCAGCCCGCCGCCCACCTTGGGCAGCTTGGCAATCACGGCCTCCGGCCAGTTGGAATAGCGGTCTACCCCCACGAGCCGGTGGCATTGCTCCAGCTCGCACACACTTTCGGTCAACGAGGGCAGCAGGCTCACGATGCGCTGCGGCGGACGGGGCAGCGAGACCTCGCGGCCCTTGTCGTCCTTGATGTGCACGGGCTGTGCACGCGCCAGGCCAGCCATGAGCAGGCCCAGCGCAATCACGATTGCGATCACCCAAAGGATGCGGCGCACGGGGGTGGGTTTCATCAGCGAGGTTCTTTCAAGGTAAGCGGCAGGCCAGCCGCCATGAGCGTCACGCGGGGGCACACCTGCGCCACCTGCTGGTTGAGCGTGCCGAGTGCATCCACAAAAGCGCGCACCTCGCGCCCCATCGGGATAACCCCCAGGCCAATTTCGTTGCCCACCAGAACAACGGGGCCAGGGGATTTCCGAATCGCTACCAAAAACATAGCTGCCTGTGCTTGCCAATCAAGCGCTAGACCCTGTTTTTGTTCAAAACTCATGGCTTCCACACCCACGGGCATGGTCCAGCGGGTGAGCCACAGCGTGAGGCAGTCCACCACCAGCAGGGTGTGCGGCGTGCTGAGGCGCGTGAGGGCTGCGGCCACGTCGTGCGGCTCTTCCACCGTCTGCAGGCCGGGCACGCGCTCGGCACGGTCGCGCTGGTGGCGGGCAATGCGCTCACGCATTTCGTCGTCCCAGGCCTGGCCCGTGGCGATCAGCACGGCGCGGTGGTCGCTGGATTGCGCCAGCCAGTCGCGCGCCAGCAGCTCGGCGCGGCGGGACTTGCCGCTTTTCTGGCCGCCCAGAATCAGTTCGGTGGTGATGGTCATACCGATGCGCCCCCCAGCAGGTGGGCCACGGCTTCGGGGCTGGACGGAAACCATGCGTGGAAATAGCTCGCGTGGATGCTGCCCTGCTGGTACAGCGCCTCGCCCGCATCCCGCGCAACCGCCTCGTTCGGGCGCGCCGTGCGGGCCACCACGGGGGCGCTGCTGTCGCTGGTCGAATAGTGGAAGGTGTGGCCGCGCAACGTGTGTCCTGCCACGGTCAGTTGCTGCGGCCCCAGCGCTGCCAGGCGCTTTTGCATGGTGACGTGACCGAGCAGCAGGCCCCACAAAGTGGCCGTGCTGCCATCGGCCAGGGTGATGGATTCAAACAGCGCCATCATGCCGCCGCACTCGGCCCACAGCGGTTTACCTGCGGCCACATGGGCGCGCAGGCTGGCTTGCATCCCGGTGTTGGCCGCGATCTTCGCGGTGTACAGCTCGGGGTAACCGCCGGGCAGCCACACCGCGTCGCAATCGGGCAGCACCGCATCGTGCAAGGGCGAGAAGAACACCACGCTCGCGCCCATCTGCTCCAAGCATTGCACGTTGGCAGCGTAGATGAAGCAGAACGCCGCATCACGCCCCACGGCCACCGTACGGCCTGCGAGCAAAGCAGGCACGGCAACCGTGGATGCAGGCGCCGGAAAGTCCACGGCCCAGCGCTGCAGGTCCTCCAGCGTCATTTGGCCCAGCGGCGTAGCAGCCAGCGCATCGGCCGCTGCGTCCAGCCGCTGCAGGCTGTCGTCCAGCTCGTGCGCGGCCACCAGGCCCAGGTGGCGCTCGGGCAGCAGCGCCGCACCGGCCTTGGCGGCTAAAGGCGCATTGCCTGGCTGCACCCGCATCAGCGCGCCCATCCAGTCGTCGGCATCTTGCAAGCCGTCACGCAACATGTCGGCATGGCGCGCGCTGCCTACGCGGTTGGCCAGCACCCCCGCCCAGGGCAGGCCCGGCCGGTAGTGGCGCAGGCCATAGGCCAGCGCGCCAAACGTGCCCGCCATGGCCGAGGCATCGACCACCGCCAGCACCGGCACACCAAAGTGCCGGGCCAGGTCGGCCGCGCTGGGGCTGCCGTCAAACAGGCCCATCACGCCTTCGATGAGGATCAGGTCCGACTCGACGGCGGCGTCGCGCAGTCGCTGCGCGCAGTCGGCCTCACCGTTCATCCACAAATCGAGCTGGTGCACCGGCGCCCCGCTGGCCAGCAGGTGCCAGTGCGGGTCCAGAAAATCCGGCCCGCACTTGAAAACCCGCACCCGCCGGCCCTGGCGCGCATGCAGGCGCGCCAGGGCGGCAGTGACGGTGGTCTTGCCCTGCCCGGAAGCCGGGGCGGCAATCAGCAACGCGGGGCACCTGGTCATTTCAGCCACCCTGGGGAACACATGCCCAGCATGCCTATGAAACTGGCACGCACGATGCCAGTGCCACCGTGGAACTGGCTCCGCCAGGCCACGGGTGGCGTCCCCCCGCGGGGGGAAGGCGCGCAGCGCCTCAGGGGGGGCTTCACTGCGGCGCCCACTTCACACCGACGTAGACCGTGCGGCCTGCGGTGGCATAGGTGCGGGCCAGCTGGTAGTCCTTGTCGGCCAGGTTGTCGATGCGGGCCAGCAGCGTGTAGTCGCGCGCAATGCGGGTACTGGCGTACAGGTTGACCACCGTGTAGCCACCCAGCACATTGGTGTTGGCCACGGTGTCGAAGCGGCGGCCGGATGCCTGCACTTCGGCGCCCACGGTCCACCCCGCCAGGCGGGTGTCGGCGCCGAAGGTGGCGTGCTGCTTGGCACGGCGCGCCAGCTGCTTGCCGGTGTCCAGGTCACGCGGGCGCTGCAGGTCGATGGAGCCGTGCAGCTGCACATCGCCCAGGCGGTGCGATCCCGCAAACGTCACGCCCTTGTATTCGGCCCGGGCCGTGTTGGCGTAGCAGCCAAAGTCCGACAGGCAGGTGCCGGGGCCAGAGAACGAAATCAGGTTGCTCACACGGTTGCGAAACAGCGTGGCCGAGAACGTGCTGTTGCCCTGGGCGTAGCGCAGCGCCACTTCGGCATTGCGGCTGCTTTCGGGGCGCAGCGTGGCCACGCCGTATTCGCTGAAGCGGTGGTACAGCGTGGGCGCGCGGAAGGCCGTGCCCACCGATGCCGTAGCGCGCCACTGCGGTGTGATGGCGTAGCCGTAGGCCACGCTGCCGGTGCTCTTGCCGCCAAACTCGCTGTCGGAATCGTGGCGCAGGTTGAGCTGCACGGTGTGGCCTGCAGCGTTGTAGCCGTAGCCCAGGGCCAGCGCGTCCTGCGAGCGCTTGGCATCGATGGGGGCGTTTTCGAGACGGTCTTCGCGGCGCTCCAGCGCGGCCGTGACCAAGTGCGCGCCCTGGCGCCATTCGTTCTGGAAGTAGTAGCCACGCAGGCGCGTGTCGCTCAGGTAGGGCGAGGGGCGGGTTTCGTATTCATCGCGCGAGTCGGTGATGGACAAGCGCGTCTTGTAAGCGCTGCTCCACTGGGCAATCCAGTTGAGGCCCAGGGCGTGCATGGTGTGCAAGTTGCGGTCGTCCTTGCCCAGCCCGCTGTCGTAGCCGCTGTTGGAGTCATTGACCATGAGCGTTCCCTCCAGCCGGTGCGCCGCATCGACCTGCAGGCCCACTCGGGCATGGCCTGCCGTGGTGCGGTAGCCGTCGCGGTCAGGGTTCTGGGTGGCCACCGTGCGGGCGTTGAAGCCCTTGCTGTCATCGCGCGCAAAGCCCAGCGCGTAGTCCACGGTGCCGCTGGCCCCGCTGATGCCGGCCTCCACCTTGGTGGTGTTGTGGTTGCCAATGCCCACGCCCACATACGGCGCCGTGCCGTTCTCGCCGCGCTTGGTGAAAATCTGCACCACGCCGCCCATGGCATCCGATCCGTATACGGCGCCTGCGGGGCCGCGCAGCACTTCGATGCGATCGATGAGGCCGAGCGGAATGCTCTCCCACGGCGCCCCCCCGGTGGACTGCGAATCGATGCGCACCCCGTCGATGTACACCGCTGTGAAGCGCGATTCGGCACCGCGCAGGAATACACCCGTGGTGGCACCCGGGCCGCCATTGCGCGAGAACTCCACACCCGGCAGACGGGCCAGCAGGTCGGCCAGGCCAGTGGCGCCGCTGCTTTCGATGGTTTCGCGGTCCACGATGGAGATGTCGGCCACCAGGTCGGACAGCGGCTGCGGCGTGCGCGTGGCGGCCACCACGGTTTCGGCGAGCGAGGGCGCGCGCAGGTTCTGGGCCAGCAGTTCGCCGGTTGCCGGGGCACTCTGGGCCAGCGCACTGCAGGCGCTGCCAACCGCCAGGGTCAACAGGGCCACACGGTGGGCAGGCAGGCGCAGCAGCGCCACAGGGCGCGCACGAAGGGTACGGATTTTCATGGGGATCATCGTCAACAAACAACCCGGGCCGGCCTCCCGCCAGCATGTGGGTGATACAGCCGCGCAGCTCCAAAAAGGGCGCACGCAGCCACCGTGTTGGCCGGTATCCGGGCTGGCGGAACACCCCCCCAATGCCTTCCCATGCGCTTGTTCAAGGCGCTCAGTGGCGTATGGATGGAGAGAGAGTCGAAAGACTCGTCCGCTGACCGTTGCGGGGGCAGCGCAGGCTGGGCGTGTACCGGTGGTACTGCGCCTCCCTGCTTCCCGTTGAACTGCGGCATGTGAACCACACCGCGAGCACCAACCGCGCGATTTTACGGCTGTTTACAGCCTGCAACCCTACAATCGGGGGCTGTATGGCCACACCGTCCCCCACCGACCAGATCGCCGAGCGCGTCGACCGCCTGCTGCTGCGCCAGGCAGAACTGCAACGCACCAACGCGCTGCTGACCGATCAGGTGGCCGCGCTGACGCAAGAACGGGACTCCCTCAAATCCCGCCTCAGTGCCGCCCGCGCCCGCGTGGATGCACTGCTGGAGCGCCTGCCCGCCGCAGCCCCTGCCGCTGTCACCAAGGAAGCCGAATGAAGCAAATCGAGGTGCAGATCCTGCAGCAAAGCTACCTGCTGACCTGCCCCGAGGGCCACGAAAGCCGCCTGCTGGATGCTGTGGAGCGTGTCGATACCGCGATGATCCGCATCCGCGATGCGGGCAAGGTCCGCGCCCGCGAACGCATTGCGGTGCTGGCGGCCTTGAACCTAGCTTTCGAAATCGCCGACCGCGAGGCTGCCGACCTGGCAGCAGGTGCCGCCGCCAAAACGGCCAGCCCCACCATCGCAACCGCTGCCAGCACGGGTACGCAGGAAACCCTCCTACCCGACGAAGACCAGCAGCGCCTTCATGCCCTGGTGCAGCGATTGGATCAGGCATTGGGCGACGACGGCCGCCTTCTTTGACAGCCCCCCAGCACAGCGCCAAGCCTGCCGGATTGCCCCCGATCTGCACCCCTCAAAGCTTACGGGCTTTACATGGCCCCAAACACTCAACCCGTGCAGGCAGCGCCTACAATGGCGGTGTCTGCGAAGCCGCCGGGCTTTATATTTCCTTGAACCAATGCTCAACGAGCTCGGGCTTGGTACATTGCCCGGTGAGCGTGATCATCTCGCGTCAGATGAACCCAACGCTTGGCTGCCCTCGCCCACCTGAACCCCCGGTTCAGGATGAGAGTCCGGTGGCATTCGCAGACACCTTCTTCCCCATGCCCCTGTCCACGCAACCCCACGCTGCAGCATCTCCGACAGGGCATCTCCCCGCCTTCCCTCCCCTCTTTCCACCCCTTTGTCTGACGTCGCGCCATGCTCGATCCCCTGCTGATTGTTGAACTCGGTGTCCTGGGCCTGGCCACAGGTTTTCTGGCGGGCCTACTGGGCATTGGCGGCGGGATGCTGCTGGTCCCGTTCTTGACCTACATCCTGGGCGCGCAAAAGGTCGCACCCGATCTGGCGGTGAAGATGGCGATTGCCACCTCGATGGCCACCATCATGTTCACGTCGATCTCCAGTGTGCGGGCCCACCACCAGCGCGGCGCCGTGCGCTGGGACATCGTCAAGCGGCTGGCGCCTGGCATCGTGCTCGGTGGTTTCATTGCGAGCCTGGGCGTGTTTGCGCTGCTCAAGGGTTCGTTCCTAGCCATCTTCTTCGCGTTGTTCGTGAGTTTTTCGGCCACACAGATGTTTCTGGACAAAAAACCCGCCCCCACGCGCCAGATGCCCGGTGGTGCAGGCCAGGTGGCGGCAGGTGGCGTGATCGGATTCCTGTCGGGCCTGGTGGGTGCTGGTGGCGGGTTCGTGAGCGTGCCATTCATGACCTGGTGCAACGTGCCCATCCACAACGCGGTAGCCACCAGTGCGGCGCTGGGTTTTCCCATCGCACTGGCCAACGTGGTGGGCTATGTGATCGGAGGGCAGAACGTGGAGGGATTGCCAACCGCCTCGCTGGGCTACATCTGGCTCCCCGCCCTGGCCGTGATAGCGACCTGCAGCGTGCTCACCGCGCCACTGGGCGCCAAAGCAGCACACAGCCTGCCAGTCAAGCAGCTCAAGCGTGTATTCGCATCGCTGTTGTTCGGACTGGCGGCGTACATGCTCTGGAAGGGCATCGCGGCGCTTTAAGCGTCTCTGGACCGCCCCCTATGCTACCGGGGGGCCGTAGCACCAGGTTGCCTTAGTTCTGGACCGAACTGCGCCGCCCCCGCGCTTTCAAAGGCAAGGGCCTGGCAAGCATGGCGCGAAACTCCTGGGCAGAAAGCCCTGGCGCGCAGAGAAATCCCTGGTAGTGGTCGCACTGCATCTGCAGCAACACCGCCTGCTGAGTTTCTGTTTCCACCCCCTCTGCCACCACCTCAATGTGCATGGCACGCCCCATGCTGATGATGGCACTCACGATGGCCCGGTCTCCATCATCGTCGGGCAGGCCACGCACAAAGGACTGGTCGATCTTGAGCTTGTGGATCGGCAGCTTCTTCAGGTACGCCAGGCTGGAATACCCGGTGCCGAAATCGTCGATGGCGAGTCCAATGCCAAGCCCGGCGAGCACACGCAGGCGCTGCTCCATTTCCTGTGCATCCTGCAGCAGGATGGTTTCCGTCAGCTCCAGCTCCAGCAGCGTGGGCGGCAACTGGTGCACCGCCAGTAGCCGGGTGATGCGGTCCACGAAATCAGGCTGCCGGAACTCCAGCGCAGACACGTTCACGGAAATCATGATCGGCATGCCACTGTGCATCCACACCGCCGCCTCACGCACGGCCTGCTCCATGACCCACGCGCCCAGCGTCACGATGTAGCCAGACTCCTCCGCCAGGGGGATGAACTGCCCAGGTGATACTGCACCGAACTCCGGGTCGGTCCAGCGTATCAGCGCTTCGGCCCCCGTGATGCGCCCGGTGGCCATGTTGACCTGTGGTTGGTAGTGCACTGCCATGCGGTCAAGCCCCAGCGCCTGGCGCATCGCATGCTCCATCTGCATGCGCGACAGCAGATTGGCATTCATCTGCGGCTGGTAAAAGCCATAGCTACCCCGGCCGCGCTCTTTGACACGGTACATGGCCGTGTCAGCCTGCTTGATGAGATCGTCCAGCGTCGCACCGTCCTGTGGGTACAGCGCCATGCCGATGCTGCACTGGATGGAGAAGCCCATGCTGTCAAGCATGAAGGGCTTGAGCATGTCGTCAAGGATGCGGCGCGCCACGCTCTCAGCCACCACGGCATCACCGCCATGCAGGTAGATGACAAATTCATCGCCACCCAGTCGACACAACATGTCCGTCTGGCGCAGGCAGGCCTGCAGGCGCTCGGCCACCAGTTGCAGCACGCGGTCACCGAAAGGGTGGCCGAGGGAGTCATTGATGATCTTGAAGCGGTCGAGATCCAGAAACAGGATGGCAAAGCCCGTGTCGCTCTGGCGCGCCCCCTGGATGGCAGTGTCCACACGCTGCGACAACAGCAGACGGTTGGGCAGGCCCGTGAGTACGTCGCTGTAGGCCAACTCCTCAATGCGCTTCTGGGCGGCGTGCTGCAGCGTCAGATCCCGCATGAAGCCGATGCTCTGCACCAGACGCTCTTCGTCGTCGCGCAGCGCCACCCATGACAACTGCACTGCGCAATAGGTGCCGTTGTCACGGGGCAGCCACAGCTCGCCTTCCCAGAAACCCTCCTTGGCCCACCCCTGCAGCACCTGCTCCATGAAAGCCGCGTCCGACCCACCACCGAACAACGACGCCGCCAGGCAGCCTTCAAACGATTTGGCAGACGGCCCCACCAGCCGCTCGCAGCCTGGGTTCATGCGCAAGACCCTGTGCTGGCTGTCGGCGATGAAGATGGCGTCCAGGCTGGACTCGAACACCCGTGCGGCCAGTCTCAGGCTGGCCTGTATCTCGGTCTGGCGGGTGATGTCCCGGTACGAATACACCCGCCCCACGGGCCGCCCCTGGCTGAACTGCGGCACGGTGCGCAACTCCAGCACCAAGCCATTTCGCAACACCAGAATGTCGGTGCTCTCCTGCATCGGCTCTCGGGCGATGGCAGCCAAACGCTCCGCATAGGCACGTGCGTCCTCAACCTGGGCCTCCATGTGCGCATAGACAGCCGCATCGTCGCGCCGCACCAGCAAATCGCGCGGAATATTCCACAGTTGCGCAAGCCGCTGATTGAAAGCCCGCACCCGGCCATCGAGGCTGCACACGAGCATGCCGTCAGCGGCAGAATCCAGCGTGGCGCGCAGCTCAGAAAGCAAAGTTTCCAGCTCGCGCTCGGTCGATTCCTGGACACTGCGATCCAGCATGGTCAGCATGAAGACCGTGCCAGAAGCGACCTCTGCAGGAACGCGCGTCACCTGACGATTGACCGGAACCAGGGTGCCGTCAGCGCGCAAAAGGCTGGTGTGGGAATGAATGCCATCTGCAACCACCTGGGCCGACTCCCCCCAGAACGCCATGTCCTGCGGTGTGGAGGCCAGACGCAACACGGGCGTACCCACCATCTCGGCCACAGGCAAGCCCACCAGCCGCTGCGCGGCGGCATTCGCGTGAAGGATGAGCAGGCTGGTCTCATCGACCAGCCAGACGGCCTCCTGTAAACCGTCGAGCCAGCCGTGGGACTGCGAAACGGTCACGACCCTGCCTCTTCGGGACCGGGGCTGACCGCACGCTCGAAAAAGTAACAGATACGCTGCCGCGGAGAGAGGTAGTCCAGCGCATCGCGCGGCAGTTGCGCAGGCTTGAGGCTGCGCCGGATACCCAGCTCGGGCACAGTTTCCAGGTCCAGGATGGGAGCCTCATCCTTGGGCACCCGGGAGTCATGGACGATGACCTTGGGCCGCAGCGGACGCGAAGAGTTGACCGAGGCAACAATCGCATAGCGGTCGTTCACCAACTGGACGATGGAGCCCGGCGGGTACACCCCCATCATGCGGATGAATGCCCCGAGCACCACGGAATCGAAGCGCGCCTTGAGCTGTGCAAAGATGACCGACAAAGCCTCGTGGGGTGTGAGCGCATCCACTCCATTGGCGGGATTGCACATGCGATCGTAGCGATTGACGAGGGCGAGCACCTGGCTCGCGCGCCCCAGATCGGACCCCGACAACCGCAGTGGAAACCCACTGCCATCGGCCATCTCATGGTGCCGAGCAACGGCGGTAATCACAGGTTCGGGCAGCCCCATGCGCGTGGCCAGTGTCACGGACTCAGCCACATGGGTCTCGTAACGCGTACGCTCCATCGGAATCATGGAGGGCGTAGGTTGCCTGAGATTCGGCGGCAGCTTGAGCTTGCCCAGATCATGAATCAGCGCGGCAATGCCAAGGTCGTGCAGCTCGGCACTTTTCATGCCCAACGCACGGCCCAGCAGCAAAGAGATCACCATCACGTTGATCGGGTGCAGGGCATTGCGCTCGCCCACCCCTTCCGACAACAGCCGGATGACAGAATCACCGTTTTCCAGGAGTTCGGCCACGCAACCTGACACCAGCGTTTCGCCTTTGGTACGGGCCTGGTCGGGGTGCTCCGAGACGACACGCTCCAGCGCCTGGTATTGCCGCGTGGCCTCCCCAAACCGCTGATTGCAGGCCGCCAGCGTCCGGTTCTGGGCCTCCAGCAATTCACGCCTGCGCTGCGCCTCTGGGTCCACCGTGGCAGTAGCTGTCGAAGCCTCAGGTGCACTCGAAGACGATGCCTTCATTTCCGGCACGCTCCAGGCTGCAGGCACGAGTTCCCTCAGTTCTGGATCGCTCTTTTTGGGAAAGTACCGCACCTCGGTGAGCCCCAGCTCACGCAAGGTGGCAATCTGCTCCGCCGCCGCCACACGAAAGCTGCTCACCGGGAACGGATGGTGCAACCAACCCACGTCGAGCTGGATGTACATGCCGACACGCAGTTGGCTGATGTCGATGAGGATGGAGGAGTTCACTTCAAGGCGTGTGAAACATGGCGACGTCAATGCCACCAATAGTTACACAGATTATCGCCAGTTCGAGGGACTTGTCGAAGGAGTGCGCCTGCGCCGCAGCGGCACGGCAACACTTGCCTTTCTCACCAAGGGCAAGCGTTGATCACCCTTGTATAGACATGGATTTACGAGGCCTCCCGAACCCCATCGAGCGGCAGCTTGCGGATGGGGGAACTGCTGGCTAGCGGCACCACAACGACGGTTTGTAGATCAGGTCCATCCAGAGTGCCCAGCTGGCCACGGCGCACAGCAAACCTCCTGCGATGCGCGTTCCCCAGTCCGCACGTTTCGCATTGACCCCTGCTTTCAGCCGAATCCACACCAAGGGCCCGCCCACCAGCCACACACCACTGCCCAGGCCAAAAAGCGCCATGCTGAGCGCCCCTTCCAGAGGCCCTCCGCTCAGCGCAGCCACGAGCAGCGCGGAATAGAGCAGGCCACAGGGCATCAAGGCCCAAAGCCCACCAGCAACCAGAACCCCGCCGGGTGCACTGACCAGAGGCCGCACACGCGCCCATACGGTACGGCCCGCCTGCTCTACCCACAGGGGCTGGCGCGCCTGGATCACCATCATCAAACCCCACGCCATCACCGCAACATGCATCAGGGTCCACGCAGGGCGAAGTGCCACGGTTTGCTGGGTCAACCATGCCAGGCTGTCCATGGCCCATGCAGCCAAGCCACCCGCCATAGCGTACCCGGCCAAGCGGCCAGCATGAAAAGCGACGGCGCGCCGAATGACACCGCCACGGGGCACCCACTGCACTGTCTGCACCGTCGGGGGAGTTGCCTGTGGCTGCGCATCGCCACCGGCTGTGGAGGCCATGCCCACACCGCCCTGCCCGATCAATGCCCCACAAGGCGCAGAACACATGGCCAAACAATGGGACCCGCCCACGAGTCCCATCAGCAAGGCGGTTGAGGCGACCGTAGCAATCATGAGAATCAGATGATGCGCGAAAAACGGGCGCGGTTGCGGTCAGCCTGCAGGTAACGGTCAAAGACCATGGCAATGCCGCGCACAAAGAACCAGCCCATGGCAGTGACCTCGACCCCATCGGGCCGCACCACCACAAGCCCCTGCTCGGCCATGGTTTCCAGTTGCGCCAGCTCCGCAGAGAAGTAGTGGCGAAAGTCGATCAACCACGCTTGCTCCATGGGCTCAAACAACAGCTCGCCTTGGCACATCAGGGCCATGATGACCGCGCGGCGCACAAGATCGTCGCGCGTCAGGGCCAACCCACGAACGACGGGCAGGCGCCCCTGGTTCAGAAAATCGTAATACTCATCCAGGGTCTTGGCATTTTGGCTGTAGGTGGCTCCGACACGGCCAATCGCAGACACACCCAGGCCGATCAGGTCGCAATCAGGTTGCGTACTGTAGCCCTGGAAGTTGCGGTGCAGACGCCCCTGGCGCTTGGCGACTGCCAATGCATCCTCAGGCAATGCAAAGTGGTCCATGCCCACATACACGTACCCAGCATCCATGAAGGCGTCCAGCGAACGGGAGAGCATCGACACCTTGCCTGCTGCCGCTGGCAACTCGGCCGAAACAATACGGCGTTGAGGCTTGAAACGTTCTGGCAGATGGGCATACGCGTACAACGCGATACGGTCAGGCCGCAGCTGCGTAACCTGGGCCAGCGTGCGGTCAAACGACTCTGGCGTCTGCCGAGGCAGGCCGTAGATCAAATCCACATTGATGGATTCAAAACCCAGCGAACGTGCGGACTCCACCAGCGAAAACACCTGCTCGGCAGGCTGTATGCGGTGAACGGCCTTTTGAACCTCAGGATCGAAATCCTGCACCCCAAAGCTCAGTCGGTTGAATCCCAGTTCCGCCAGCACTGCAAGGCGGTCCGCATTGACGGTGCGAGGGTCCACCTCAATCGAATACTCCCCGCCCGGCGCCAACGAAAAGCTGCGTTTGAGCATGCCCATCAGCTCCCGCAAGCCCTCGTCCGATAGAAAAGTGGGCGTGCCGCCACCCAGGTGAAGCTGACTCACCACCTGCCCCGTGCCGCAGTGTGCTGTGTGCAAGTCAATCTCGCGGCTCAAATACCGCAAATACACCTCTGCCCGATCATGGTGTTTGGTGATGATTTTGTTGCATGCGCAGTAGTAACACAGGGACTCGCAAAAGGGGATGTGCACGTACAAAGACAGCGGCAAGGCTTTCGTCATGGAGCCCAGCCTGCGCTGCTCCAAGGCAAGTGCGTAGTCGTCCTGCCCAAAGGCCTCGACGAAACGGTCAGCTGTTGGGTAAGAGGTATAACGGGGCCCTGGCACGTCGAAACGGCGCAGCAGCTCGGGCGAAACAGCGGTCATGGGCAAATTCCTTGCGTACACTTCGACTGTGCCGTAAGCTGCACTCCATGTCCTTGACCTGCATCAAGTGATGGACCGGGACGAAGAGCGACAATTTGATGCACATCAGTCGCCCACCCGCACCCAAAGGCCCAGCCTGTTAGGCATATGGGGCGATATGCTCAAACCTTACCCAGCCTCTGTTCCTATGAACCCGCTCACCATCAAAGTCGCCTGCTCCAACTGCAACCTGCGCGAGCTGTGCATGCCGGTGGGGCTGAGCGAGGAACAGCTGCAGCGCATTGACGAGGTCGTTGCCGTTCGCCGCAAGATCAAACGCGGTGGAACCCTTTTCCGCAACGGCGAATCCTTCACCTCGCTCTATGCCATTCGAACCGGCTTCTTCAAAACATGTGTAGCCACCGAAGACGGGCGTGACCAGGTCACGGGTTTTCAGATGGCAGGCGAGATCATCGGCCTTGATGGCATCGTGAATGACCACCACACCTGCGATGCGGTGGCCCTGGAAGACGCGGAAGTCTGCGTCATGCCGTTTGACCGAATCGAAGAACTGTCCCGCGAAGTCACCGCCTTGCAGCACCATGTGCACAAGATCATGAGCCGCGAGATTGTCCGTGAACATGGCGTGATGCTGCTCCTGGGCAGCATGCGCGCTGAGGAGCGCCTGGCCGCGTTCCTGCTCAATCTGGTTCAGCGCCTGCACGCCCGGGGGTTCTCGCAGTCCGAGCTCGTGCTGCGCATGACCCGCGAAGAGATCGGTAGCTACCTGGGCCTCAAGCTCGAAACCGTGAGCCGCACCTTCTCCAAGTTCGTGGAAGAAGGCATTGTCGAGGTCAAGCAGCGCCATGTGCGCATCCTGGAGACCGAGGCCCTCAAGCGCATCGTGAACAACCAGCAAGCCTGCCACTGAACCTGCTGTCGTCTGCCATCCTGGCAGCCCTCACCACATTGACCTTTGCCAATAGGTGGCACTACCGCTCAAGGGCACGATGATGTCTTGCGGCAGTCATCGGGACGCTCGCCTTCGGGAACCGGGCAACGGTTAAGTTCAAACGGTGACATGGCCAGCAGCGTGGTCAACGCGCTGGATGCCATCGTGATCATCCAGAACGCAAAAAAGGCCAGCGTGTACACGCCCTGCCGTGACAATGCCAACGGCTGCCCAAACCAGTGAAGGTCTTGCGGGTCCACCATCGCAAAAACCAGCATTTCCATCACACCGGCCATCAAAAAGGCCGGCCATGCAATCCACATCACGCGTTGCATCCACATTGGTTTGTCTCCTGGTAAGGCCGTGTAGGCAAGCCGCCCGGCCAAGTGGGTTCAGCGCGGCTGGTCCTGGACCGGGGTGGCCGCGTGGTTGCGGCCCTTCATGGCTGGCAACAGGCTTTTTTCTGGGGTGGCCAGTGTCTTGTTGATCTCGATGCCCTGGCGGTAATAATCTTCCGCGACCACAGGGTCGGGGCGCGATATCGCGAGCCACAGGGTCACAAACCCTGCAATGATCACGATCACGGGACCGGCGATGATCAGCCACACATGGCCAAATCTCCACCAGGGTGCAGCGGCAGAAGGGGCAGTGCCGAGGGCGGAACTGGATGGCATGGTGCTTACTCCTCAAAAATTATCTTGCTCAAAGCAAGACCCGCGAAGGTCTTGCACCCGGGCGCGCGCCGCGTTATCGCGGCACCAGAAACACGGATTTCTCGCTCACATGGGCGTCCGCGCCCAAGGCCTGCACATCGAACTGCACGGCATGTGATCCTGAAGGGGCTGATCCATAGGGTATCTGCAGACGGACGGCCACCCACCGGGACTCCGCCGCACCGATGTCCACCTCGGCATCAGAAGCGACTTCCAGCCCTTCAAGGCCACGCACACTGATGCGATAGCGCTGGGGGCCTTCAGTGGCGTTCATGATCTGCAGGCGGTAGATGTTCTCCAGCTTTCCACCCGCCACGATGCGCGACAGCGCCGCCCGATCACGCACCACATCCACCTTCAAGGGCGTGCGTGTGGCAAGGCTGGCCATCATGCCTACGCACAGGGCGACCAGGACCGCGCTGTATATCAGCACACGTGGCCGCAGCACACGGCGCAGGATCTGCGACTGACTCCACCGTTTGGCCACGCCGTTCTGCGTAGAAAACCGGATGAGCCCGCGCGGATACTGCATCTTGTCCATCACGGTATTGCAGGCGTCCACGCACAGGCCGCAGCCGATGCATTCGTACTGCAAGCCCTTGCGAATATCGATGCCCACGGGGCACACCTGCACACACAGCGAGCAGTCAATGCAATCGCCCAACCCCTGGGCCTTGTAGTCGATGTTCTTCTTGCGCGGCCCACGCTGCTCACCGCGTTCTGGGTCGTAGGTAACGATCAGCGTGTCCTTGTCGAACATGGCGCTCTGAAAGCGCGCATAGGGACACATGTATTTGCACACCTGTTCGCGCATATAGCCAGCATTGCCATAGGTGGCAAAGCCATAGAACAGTACCCAGAAAATCTGCCAGCCACCCTGCACCGCCAGCAGCTCTGCCCCGAGTTCGCGGATGGGCACGAAATAGCCCACGAACGTGAACCCCGTCCACAACGCCACGGCAATCCAGATGACCTGCTTGAAAAACTTCTTGCGAACCTTCTCGAAGGTCCAGGGCCCATTGTCCAGCCGAAGCCGTGCACTGCGATCACCTTCGATCTTGTGCTCGATCCACATGAACATTTCGGTGTAGACCGTTTGCGGGCACGCAAATCCACACCAAAGCCGCCCTGCCACCGCCGTAAAGAGGAACAGGGATAACGCCGAGATAATGAGCAGGCCCGTGAGATAGATGAAATCCTGGGGGTACAGAACCAGGCCGAAGATGTAGAACCGCCGAGCCCCCAGGTCAAACAGCACCATCTGGCGCTGCCCCCATTCAAACCAGGGCAGCCCGTAGAAAACGATCTGCGTGAGAAACACCATACCCCAGCGCCAACGCGCGAACAGGCCACTGATGGAACGCGGGTAGATCTTCTTTTGCGCTTCGTACAGGGAAACAATCTCGCCCTGCGATGAGGCATCGGACGCAACCGGCGCTATCGGGATGACCTTGCGAGCAGGCTCGCTGGGTGGGTTCATGATGGTATCGGTCCGTTTGCTTCGTGGTTCTCAGTTTGCGCTGCCCCCAGGAGCAGTGCCTGGGCACTGCTCCAAATGGCCAAGGCTCAGCGTGCAGCGGCCTGGGTGCCGTTCGACAAGCCCCAGACATAGGCCGACAGCACACCGATCTGCGCTTCCGTCAGCTTGTCCGCCTGGGCGGGCATCTGGTTAACCTTGCCGTTGTTGACCATGGCAGTGATGGCCGCCTCGCCCCAGCCATGCAGCCAGATGTCGTCGGTCAGGTTGGGGGCACCCAGTGCCTGATTACCCTTGCCGTCCATTCCGTGGCAGGCTGCACACGCCGTGAACTTGGACTTGCCCAACGAAGCACGCAGCGAGTCATGCGGGCTGCCCGAAAGACTCAGCACATAGTGCGAAAGATTGCGCACATCTTCGGGGGAGCCCACTGCGGTAGCCATGGGAGGCATGTTGCCGATACGGCCCTTCTCGATGGTTTCACGGATCTTCTCGGGTGCACCGCCATGCAACCAATCGCCATCAGCCAGATTGGGGAAACCCTTGCTACCCCGGGCGTCCGAGCCATGGCACTGCGCGCAGTTGTTCATGAACAGGCGCTCGCCAATGGCCTGGGCCTGAGGATCCTTGGCAATGTCTTCCGGCTTCATCGATGCAAAGCGGGCATACAGCGGCTCCAGCTCGGCCTTGGCCTTGGCCATCTCAGCCTCGTATTCACCCTTCTGTGTCCAGTTGAGCTTGCCGGAAAAGCTGCCCAGGCCTGGATAGGCGGCCAGGTAGCCCAGGCCGAAGATGATGGTGATGACAAACAGCCACACCCACCAGCGTGGCAGGGGGTTGTTCATCTCGACCAGGTCTTCGTCCCAGACGTGGCCGGTGGTGTTGTCGGACGTGGCCATCACCTTCTTGCGGCCTGCCATCCAAAGCAGAATGCCGCAGGCGATGATGCCGACCAGGGTCAGCGTGGTCACAAAGACCGACCAGAAATTGCTGGTGAAGTCACTCATGGGGTGTTCTCGTTCTGGTGAAGGTCAATCTTGCTCAAAAGGCAGCTGGGCGGCCTCGTCGAACCGGGCCTTGTTGCGGCCTCGGTAGGCCCAGACCCAGATGCCAATGAAACAGGCCATTGAAGCCAGCGTGGCCACAATGCGCATGGTGGTGATGTCCATGGGGATATCTCCTTTACTTGAGCGCGCGGCCCATGACTTGCAGGTACGCAATCAGCGCTTCCATCTCCGTCTTGCCCTTGACATCAGCGGCAGACGCAGCGATCTGTTCGTCGGTGTACGGCACACCCACAGTGCGCAGGGCCTTCATGCGCGGCGCCACGCTGGCGGGGTCCACGGCGTTCTTCTCCAGCCAGGGATAGGCAGGCATGTTCGATTCGGGCACCACATCACGCGGGTTGTTCAGGTGGATGCGGTGCCATTCGTCGCTGTACTTGCCTCCCACGCGGTGCAGGTCGGGGCCTGTGCGCTTGCTGCCCCACTGGAAGGGGTGGTCGTACACAAACTCACCCGCCACCGAATAGTGCCCATAGCGCAGCGTTTCAGCGCGGAACGGGCGGATCATCTGCGAGTGGCAGTTGTAGCAACCTTCACGGATGTAGACGTCGCGGCCCACCAGTTGCATGGCGTTGTAAGGCTCCACACCCTTGACCGCCTCGGTTGTGGACTTCTGGAAGAACAGTGGCACGATCTCTACCAGGCCGCCGATGGCGATGACCAGCAGGATCAGCACGATCATCAGGAAGTTGTTGGTTTCCACCTTTTCATGGGAGAAGCCGGTCGAATTCGATGGGTTGTTGTTAGACATGAGTTATCTCCTTCGGCTCAGGCGTGGGCCGCATTCACGGCAGGGATCGCCACCTTGACCGAACGGCCCGAGATCGCTGTCATCCACACGTTCCAGGCCATGACCAACATGCCCCCCAGATACAGCAGGCCACCGGCCACGCGGATCACATAGAACGGATAGGTCGCCTTCACGCTTTCCACAAAGGTGTAGGTCAGCGTGCCGTCGGGGTTGATGGCGCGCCACATCAGGCCTTGCATCACACCGGCAATCCACATCGCGGCGATGTACAGCACGATGCCGATGGTGGCCATCCAGAAGTGCAGCTCAATGGCCTTGATGGAGTGCATCTTTTCGCGGCCAAACAGTCGGGGCACCAGGTAGTACAGCGAGCCCATCGAGATCAGACCCACCCAGCCCAACGCGCCAGAGTGCACGTGGCCCACGGTCCAGTCGGTGTAGTGGCTCAGGGCGTTGACGGTCTTGATGGACATCATCGGACCTTCGAACGTGGACATGCCGTAGAACGACAGCGACACGATCAGGAAACGCAGGATGGGGTCGTCACGCAGCTTGTGCCATGCGCCCGACAGGGTCATGATGCCGTTGATCATCCCGCCCCAGCTGGGTGCCAGCAGGATCAGCGAGAACACCATGCCCACCGATTGCGTCCAGTCAGGCAGCGCGGTGTAGTGCAGGTGGTGAGGGCCGGCCCACATGTAGGTGAAGATCAAGGCCCAGAAGTGCACGATCGACAGGCGATACGAATACACGGGTCGTCCCGCCTGCTTGGGGATGAAGTAGTACATCATGCCCAGGAAGCCTGCGGTCAGGAAGAAGCCCACGGCGTTGTGGCCATACCACCACTGCACCATGGCATCCTGCACACCGGCGTAGGCCGAGTAGCTCTTCATGAGGTCAGCCGGGATCGCAGCGCTGTTGACCACGTGCAGCAATGCCACAGCCAGGATGAACGCGCCAAAGAACCAGTTGGCCACATAGATGTGCTTGACCTTGCGCACACCGATGGTGCCAAAGAACACGATGGCATAGGACACCCATACCAGCGTGATCAGGATGTCAATCGGCCATTCGAGTTCAGCGTATTCCTTGCCCTGGGTGTAGCCCATTGGCAGGCTGATGACGGCCCCGGCAATGACCAGCACCCATCCCCAGAAGGTGAAGGCCGCCAGGGGCCCGGCAAACAGGCGAACCTGGCAGGTGCGTTGCACCACGTAGTAACTGGTGGCGAACAGCGCACTGCCACCAAACCCAAAGATCACCGCATTGGTGTGCAAGGGTCGCAAGCGGCCATAACTGAGCCACGGAATGCCAAAGTTGAGTTCAGGCCAGGCAAGCTGGGCGGCGATGATGACGCCCACCAGCATGCCAACCACCCCCACAACCACGGCCAGGATAGAAAACTGCCGCACCACTGTATCGTTGTAGTGCGCAGCATTTGTTTTTGGAGAATCCATCGGGCACCTCTTTGTAATGCAGTAAGAGTTTGTTGCAGTCAGCTTTTTTGGGCATTGACACAAGTCAACCGTCTCGGAGAATCCGCTCTCCCTCTTGCTCGACACTCTCGAACTGGCCGTGGTAGACCGCCCACCACAGGCCCGCCAGAATCATCAGCACCAGCACCACGGACAGTGGAATCAGCAGATAAAGAATGTCCATCAGGCAGCCTCCAGCCAGCTTGTTTTTGAGATATCAATCGGCACAGCGCCCTGTTGTGGCCGCAGGTCTTCGCCTTGCGCAGGCAAAGCCGGCAGGTCGCGCGCAAGGCGCGCGGCGTTGAGCACCACCAGCAGCGAGCTAAGCGCCATGCCCAACCCGGCCAGCCAGGCTGGCATCCAGCCCACCACCGCCAGCGGAACACACAACGCGTTGTAGCCGGCAGCCCACCACAGGTTCTGGCGCACCACACGCAAGGTACGGCGCGCCAGCAGCACGGTCTGGGGCACCAGTGCCAGGCTCTCGCCCAGCACCACAAAATCGGCCTGCGACTGCGCCAGCGGCACCGCACGGCCAAATGCAAACGACACATGGGCCCCTGCCAGCACCGGGCCATCGTTCAGCCCATCGCCCACCATGGCCACCTGGTGGCCACCCGCCTGCAAGGCCTGCAACGCAGCCAGCTTGCCCTGGGGCGTGCACTCGCCCACCGCCTGGGCAATGCCCGCTTGCGCCGCCACACGTTGCACCGCGCCCACGCGGTCGCCCGACAGCAGTTGCACCGCCACGCCGCCCTGCTCCAGCGCAGTCACTACAGCCGGTGCCTCAGCGCGCAGGTCTTCCACCAGATCGAAACGGGCCAGCTCGGACACTGCGCCGCTGACATGCTGCTCCGACAGCACCACCTGCAGCGCCGACCCCGCTTCTTCAGGCGCCACGCCTGCATGGTGCGCAGACCCCAGCCGGACCTGGCGCGCGGGCTGTCCGGCCCCCAATCTGTCGTGCACCCTGGCCACCAGGCCCTGCCCGGCTTCTTCCTGCAGATCGGTCACCGCCCAGCGACCATCATCCAGCGCAGCAGCCGCAGCCACCACGGCTCGCGATGCAGGATGCATCGAGTGGCGCGCCAGAGACGCCGCCATAGCCAACACCTCTTCCGTGCTCCATCCATGGGCGGTGTGTACGGCCTGCAAGGCCATGCCGTCCCGCGTGAGCGTGCCGGTCTTGTCGAACACCACGGTGTCCACATGGGCCAGCGCCTCCAGCCCCTGCAGGTTGCGCACCAGCACACCATGGCGCGCCAGCGTGCCAGCGGCGGTGAGCATCGCCACCGGTGTGGCCAGCGACAGCGCGCAGGGGCAGGTGACGATGAGCACAGCCACCGCCACCATCAAGGCATGCCCCGGGTCGGACGGCCACCAGTACACCGCAGCCAGGCCCGCTGCCACGAGCACCGCCACCAGAAACGGCCGCGCAATGCGATCCGCCAATTGGGCAAGGCGTGGCTTTTGCAGCGACGCGCTTTCCATCAGCGCCACGATCTGGGCGAAGCGGGTCTGCCCGCCCGTGCCTTCCACATGCACCTCCACCGGCGCCTGCAGGTTGTAGCTGCCCGCCGTGACCGTGCTGCCCACGGGGCGCGCCACGGGGGTGGACTCTCCCGTCAGCAGGGATTCATCGGCGTGCGTGCTGCCCAGCGTGATGCGTCCATCGGCCGGAAACGCCTCGCCCGGCAGCACACGGATGGTGTCTCCCGCCACCACACGGCGCGTGGCCACGCGTACAAAGCTGCCATCGGCCGTGCGCCGCTCTACGCTGTCGGGCAGGCGGTTCATCACAGCTTCCAGCGCACCGGCGGTGCGGTCGCGCAGGCGCAGCTCCAGCCAGCGGCCCGTGAGCAGGAAGAAAACAAACATCGTCAGCGAGTCGTAGTACACCTCCTTGCCGAAGATGCCTGCAGGGTCGAAGGTGCCCGCCGTGCTCACCACAAAGGTGATGGCCATGCCCAGCGCCACGGGCAGGTCCATGCTGACGCGGCGCAGGCGAATATCGCGCAGCGCACTGCTGAAGAACGGCCCACACGAGAACACCACCATGGGCAGCGTGATGACCCACGAGGCCCAGCGCAGCAGTTGCTCCATTTCGCCCGTCAGGTCGCCAGGTTGCGCCACGTACGCGGGCCACGCGTACATCATCACCTGCATCATGCAAAAGCCTGCCACCAGCCAGCGCCACAGGGCACGGCGGTTCTCACGCTGGCGCTGCTCGCGCGCAAAGGCATCCATGGCGGGCATGGCGCGGTAGCCTGCCTTGTGCACAGCGTCCATCCACTGCGAGGGCTGCACCTGGGAGGGCTGCCACACCACGCGCGCACGGCGCGTGGCAGCGCTCACATCCGCCTGCAGCACGCCGGGCACGCTGCGCAGGGCATCTTCGATGGTGAGGGCACAGGCCGCGCAGTGCATGCCGTCCAGCACCACCTGGGAGTCCCAGGCACAGCTGGCGGGATCTTCGGCAGCCTGGCCCGTTGGCCCCACAGGCCGACCGAACGCCGACCACTCCTGCGGGTCGTCCAGCAGCACGGCGTGCGCGGCAGGCTCCGCATTGGAAACAGCATCGGGCGGATGTGCCGGGGAGGAGGCCGGCGCACCGGGTCGAAACATTGACATGGTTCAAGCCTATCGTTCGGGCATGACAGGTACATTGACCTGCATCAAGTCCCAGAACATGATTCATCCTAAGCTTGTTCCATCACTTTGAGGAGACCTTTATGTACAAACGCATCCTGATCGCAACGGACGGCTCACCCCTTTCCGACAAGGCCGTGGAACACGGACTGTCGCTGGCCGCGCTCACCGGCGCCTCTGCCGTGGCTCTCAAGGTGGTGCCCCGCTACCCCCGCAGTTACTTCGAGGGCGGCATGCCCGTCGATACCAACGACGTCAAGCGCATCGAAACCCAATGGGGCGATGCGGCACAGGCCATGGTCGATGGCGTGAAGGCCCAGGGCGACGCCCAAGGCGTGGCAGTCAAGGCCGTCATCGCCAAGTCCGACCTCGTGGCCGAAGCCATCATCTCGGCCGCCAAGAAGCACAAGTGCGACCTGATCGTGATGGCATCGCACGGCCGCAAGGGCCTCAAGCGCCTGTTGCTGGGCAGCGAGACGCAGCATGTGCTGACGCACTCGCACATCCCTGTGCTTGTGCTGCGTTAAGCATAAATTCAAGCATCAAAACAGGCTCTAGCGCTTGTCCATAAAGCGCTAAAAGCTATTAAATACATAGCAAAACACCGAGAAGGCTAGACGCCCGCTCGGTGTTTTTTCATTCCCGTCCAAATGTTCGGCGCCTCGTGCTTGCCCAATTTGGGGTGCCGTGGCTGTTTCCGCGCCTGGGCCACTTCAAGCGCACGCTGCCGCAGGTGTCGCTGAACTTTGTGCGCTACCAGCACGCGCACGACTTTGCGACGCCGCACGAGTTCGACGCTGCCATCCAGTACGGCTACGGCAACTGGCCCAGCGCCAATGCGCGCTATCTGATCGGCAAAGAGACCTGCATCGTCTGCAATCCCCAACTGCGCGACGCCCTGCCCTTGCACACCCCGCAAGACCTGATGCGCGCCACGCTGCTGCAGCACATCGAAGTGCCCCTGGCGTGGCAAGACTGGTAGGAAGCACATGGCCTGGACACCAGCGCCAGCCGCTTCGGGCCGGGCTTTAACCTGTATTCACTCATCATCTGCGCAGCGGTTTCAGGCTTTGGCGTAGGCATCGTGCCCACCTGCCTGGTGGAAGACGAATTGCAGGCCGGCACGCTGGTCGAGCCCCTGAAAGACCGCTTTGACAGTCCGCTGGGCTACTACCTGTGTGCGCACACGGCCCGCACCAACTTATCGGTGTACCGGCTGGTGGCCGGGTGGCTGGAGCACTGCTGCAACCATGCGGAAGGGGCTGCTGCGCCTGCGACTACAGAGGCGGGGCCGGAATGCATCTTTTGTGCGCCACAGCAAGGCGTGGTGAAGCCAACACCGTCACTACTGCCGCTGCCGTAGCGGGGTGATGAGGCCTGTGCGTTGGTGAACCTGCGTGTGCTGGCACCGCCGGTTTTTGTGCGAACAGTCTGCTTCGCAAAAACCAGGCTCTAGCGCTTATAGATAAAGCGCAACAAGCTATCAATTAAATAGCAAACACTTCTTACATCGCCAAACTTCAACACGAAGGAATCGGCAGCATCATCACCCGATGCCGGGAAGCCCCCTCACCCAGCCAAGGACAGGCCTCAATCCGCCCGGCACTGAGAAGAGGTGCTTGACACCACGGAGTAGTCGAACTCCGCATCGATGGAGATGCACGCCGACTCGGGGGAAAACGGTGGAAACCAAGCCACAATTTCACCCCCATTTTTGGCAACGTGAAAGAAGCGGTCGACCTTGGACCAATTCGCTTTGAACCCATCGCTTTCTGAGCAAAACATCTTGGTGCTGGTATAGCTCTTGCCGGAAACGACGTAGCTGTATTCCACCACTGGGAACGGGCGAGTGCCTCGATTTACTTTCACCGGGCGGCTATCAATTTTGAGAAACCGCACCGGTGCGCTGAGGTAGGCGCACGGTGAAACTTTCGGAGTCAGAAAAAGAGGGGCGAGTGATGCTCCGATGATCGCGATCAGGGCGATTCCGAAGGGGATGGAGAGGATGCGGCGATTCAACTGTGTGGCCCAAAGGTGACACGAGAGGCGCTTAGAGGCCCAAGGCCACAAAGCGTCATATGAACATCAGGCGTACCGACAAAGGTTGTGGGCTATGGCCATGGACTCTGACGCGGGCTGACAAGATTTAGAGGACAACGCTCGAACCAGTCGAAGCTGACAAGGCATTTCCATATCGAACTTCTCAAGCACTTCCTGAACATCTCAGCGCTTTACGCTCTACAGGAGCGCATGTTTAAACAGAATCACGCCCCAGACATCGCGGATCAAGCGAAAAAAACGGTCTCACATCTGAAGTGCGCCACCCAATACCAGCATGCCAAGACCACAAGAGCCCATAAGAGCGAAACAGGCCCGCACGATGGCGGACATGCAAAGGCGGCCACAAGACCTGCCTCAAGGCATCACACAAACAACCCCTTGTACTGCTCCCGCAGCAGGTTCTTCTGAACCTTGCCCATGGTGTTGCGAGGCAATTCAGCCACCACAAAGCACTTCTTGGGGATCTTGAAGTTCGCGAGCTGGGACTTGAGCTGGGCCACGATGGCGTCAGCGTTCAGGCTGGCTCCGGGCTTGGCAATCACCACGGCCACGCCCACTTCGCCAAAGTCGGGGTGCGGCACGCCGACCAGGGCGCTTTCGGCCACGCCGGGCATGTCGTTGATGTAGCCCTCGATCTCTGCCGGATAGACGTTGTAGCCGCCGCTGATGATGAGGTCTTTGCTGCGGCCTACGATGTGGACGTAGCCGCGCTCATCGACCTTGCCCACGTCGCCGGTCTTGAAGTAGCCGTCTTTGGTGAACTCTTCGGCGGTCTTTTCAGGCATGCGCCAGTAGCCCTTGAACACGTTGGGGCCCTTGACCTGGATGCCGCCGATCTCGCCCACGGGCAGGTCTTTGCCGTCGTCGCCCTGCACGCGCAGGCTCACGCCCGGCAGGGGGAAGCCGACGGTGCCACCACGGCGCTCATCCTCGCCTTTGTATCGCTTGTCGGCGCTGTAGGGGTTGCTGGTGAGCATGATGGTTTCGCTCATGCCGTAACGCTCCAGAATGGTGTGGCCGGTGCGTTGCTGCCATTCCTTGAAGGTTTCGATCAGCAGCGGTGCAGAGCCTGCAATGAACAGGCGCATGTTCTTCACGGCCTCTTTGGTCAGGCCGGGCTCTGCCAGCATGCGCACGTACAGCGTGGGCACGCCCATGAACACGGTGGCGCGGGGCATGGCGCCGATGACGGCCTTGGGGTCGAACTTGGCCATCCAGATCATCTTGCTGCCGTTGATGAGCGCACCGTGGATGGCGACGAACAGGCCGTGGACGTGGAAGATGGGCAGCGCGTGGATGAGCACATCGCCCTTCTTCCAACCCCAGTAATCCTTCAGCATCACGGCGTTGCTGAGCATGTTGCCGTGCGTGAGCATGGCGCCCTTGCTGCGGCCGGTGGTGCCGCTGGTGTAGAGGATGGCGGCCAGGTCGTCGGCACTGCGGGCCACGGCCTGGTGCTCATCGCTGTGGTGGGTGGCGCGCTCGAGCAGGCTGCCGGTGCGGTCGTCGCCCAGGGTGAACACATGCTGCGTGCCCAGCGTGAAGGCAATCTTGCTGACCCAGCCGAAGTTGCCGGGCGAGCACACCACCACCGCTGGCTCGGCGTTGCCGATGAAGTATTCGATCTCGGCGCTTTGGTAGGCGGTGTTGAGTGGCAGGAACACGTAGCCCGCGCGCAGCGTGGCCAGGTACAGGGCCATGGCTTCGACGGACTTTTCCACCTGCACGGCCACGCGGCTGCCTTGGGGCAGCTTGAGCGATGCGAGCAGGTTGGCGATGCGGGCGCTGGCGCCGTCCAGGTCGCGCCAGGTGTAGAACAGCGGGGTGCCGTCTGCCGCCATGGTCTCGACGGCGGTGCTGTCCAGGTCAGACGGGAAGGCTGCGCGCAGGGCGCTGAAGAGGTTGTTTTGGCTCATGGCAGTTGGACGGTTTTAAAGGTTTGGATCAACAAGGCGGGCGGGGCCCGTCAAAACAACGGCGCGCGTTTTTCTAGGAACGCGGTGATGCCTTCGCGGTGCTCGGCGCTGTCCGCGTAGGCATAGGGGTCAGGCGCCCCTTTTACTATATTTTTCATAGCTTCTTGCGCTTTACCATCAAGCGCCAGAGGCATTTTTAATGCCCGAAATATCTGCTTGTTCATGCGGGCGGCCTGCGGCGCCAGTGCGGCGATGCGCAGTGCGCTTCCCTGGGCCTCGGTGGCCACCATGTCGTCGGCCACCACACGGCTCAGAAAGCCGCGTGCCAGCATGTCGGCGGCACTGAAGGTGGCGGCCTCCAGCAGCATCTGCCGTGCGGTCACGTCACCTACAGCACCCGCCACCAGCTGCGCCTCGCGCGGGGCCATCGGGAAACCCAGCTTGGCAATCGGCGCGCCAAAACGCGCACCACTGCCCGCCACGCGGATGTCGCAGCAGCTGGCAATCTCCACCCCGGCACCCATGCAGGCGCCACGGATCTGCGCCACCATGGGCACGTCGCACTGGAGCATGGCGTTGAGCCCACCCCAGACGTCGTTCTCATGAAAGTCGCGCAAGGCAGCGACATCAAACCGAAAGCCAGGGTACTCCGAAATGTCACCGCCCGCACAGAAGGCATCGCCCTCCCCCGCAATGAGCACGCAGCGCACATCGCTGCGCTGCTGGATGTCTTCAAACACCGTACGCAGCTGCCGCCACATGCCACGCGACATGGCGTTCAGCCGCCCGGAGTGGCGCAGGGTGACGTGCGCCACTCCACGCTCACCCGATTCCATCAACACTTCACCCGACATCTCGGCAACCTATCAAGTTATGCACATTACTCAGCCCTGAAAGCCCGCGCTACACCATCGCGAGTGCCACCGTGGAACCGGCTTTGCCGGGCCACGGGTGGCGTCCCCCTTCAGGGGGAAGGCGCAAAGCGCCACAGGGGGTTAATCAAGCTTTGCGCCAGAGGCCTTCACCACCGCCGCCCAGCGCTTGACCTCGCTGCTGACCATGCCCGCAAACTGCTGCTGGGTCATGCCGCCGTATTCGGCGCCGTTGTTGGCCCAGATCGTTTTGAGTTCGTCGGCGCTGCCCAGCTTGCGCACCTCGTCCACGATGCGCGCCTGCACATCGGCGGGAGTGCCCTTGGGTGCCCACAGGCCGTACCAGGTGGTGACGGTGTAGTCGGGCAGGCCAACTTCGGCGGCGCAGGGTACGTCTGGGAACGCGGCATTGCGCTTGGGGCCCGACACCATGAGTGCCTTGATACGGCCACCTTTGATGTGGGACGCCGAGGAACCGAGCCCGTCAAACATCATGTCCACTTGCCCACCAATCAGGTCCTGCAGCGCGGGGCCGGCACCCCGGTAGGGGATGTGGGTGATGAAGGTGCCCGTCTGCTGCTTGAACAGCTCGCCCGCCAGGTGGTGCGACGTGCCAGCGCCCGCAGACCCGTAATTGAGCTTGGCGGGGTTGCGCTTCACATAGTCCATGAACTGCTGGAAGTTGCTGACCGGCACGTTCTTGGGGTTGACCACCACCACCTGGGGCACGTTGGCCAGCAAGAACAGCGGAATGAAGTCCTTCTCCAGGTCGTAGTCGAGCTTGGGGTACATCGACGGGGCAATCGCGTGGTGCACGGCCCCCATGAAGAGCGTGTAGCCGTCTGGTGCAGCCTTGGAGGCAAAGCTGGCCCCCACGGTGCCGCCCGCGCCCCCTCGGTTGTCGATCACCAGCGTCTTGCCGGTGGCCTTGGAGAACTGCGCTGCCAGGGGGCGCGCAAAGGCATCGGTGCCGCCGCCCGCAGGGAACGGCACCACCAGGTTCACCGGCTTGGTGGGCCAGGCCGATGCCTGGGCCCATGCAGGCACCGTGCCCGTGGCCAGCCCCAAACCTGTGGCAGCAGCCCCCAGCAGCACCTCGCGGCGCTGAATTCGCATGTCTTTCATTCCTTGTCTCCTGTCGTCGTTGTAAAAAAGGAAAGCAGGCCTACGGTGCCCCACCGTTCAAAACCGTGCCAGGCACCTGCCACCATCGGCTGGCTCCCCCTCTGAGGGGGTCCATCGGCCATTGTCTGCGCCGATGATGACGATGATGGCATTGCGCGGCACCGGGGCCTGCGGTCAGTCACGGCACAGGCTGTCGATGTCCCCCGACACCGGCACCTTGCCTTGCGCGAGCAAGCTGCGGTGCTTGTCGATGCGCTTGAGGTCGTACAGGTAGTTCACCATCAGCCCGTACGATTGTTTCAGTCCTTTGCTGGACGGGTCTCCCGCCCAGTTCAGGCGTTCCACCCGCGCTCCGTTGCCCAGGTGGAAGCGGGCCACCGGGTCCACTGGCTTTCCGTCCTGCAGCTCACGGGCCAGGTAGCGTGCGGCGCACTCCATCAGCATCTGGCGCACGGGCGATCGGGCATCGAGGTCGGTGGCCTTGTCGAGCGCAGCCAGCAGATGGGTGGCCTGCGGGGGTTCGAAGCCCACGGCCCGGCCCAGCTCGGTGCGGCGCTTGTCATCCAGGCGCTCCAGCATCGCACCGGCATGCTTGCCCAGCCAAGCGCGGAAACCCGGAATCGGCGACAACGTGGCAAAGGTGCGCAACCGGGGAAATTCGGCCGTGAGGGTCTCCACCACATGCTTGATGAGCGAATCGCCAAAGCTCACACCGCGCAGCCCGGTCTGGGTGTTGCTGATCGAATAGAAAATCGCCGTGGTGGCCCGCCCGATGTCAGCGGGTGCCGCCGCTTCGTCGAGCAAAGGCGTGATGCTGGACGAGATTTTGTCCACCAGCGCCACCTCCACAAAGATCAGCGGCTCGTTGGGCAAACGCGGATGAAAGAAGCCGTAGCAGCGGCGGTCGCTGTCGAGCCGGTTTTTCAGATCGGCCCAGCTGCGGATGTCATGCACGGCCTCGTACTTGATGAGCTTTTCGATCAGCGAAGCGGGCGAGTCCCACGACAGGCGGCGTAGCTCCAGAAAGGCCACGTCAAACCAGGTCGAGAACAGGTGCTCCAGCTCGGCATCCAGCGCCAACAGGCGCTTGTCGGACTTGAGCAGGGGCAGCAGCTCGGCACGCATGTCCAGCAAGAACCGCATGCCTTCAGGGAACGCAGAAAAACGCTGCAGCAGCCGCGTGCGCGGCGACACCAGTGCGCGGCGCAGGCTGATCTCGGCCTGGCCTTCTTCGGCCGTGCCAGCCGCCGCTTCGTAGCGTTGGCGGGCCGATTTGAAGCGCGTGGCGTCGGGGGCGAACTGCTCGCACATCAGCAGCCACATGTCGCGGCGCTCTTCGGGCTCGGCCTTGGCATACCACTCGGCCACGGCCTGGGCGCGGCGGCCGCCTTCGATCTCGCTCACCTGCGGGGCCACCACCTCCTGCAGGTCGGCCAGCAGGCGGCGCAGCGCGCGGGGCGACAGAGCCTCCTGCCCGCGCCGCAGCGTGGCCTGCAGCCGCTCGTTGGTGGAACGTGGCACGGCGACCTTGGCCACCACATCGGTCACCGATTTGTCGAGCCCGGCGCGGACCGGTTTGTCGGCCGCCTTCTCGCTTGCCTTCTCGCCGGTCTTGTCAGCGGGCTTGTCTGCGGCGGGCGCTGTCGTGCGCAGGCGCGACACGCTGCGGGTGATCCATTCGGGGGTGCTGTTGATCATGGGGTGAGCCTCGATTGCTGGTTGCGGGCTACGTCGCGCAGCGCATCGCGCTGGCGCAACAGATGGTTGCGCATGGCCTCTTCAGCGGCATCGCAGTCGCGCGCCTTGAGCGCGGCGAACACGGCCAGATGCTCGGCCAGGCTTTGCTGCAGGCGGCCGGGCACATGCAGCGTTTGCGCCCGGGCCAGGCGCAGGATCTTTCGCAGGTCGCCAATCACCTGGGCCAGCCAGCGGTTGTCCGCCAGTGTGATGAAGGCCTCGTGGATGGCGTAGTTGGCTTCGTAGTAGTCGGCGATCAGGCCTTCGGACGCAAATTGCTGCAGCCGCTGGTGCAACACGTCGAGCGCGGCAATGTCTGCCGCCACCGCCTTGCGTGTGGCCTCATGCGCTGCGCGGCCTTCAAGCAGTGCGATCACCGGGAAAAGGTCATCCAGGTCGCGTTCGGTGATCTCGGCCACAAAACATCCCCGGCGTGGCTCGTGGCGCAGCAAGCCCTCAGCCACCAGCACTTTGAGCGCCTCGCGCAGCGGCGTGCGCGAAATAGCGAGCCGCTCACACAAGGCCGCTTCGTCCAGAAAACTCCCGGGGGGCAAGGCGCCCGCGAAGATTTGCTCGCGCAGGCGCGAGGCGGCTTCGTCGTGCAGTGAGTTGGGAACCGGGCGCATGGTGCGGGTGAAACTCCAGGGTGTCAGGGTGCGCAGGCAAAACGCCTGCATCTTTTGCTGCCAACGCGACTTCAAATGCCGTCAAACGTCAACATCACTCTGAATAGCTCGTAATTTCTCATAATTACGCAAAATCACAAGAGGAAAACCCTGAAATGTGCCCATGGGGCGACAAACGGTGCACCCATGGTGCAGAGATGCAACACGAGAGCCGTTTCATTTCGGTAAAAAGCCGCATGGGAAGCGCGGCGGAGGCCGGGTCAACACATCGCCCCGCCTTACCCACCGGCAGAGCACTTACCTTGCAACGGAAAGCGCTACTATTTTCATAGCATCTAGCGCTTATCAGTCAGCGCTAGAGGCCAATTTCACCTGATTTTTTGCGCCACTGCGGGCTGGCGCTGTGCCCACACCCACAGGCCCACGCCCGCGGCGATCATCGGCACGCACAGCCACTGGCCCATGCTCATACCCAAGGACAGGATGCCGAGGAACGCATCGGGCTCGCGGAAGTATTCGGCAATAAAGCGGAAGGTGCCATAACCCACCAGGAATGCGGCGGCCACCTGGCCCTGGCGACGTTCTTTGCGCGCATACAGCCACAGCAGGATGAACAGCAGCAAGCCCTCCAAGAGGAACTGGTAAACCTGCGACGGATGGCGTGGCTGCAGGGAACCGCTGTGTGCAAACACCATGCCCCACGGCAGGTCCGGGCTGGCAAAACGGCCCCACAGTTCGCCGTTGATGAAATTTCCCACCCGCCCTGCGGCCAAACCCGTGGGCACGCAGGGCGCCACAAAGTCGGCCACCTGCAGCCAGGGGCGCTTGCGCGAATGTGCGAACCACAACATGGCCGCTATCACGCCCAACAAGCCACCGTGAAAGGCCATACCCCCTTGCCACACGGCAAAGATTTCCAGGGGGTGACTCAGGTAATACGCAGGTTTGTAGAACAGGCAATACCCCAGGCGCCCCCCCACCACCACACCCGCCACCCCCAGGAACAGGATGTCTTCCACGTCTTTGCGCGACCATGCGCCAGGGCCGGTGATGGAGGCAAACGGCTCGTGCCGCAGACGCCGGATGCCCAGCAGCATGAACAGGCCAAAAGCCGCAAGATAGGTCAGGCCGTACCAGTGGATGGCCAGCGGGCCGATCTGCAGGGCGACAGGGTCGATGTGGGGATAAGTCAGCATGGGGGCGATTGTGCACGCGCAGCACTACCCTTTCAGGGCGCTGGCCTGCACCTCATGGGCCACAAAGTCGATCCACCGGGCCAGTGCGGGCGGCACAGTGGCGCCCCAGACCAGGCTGGTTTCGCATACAGGCGCCAGGGGAGACTTGCCGCCCAGCTGCCGGTAGACAACGCCCGGCCGCTGAAACTGCTGCACGCTGGCAGGCACCCAGGCCAGCCCCAGGTCGGCCGACACCAGGTTGACGATGGTCTGCATCTGGATGGCCTCCTGGGCCACCTGCGGCACCTGCCCCGCTGCGTGGTACAGCGCCACGATCGCGTCGTACAGCGATGGCAGGATCGGGCGGGGGAAAATCACCAGAGGCTCCCGCAGCAGGTCAGAGAACCGGACGGTGGGCGTGCGCGCCAGCGGGTGAAGCTCAGGCAGCGCAAGCACCAACGGCTCTTGCGCCACACACAGGCTTCGCAGGGCAGGTGGCGCCTGGCCGGGCGTGTGCAAAAGCAGCCCGGCATCAATCTCCCCCCGCTCCAGCGCCTGAAGTTGCACGTCGCCCGTCGCCTCGATCAATTCAAGCCGCACCCCGGGCCACTGGGCCCGGAAGGCACGCACCCACTGCGGCAGCATCCCAAAACCCACGGTCGAGACAAACGCCAGACGCAGCCGCCCCACCTCCCCCGCCGCTGCTGCGCGCGCCTGTGCGGGTAGCGCCTGGGCGCGGTCGAGCAAATCCAGCACCTGCGGCAATAGGGCAGCCCCGGCTGGAGTGAGCTGCACGCTGCGTTTGGTGCGGTCGAACAGCTGAAGGCCCAGCGTGCGCTCCAGCCCGGCGATGGCCTGCGTGAGCGGCGGTTGTGTCATGTGCAGGCGCTGCGCCGCGCGGCCAAAGTGCAGTTCTTCAGCCACAGCGGCAAACTGCCGCCACAAACGCATATCAATGAATGGCTCCTTCATATGCCGTACATATTAATCGCCCTGTACAAATGGATTGGATGGCGCCCACCAATCGCCGCATACTCGCGGCTGCGAAAAGTTTCCCCACCCACAAGAATCGCTCCACGAAGGAAAACACACCATGGCAGACAACAAAGTCATCCCGATCCAGCCCATCAACCGCCGCAGCGCCAACATCACCCAGGGCAAGTCGCGCGCACCCAACCGCTCCATGTACTACGCCATGGGCTACGAGGAAGGCGACTTCGTGAAACCCATGGTGGGCGTGGCCAACGGCCACAGCACCATCACGCCCTGCAACAGCGGCCTGCAAAAGCTGGCAGACGCGGCCATCGCAGGTATCGAGGAAGCCGGTGGCAACGCCCAGGTATTCGGCACCCCCACCATCAGCGACGGCATGGCCATGGGCACCGAAGGCATGAAATACAGCCTGGTGAGCCGCGAAGTCATCAGCGACTGCATCGAGACCTGCGTGGGCGGTCAGTGGATGGACGGCGTGCTGGTGGTAGGCGGCTGCGACAAGAACATGCCGGGCGGCCTGATGGGCATGCTGCGCGCCAACGTGCCCGCCATCTATGTCTATGGCGGCACCATCCTGCCCGGCCACTACCAGGGCAAGGACCTGAACATCGTGAGCGTCTTCGAGGCCGTGGGCGAGAACGCCGCCGGCAAGATGAGCGACTTTGACCTGAAGGAGATCGAAAAGCGCGCCATCCCCGGCACCGGCTCGTGCGGCGGCATGTACACCGCCAACACCATGTCCAGCGCGTTCGAGGCCCTGGGCATCAGCCTGCCCTACTCGTCCACCATGGCCAACCCGCACGACGAAAAGATGAACTCGGCCAAGGAATCGGCCAAGGTGCTGATCGAGGCCATCAAGATGGACCTGAAGCCGCGCGACATCGTGACCAAGAAGTCCATCGAGAACGCCGTGGCCGTCATCATGGCCACGGGTGGCTCCACCAACGCGGTGCTGCACTTCCTGGCCATTGCCCACGCGGCAGGCGTGGAATGGACCATTGACGACTTCGAACGCGTGCGCGTGAAGACCCCCGTGCTGTGCGACCTCAAGCCCAGCGGCAAATACCTGGCTGTGGACCTGCACCGCGCAGGCGGCATCCCGCAGGTCATGAAGATCTTGCTGAACGCAGGCCTGCTGCATGGCGACTGCATCACCATCGAAGGCAAGACGATTGCCGAAGTGCTCAAGGATGTGCCGGACGAGCCGCGCGCCGACCAGGACGTGATCCGCCCCATCAGCAACCCGATGTACGCCCAAGGCCACCTGGCCATCCTCAAAGGCAACCTCAGCCCCGAGGGCGCTGTGGCCAAGATCACGGGCCTGAAGAACCCCGTGATCACCGGACCGGCCCGCGTGTTTGACGACGAACAATCGGCACTGGAAGCCATCCTGGCCGGCAAGATCAAGGCGGGGGACGTGATGGTGCTGCGCTATCTGGGCCCCAAGGGCGGCCCCGGCATGCCCGAAATGCTGGCCCCCACTGGCGCGCTGATTGGTGCTGGCCTGGGTGAAAGCGTGGGCCTGATCACCGACGGCCGCTTCTCGGGCGGCACCTGGGGCATGGTGGTCGGCCACGTGGCGCCCGAAGCGGCAGCCGGTGGCACCATCGCTTTCGTGAACGAAGGCGACAGCATCACCATCGACGCACGCCAACTGCTGCTGGAGCTTAACGTGAGCGAAGAAGAGATCGCCAAGCGCCGCGCTGCCTGGACGGCCCCCCCACCGCGTTACACGCGCGGGGTGCAGGCCAAGTTCGCGTTCAATGCATCGAGCGCCAGCAAGGGTGCGGTGCTCGACGCGTATTGAAGTCCAGCGCTTTCAAAAAGCAAAAGCCCGCCGCTCCCGGCTGGCTTTTTTTTGCTGCCAAGACCATGGCATCCGCGTTGTGTGCCCCCGCGTGACTTGCGTCTTAAAACCCGCGCCGCCTCGACCGCCACCGGATCCAGCCGCCCGCCAAAGCTCTCAATGGTGCGGTCACACGCCAGGACCAGCTCGCGCGCATCAATCCCACTTCCTTTCGCACGGCCGCCGTCACGGCAGCCTCACGGGCCGCTACATCCCGCACCAGCCGAAGTACGGTCACCCGTGTACGGTCTGCAGGTGAGGCACTGGGCGAGCCTGGGTTCACCGCATCTTCTGGCGCCGAGGCTTCCACACCAGCCTCGATGTCGAGGATGTCGAAAAAGGCCAGAGGCTGCTCTGCACAGGTGGTCACCATCAGGCCCCAGGGCTCATGCACATCGATGCCCTTGGGGCCACCCTCGCGCGGGTTGTGGTGCCCCCGCTCAAACACAGCGTCCTCCAGCACGCGGAACACGGCATTCGGCTCGGCCAGGCTGCACCACCCGGAAGGAGCCCGGTGAAACACGGCCACATGGGGGGCGCCAGCATCCGCCACCAGCAGAATGCGCCCGCCCGCCAGGAAACACAGCCCATGGGGGTAGCTGACGCCACGCAGTTGTGCCGAAGGCGCGTTGCCAGGCGCAAGAAACTCATCGTTGCAGTAGAGCGCGACAATGTGGCGGTCGTGGTTGCTGACCGCCACCCATTCAGCATTGGGGTCCAGCGCCACACCATCCGGAACCTCCAGCCCGTGCTGCATGAGAAGCTGCGCATCCAGATGGGAAAAACCGGCAGCAGCGTTCAGCAGGTGATGGGTCACGTAATGGGAAAAGCCGTTGCACACCCACAGCTCGTGCAAGCCTGCGCCCAGATCCCGTGCGCACAGGCTTCCTGGGGTACTCAGGAGCTCCGTTTCCTGCTTGCCGATCACGGACAGGGGCTCCAACGTGTGCAACGCGGTCAGGCCATCCGCCGGGGGAATGTCGAACAGCGATACATTGCCCTCCCGGCTGGCGACCGCGATGATGCTGTTGCTGATCCAGCACAGGCCATGGGGGCGCTGGAGGCTGGTGGACGCAACCTCCACGGCATCCGTCAGGTAGAGCACCTTCTGCCCGTTTTCAAACTGGCAGTCCATCCCCACGACCAGCACCCTGTCGAGGGTGATGGCAGCAAGCGCCACACGGCGTCCGTCGGGCGACCAGCTCACATCTTCGGTTCGCCCCATGGACGCAATGGCGTCCAACACCTCTGCGGGGCCGATGCATGCCAGTCTCATGGCGAAACTCCTTGCTGGATGTTGTGAAACGCCAAGGCATCGTCCACACTGCCATCCATCACCACGCATCCATCTTTAAGGACCAACGCTCGATTGCAAAAGCTCTTGAGAATGACCTCGTTATGGGATGCCAGCACCAGAATGGAGACCTGCTCGATCAGCCCGTTGATGCGCTCCTTGGCCTGGCTGAAAAACTTCGCATCACCAGCACCAATCATCTCGTCCATGAGCAGAATATCGGGAACCACGCTCGTGGAAACGGCAAACGCCAAGCGTAGCAGCATGCCCTGTGAGTACGTCCTGACCGGCAACTGAAGATGCTCGCCCAGCTGTGTGAATGCCTCTACCGAGGGTATGAGGCCCATCGCCTGCTTGCGCGTCAGACCCATCACGATGCCCCGCATGATGATGTTGTCGTACCCAGTGGCGTCGACATCCATGCCCAGCATGATGTCTGTGAGCGCTGCAATCCGGCCACTGAAGGACAGCTCGCCTTGCATGGGCTCATAGACGCCCGAGAGCACGCGCAGCAGCGTGGTTTTGCCAGCGCCGTTCGAACCAATCAGGCCGACCCGATCCCCCGGACGCAGCAACAGGCTCACATCACGCAACGCATGCACGCTGACCTGCCGCAAACCGCTGGCCTCCACACGGGCCTTGTCACGCATAGGAAGCCCCAGCACCGTATTGAGCAGGCCCCGTGACCGCGTAGTGAACACGGGAAAATCGATAGATACGTTGGACAACTGGATATGGGCCATCTTGGGATACCGAAGGGTGGCGGCGCCTACAGCCAGTACACAATCCGCCGCCGAATCGCGACGTACTGCCAAAAGAAAATCAAACCCAACAGCAGGACCACCCCCGCTGCGGCACCCCAGGTCTGCAGGCTGGGGACCTCTCCCATCAAGGGGCTGCGCGTCAGGTCCAGAAAAAGCGCCAATGGATTCAGGCGTACCACCCACTGTGCACGTTCGGTCAGCTGGGCAGGCACCCAGAGCACGGGGGTCACAAAAAAACTGACCTGCATCAGGCTGCCCAGGGCCACCGTCACGTCACGAAAGCGGGCCGCAAGGCCCCCCAGAATGGCAACTACAAAACTGGCAGCCAGCAAAGTCAGGGCGGTGGCGCCAAGCAGCGCCCCCCACTGCACAGCCCCCAGCCGTCCCGCCCACCACAAGACGGCCAACACAATGACCGCGCTGTGCAGCATCAGGATGGAGCATCGAAACACAGTGCGGAACACAAACGCCATCTTGGGGTAAGGCGTCTGCTTCAAAAACGCGTCCGAGCCGATATAGGTCAAGCAGCCCTCGTTGATCAGCGCACTGAAATACCCGAACAGCACATGCCCAGCACAAAAATACAGCAGGTACCAATCGGCCGGGTACTTGAACAGTTGGGCGCCGATCAAGCCAAATGCAACGATGAAAATGGCCGTGTGCAGCGTAATCCAGACAGGCCCCAGAAAGGTCCGCCGATACTGCTTGGCGACATCGTTCCAGCCCATAAAACACCAGAAGCGCCACGCCACCATGGCGCTCCAGATGTCAAGCCCCAACAATTGAACTTGCCTCTGACGCGCAGACACGGGGGGATTGGCGGTTGAATGAGCCATCACAGCAATATCAAGCCATCGACTCGTAGACGCGCAGGGTTTTTTCTGCGCACGCTTGCCAGGTGAAAGCGCGCACGCGATCACGCCCGCGCGCAACCAGTTGGCCCGCCAGTTCTGAGTTCTCGGCAACTCGGCGCATCGCGTCCGCGAGTTCGTCGATGCGCAGAGGATCAATCAGCAAGGCCGCATCCCCCGCAACCTCCGGGATGGAGGTCGTGTTGGACGCCACCACCGGCACCCCCGCCGCAAAGGCTTCCAGAACCGGCAGTCCGAATCCCTCGTGGAGCGACGGGAACACCAAGGCCGTCGCACGCTTGATAACCACCTGAAGATCAGCATCCGGCAAGTGCTGCAGCCAGCGGACATGTTTGAGCGCGCCCCCGGTGAATTGGGCGACAACGTCTTCGCACCCCCAGCCCGGTTTGCCGACCACCACCAACGGAAACTCCCGCTGCAGAGGCTCGGGCAGGCTGGCGTGGGCCAAAAGCAGGCGGCTGATGTTCTTGCGCGGCTGCAGGGTACCGACGCTCACAAAATAGCGGTCTGGCAATGCATGCCGATCCCGCACGGCTTTTTCCACGGACTCATCGACCGGAGCAAACCACTGCGGACCTACACCCAGAGGAATGGCAGTGATCCGCTCTTCGGGCAGGCGGAAGTGCGTAGCGATCTCCTGGCGGGAGTAATTGGAAATCGTGATGACCTGCTGCGCCCAGAACGCAGTACGCCGCCACAATTCGTTTTTCAGGCCCTTGAACCGGTATCGGACCCACTCGGGGTGAGAGAGCGGGATCGCATCAAAAATCGTCGCCACCACCGGCGTTCCACGCAAGCGCGGAACCAGATGGTCGGTGGCATGGATGACATCAATCCCCGCGCAGAGCGCGCGGCGCACCCTGCCAAAGTCCACCCCCGGCAGCGTGGCGGCCAGGGCCTGCCGCGCAAAAGGTCCAAAGGACATCGCAGGTGTCGCGCCCTGCCAGAGGCTCGCCGGAGCATCGAACAGATAGGGCTGCAGTTGCGCTGACGGCGGCATGGCAGCCATCAGCTCCCGGGTGTAGGTACCAATGCCATCCACACCACCCTGCTGGACAGAACGTGCCAGCACGCTGACGCCAAAAGCTACCCTCATCGGGCCACCTCACACAGCAGCCAGCAGGGCGCACAGTAGTGGTTCACCATCATCGGGCCCCGGGATAAGTGCGCCGCAAGTCTGCTTCCACCATCATTCGACAGATCTGCTCTACGGAGGTGCGCGCCTCCCAACCCAGTTCGGCCCGGGCCCGGGAGGCGTCGCCCACCAGGATATCCACCTCTGCTGGGCGAAAGAAACTGGGATCCACGCTCGCCACAACGCGCCCCGTCCCCACATCCACGGCCACTTCCGAAGCAGCGGCACCCACAAACTCCAGGGATATGCCAGTAACCGAGAACGCCATACGCACAAAGTCGCGCACGGTCTGCTGGCGGCCGGTTGCCAGCACGTAGGTACCAGGCCTGTCTGCCTGCATCATCTGCCACATGCCTTCGACGTACTCGGCCGCAAAACCCCAGTCGCGACGCGCATCCAGGTTGCCCAATTCGAGCCCCCCCCTTTCGCCATGGGCCATGCGGGCCACCGCATTCGATATCTTGCGTGTCACAAATTCACTTCCCCGAAGGGGGCTTTCATGGTTGAACAGAATGCCGCTGACGGCATACATGCCATAAGCTTCCCGGTAGTTGATGGTCATCCAGTGGGCAAACAGCTTGGACACCGCATAAGGGCTGCGCGGACAAAAGGGGGTGGACTCGCACTGCGGCGTTTGACCCACCCCACCGAACATCTCTGAGGAACTGGCCTGGTAGTAGCGTATGTGGGGGTCCACCAGCCGGACAGCTTCAAGCAGATTCAATGCCCCTTGGCCATTGACCAGCGCCGTAGTGGTCGGAGCGTCAAAACTCGCTCCCACAAAGCTCTGTGCCGCCAGGTTGTACAACTCGTCCGGACGGAATTTTTGCAGAAGTGCAATGGCAGAGCCGGGGTCGGTCAGATCAAAATCAACCAGCAGCAAATGGGGATGGCCCATCACGCCCAGCTCCTGAAGGCGCCAGGTATTCACACTGCTGGTGCGTCGATGGGTGCCTATGACCTGGTAACCCTTGTTCAGCAGAAACGCTGCCAGATAGGCGCCATCCTGCCCGGTGACACCCGTAATGATGGCCGTCTTGCCACGTGCAAAGATGATGGGCTCTTTTCTGTAACACAACCTTGCCATACCCGCCCCAAGATGGGAGCGAAGACCGGCGGCTGCAGAGTCTTGGAGTCAACGAGGCTTGCGCGGGCGCATGCCCAGGGCTTCCTTGTTCTTGTTGATCCGGTCCTGCTTGCGTTGCTCCATCTTTTCCATGGCTTTACGTTTCGTATATCCCGTGGAATCAGCCCAGGCCCACCATAAGGCCGTGGCACCAAAGGGCGCCAGCACCCACCACCAGGACCAGGCGGCCACGGGTCCAACCTCGAAATACTTCAATGCCAGAAGCAACAGTGAAAGACCCAGCAGGTACATCGCGATCTCCAGAAAAGGCCGAAACCGCCCGGTTGACCCCGGACAAATCCCTGTCAACCCAAGCCACTACAATTCCATTAAAGAACTGTAACTCAACCACAGGAATTCCCACCATGAAGCGTACCCTGATCACCCTTGCCATGACGCTGTCGGTTGCGGCACCCGCCATGGCCGATCTGGCCTTGGCAACCTCGAAGAACTGCATGGCTTGCCACGCTGTGGACAAAAAGCTGGTGGGCCCTTCGTACAAGGATGTGGCTGCCAAATACTCCGGTCAGAAAGATGCCGTGGACAAGCTGGCCGCCAAGATCGTCAAGGGCGGCGCGGGAGTGTGGGGTCCAGTTCCGATGCCTGCCAACGCACAGGTCAACGATGCAGAAGCCAAGAAGTTGGCTGCGTGGGTGCTGACGCAGAAGTAAATCGCCTCAAACTCACCCTGGGGGCGGCATAGCCCCTTGGTGAAAGGCCGCGTCACGCACTGTGACGCGGCCTTTATAGTTTCTAGAACCTGTTTTGCTTTTCAGGGCGCGGGCAAATTGCAGGACACAGCAACGAAAAGCTGCGGGCCCCTCTGATCACACCCGAGAAACGACCGGCACCGCCTCCAGCCCGCGCGTTCGCAGCTGGTGCTCCAGCTGCCCCACATACGCTGCGGTGGAGTTGTCGGACTCGGTGGCACGCGCTGCCAGGTGCGCTTCCAGCTCATCCAGCCGCGCCAACACAGTGGCGTGCGCCTGCTGGTGCTGAGCATCCAGAAAAGCCCGCAACTCCGTAAAACGCGAGGCTTCCGCCTTGTCCGCCAGTTCGCGCTGGACCTGCATTTCCTTGGTATGACGGCGCGTCTCCATCAATACCGAACCCTGGAGCGACAAGACATAGACGATAAAAAAGATGCCCAGCAAGCCCGTAAGGCCCAACATGATGAGCCCCAGCGGAGCCTCAAAGACCACAATGCCGAGGGACACCAGGGACGGTGCGGCCAGAGCGGGCCAATTGAGGGCGGCGAGTGCAGCAATGGCTAAAACCGTCACCCAAAGAACGATGGAACGCAGATGCATGAAAACCTCCTGTAGGCAGCGCCCAGGCGAAGATCCGCAAGCGCCATGCGCCGTTGTAACGCATGCACGGGCCGTCACCGACCGCAGGCGGGAGATTTCAGGCGGTGTCCTACAGAGAGGACCAGGGAGGAGCGGAGCCCTAGGGAGCCCCGCAAGCGCGGTGGACCAGCGACTGGATTGTGTGGCCATGTCACATCGCTACGCGATGAGAGTGCCCCTGAATCCGGCAAGCGCTGCGCTGGCGCCTTTCGGCGCCTTCTGGATCAGTTGGTCTGGGCTTTGATCACCCGCAGTGGAGCACCATCCGATTTTGTGGGCACGTCACATCGCTACGCGATATGAGTGCCCCCAAACCCCGCAAGCGCTGCGCGCTGGCGCCGTTACACGGCGCCTTCTGGATCAGTTGGTCTGAGCCAGCTGATCCAGGATTGCGGGGTTTTCCAACGTGCTGGTGTCCTGCGTGATGGCCTCGCCCTTCGCGATGCTGCGCAGCAACCGACGCATGATCTTGCCGCTGCGGGTCTTGGGCAGGTTATCGCCAAAGCGGATGTCCTTGGGCTTGGCGATGGGGCCGATTTCCTTGGCAACCCAGTTGCGCAGTTCGTTGGCAATCTGCTTGGCTTCTTCGCCCGTGGGGCGGGAACGCTTGAGCACAACGAAGGCGCAGATGGCCTCGCCAGTCACATCATCGGGGCGGCCCACCACAGCGGCCTCGGCGACGAGGTCGGTCTTGGAGACCAGGGCCGATTCGATCTCCATCGTGCCCATGCGGTGGCCCGAGACGTTCAGCACGTCATCGATGCGGCCAGTGATGCGGAAGTAGCCCCGATCGGCGCTGCGCACCGCCCCATCCCCCGCCAGATAGTAGCCCTTGAGTTCTTCGGGGAAGTAGCTCTTCTTGAAACGCTCGGGGTCGTTCCAGATGGTGCGGATCATGCTGGGCCAGGGGCGCTTGATGACGAGGATGCCACCCGAGCCGTTGGGCACATCGTTGCCCATTTCGTCCACGATGGCAGCGGTAATGCCGGGCAGGGGCAGCGTGCAGCTGCCGGGCACCAGCGGCGTGGCGCCAGGCAGCGGCGTGATGACATGGCCGCCCGTTTCGGTCTGCCAGAAAGTGTCCACGATGGGGCAACGCTCGCCGCCCACGTTCTTGTGGTACCACATCCAGGCTTCGGGGTTGATGGGCTCGCCCACGCTGCCCAGGATGCGCAGGCTCGACAGGTCCGAGCGTGCAGGGTGTACCGCCTCGTCAGCTTCCGCAGCCTTGATGAGCGAACGGATGGCCGTAGGTGCTGTGTAGAAGATGGTGCACTTGTGGCGCTCGATCATCTGCCAGAAGCGGCCGGCATTCGGGAAGGTGGGAATGCCTTCAAAGATGATCTGCGTGGCGCCTGCTGCCAGCGGGCCATAGGCGACGTAGGTGTGGCCCGTGATCCAGCCGATGTCGGCCGTGCACCAGAACACATCGTCGGCGCGCAGGTCGAACGTCCAGTCCATGGTCATCTTGGCCCACAGCAGGTAGCCGCCGGTGCTGTGCTGCACGCCTTTGGGCTTGCCGGTAGAGCCGCTGGTGTAGAGGATGAACAGCGGATGCTCGGCACCCACAGCCACCGGCGGGCATTCGGTGCTTTGTCCTGCCAGTGCTTCGGCAAAGGTCTTGTCGCGCCCGGCCACCATGTTGCAGGCCGTGGCCGTGCGCTGGTAGACAAACACATTGCGGAGGGTGTCGCAGCCGCCCATGGCCAGGGCTTCGTCGATGATGGCCTTGAGCGGCAGCTCTTTGCCGCCCCGCATCTGGTAGTTGGCGGTGATCACGGCCACGGCGCCCGCGTCAATGATGCGCTCGTGCACCGCCTTGGCGCTGAAGCCGCCAAACACCACGCTGTGCGTGGCGCCAATGCGGGCACAGGCCTGCATCGCCACCACACCTTCGATGGTCATGGGCATGTAGATCAGCACCCGGTCGCCCTTGTTCACGCCATGGGCCTTGAGGGCGTTGGCAAACTGGCTCACACGGGCCAGCAACTCTTTGTAGGTGATCTTGGTGACCGCGCCATCGTCGGCCTCAAAGAGGATGGCGGTCTTGTTCTCGGTGGGCGTGCCGATGTGGCGGTCCAGGCAGTTGGCCGAGGCATTGAGTTCGCCGTCGGCAAACCACTGGTAGAACGGTGCGTTGGATTCATCCAGCGTGCGCGTGAACGGCTTGGACCACTGCACGTTCTCGCGCGCCAGGCGCGCCCAGAAGCCCTCGAAGTCCTTGTCGGCTTCGGCACACAGCGCGTCGTAGCCCGCCATGCCTGACACGCGCGCGGCTTTGACGATCGCATCGGAGGGCGGGAACACGCGGTTCTCAACCAGTACGGACTCGATGGCGGATGTGGGCGCACTCATGGTGTTGTCTCCTGGGTCTGATGGAATTGGAATTGGGCGGTACTGTCGGCCGTGGCACTTACAAGCCACTGACTGGCACGAAGCTTACAGAATAGGCCACCTGCAACCGGGCGGAAGAGCGCTTGCGGATGAGGGGTGTCACGCGGCACCCCTAAAATCGCGCGACCCAAGATCCACCCTTCATTTCATGTCCCTCCCCAAAAAACCCGTCCCCCCCGCGCCCATGCGTCCCCTGCCCTCGCTGATTTTTGCCAGCCGGTGGCTGCAGCTGCCCCTGTACCTGGGCCTGATCCTGGCCCAGGCGGTGTACGTTTTCCACTTCTGGGTGGAGCTGGTGCATCTGATCGAGGCCGCTTTTGGCAACACCACCGCGCTCAAGAGCCTGGTCTCCAGCATTGGCTACAAGAGCGACTTCGAGGTGACCTCGCTCAACGAAACCATCATCATGCTGGTGGTGCTGGCGCTGATCGACGTGGTGATGATCTCCAACCTGCTGATCATGGTGATCGTGGGGGGCTATGAAACCTTCGTCTCGCGCCTGCACCTGGAAGACCACCCCGACCAGCCCGAGTGGCTGAGCCATGTGAACGCCTCGGTGCTCAAGGTCAAGCTGGCCACCGCCATCATCGGCATCAGCTCGATTCACCTGCTCAAGACCTTCATCAACGCCGCCAACTACGACATCAAGGTGCTGATGTGGCAGACCATCATCCATGTGGTGTTCCTGCTCAGCGCGCTGGCCATTGCCCTGACAGACCGCCTGATGGCGCATTCCACACCGCCCGCGCGCCACTGACGGCCGCCCTCCCCCTCCGCACCCGAAAGAGGCCGCCCATTGCGGCCTCTTTGCTTATTCTTGAGTGGAAAATATTGCTATCGCTTAACTGGCATTGATCTATACATACAAAAAATGTAGCAAATTTGATCGATATCTGCTCCCAAATTTCTCCCCAATCGGGCGGCACAGTGCAGGCCATACCCACTTGCAGGAGAAATCCATGGACCGCAGCACCGCCGCCCAAGCCATTGTCGCCCCCCTCGCCACCGCCACGCAGGCACCCACCAACCGCCGTTTTGCCCTGAACGCCCTGGGTTCCCTGGGCGTGGCCACCCTGTTCGGCTGCGGGGGCGGAGACACCGAAACCACGGACACGACCGACACCACCGGCACAGGTACAGGCACCGGAACGGGGACAGGCACGGGTACAGGCACCACAACCACCTGCTCGGTTGTCCCCGAAGAAACCGCAGGCCCCTACCCCGCCGATGGCTCCACGGCCAGCAACAACACCTACAACGTGCTGGCGCTCAGCGGCATCGTGCGCTCGGACATCCGCAGCTCCATCGGCTCGTCCACGCAGGTCAGTGGGGTGCCGCTGACGATCACCATCACGCTGACGAATACCAGCGCCAGCTGCGCAGCGCTATCAGGCTACGCCATCTATCTGTGGCACTGCACGCAGGACGGCAACTACTCGGTCTACAGCTCGAACAACATTGCCGACAACTACCTGCGCGGCGTGCAGGCGACGGATGCCAGCGGCACCGTGACCTTCACCACCATCGTGCCCGGCTGTTATGCGGGCCGCATGCCGCACATGCACCTGGAGATCTACCCCACGCTCGCGTCGGCCAACAATGCGCGCAACAAGGTCAAGACCACGCAACTGGCCTTTCCCACCGAGCTGCTCAGCAGCATCTACAGCGCCAATTCCGGCTACAGCGCCAGCGTGCGCAACCTGGCTTCCATCACCTTTGCCACCGACAACGTCTTCAGCGATGGCACCACGCTGGAGATGACCACGATGCAGGCCAACAGCGGCGGCGGGTACTCGGCCAGCATCACGATCTCGATTGCGGCTTGACTGAAAGCCCCCTTGAGTCGCCTTCGGCGCCATCCTCCGGAGGGGGACGCACCCGGTGGCCCGCCAAAGCCGGTTCTACGGGTGCACTGGCCTGGGCCGCGCCGGTTTCTGGCGGCGAATCCACTCGTTGAACGCTTTTCTCCACAACACTGACGGAAAAATCACCATGACTTTGCACTCTCTTCGCCTCCACGTGCTGGCCCGCATGACCCTCGCGACCGTACTGGCAGCCACATCCGCAGCCCCCGCGCTGGCGCAACCCCAGGGCGGGCAGACCCCGCCCGCGCCGCCGCCCGAGGCCTACGCCGCCTGCAAGGACAAAACCGAAGGCGCCAGCGTGACGCTGACCATGCCTGACGGCAAATCGCTCGCGGGCACATGCCGCACAATGGGTAGCACCCTGGTGGCCATGCCCGCAGGCGGGCCTGGCGGCCCCGGCGGTGCAGGCGGCCCGCCCCCCGCCCGCTAGACCGTCCTGCAGCCCCATCGATGCCCCACCTGACCCTTCACCGCAAAGCCTTCATCGCCCTGGCAGCCCTGCTGGTGGCCTTGTTGCTGATCTTTGCAGGCTTTTCGCGGCTGGGTTTGCAGCGGGGCCTGGGGCCGTATGTGGCAGAGATCGAACTGGCCCGCATGGACTGGCTGGCCGAGCGCCTGCAGGCCCACCACACGCAGACGGGCGGTTGGGACACCCTGCGCAACCAGCCCCGCCTCTGGGGCCAGCTCAGCCACCCTGGCAGCGGCCTGCGCCGATCAAACACCCAAGGCGCAGAAGGCACCCCGCCCACCGACCGAAGCGGTTCGCCCGGCATGCCCCCCGAACTGGCGAACGGCAACCCGGCAGCGGACCGCAGCATGCAGCAGCCCCCACCACCACCCCCCGATGGCGCCCCGCCCCAGGGCGAGCGCGGCGCGGGTGGCCCACAACGTCACCCCGACGACCTGTTCCCCCGCCTGGGTCTGGTGGACGCACAGCAACACCTGGTGGCTGGCACGGCGCCCCAGCCGGGTGGCGCGCGCCTGGCACTGACCGGAGCCGACGGCAAGACCATCGGCCAGCTGGTGCTGGCACCTCCACAGGGTGTGCGCAGCGAAGCCGACCAGGCCTTTCTGGCGCAACACCTGGGCTTTGTGGCATGGACAGGCCTGGCCGGGCTGGCACTGGCACTGCTGCTGTCGGGCTGGCTTGCACGGCGCTGGCTGGCCCCCGTCGAGGCCCTGGCCACCGGCGCGCGCGGCATTGCGCAGGGCCACCTGCACACCCGCGTGCCCGTGCACGGCAACGACGAACTGGCCCAGCTGGCACGCACCTTCAACACCATGGCCGAACAACTGAGCAGCATCGAGGCCAGCCGCCGCCAGTGGCTGGGCGACGTAGCCCACGAGCTGCGCACCCCCCTGGCCGCCATGCGCGCCGAAATCGAGGCCGTGCAGGACGGCATCCGCCCGTTTGACGACAAGACCGCGCTGCGCCTGCACCGGCAGGTGATGCGCCTGATCCAGCTGGTGGGCGACCTGCGCGCCAGCCTGGACGCGGCGGGCACCAGCGCGCCATCGGCCCAGGTGCCCGTGCACCCGCTGTCGCTGCTGAACGAGGCGCTCGCATCCATGCGCCCGCGCTTGGCGCAGGCGGGCATCGACGTGGACACCACCGGCCTGGACGCCCTGACCACGCAGGTTCCGGCGCAGCCTGCACCCCTGGTGCGGGGCGATGCGCAGCAACTGCACCAGGTGTTCTTGAACTTGCTGGAAAACAGCCTGCGTTACACCGACGCGGGCGGCCTGCTGCGCCTCTCGGCACGCCTGTTGCCACCGGCCGATGGAGCCGCCCAACTGCAGGTGCAGCTGGACGACAGCGCGCCCGGCGTGCCCGCGCACGAGCTGCCACGCATCTTTGACCGCCTGTACCGCGCAGAAACCTCGCGCAACCGCGACCATGGCGGCTCCGGCCTGGGCCTGGCGATTTGCCACGCCATCGTGCTCGCGCACGGCGGCACGCTGACGGCCGACACCTCACCCCTGGGCGGCCTGCGCATCACGCTGCAACTGCCACTGCTGGACAACCCCTCATGAGCCACCGCATCCTCGTCATCGAAGACGAACCCGACATCGCCGCCATCGTGGTGGACTACCTGCGCCACGCGGGCTACACCGTGGAACACCAGGCCGAGGGCCGCGCGGCGCTCGCCAGCATGCTGGCCGCGCCGCCGGACCTCACGCTGCTGGACATCATGCTGCCCGGCCTGGATGGGCTTGAAATCCTGCGCCAGGCGCGCCGCCACACCCAGCACCCCATCATCATGCTGACCGCCCGCGTGGAAGAGGTAGACCGCCTCATCGGCCTGGAGCTGGGCGCGGACGACTACATCTGCAAGCCGTTTTCGCCGCGCGAGGTGGTGGCCCGCGTCAAGGCCGTGCTGCGCCGCACCGCCGCCGCGCAGGAGCTACCGGCAGCCACCACTACGGTGGCAGCGCTGATGCTGGACGAATCGCACTGGCAAGCCACGTTGCACGGCACGCCGCTGGGCCTGACGCGGCGCGAGTTCCGCCTGCTGCAAGTGCTGGCACGCCAGCAGGGGCGCATCTTCTCGCGCGCGCAGCTTCTGGACCAGGCCTATGAAGACACCCTCGATGTGAACGAGCGCGCGATCGACAGCCATATCAAGAATCTGCGCAAAAAACTCAAGGCCGCCAGCGCAGACGGCAGCGACTGGATTCGTTCGGTGTACGGCGTGGGTTTTGCGCTGGACCCGACGGCGGCCGAGTGAGCCTGGCCCGATGGGCAGATTGCTACATTTTTAATAGCTATTGACGCTTATCCAATATGCGCAGGGGCCATTTTTAACCACGAGATAGTGGTGTGGCGGGCCGCCTATTCCGCCCCTGTCTCACCCCAACGCACGCAGCGCACCTACACCACCTCCGCCCGGGCACGGGTGTGATCGGGGCCACACCCTGGCCACTTTCACCTGTTCGCCCCGATGCCCGCCCCGCCCCCATCGCCCCGCGCACCTGCGCCACCCCGGCCCACCAGCCGCCCCCAGAAGCTCCCTGGAGGCCTGGTGTACGTCACACCCGACATGCCCGGCCTCACCCGCGTGCGCAGCGGCGCCAAGGCATTCCGCTACCGTTTGCCCGATGGCCAGTGGCTGCAAGACCCGGACGAGGTCGCCCGCATCAAACGCCTGGCTATCCCACCGGCTTATACCGACGTGTGGATTTGCCCCCTGCCCCAAGGGCACCTGCAGGCCACGGGGCTGGACGCGCGCGGACGGCGCCAATACCGTTACCACCCGCAGTGGCGCGCGCAGCGCGACGAGGGCAAGTTCGAACACATGCAGGCGTTTGGCCGCGTGCTCCCGCGCCTGCGCAGCCGCGTGGCGCGCGACCTTGCAGCGCACCGCAACGGCCAGCCTCTGACTCGCACGCTGGTGCTGGCCACGCTGGTGCGCCTGCTGGACACCACCTACCTGCGCGTGGGCAATGAGGAATACGCCGCCACCAACCGCTCGTATGGCCTGACCACGCTGCGCACGCGGCATGTGCAACTCAAAGGCAGTCAGCTCAAGCTGCGATTTCGCGGCAAGAGCGGCGTGTTGCAAGAGGTCGAGCTGGACGACCCGCGCGTGGCCCGCGTAGTGCGACGCTGCCAACAACTGCCGGGGCAGGAACTCTTTCAATACGAGGACGAAGACGGTAGTTTGCGCACCGTAGGCTCGGGCGACGTGAACGACTATCTGCGCGAGATCACGCACGGCGCTGCAGACTCAGAAGGTGATCATTTCACTGCCAAGGACTTTCGCACCTGGCACGGCACCACGCAGGCGCTGGAGCTGACGCGCCTGGCCTGTACGCAACCAGTTGCCCCCACCGCCGCCGATAAAAACGTGCGCTACAACGCCAAGGCCATTCTGGCCGAGGTGGCGCGCCAGCTGGGCAACACGCCCGCCGTGTGCAAGAAGTCGTACGTGCACCCGGCTGTGCTGGAGCTGGGCACACGATTGGCATCTGACGCGGGGCCCGGCCTGCAGGCGGTGTGGAATCACATTGGCGGCACCACATCGCCACGGGGCTTGAGCGCGGCGGAGCGCCGACTGCTGGCGTTTCTGCGCAAGCCGCAAAAGCTGCACAAGGCGCGCCCCACCACCAAAGCGTAAGCATGGTGCTGCTGGGGTGTCGCACAAGTGCCGTTCAGGGCCATCGCGGTGAGCGCTGTCTCGCTAAACTGGCACGCTGCGCCTTCTCACCGTCTTTCAGCCCGGCCCCGCGCACAGGCCGCCCCCCCAACTCCAGCCTGCCGCCATGCCCACCGCCACCATTGCCTTGCCAGAGTCCGCCCATTCCCTGGCCGACCACCACCTGCAACGCCCGTTCCTCAGCCAGACGGAGCGTGAAGCCATCAACCGGGGCCGCTGGTTCGCCGCGCTTACGCCGTCGCTGCGGCATGACATCTTCCGGCTGGGCCGCATCACGCGCTACACACACGGCCAGATGATCGTGGAGCAGGGTGATCTGGCGCAGGACTGGTTTGCCTGTGCCAGTGGTGCCATCCGGTTTCGGCGCACCACGCCGTCTGGCAAGCAGGTGACGCTGGCCTATGTGGAGCCCGGCATCTGGGTGGGCGAGGCCGAGGTGCTGCACCGGGGGCCCAACACCTACGACGCGCACGCCCACGGCCCCACCACGGTGCTGAGCGTGGCCGAGGGCGTGTTCCGCCAGTTGCTGCGCGAACACCCCGAGTTCGGCGAGGCCCTGCTCACGCTGCAGGCACGCCGCATGCGCTACCTGTACTGGATGATGGAAGACATGGCCACCCTGCCCCTGCGCGCGCGGCTGGCCAAGCAGCTGCTGCACGTGCTGCGACGTTTTGGCGAGCGTGCGGCCGTGCCCGGCCAGCGCGGGGCCATCGGGCTGGCACTGGTGCAGGACGAGCTGGCACAACTGCTGGGCGGCTCACGCCAGCGCATCAATGTGGAACTCAAGTGGATGGAGCGTGAGGGCATCATCGGCATCCACCAGCGCAGCATCGTCGTCTACCAGCAAGACCAACTCGAAGCGCTGGCGCAGCAGGAATAGTCCTGCTGCCTTGCGACCGGCCAATAAAAAACAATAGCACCTTGCGCTTATTGGACAAGCGCTGGCGGTCATTTTTTCTTGAACTTTTGACCCACGCCACACCGCGCTGACCCTCAGCGCCCCACCATATTGCCCGGCACCACCCACTGGTCGAACTGCTCGCCCGTCACATGGCCCGAGGCCACGGCCGCTTCGCGCAGGCTGGTGCCTTCCTTGTGGGCCTTCTTGGCGATGAAAGCAGCCTTGTCGTAGCCGATGTGGGTGTTGAGCGCGGTCACCAGCATCAGCGAGCGATCCACCAGTTCGGTGATGCGCTCGCGGTTGGGCTCGATACCCACGGCGCACTGGTCGTTGAAGCTCACCATGCCGTCGGCCAGCAGGCGCACGCTCTGCAGAAAGTTGTGGGCCACCATGGGGCGGAACACATTGAGCTCGAAGTTGCCCGAGGCGCCGCCGAAGTTGATGGCCACGTCGTTGCCGAACACCTGGGCGGCCAGCATGGTCACCGCCTCGCTCTGGGTGGGGTTGACCTTGCCGGGCATGATCGACGAGCCGGGTTCGTTCTCGGGGATGCTGAGTTCACCAATGCCGCTGCGCGGGCCGCTGGCGAGCCAGCGCACGTCGTTGGCGATCTTCATCATGCTGGCGGCGAGGGTCTTGAGCGCGCCGTGGGCATGCACCAGCGCATCCACAGACGCCAGGGCTTCGAACTTGTTCGGCGCGGTGACGAAGGGCAGACCCGTCAGGCGCGCCAGCTCGGCGGCGGCCTGCTCGGCATAGCCCTTGGGCGCGTTCAGCCCCGTACCTACGGCGGTGCCGCCCAGCGCCAGCTCGTACAGGTGGGGCAGCGCCGCGCGCACATGGCGCTCGCCATGGTCGAGCTGGGCCACGTAGCCCGAGAACTCCTGGCCCAGCGTGAGCGGGGTGGCGTCCTGCAGATGGGTGCGGCCGATCTTGACGATGCCGTCGAAGTCCTGCGCCTTCTTCGCCAGCGTGGCGCGCAGCTTGGCAATGGCGGGCAGCAGGCGGTGCGTGAGGGCTTCCACGGCGGCCACGTGCATGGCGGTGGGGAACACGTCGTTGCTCGACTGGCTGCGGTTTACGTCGTCGTTGGGGTGCACCAAGCGGCCTTCGCCGCGCTCGCCACCCAGGAGTTCGCTGGCGCGGTTGGCCAGCACTTCATTGACGTTCATGTTGGTCTGCGTGCCCGAGCCCGTCTGCCAGACCACCAGCGGAAACTCACCGGGATGTTTGCCAGCAATCACCTCGTCAGCAGCGACCACGATGGCCTCAGTCTTCTTCGCGTCCTGCAGGCCCAGCGCCTGGTTGACAACGGCCGAGGCGCGCTTGACCTGGGCCAGCGCCTTGATGATCTCGCGCGGCTGCTGCTCGCCAGAGATGTCGAAGTTCTGCAGCGAGCGCTGCGTCTGCGCGCCCCAGAGTTTGTCGGCCGGGACTTCGATGGGGCCAAAGGTGTCGCGTTCGGTGCGGGTGGTCATGGACAGCGGTTCTCCAAGTGAAACAACAGGTGCGACCTGGCAACGGGGCCGCTCCCGGCAGAATAATGCAAAAAATAACCATTCTCATTTAATACACTGCACTGCTGGTGCGCAAGCATGCGCTCGTCAGTGTGTGGCAAGCCCCGCTGGAGAGCGCAAAAAGCGGTGCCGTCATCACTGCCGGTGGGGGCTTCGCTTCGGCCCGCTGTGAGGTCTTGACAAGGCCCCACACCTTCTCGCGCTCAATCGTCGGCTTGTTCTTACACCGCACGGGCGCCTGCGGGCACACCATGGCAGTGCAGCAACTTTCCTCGCCGCGAATCCACGGAGACCACCATGGCCAAAAGCAGCCTGCTTGGCATCGATGCCGACAACCTTTCTCCCCTTCACAGCGCCAAGGGCAACGACAGCCTGGGCCCCAGCGACGCGTCCGACTCGGGCAGCGACAGCACCGGGCTGTATGGCACCGACCCCGACAACGACACCGACCGCTACGGAACCGGCGAACGCGCGAGCGTGGAGCCCGAACTGCAGCTGGAGTCGCGCGACATCCTGCCCGACCATCTGGAGTCGATGGACACCGACGACGACACCGCTGAAAACGGCGATGTGCGGGCGGGAGCCGACCGGTATCCGGACGATGACCCGGCGGACGACCCGGAGCTGGATCCGGACTCCGGCGACGGCGCCGAAGCGTAAAAAGCACGGCGAGGCCTCCAGCCAGTCTGCCGTTGAGGCTACTGAGCTTTGAGCGGCGGGCCAGACTGCGATAGTCGCGTTGTCCACAGGTAGTCTGCGCCAAGTCCGCGCCAGCGCCGTGTCAGCAGGGGGGTGGGATAATTGCGGGTTGCGTGCCCCGGCATGCGTTCGTTCCCGCCTCACGACAGAACCACGATGACCACCACAATCCAATACGACGACCTCGTCGAGTCCATTGCTGCCGCACTGCAGTACATCAGCTACTACCACCCCACCGACTACATCGCCCACCTGGCCCGCGCCTACGAGCGCGAGAAGAGTCCGGCGGCCAAGGATGCGATCGCCCAGATCCTGACCAACAGCAAGATGAGCGCCACCGGCCAGCGCCCCATCTGCCAGGACACCGGCATCGTCAACGTCTTCCTGAAAGTGGGCATGGACGTGCGCTGGGATGGCTTCGATGCTGGCGTCGATGGCAAGGCCCGCAGCCTGGACGACGCCATCAACGAAGGCGTGCGCCGGGGCTACAACCACCCCGACAACACGCTGCGCGCCTCGGTCGTGGCCGACCCGCAGTTCGCCCGCAAGAACACCAAGGACAACACCCCTGCCGTGATCTTCACCGAGATCGTGCCCGGCAACACCGTGGACATCACCGTGGCAGCCAAGGGCGGCGGCTCGGAGAACAAGTCCAAGATGTACATGCTCAACCCCGGCGACAACGTGGTGGACTGGGTGCTCAAGACCGTACCCACCATGGGCGCTGGCTGGTGCCCGCCTGGCATGCTGGGCATCGGCATTGGCGGTACGGCCGAAAAGGCCGTGCTCATGGCCAAGGAAAGCCTGATGGACGACCTGGACATGTATGAACTGCAGGCCAAGGCCGAAGCCGCCAAGACCGGCGGCCCCGCGCTCGACAAGGTCGAGGAGCTGCGCCTGGAGCTGTTTGAAAAGGTCAACGCGCTGGGCATTGGCGCACAAGGCCTGGGCGGCCTGACCACGGTGCTGGACGTCAAGATCAAGATGTACCCCACGCACGCGGCCAGCAAGCCGATTGCGATGATCCCCAACTGCGCCGCCACACGCCACGCGCACTTCGTGATGGACGGCTCGGGCCCCGTGTACCTCACGCCCCCCAGCCTGGACCTGTGGCCCAACGTGAACTGGGAGCCCGACTACAACAAGAGCAAGAAGGTCAACCTCGATACGCTGACCAAGGAAGAAGTCGCCAGCTGGAAACCCGGCGACACGCTGCTGCTCAACGGCAAGATGCTGACCGGCCGCGATGCCGCGCACAAGCGCATCCAGGACATGCTGGCCAAGGGCGAGAAGCTGCCTGTGGACTTCTCCAACCGCGTCATCTACTACGTGGGCCCGGTGGACCCCGTGAAGGGCGAGGCCGTGGGCCCGGCAGGCCCTACCACCGCCACACGCATGGACGGCTTCACCGAGATGATGCTGGCCCAGACCGGCCTGATCGCCATGGTGGGAAAGGCCGAGCGCGGCCCGGTCGCCATCGAGGCCATCAAGAAGCACCAAAGCGCCTACCTGATGGCCGTGGGCGGCGCCGCCTACCTGGTCTCCAAGGCCATCAAGGCCGCCAAGGTCGTGGGTTTTGAAGACCTGGGCATGGAAGCCATCTACGAATTTGACGTGGTGGACATGCCCGTGACCGTGGCCGTGGATGCCGGCGGCACCAGCGCCCACATCACCGGCCCGGCCGAATGGCAAAAGCGCATTGCCTCGGGCGAATTCAAGGGCATCGGGGTCGCCGCGGCCTGAGGCCCCACTCGGCGTCGCCCTGGCGGCAGACTCGACGCTGGTACCAGGGCAACCGCTCTCCCAACCGCCTTCGGGCGGTTTTTTCTTGGGGCTCGCCCAATCCGGCACGAAGGCTGCGTCTTTCCTACAATCCACGCTTTCCTCCAAATGCCAGAGCTTGGTTCCTCGATGCCGCAGGCCTCTTCTCCCATCGGTGTATTTGACAGTGGCGTCGGTGGGCTGAGCGTGCTGCGCGCCCTGCTGGCCGCCATGCCCCACGAACGTTTCGTGTATCTGGCAGACAGCGCCAACGCCCCCTATGGCGAGCGCGGCGATGCCTTTGTGGCCGCCCGCACCCACGCCATCACCGAGTACCTGCGCGAGCAGCACCACATCAAGGCGCTGGTGGTAGCCTGCAATACCGCCACGGCAGCGGCTATCCACGAAGTGCGCAGCAGCCACCCGGAATTACCCCTTGTGGGCCTGGAGCCCGCCATAAAGCCCGCCCTCGCGGTGACAAAGACAGGCCACGTGGGTGTGATCGGCACCCGGGGCACGCTGACCAGTGCGAAGTTCGGCAAGCTCATGGCCTCGCTGGCTGACCAGGCGCATTTTGTGGTGCAACCCTGTGACGGCCTGGCCCATGCCATCGAGCGCAGCGTGGCGCTGCCAGTGGCCGACCAAGGCAGCCCCGTCCATGCCACGGAGACCGGGGCGCTGTGCGCGCGTTATGTCCAAGCCATGGGCAGCTTTGGCACCGCCCCGGGGCAGATGGACACGCTGGTACTGGGCTGCACGCACTACATCTTTGTGGCGCACGAGCTGCGCGCACTGATCGGGCCGGGCGTGCAGTTCATCGAGACCGGTGAGCCCGTCGCCCGCCAGACGCGGCGCTTGCTGGAGACTGCGGGGCTAAAGGCCGCGCCCGATGGTGCCGTGGCCACGGATGCACCACGCACCCGCCTGTTGACCACCGGGCCGGTGGCCATGCTTCAGGCGGCTGCAGAGCGCTGGCTGGGTTTGCCGGCAGACTGCTGTGAAACGGTGTCTGTGCCTTGACCAACCGCTGTGTTAGGGCCTGGCGCTTTGCCAGCAAGCGCAAATTGCAAAGTGCCATCAACAAAGTGGCGTTCAACTTTTCTTCTACCCAGAACTAGTTTCAGCAGCAGCGCTCCACAGCCGTTCACCCGCATGCTCCACATGGGTGAGGTACAGGCGCAGGTCGAACTCGTATTGGTGGTACTGCGGCTCCATGTGGGTACACAGTTGGTAAAAAGCCTTGCCGTGGTCCTTCTCACGCAGATGGGCCAGCTCGTGGACCACAATCATGCGCAGAAACTCGTCGGGTGCCTGTTTGAACATCGACGCAATGCGGATCTCATGCTTGGCCGCCAGCCGGTTGCCCTGCACGCGCGAGACCGCCGTGTGCAACCCCAAGGCATGGCGCACCACGTGGATCTTGTTGTCAAAAAGGACCTTGTTGACCGTGCCCGCATTGCGCAGGTAACGCGCCTTGAGTTCCTGCGCGTAGTCATACAGCGCCTTGTCGCTGCGCACCGCATGGGCCTGGGGATACTTGCGCTGCAACATGCCCCCCAGCCGCCCCTGCGCAAGCAGATCACGCGCCTGGTCCTGCAAAGACACCGGATAGGAACGCAGATACGGTAGATCAGAGGTCATGGAAAGCACGACAGTTCGAAGAGATCACAGAACTGCGCAGGACCGCATTGAATACAACGCACACGGGCACAAGTCATTGCCACAGCCTGCCGATCAACTTTTGCCACCTGCACATGCAAGGCAACCCCACACGGGGACACCAGTGTGAGGTTGAATGAAAGAATCAGTGCAGGTGGCGCGGACGGCGACCACCACCGCCACCATGACCACTGCCGGAGCCGCCCCCACCAGGGCCACGCGGCGGTTTTCCGATCTCCAGCGAGTTCACCAGTGCATCAAAGCGCTGGCTGAACAGTTTGTCGATCTCGGCCACCACGCCGCCCAGTTCGGCACCATCAAAGTGGCGCTCCATCATGTTGACAACGTCCTGCACCAGCAAATCACGCTGCACCTGCATGATGGCGGCGGGAGTGGGGCCGACAAACAGCATGACGAAATCGTCGCGCGACTCCGCACCCTGCTCTTCCTCGTCCTCGTCGAAATCTGCGTCGTAGAACGTGACTTCGATGGCAGCACCTTGCTCGGCAAGCTCATTGAGGCTCATGCACATTTCGTCCAGAACTTGGCGAAAGTCTTCATCCCCCCGCACCGTCCAGCACATCTGCAGCAAGTGTTCCTGCGCGTCGTATTTGATGCCGGGCTCTTCTTCGTAGGCGCTGGCTGCGCCATCAGCCAGCGAGCGGGCTCCGGCGTACTTCCACAGGGGTTTGAGCGCCTCCTGGAGTTGGTCAAAGCTCGCATCAGCGCGAAGCTGGACTTGTCCGTGGACGTGGATTTCGAAGGGAGCGTTGTAACTTGACATGATTGAATCGTAGTGGTGCCCCGAGCCGGGGTCGAACCGGCACGCCCCTTTTCAGGAAAGCGGCGGATTTTAAGTCCGCAGTGTCTACCAATTTCACCATCGGGGCGCCGGCTGCCCAACGCACTCCTGCGCCGCAGCGTAACCCGGGCAGCGCATGCGCGCAATGCCCTGTCGTATCTCTGGTCACAGGGCCGACGCCCCGCCGAGCCGCCCGCCTTGCACCACCAAGAAAAAAGGGAAGCCGAAGCTTCCCTTACAAATATGGAGCGGGAAAAGAGTCTCGAACTCTCGACCTCAACCTTGGCAAGGTTGCGCTCTACCAACTGAGCTATTCCCGCATTCGCCTACTGCACCCGACGTTTCCATCAGAGCTAATCAGCAAGCCTCAAATTATATCGCTATTTTTTGGCTCTATTCGATTGCAAACCAAAAAATCAACCAATCACCATCCATCCTTCAACAGTCATCTTGATTACGACGATCACAGAAGATCTTCAGACGTCAAGACACAGACCGTATCTGGAGGCGCGGTCCGGAGTCGAACCGGACTAACCGGATTTGCAATCCGGGGCATAACCGCTTTGCTACCGCGCCAGAAATTCGCATTTCTCTGACAAAAAAGGGAAGCATTTGCTTCCCTTTTTGTGGAAATTGGAGCGGGAAAAGAGTCTCGAACTCTCGACCTCAACCTTGGCAAGGTTGCGCTCTACCAACTGAGCTATTCCCGCATTTTACCGAAGCCTCACATTGTACAACGTTTGCTGCGATGGAATGAATTGTAGCGCATTTTTTGGGGTTCTCAAAAAAATTTGCGTCAATGTTTCAGACCATCTGTCGCGGACGACGCTGCAACGGCCTTGTCCGTCGAGGGCGCAGCCACGACCGCCACTTCCTCATCCGTCAAGGGCACAGGCTTGGTTTCCAAGGCCACTTCCAGCACCTTGTCGATCCAGCGCACAGGCACGATCTCAAGTCCACTCTTCACGTTGTCCGGAATCTCGGCCAGGTCTTTGACGTTCTCTTCGGGGATCAGCACCGTCTTGATGCCGCCGCGCAGAGCCGCCAGCAGCTTTTCCTTGAGGCCACCAATGGCGGTAACTTCACCGCGCAACGTGATCTCACCGGTCATGGCAACATCGCCGCGCACGGGAATACCCGTGAGGGCCGAAACAAACGCCGTCGTCATCGCAGCGCCCGCACTCGGACCATCCTTAGGGGTTGCCCCGTCTGGCACATGGATGTGGATGTCGCGCTTCTCAAACGCTTCGTCCTTGATGCCCAGAATGCGCGAGCGGCTGCGCACCACCGTGCGGGCAGCCTCCACCGACTCCTTCATCACATCACCCAAAGAACCGGTGCGCGTGATCACACCCTTTCCGGGCATGGCGGCGGCTTCAATGGTCAGCAGATCGCCGCCCACCTCGGTCCAGGCCAGACCGACCACCTGGCCCACTTGGTTCTGCGCCTCGGCACGGCCGTAGGTGTACTTGCGCACGCCCAGGAAGTCAGGCAGGTTGTCGGCGGTGACAACGACCTGGGGTTCGAGCTTCTTGAGCTGCAGACCCTTGACCACCTTGCGGCAGATCTTGGACAACTCGCGCTCCAGCGAACGCACGCCGGCTTCCCGCGTGTAGTAGCGCACCATGTCTCGCACGGCGGGCTCGGTGATCAGCAGTTCTTCGTCCTTCACGCCATTGTTCTTGAGCTGCTTGGGCAGCAAGTACTTCATGGCGATGCTGGTCTTCTCATCCTCGGTGTAACCCGACAGGCGGATCACTTCCATGCGGTCGAGCAGGGCCGGCGGAATGTTCATCGAGTTCGACGTGGCGACGAACATCACGTCGCTCAGGTCGAAGTCCACTTCGACGTAGTGGTCGCCAAAGGTGTGGTTCTGCTCGGGGTCCAGCACCTCCAGCAGCGCACTCGACGGGTCGCCTCGGAAGTCCGTGCCCAGCTTGTCGATCTCGTCCAGCAGGAACAGCGGATTGCGCGTGCCCACCTTGGACAGGCTCTGCAGCACCTTGCCCGGCAGTGCGCCGATGTACGTGCGGCGGTGCCCACGGATCTCGGCTTCGTCGCGCATGCCACCCAGAGCCATGCGCACGTACTTGCGGCCCGTGGCCTTGGCAATGGACTGCCCCAACGAGGTCTTACCCACGCCCGGTGGCCCCACCAAGCACAGGATGGGAGCCTTCACCTTGTCCACGCGCTGCTGCACCGCAAGATATTCAAGGATGCGGTCCTTTACCTTGTCCAGGCCAAAGTGGTCTTCGTTGAGCACGCCTTCGGCATTGACCAGGTCGTGCTTGATTTTGGTCTTCTTGCTCCACGGCAGCGCCGTGAGCACGTCAATGTAGTTACGCACCACTGTGGCCTCGGCCGACATGGGCGACATCAGTTTGAGCTTCTTGAGTTCTGCATCAGCCTTCTTGCGCGCCTCGGCGGGCATCTTGGCGAGCTTGATCTTTTTCTCGATCTCCTCGATGTCCGCGCCTTCGTCGCCTTCGCCCAGCTCCTTCTGGATCGCCTTGACCTGCTCGTTCAAGTAGAAGTCGCGCTGGTTCTTCTCCATCTGGCGCTTCACACGCCCACGAATCTTCTTGTCCACATTGAGGATGTCCACCTCGCGGTCAAGCTGCTCGAACAAGTTTTCAAGGCGCGCCTTCACATCCGACAGGTCCAGCACCACCTGCTTGTTCTCGAGCTTGAGCGGCAGGTGCGCGGCGATGGTGTCGGCCAGACGGCCGGGATCGTCGATGCTGGAGATCGATGTGAGGATCTCCGGGGGAATCTTTTTGTTGAGTTTGACGTACTGGTCAAACTGCTGCATCACAGCACGGCGCAGCGCTTCAATCTCGCTGGGCTTGTTGGCCTCGGGTGTAGCTTCTACCGGCGTGACGGTGGCCGTGAAATGGGTCTCAGCGTCCTCGATGGACGTCACCAGAGCGCGCTGCTGGCCTTCGACCAACACCTTCACGGTGCCGTCAGGCAACTTGAGCATCTGCAGGATGGTGGAGACGCAGCCGACATCGAACATGTCCGACACCGAGGGCTCATCCTTGGCGGCGGCCTTCTGGGCCACCAGCATGATGCGACGGTCGGCCTCCATGGCCAACTCAAGCGCCTTGATGCTCTTGGGACGCCCCACAAAAAGCGGGATGACCATGTGGGGAAACACCACCACGTCACGCAAAGGCAACAGCGGTAGATCGATAGGGGTGGCTGGCAGGGGGGTATGTCCGGACATGGAAATCCTCAAAGTGCTCTGTGGAAATGGGTCCACATGTGGGGATTTTCAACCCTTACGCGCAAGCCGCGCTGGCACAAGGGTTGATGGTTCAATGGGCGACACCAAGGCGCCCGCTCCGGTCATCTCAGACGGTGTGAAGGATTCCGGCGTGTCCATGCGGGCATCGCAGACTCCTTCACGCCTTCTCAGGCCTTCTTGGCCGCTTCGCGATAAACGAGCAGCGGCGGCTTGTTTTCTTCGATGGTGGACTCGTCCACCACCACTTTTTCAACGTTGCTTGTATTGGGCAAGTCGAACATCGTGCCAATCAGCGATTGCTCCAGGATTGAGCGCAGGCCGCGGGCTCCGGTCTTGCGGGCCAAGGCCTTGCGAGCAATGGCCTTAAGCGCGGCAGGACGGATTTCGAGGTCCACACCTTCCATGGCCAGGAGCTTGCTGTATTGCTTGACCAGCGCGTTCTTGGGCTCCGTCAGGATCTGCACCAGCGCATCCTCGCTGAGTTCAGCCAGAGCCGTCACCACGGGCATGCGCCCCACGAGCTCAGGAATCAGGCCGAACTTGATCAGATCTTCGGGTTCGATCTCGGTGAACACCTCTGTCAGCGAACGCTGCTTCTTGCTCTTGACCGATGCGCCAAACCCGATGCCCGACGCTTCGGTGCGGTTCTCGATGACCTTCTCCAGTCCCGCAAACGCACCGCCACAGATAAACAGAATGTTGGTCGTGTCGATCTGCAGGAAGTCCTGATTCGGGTGCTTGCGTCCGCCCTGCGGCGGCACGCTGGCCATCGTGCCTTCGATGAGCTTGAGCAGCGCCTGCTGGACGCCCTCGCCCGAAACGTCACGCGTGATGCTGGGGTTGTCCGACTTGCGCGAGATCTTGTCGATCTCGTCGATGTAGACGATGCCGCGCTGCGCGCGCTCCACCTCATAGTTGCAGCTTTGCAGCAGCTTCTGGACGATGTTCTCCACATCTTCGCCCACATAACCGGCTTCCGTCAGCGTGGTGGCGTCGGCCATCACAAAGGGAACGTCCAGCATGCGCGCCAGGGTCTGCGCCAGCAGCGTCTTGCCCGAACCCGTGGGCCCAATCAGCAAAATGTTGCTCTTGGACAGCTCCACATCGTCTTTGTGGGCCTTGTCCTTGTGGCGCAGGCGCTTGTAGTGGTTGTACACCGCCACCGCCAGCGTGCGCTTGGCCACGTCCTGACCAATCACATAGTTGTCGAGGTTGGTCTTGATCTCTACGGGGGTGGGCAGGTCACTGCGGCCTTCGCGCGCCAGGTCGCCAGCCGGGAGCTCATCGCGAATGATCTCGTTGCACAGGTCAATGCACTCGTCGCAGATAAAGACCGACGGACCGGCGATCAGCTTCTTCACTTCATGCTGGCTTTTGCCGCAGAAAGAGCAGTAAAGGGTTTTTTCGCTGGAAGAGCCTTTTTTCTCGGCCATGGGGGCAATGCCTTGCTTGTTACGGAAAGTTGTCGGGATGATAACCAAATAAAAAACGGCGTCTTCCCCAAAGGAAAACGCCGCTGTTTGACCCTCTGGCTATCAGGAGCGCTTGCTGATCACCTGATCGACCAAACCGTATTCCTTGGACTCATCAGCCGACAGGAAATAGTCACGCTCGGTGTCGCGCTGGATCTTTTCCAGCGGCTGGCCCGTGCGCTCGGCAAGGATCTTGTTGAGCTGCTCGCGGGTCTTGAGGATTTCGCGGGCATGGATCTCAATCTCGGTGGCCTGGCCCTGCATACCGCCCAGAGGCTGGTGGATCATGACCTTGGAGTTGGGTAGCGCAAAACGCTTGCCCTTGGCTCCTGCGGCCAGCAGGAAGGCGCCCATGCTGGCGGCCATGCCGGTGCACAGGGTCGAGACATCAGGCTTGATGAAGTTCATGGTGTCAAAGATCGCCATGCCGGCGCTTACCGAGCCACCTGGGGAGTTGATGTAGAACGAAATGTCTTTGTCGGGGTTTTCACTCTCCAGGAACAGCAGCTGAGCCACCACCAGGTTGGCGGTCTGGTCGTTGACCGGACCCACCAGAAAAATCACGCGCTCCTTGAGCAGGCGCGAGTAGATGTCGTAGGACCGTTCGCCACGGCCCGACTGCTCGATGACCATGGGAACCATGCCCAGGCCTTGTGTTTCCAATGCGCTCATGTTTTTCTCCAGACAAGCAGGTACTGTACCCAGAAATGAATTGGGGCTTGTGCACGAAAGCACAAGCCCCTGTATGTAACGGCAACAACCGGGCAGTTCGATAACAAGCCGCCTGGCCTGCAGCCTATCAGCCTTGCTGGGCCATCAGTTCGTCAAACGACACGGCCTTCTCGACCACCTTGGCCTTGGACAGCACAAACTCGGTCACGTTGTTTTCGATCACAACGGCTTCGACTTCCGCCAGGCGCTGGCGGTCGCCGAAGTACCAGCGCACCACGTCTTCGGGCTTCTCGTAGCTGGCAGCCAGCTCATCGATGTGGGCCTTGAGCTGTTCGGGCTTGGCCTGCAGCTCATTGGCACGCACCAGCTCGGCCAGCACCAGCCCCAGGCGCACGCGGCGCTCAGCCTGGGGGCGGAACACGTCTTCAGGGATCTCGGCCTTGTCGGCGTCCTTGATGCCGCGTTGCTTGAGTTCAGCGCGGGCACCTTCCAGCAGGCGGGCGATTTCAGCTTGCACGCTGGAGTTGGGCAGGTCCAGCTCAGCCTTGGCCACCAGGGCGTCCATCACGGCTTGCTTGTTGCGGGCCAGCAGACGGAACTTGACTTCACGCTCCAGGTTCTTCTTGATGTCGGCGCGCAGGCCTTCCACGGAGCCATCGGCAATACCGAGCGACTTGGCCAGGGCATCATTCACATCGGGCAGGTGGGCAGCTTCGATCTTATTGATGGTCACCAGGAAGTCAGCGGTCTTGCCAGCCACATCCTTGCCGTGGTACTCCGCAGGGAATGCCAGGGGGAAGGTCTTGCTTTCGCCAGACTTCATGCCACGCACGGCGTCTTCGAACTCCTTGAGCATCTGGCCTTCGCCCACCAGGAACTGGAAGTCTTCGGCCTTGCCGCCTTCAAACGGCTCGCCGTCGATCTTGCCTTCGAAATCGACCGTCACGCGGTCACCGTCTTGCGCAGCAGCATCCATGGCGCGCTGGGCGAAGCTGCGGCGCTGCTTGCGCAGGATGTCGATGGTCTTGTCGATGGCGGCGTCCGTCACTTCAGCCGACAGCTTTTCGACTTCGGCATCAGACAGATCGGCAATCTTGACTTCTGGGAACACTTCGAAAATGGCATCGAAAGTGACCTGGCCTTCAGGAGCGCCTTCCTTTTCAGTGATGCGGGGCTGGCCAGCAACACGCAGGTTGGCTTCGTTGGCTGCCACGGCAAAGGCTTCACCCACCTTGTCGTTCAGCACTTCGTACTGCACCGAGTAGCCGTAACGCTGGGCCACCACGTTCATGGGCACCTTGCCGGGACGGAAACCGTCCATCTTGACCGTGCGGGCCAGGCGCTTGAGGCGCGTGTCGACTTCGGACTGGATCAGGGTGACGGGCACGCTCAACGTAATCTTGCGCTCGAGCTTCTCAAGGGTTTCAACAGTAACGGCCATGGCTATTCCTCTTATGAATGTGGATCGTGCTGGCTGCAGCGCAGCAGCGCCGTGTTCCGCAAAGTCTCACATGGGTGGTGCGCGGGGGGGGACTCGAACCCCCACACCATTGCTGGCGTCAGGACCTAAACCTGGTGCGTCTACCAATTTCGCCACCCGCGCGGTTCTACAACAAACAAACAGGCGGCAACCTCAGCTGCCGCCTGTGTGAAATCGGTCAACCTTCTATTTTACCTGATGCGGACATGCCGCCTGTCAAACGCCCCCAAGAACTTCGGGCTCAGGCCGTTTGACGCGGAACCAGGCGGCATACATCGCAGGCAGCGCCAGCAGGGTCAGCACGGTGGCCACGACCAGCCCGCCCATGATGGCCACGGCCATGGGGCCCCAGAACACGCTGCGTGACAACGGGATCATCGCCAGCACCGCAGCCGCAGCCGTCAGCACGATGGGACGCAGGCGGCGCACGGCAGATTCGACAATCGCATCCCACGCAGGCACGCCCCGTGCGCGGTCCTGTTCGATCTGGTCGATCAGGATCACCGAGTTGCGCTGGATCATGCCCATGAGTGCAATCACGCCCAGCAGCGCCACAAAGCCAAAGGGGCGGTTGAGCAGGATCAGCGCACCCGAGACACCAGCGATCCCGAGGAAGCCCGTGATGTAAACGAGGAACGCGCGACTAAAGCTCTGCAACTGCAGCATGAGCAGGGTGAACACGAGGAACAGCATGATAGGAACACCCGCAACGATGGATTTGGTCCCCTTGGAGCTTTCCTCCACGGCCCCCGCCGCCTCGATGCGGTACCCGCCCATCCCTGCCTCGCGCCACTTTGCTTCGATGGCGCGCAAGCCCGGCAGCAGCTGCGCGGTGACGGTAGCGCCCTGCAAGCCCTCGGTCACATCCCCCTGCACGGTGATGGCGTAGTCGCGGTTCTCGCGCCACATCACACCGGGCTCCCAGGTGAAGACCGGCTTTGCGATCTGCGTGAGCGGGATCGACTTGCCCGAGGCCGTGGGCAGGTAGGCGTTGGCGATGTCGGTGATGGCGTTGCGCTCGTCCAGCGGCTGGCGCAGCAGAATGTCGATGAGCTTGTCACCCTCGCGGTACTGGCCCACCTGCGTACCCGACAGGATAGTCTTGGACGCCTGGGCAATCGACTGGCTGGTGACACCCAGAGCGCGCGCCTTGGCCTGGTCCACTTCCAGACGCAGCACCTTCACAGACTCGTTCCAGTTGTCATTCACACCGCGCATGTCCGGGTTCTTGCGCAGCTGGGCTTTCACTTCATCGGCGCGCTCACGCAGCACCAGCGGATCAGGCCCCACCACGCGGAACTGCACGGGGTAAGGCACCGGCGGTCCATTGGGCAGCAGCTTGACGCGACCACGCACCTCCGGGAACTCCTCAGCCAGCAGCGCAGGCAACTTCACGCGCAGGGACTCACGCACCTTCAGATCCTGGGGCAGAACGATGAACTGCGACACGTTGCTCTGGGGAAACACCTGATCCAGCGGCAAATAGAAACGCGGCACGCCGGAACCGACCCAGGTGCTGACAGAACTGACGCCAGGCTCAGAGAGCAAGCGCTGCTCCACACGTTTGGTCACTTCTTCATTGCCTGCAAATGAGGTGCCCTCGGGGAACCAGATGTCCACCAGAATTTCAGGCCGGCTCGAATCGGGGAAGAACTGCTGCTGCACCTTGCCCATGCCCACAATGCCCAGCGCAAAGGTCAGTACCGTGGCGCCGATGGTGATCCAGCGGTGCAACACACACCAGTCCACCAGGCGGCGGAAGGTGCGGTAGAACGGGCTGTCAAACACTTCGTGTGGATCGTCGGTGATGCCCTTGTTGGCCTGGGCAGCCAGCACATGCGGCGGCACCTTGAGCAGCAGCGTGCCCAGGTACGGCACAAAGTACACCGACACGAACCAGCTGAGCACCAGCGCGATCACGGTGACCGCAAAAATGGCGAAGGTGTATTCGCCCGTAGTGGACTTGGCCAGGCCGATGGGCAAAAAGCCCGCCGCCGTGATCAGCGTGCCCGTCAGCATCGGCATGGCCGTAATCTCGTAGGCAAAGGTAGCGGCACGCACCTTGTCGTAGCCCTCTTCAAGCTTGAGCACCATCATTTCGACCGCAATGATCGCGTCATCCACCAGCAGGCCCAGTGCGATGATGAGCGAGCCCAGCGATATCTTGTGCAGGCCGATGCCCCAGTACCACATGGCCAGGAAGGTCACGGCAAGCACCAGCGGAATGGTGATGCCCACCACCAGCCCTGGGCGCGGATCGATGTACCAGCGCTTCCACAGCGGGTTCTTGCCGGGGCGCTTGTGCAGGCCCAGCGCGATGAAGCTCACCGCGAGCACGATGACCACGGCCTCGATCAGCACCTTGACGAATTCATTCACTGAGGTGGACACCGCCTTGGGCTGGTCTTGCACGTTGACGAGCTTCACCCCCGCTGGCAGCGTGCCGCCAATGCGGTCGGTGGCAGCATGCAGCGCCTTGCCCAGCGCAATGATGTCGCCGCCCTTGGCCATGGAGACGCCCAGCGCAATCACTTCCTGCCCTTGGTGGCGCACCTTCACGGTGGCCGGGTCCACATAGCCGCGCTTGACCTCGGCGATATCGCCCAGGCGCAGTTGTGCACCCGACGGGCCACGGATCGGCATGGCGCGCAAGTCTTCAATGGCGTTGAACTGCCCCTGCACCCGCACTTGCACCTGGTCTTGCGGGGTCTGAATGGCTCCGGCGCTCTCCACGGCGTTTTGCTGGCCCAGCTGGGCCAGCACCTGGTTCATGTCCAGGCCCAGTTGCGACAGGCGTTTTTGCGAGATTTCGATGAACAGCTTTTCGTCTTGCACGCCAAACAGCTCAACCTTGGCGACATCGGGCACACGCAGCAGCTGCTGGCGTGCGTCATCGGCAAACTGCTTGAGTTCGGCGTAGCTGAAGCCCTCGGACTCCAGCGCGTAGATCACGCCATACACATCGCCAAAGTCGTCGTTGAAGAACGGGCCCTGGATGCCCTGCGGCAAGGTGTAGCGCATGTCGCCCACCTTCTTGCGCACGCTGTACCAGACGTTGGCCACCTCGCTGGCCTTGGACGAATCCTTGATCTGAAAGATGATCTGCGACTCGCCGGGCTTCGAATAACTGCGGATCTTGTCGGCGTAGGGCACCTCTTGCAGCGTGCGCTCGATCTTGTCAGTGACCTGCTCGGCCACCTGCTGCGCCGTGGCGCCCGGCCAGTAGGTACGCACCACCATGGCACGGAAGGTGAACGGCGGGTCCTCGTCCTGCCCCAGCTGGAAATAGGCGGCAAACCCCAGCAGCATCAGCACCACCATCAGGTAGCGCGTGAGGGCGGGATGGTCGAGCGCCCACTTGGAGAGGTTGAACCCCTCTTTGGGTTGTACTTGCGTCATGGCCGGCCTCAGTTGGCTGTGGAAGCTGCGGGTGCCGCTGCTGTGGCAGCAGGCGCGGCAGGCATTGCTACTGGATTGGTAGCTGTCTGCGCTTTACTGGCGGGCGCTGAGGCCATTTTTGGCTGATAAATCAGCACCTTCTGGCCGGGTGAAAGCACATGCACACCCGTGGCCACCACCTGCATGCCGGGGGCTAGACCCGCAGCCACCACGGCCTCGTTGCCATCGGCCGTGGCAATCTGCACCACCTGCGACTTCACCGTGCTGCTGGCCGCGTCATACACCCACACCGCCGTGGACTGCCCCTCCTGGCGCAGCGCACTGGTGGGCAGCTTGATAGCCGGAATGCCCGCATGGCTGAGCGCCTTGGGCGTGACATACACGGTGGAGCCCAGGGCAGGCGCATCGGCACCGTCGATGGCCACCTTGACTTGGTAAGTGCGCGTGGCGGCGTCGGCACTGGCGGCCACTTCGCGCACGCGGCCCGTCAGGTTGGCGCCACCGGACCAGCCGCGCACCGCCACTTCTGAGCCTGGGGTGATCTGCCCCACCTTGTCCTCCGGCACCGCAAACACCACATCGCGGGGGCCATCCTGCGCAATGCGCACCACAGGCGTCCCGGCCGACACCACCTGGCCAGGCTCGGCGTCAATGCCAGTGACAACGCCCGCCACGTCGGCCACCAGCGTGGTGTAGGCCGCCTGGTTGCCTTGCGATGACAGCTGCGCGCGGGCCTGGTCCAGCGTGGCCTGGGCGGCTTTCAGCGTGGCGTCGCGGCGCTCCAGCTCGGCGCCGCTGATGAAATTCTGGTCCTTCAGGGCTTGGTAGCGCTTGTAGTCGGCAGCGGCCAGATCACGCTGCGTGGTGGCCGATGCCAACTGTGCGCGCGCGGCGTCGGTGGCCAGTTGGTAATCCTTGGGGTCCAGCTGGGCCAGCACCTGTCCGGCCCGCACACGCTGGCCCAGTTCGGCCTGGCGCTGCACGATCTTGCCCGCCACGCGGAACCCCAAGCGTGACTCCACGCGCGCCCGCACCTCGCCCGAATACTCCAGGCTGGACTGCAGCGCACCCACCCCCACCGTCAGCAACTTGACGGAGCGCACCGGCTCTTCGGGCGGCGCGGGGCGGGAACAGGCGGCCAGCAAAGCAGCGGCGGCCACCATCAGCAAGGTCCGGCAGTGCCGTTGAAAAGGCCGCGAGGCGGAGGATGTGCGCATGGGAAATCCGGTGAATAGAGAAGGGCTACAAGGAGTTGCAGGGGCTGCACGCAAAACGCAGGCACGAATGCCTGCGCTGAAAACGGAACTGAAGTAACAGTTACCGGCCAGCCTCCTTGTCCCTGACTGAATTGGTTTTTTGATTACTGACTGACCGGTTAGTAATCTATGAGAAGCCCTTGGCATTGTCAAGCGACAATCCAGGGTGTGAACGACCGATCCCCCCCTCCCCAGCCTGAAGTGGCGTCCGCTGCAACTTCCGCGCCACAGCCGCTCCAGACTGCTCCACACCATGCGTCTGCCGCCCTGGCCGCTCCTGTCACGCACTACGAGAACTTCCCGGTCGCATCGGTGCTGTGCCCACCGCACCTGCGCCAGCCCATTGCCGCCATCTACGGCTTTGCGCGCACCGCCGACGACATTGCGGATGAGGGCGACGCCCTGGCTGAAGACCGCCTAGCCGACCTGGCCGCCTACCATGCTGACCTGATGGCCGTCGCCCAGGGCCAGCCGCCCTCGCCCCGCTGGGCCAGCGTGTTCTTGCCGCTGCAAGCGGTGCTGCATAGCCACCAGCTGCCCGTACCACTGCTGGAAGACCTGCTCAGCGCCTTTGCCCAGGATGTTGAAAAAACCCGTGATGCCGAGGGCTATGCCGACCGCGCCGAGTTGCTGGACTACTGCCGCCGCTCGGCCAACCCCGTGGGGCGCCTGCTGCTGCACCTGTATGGCGTGGGCGACGCGCAGGCGCTGCGACAAAGCGACGCGATCTGCACCGCGTTGCAGCTCATCAACTTCTGGCAGGACCTGTCGGTGGACATCCCCCGCCACCGCCACTACCTGCCACGCGCCGACTGCGCCGTTCATGGCGCCTGCCAGGCCGAGTTGCTGGCCCTGCAAAGCACGCGCGAAAACGCGCGCCTCATCGCCGACTGCGCCGACTGGGCCCGCACCACCATGTACAGCGGCGCCCCCCTGGTGCACGGCCTGCCTGGCCGTGCGGGCTGGGAGCTGCGCCTGGTGGTGCAGGGCGGCCTGCGCATCCTCGACAAGGTCGAGGCCCTCAAGGGCGGCAGCCTGCACACCCGCCCGCGCCTGCATGCCTGGGACTGGGTGGTGATGCTGGGCCGCGCGCTGGTGATGTAAGAAGAAAGATTCATGGGCCACAAGGCGCGCTGACATCGGTGCGTGCTCTGTCCATGAATCTGAGGCAAAAATGGCCTTCACCGCTTATCCATATTGACTTATTAGCTATTAATTTATGAGCAACCAGCCACCTGCACCGGGGGTACGGTGGCGGGCGGACCTTGGGCGGGGCAGGGATAGCGCGCATGGCGCCGCCTTTACAGCGCGCTAGTCTTGCGCCCACTGCGGCCAGCCGCCCGGGAGTTACCCGTTCCGGAACACAACAACAAAGACAACAATGTCCGCAAGCCACTACCCGTGGCTTGCCAGGAGGGCCCACCGTTGACCGCCAGACATCTCTTCAAGACCCTGCAGTGGGGGCTCATCCTTTTTTGCCTGGTGTTTTCCATTGTCGGGGGCGTGGCGGCAGAGCGGGTGCTGGATGTGCTGCACTGCCAACCCCACACCAACCCCACGCTGGGCACCTGCACATGGCTGGCCAATGCCATCGGGCTGCGGCTGATGCCTTTTCTGTCGGCAGGCAGCATCGTGGACTACCCCTTTGTGCTGCTTCGCAACTTCTGGGCGCTGTTGCTGGCGTGGGGGCTGGCGCTGTATGCCGCACGCTGGGCTGACCGCCACCCGGCCGCCGCAGCGGACCTGCTGCAGCGCTGGCTGCCGCGCCGCAGCAACGCAACCCCAGCAGACGTGCTGCGCTGGGGTGTGGTCGGCCTGTTCTGGCTGTTGCTGGCGGGCTTCATCGTGTTCATTTTTGCGCTGGGCCTGCCCATCGTGGGCAACCAGACCGCGCGCACCATCCTCGAAAGCCTGGGCTGCTCGCCCGGCACCTTCGACCCCTTCTCATCCCCCTGCATGAGAGCCCCCGGCTTCTGGACGCCCCGCCTCTCCCTGTACGTCCTTCCCCTCGCAGGCCCCTTGCTGGCGCCCGTGTGGCTGGTCATGGGGTTCTGGGATGTCCTTCTGGGCTGGCTGTCACTGATCGTGGCCACCTATGCCCTGAAATCGCACCTGTCGCAGCCTACCCGGCCGCCAGTCCGCCCCCACCCATCGGCCAAACCACTGCGCCGCTCCTGAGAACCTTTTCACCATGTCCGTCAGCGTTTTCGACCTCTTCAAAATCGGCATCGGCCCGTCCAGCTCCCACACCGTGGGGCCCATGATCGCGGCGCGGCAATTTGCCTGCCATGTGCAGGCCACCCTGGGCCTGGCCGCCGTGCACCACGTGACCGTGGAGCTGTTCGGGTCGCTATCAGCCACCGGCGTGGGCCACGGCACCGACAAGGCCGTGCTGCTGGGCCTTGCCGGGCACGAGCCCGACCACATCGACCCGGACCAGATCCAGCCTGCCATTGCCGACATCCGCATCCGGCAAACGCTGGAGCTGCTGGGCGAGCATATGGTGCCGTTTGTCGAAAAAGAGCACCTGCTGTTTCGCCGCAAAAGCCTGCCGCTGCACCCCAACGGCATGGCGTTTCACGCGTTCGACGCGCAGGGCAACGAGATTGCGGCGCGTGAGTACTACTCGGTGGGTGGCGGTTTTGTGATCGACGCGGCGGGCGAGCGTGTACTCAACAGCGCCGCCACCGCTGGGCCCGATGCCGCCGGCCATGCCCAAGGCCTGCCCCACCCTTTCCGCACGGGGGCCGAGCTGCTGGCCCAGTGCCAGGCCACCGGCCTCACCCCCGCCCAGCTCATGGCGGCCAATGAGCAACACTGGCGCAGCGCCTCCGAGGTGCGCCGCCAGCTCATGGCCATCTGGAAGACCATGGCCGGTGCCGTACAGCGCGGCTGCGCCAGCACCGGTACGTTGCCTGGCCCCATGCACGTGCGCCGCCGCGCGGCCGAGCTGCACCACAAGCTCAGCACGCAGCCCGAGGCCGCGCTGCGCGACCCACTCTCGATGCTCGACTGGGTGAACCTCTATGCCATGGCCGTCAACGAAGAAAACGCCGCCGGCGGCCGCGTGGTGACGGCGCCCACCAATGGGGCTGCAGGCGTGATCCCCGCCGTACTGCATTACTACGTCAACTTCCTGCAAGGCCCCATCCCGGCCAACGACGACGGCATCGCCACCTTTTTGCTCACGGCAGGCGCCATCGGCATCATCTACAAGGAAAACGCATCGCTCTCGGGCGCCGAGGTGGGCTGCCAGGGCGAGGTGGGCGTGGCCTGCTCCATGGCGGCAGGCGCGCTGGCTGCGGTGATGGGCGGCACCCCCGAGCAAATCGAGAACGCCGCCGAGATCGGCATGGAACACAACCTGGGCATGACCTGCGACCCCGTGGGCGGGCTGGTGCAGATCCCCTGCATCGAACGCAACGCGATGGGCGCCATCAAGGCCATCAATGCCGCCCGCATGGCGCTGCGTGGCGACGGCCAGCATGTGGTCTCGCTCGACAAGGTCATCAAGACCATGATGCAGACCGGTGCGGACATGAAGGTCAAATACAAGGAGACATCGCGTGGCGGGCTGGCGGTGAATGTTGTGGAATGCTGACAAACCTGTCGCCAATGTGACACAACAGCAGGTGCCGCAGCACAATGCGCGGCGTGCAGCCTCGCGCGCTTCCTGCGACGCCTGGCATGCATGGCCCCGTCACCTTTTCCGTTTCCTATGCACCTCTTCTCTGCGCTGCGAGCCCTGCTACTGATCCTTCCCCTGTCCTGGATGTCCCCTGGCGCCTGGGCGCAAGACACCCTGACCCACATTGCCAAGACCGGCGAATTGCGACTGGGGCACCGCGAGGCATCCCACCCCTTCTCCTACAAAGACCCAGCCACTGGACAGGTGCGTGGCTACAGCGTTGATATCTGCACCAAGATTTACGAGGAGCTCAAGAAGGAACTCAAGCGCCCCGACCTGCGCCTGACCTATGTACTGGTAGACGGCAAGAACCGCCTTGCGGACCTGAAAAACAACGTAGTGGACCTGGAATGCGGCACGACCACCAACACCCTGGAGCGCCAGAAGGAAGTCGCCTTCAGCCACCACATCTTCATCGCCACCACTGCGTTCCTCGTGCGCAAGGACTCGGGCATCAAGACGGTGGACGATCTGAACGGCAAACGCATTGCCGTCGAACGGAAAACCACCAATGACGGCCTGCTGGCCACCAACGAACGCACCTACCACCGCAAATTCATCTACGTGCCGGTAGACAGCACTGCACAGGGGCTGGATGCACTCACGCGCAGGGAGGCAGATGCGGTTTTTGCAGACGATGCAGGCCTGTGGAGCCCCATGACCCGCCTGGGCAAGGCCATGGGGGACTACCAGTTTCTGGAAAAGCGTCTTTCGGTAGAGCCCTACAGCATTGGCCTGCGCAGGCAAGACCCTCGCTTCAAGGAGCTGGTAGACCAAGTCACCCGCCGCCTGATCCAGACCGGGGAGATGGCGGCTCTCTACAAAAAGTGGTTCCACACGGACCAAGGCACGCTCCCCATGAGCGTCTTCATGCGCGATGCGCTCAAGCGGCCCAGCGACGTGGGCGTGGAACAGATCGCCTTTTGATGCCCTTCGGCCTGCCGCAGAACTGCTGCAGAACAGGCAGGCCAAACTGGGGAACTGCGGCCTCCACCAGCTGCCGGGTTGCATTCGCGGGCCATGTCCGCCATGGGACAATCGCGCCCCATGACCCCACAGCAATACGTACAGCAAAAAGCCGTGGCCTCGGGCAGCAGCTTCTACTACGCCTTCCTGTTCCTGCCGGCCCCGCGCCGCGCCGCGATCACGGCGTTTTATGCCTTCTGCCGCGAAGTGGACGATGTGGTGGACGAAGTCTCCGACCCTGGCGTGGCGCGCACCAAGCTGGCCTGGTGGCAGGCCGAGGTGGCCAAGGCCTATGCAGGCCAGCCCACCCACCCCGTGATGCTGGCACTGATGCCGCTGGCCGCCGACTATGGCATTGAACAACGCCACCTGCAGGCCGTGATCGACGGCTGCCAGATGGACCTGGAGCAGACCCGCTACCTCGACTTTGCGGGCCTCAAGGGCTACTGCCACCTGGTGGCGGGCATCGTGGGCGAAGTCGCCGCACGCATCTTCGGCCAGACCGACCCGCGCACCACCGACTACGCCCACACGCTGGGCTTGGCCTTTCAGCTCACCAACATCATCCGTGACGTGGGCGAAGATGCCATGCTGGGCCGCATCTACCTGCCGGTGAGCGAGCTGCAGCAATTTGACGTGAAGGCCCACGAGATCCTGAAGCGCCAGTATTCCGACCGCTTCACCGCGCTGATGCGTTTTCAGGCCGAGCGCGCGCACCGCCTGTACGACGAGGCCTTCGCCCTGCTGCCCGATGCCGACCGCCGCGCCCAGAAGCCCGGCCTGATGATGGCCAACATCTACCGCACCCTGCTGCGCGAGATCGAGCACGAAAACTTCCAGGTGCTGCACCAGCGCATCCGCCTCACGCCCTTGCGCAAGTTCTGGCTGGCGTGGAAGGTGCAGGCGCTCGGCCGGATGTCGTAGCCGTGGGCCCACGTCCATGAAGGTCGCCGTCATCGGCGCAGGCTGGGCGGGCATGGCCGCCGCCATTGCCCATGTGCAGGCAGGGCGCCAGGTCACCGTGTTCGAGGCCGCGCGCACCGTGGGCGGTCGGGCGCGCGCCGTGCCGGGCGCGCTGCCCGATGGCACACCCGCCACGCTCGACAACGGCCAGCACATCCTGATCGGCGCCTACGCCGAAAGCCTGCGCCTGATGCGGCTGGTGGGCGTGGACATCGATACCGCCCTGCTGCGCCTGCCACTCACACTTCAATTCCCTGATGGCCAGGGCCTGCAACTGCCCGACCTGCCCCCACCCCTCGATGCGCTGCTGGGCATTGCCCGCGCCAAGGGCTGGGGCTGGCGCGACAAGCTGGCACTGCTGCGCACAGCCACGGCCTGGCAGCTGCGCGGCTTTCGCTGCGCGCCCGCCACTTCGGTGGCCGCGCTGTGCGCGCCGCTCACGCCCCGGCTCATGACCGAGTTCATCGACCCGCTGTGTGTGTCGGCCCTCAACACCCCTGCCAACCAGGCCAGCGGCCAGGTGTTTCTGCGCGTGCTGCAGGACAGCCTGTTCAGCGGGCGCGGCGGCTCCAACCTATTGCTGCCACGTGCGGACTTAGGCGCCCTCTTTCCCGAAGCCGCTGCCCGCTGGCTGCAGCAGCAAGGCGGCCAGGTCCTCACCGGCCAGCGCATTCTGCGCCTGCAGCCGTTGCCCGGCGGGCGTTGGCAGCCGGTAGTGGCGGCCAACGGCACCGAAGAACCCGAAGCGTTCGACCACGTCACCCTGGCCTGCCCGTCCTGGGAGGCCAGCCGCCTGGTCGAAGGCCTGGCAGGCACGGCGGGCCTGGCCAGTGCAGCCCGCTGGAGCGCCACCACCAGCGCACTGCGGTTTGAGGCCATCACCACCGTCTATGCCCACGCCCCAGGTGCCCACCTGCCCTTGCCCATGCTGGCGCTGCGCAACACCGCTGCCCACCCGGCGCAGTTTGTGTTCGACCGGGGCCAGCTCGACGGCCAGCACGGGCTGCTGGCCTTTGTGGTGAGCGCCAGTGATGGGGACCGCGCCTTGATCGAGCAGCAGGTGCTGCAGCAGGCCGCCACCCAGTTGGGCCTGCCCGGCCTGCAGCCCGTGCAGACTGTGGTGGAAAAACGCGCCACCTTTGCCTGCACCCCTGGCCTGCAGCGGCCCGGCATGCAGGTGCTGCCGGGGCTGACGGCCTGCGGCGACTATGTGGACGGCCCCTACCCCGCCACGCTGGAAGGGGCCGTGCTCAGCGGCACGGCAGTAGCTGCACTGGCGTAATCCTCGCTCTGTCGATGCGGGGTGCCTCGGGTAAACCCCAGGCCGACTGACAGCATTCCGAAAGCACGCTGCGCACACCATAGGCCGGGCAACGCCGCAATGGCTTTTACGGAGACACCCATGCTGTTCGACAACGACATTCCCCCCGCCTTCCACCCCACCCGCCGCCACCTGCTGGGCGCAGGCAGCGCCCTGGCCCTGGGTGGCCTGCTGCCCACCGCCGCGTCGGCCCAGGCCGCGTGGCCCGCCAAGTCCATCCGCTTCGTCGTGCCCTTTGCACCGGGCGGCAGCTCCGAAATCGTGGCGCGCTCCACAGCGGCCGAGCTGAGCAAGACCCTGGGCCAGAGCGTGTTTGTGGACAACAAACCCGGCGCCGCAGGCAACATCGCCATGCAGGAAGTCGCCCGCGCCGAAGACCAGCACACCCTCATCCTGGGCCACATCGGCACGCTGGCCGTCAACCCCTACATCTTCGACAAACTGCCCTACGACGCGAACAAGGACTTCAAACCCGTGAGCCTGCTGGCCAAGGTGCCCAGCCTGTACGTGGTGCACCCCGACGTGCCCGCCAAGAACCTCAAGGAGTTCATCGCCTACGCCAAGAAGAACCCGGGCAAGCTCAGCTATGGCTCGGCAGGCAACGGCAGCGCGGGCCACCTGGCGTTTGAATACCTCAAGATGACCGCCGAGATCTTCATGCTGCACGTGCCCTACCGGGGCACCGGCCCCATGATGACCGACCTGCTCTCGGGCCGCCTTGACGCCGCCTCGGTGGGCGCTGCGGCCCTGCTGTCGTTCATCAAGTCCGGCAAGGTGCGCTGCATCGCCACCGGCTCCACCCAGCGCCTGCCCCAGCTGCCCGATGTGGCCACCGTGGCCGAACAGGGCTTCCCCGGCTTCGAGATGACGCAGTGGTACGGCATGCTGGCCCCCGCGAGCCTGCCCAAGGAACACCTGGACAAGCTGGCCGCCGAAACCATGAAGGCCGTGAAGGCACCCGAAGCCCTCAAGCGCCTGAACGGCGACGCCGCCGAAGCCATCGGCGGCACGCCCGCGCAGTTTGCACAGTTCATTGCGGCGGAGCAGGCGCGCTGGCAGAAAGTCATCAAGCGCGCGCAGATCAAGCCTGACTAGGAAGCCCCCCTGAGCCGCTTCGCGTCTTCCCCCGAGGGGGACGCCACCGGTGGCCGGGCAAAGCCCGCTCCACGGTGGCACTGGCTTTGGGGGCGCGCCAGTTTCAACAGCCTGCTGGCGGGCCGGGCCACGGCACAACGGCATTAGCATCCCCCCATGCGCATCCTCCTGGCCGAAGACGACCACAACCTGGGCACCTGGCTCAGCCGCGCGCTGGAGCATGCGGGCATCCAGGTGGAATGGGTGAACGACGGGCGCCTGGCCGACCGTGCGCTGCAGCAGCACGACAACTACGATGCGCTGGTGCTGGACCTGGGCCTGCCCGGACTGGATGGCCAGGCCGTGCTGCAGCGCCTGCGCGACCGCGACCAGCGGCTGCCCGCGCTGATCCTCACGGCCCGCGATTCGCTCGATGAACGCGTGCGCTCGCTCAACGCCGGGGCTGACGACTTTCTGGCCAAGCCGTTCGAGCTGGCCGAGCTGGAGGCCCGCCTGCATGCCCTGGTGCGCCGCGCACGCGGCAACGAGCACCCGCGTCTGGCCTGTGGCGCGCTGGTATACGACAACCCGCGCAAGCAGTTCACGCTGCATGGCGAGCCCCTGGCCCTGTCGCCGCGCGAGCACGCCGTGCTGCGCGTGCTGGTGCAGCGCAGCGGCGAGCCGTTTTCCAAGCAGCAGATCCTGGACCGCGTGTTCTCTGACGACGAGGACGTGCACCCCGAAGCCGTGGAGGTGTTTGTGCACCGCCTGCGCAAGCGGCTCGATGGCAGCGGTGTGCGCATCACCACCCTGCGCGGCCTGGGCTACGCGCTCGAGTCCGACTGAACCATGAGACTGATCGCGCGCCTGCGCCGCGCCAGCCTGTGGCGGCTATTGGCCCTGCTGCTGCTGCCGCTGCTGGCCGTGGTGACGGGGGTGGAGCTGTGGATGACGCGGCACGACGCGCTGGAGGCGGCCAACGCGGCCTACGACCGCTCGCTGCTCGGGGCGCTCAAATCCATTGACGCCAACATCTCCACCGCCTCGGGTGGCCTGTCGGCCGAGCTGCCGTACAGCATGCTCGAATTTTTTGAACTCACGGCCAGCGGCAATGTGTACTTCCGCGTGGCATCGTCCGACGGGCTGGTGGAGCTGGGCAACGCCGACCTGCCCCTTCCGCCCGGCCCGCTCACGCCCGGCGTGCCCCGCTTCTACGACGCCACTTACTTCGGCGAATCCGTGCGGCTGGCCGCCTACCGCCGCGCGGTGGAAGGCGCCGCGCCCGGAACCGATGCCAGCAGCGTGCTGGTGCAGGTGGCCGAAAGCACCCGCTCGCGGCAGGAGTTCACCCGCCGCTTTGTGCGCCGGGCCGCGCTGCGCGACACGCTGGTGCTGGCGCTCATGGTGCTGGGCACAGCCGCCACACTGGCCGTGGCGCTGCGGCCGCTGGCGCGCCTGGCGCGCGAGGTGCAGGCGCGCAGCCCCGACGACATGACCCCCATGGCCGACACCGACCTGCCCGCCGACATCCGCCCTCTGGTGGCTGCCGCCAACCAGCAGATGGCGCGCACGCAAGACCTGGTGGCCCAGCAGCGGCAGTTTCTGGACGATGCCTCGCACCAGCTGCGCACCCACCTCACCACGCTGCAGATGCAGATCGACTACGCCCGGCGTGAGGCCGACGCCGCCCAGGTGCAGCACACCCTGGAAGCCATCGGCGGCGAAGTCGCACGCGCCACGCGCAGCACCCAGCAGCTGCTGGCCCTGGGCCGCAGCGACACGGCCGCAGTAGAGCTGGCCCCGTTCGATCTGGCCGCGCTGCTGCGCGCCGTGGCGCTGGAGCTTCTGCCCCGCGCCCGCGCCCGGCAGATCGACTTTGGCATCCACACGCCCACGCCCGAGTTCATGGCCGTGGGCGACAGTGGCCTGCTGCGCGAGGCGCTCACCAACCTGGCCGCCAACGCCATTGCCTACACGCCCGAACACGGCACGGTCACCGTGTCCGCCGCAGGCGATGACCTGGGCTGGAGCCTCAGCGTGGAAGACAACGGCCCCGGCCTGCCCGCCAACGAACGCGATGCACTGGGCCAGCGCTACCGGCGTGGCTCGCAGGCGGCGGCAGGTGGCTCAGGCCTGGGGCTGGCAATCGCGCGCTCCATCGCCGAACGGCACCGGGGCGGCCTGCGGCTCGAAGAACGCGCGGGTGGGCCCGGCCTGCTGGCCATCCTGTGGTGGCCCCGGGGCTGAAAACCCCCATCCCGCAGCCCCCCAGATTCCGCCAGAATTCGCCCCGCATGCCGTCCGCACCACTCCCCCTCCCCACCCTGCCCCGCCGCCGCACCCTGCAGTGGCTGGCAGCACTGGCGGGCACTTCAGGCGCTGCGCACGGGCCTGCTGCGTGGGCGGCCGACGCATCGCTGGAGCCCGCCGAGTGCATCGCCCCCTCCCGCCCCGGCGGCGGGTTCGACCTGACCTGTGGCCTGGCCACCCAGGCGGTGCAGGTGGTGCGCCCCGCACGCCCACCGCTGCACACACGCTACCTGCCCGGCGGCATCGGCGCCGTTGCGTTTGACCAGGTCGCCACCGGACGGCTGGGCGGGCCGGGAACGCTGGTGGCGTTCTCCAGCGGCTCGCTGCTCAACATCGCGCAGGGCCGCTTCGGCCCCCATCCGGTGAGCGCCGTGCGCTGGATCGCCACGCTGGGCACCGACTATGGTGTGGTGGCCGTGCACCGCGATTCGCCGCACCAGCGCCTGCAAGACGTGGTGGCCGCGCTGCGCAAAGACCCGGCCCGCGTGGTGTTTGGCGCGGGCGGCACCCTGGGCAGCCAGGACTGGATGAAAGCCGCCCTGCTGACCCGCGCTGCCGGGCAGGACCCCAAGCGCATGCGCTTTGTGTCATTCGAAGGCGGCGGCGAGGCCCTGAAGGCCCTGCGCGGCGGCCACATCGACGTCTTTACCGGCGATGCCGCCGAGGCCCGGCAGGCCCTGGAAAAAGGCGCACCCCTGCGCTTTCTGGCCGTGCTGGCCCAGGCCCGCCTGCCCGGCGCACTGGCCGATCTGCCCACGGCGCGCGAGCAGGGCGTGGACCTGGTCTGGCCCACGGTGCGCGGCCTGTACATGGCCGCCACCGCCCCCGACGCCGCCGTGCGCGCCTGGGTGGCCGCGTTTGCCGATGCACTGGCCGCCCCCGGTTATGCAGCGCTGTGCAGCCAGTACGGCCTGTACCCGTTTGCGCGCACTGGCGCGGCGCTGGAGGCGTTTGTGCAACGCAGCCTGGCTGACTACCGGCAACTGGCGCAGGAGCTGGGCCTGCGGTCCTGGCCGCGCTGAGGCGGCTGCTGCAGAGCCCGTGCGGTGGTCTCAGAGGATCTCTGGCCCGCTCACTTCTCCAGCCACCACTGGATCACCACCTTGGCCAGGAACCCCAGAAACCCCACGCCCAGGCCAAGGAAGAGCACGAAGGTGCCAAATCGCCCGGCCTTCGATTCCCACGCCAGCTGGCCGATGATGAACAACATGTACGCGATGAACGCCCCCACGCCATAGGTGAGGAAGAAGCCCGAGATCTGCGCCTCGGTGAAGCCAAAAATCACGATGCCCCTCCAGGCGTACGCGCCGGTGCAGCGGGTGCAGCCAGGTCGCGCTCGGGCAGGCTGGATGCATCCACCAGGTCGCGGTAGGCGTGCCAGCTGGCGTGGCCCAGCATGGGCATTACGGCGATCAGGCCCAGCAACAGCGAGCCCAGGCCCAGCAAGGTAAAGCCCAGGATGATCGCCGCCCAGAACGCCATGGGCAGCGGGTTGACCACCACGGCCTGCCAGCTGGTGAGCACCGCCTGCAGCAGCGTGGCGCGGCGGTCCAGCAGCAGCGGCATGGCCACCACGCTGGACGCAAAAATCGGCGCGGCCATCAGGCTGCCCAGGGCCAGCCAGATTTCAAACAGCCAGCCATCGCGCGCCATGACCACGTGGCGCAGAAAGTCGAGCGGTGTCTCGATCGGCACCGGCGCCAGCAGCGTGATGAGCGCCGCCGAAGTCATGACCCAGCCCGAGGCCGCCAGCGCCAGCAGGGCGCCAAACTGCACCATGCACCAGTAGTCGTTGCCCCATTTGTTCACGTGGCTGTTCTGCCAGTTGAACCAGGTCTTCAGCACCACGCCCAGGTTGGCGGGCTCGCCACGCTCCAGCGCGCGGCTCAGCGCATACAGGCTGGTGGCCAGCACTGGCGCCACCACCAGAAAGCCCGACAGCGCCCCCGCCAGCAGCCAGAAGCGGTGGTGCGCTACGGCAAAGATGGCAGCCCCGAACAGCGTGAGCGCCAGCCCATGGGCAAAGCTGATCCAGCCCGCCCGCGCCATGTCGCGCCAGGCCAGCACCAGCCAGGCCATGGGTTGCATGAGGCCGATGGTGCGGATGGTGGGCAACGGGGGGGGAGTACGGGGCATGGTGGGAAGGGTCGCCGAGCGACGATGGAGTGTGACCTTATCGGGCAACGGCTTCAACCACCGCACGCCCAAACCTTGACCTGAGGCAAGAAACCGGGCCAGCGCAGCCGGTCAGGCGAGCAGCCTGCACAGCGCAGTGAGGCTGTCCACCGTGGCATGGGGCGGTGTGTCGTCGTGCGGCCAGGGGTGGTTGGCGCTGTTGATCCACACGGCCTGCATGCCCGCGTTCAGCGCGCCCTGCGCATCCAGCGTGGCATCGTCGCCCACGTGCAGCACCTCGTGGGGCAGCACATCGACGGCCGTGGCGGCAGCGTGAAAAATGCGCGCATCGGGCTTGGCCACGCCAAACTCCGATGCGCTGATGCTGTGGCGAAAGTAGTGGCCGATGCCGATGCGGTGCACGTCGGCATTGCCATTGGAGACGGCCACCACCGGGTAGCGTGCCGACAAGAAGGCCAGCGTGTCGTGTGCGTCGTCAAACAGCTCCACGCGCATGCGCTCGGCAAAGAACAGGTCAAACGCCGGTTCGGCCAGCGCGGGCTCGTCGCCCGCCTGGGTCAGCGCCAGGCGGATGGACTCGCGCCGCAGCGCGCTCAGGTCGTGCAGCAGGTCGGGTCGCAGCGCCACCATCTGGTTGCGGATGGCGCGCAGCGATTCGGTGCTGGAGAACAAGGTTGCCGTGGCGGGCGCATGGTGCGTGAGCCAGTCCAGCAGCACGCGTTCAGCCCGCGTGATGGTGGGCCAGATGGGCCAGAGCGTGTCATCCAGGTCGATGGAGATGGCGCGGATGCGGGAGGTGTCCAGCTGCAGCGCGGTGGGCTGGGCAGCGGGCAGTTCAGCGGGGGAATCGGGCATGGTCTGCAGAGAATACTCCACGGTCACCGAAGGGCCGGTCCGTTTGCCACAATCGGGGCATGCGCTCACCCTTCCACACCGAACCCCCTTACACCCACGGCCAGGCCGAACGCACTGGAGTGCTGCTGTGCAACCTCGGCACGCCCGACGAACCCACGGCCCCCGCCGTGCGCCGCTATCTGGCGCAGTTCCTGGGTGACCACCGCGTGGTGGAGATCCCCAAACTCGTGTGGCTACCCATCCTGCACGGCATCATCCTGCGCACGCGCCCGGCCAAGTCGGCTGCCAAGTACGCGAGCATCTGGACGCCCGAGGGCTCGCCCCTGGCGCACTGGACGGCCAAGCAGGCCACGCTGCTGCGCGGCTGGCTGGGCGAGGCGGGCCACGCGGTGCTGGTGCGCCATGCCATGCGCTATGGCAACCCGTCCATCGCCAGCCAGCTCGATGCGCTCAAGGCCGAGGGCGCCACGCGCATCCTCATCCTGCCGCTGTATCCGCAGTACTCGGCCACCACCACGGCCAGCGTGTTCGACGCCGTGTACACCTGGGCTGCCGCCACCCGCAACGTGCCCGAGCTGCGGTTTGTGAACCGGTACCACGACGCCCCCGGCTACATCGACGCGCTGGCCCGCACCATCGAATCGCACTGGAAGACCCACGGCCAACCCGACCAGCTGGTGATGAGCTTTCACGGCGTGCCCGAACGTACGCTGCACCTGGGCGACCCCTACCACTGCGAATCGCGCAAGACGGGCCGTCTGCTGGCCGAGCGCCTTGGCCTGCGCGAAGACCGCTACCGCATCACCTTCCAGTCGCGCTTTGGCAAGGCCAAGTGGCTGGAGCCCTACACCCAGCCCACCATCGAGGCGCTGGGCAAGGCGGGCACCCGCCGGGTGGATGTGGTGTGCCCCGGCTTCACCAGCGACTGCCTGGAGACGCTGGAAGAAATCAACATGGAAGTGCGCGAGGCGTTCCTGCACGCGGGCGGCCAGGAGTTTCACTACATACCCTGCCTGAACGACAACAGCCACTGGATCACGGCGCTGAGCCGCGTGGCGCAACAGCACCTGGCGGGCTGGCCCACCGAGGTGCCCACCGCTGCGGCGCTGGCCGATGCGCGCAGCCATGCGTTGGCCGGTGGGGCACCCAAAGGCGTGTGCCCCGTGGCGCACTGACTGCTGGTTACTACTATTTTTATAGCTGCTTGCGCTTATCCATCAAGCGCTAGCGGCCAATTTGACCCATATTCCGAAATGGCAGACACACTTTGGTGACCTGCCCCTCCCCCAACACCTGTACTGATGCCCGCTTCTGCCCTCGCCCCCCACCAGCTGCGGCTGACGATTGACCCCGCCACGCTGGGCTTTGCCAGCACGGCCGAGCTGCAAGACCTGCCCCTGCCCTGGATCGGCCAGGAGCGCGCGCAGGCCGCCGCGCAGTTTGGCCTGGGGCTGCACCAGCCCGACTACCACCTGTTCGTGCTGGGCGAAGTGGGCAGCGGGCGCGCATCGCTGCTGCGCCAGGCCATGCAGACTGCTGCGGCAGAACGCGCCGTGCCGCCCGACCTGTGCTACCTGCACAACTTCGACACGCCCGACCGCCCCCGCGCCCTGCGCCTGCCGGCGGGCCAGGGCCGCCAGCTGCGCCAAGGCATGGCCGACATGGCCAAGAACCTGCAGGCCGACATCCCCAAACGCCTGGCCGCCGCCGACTTCAAGGCCGAGGCGGAGCGCATCGAGAAAACTTGGCAGGCGCAAGAAGGCGAGGCCTTTGCCGTGCTGGACGCGTTTGCCGAGGCGCGCCAGTTCCGCCTGACCCGCGAGGGCGGGCAAATGGTGTTCACCCTCACCGGCCCCAAGGGCCAGGCGCTGACCGAAGCCGAAGCCCGCGCACTGCCGCGCGAGCGTCGCGCAGAGATCGACGCCGCTGAACACGAACTGCGCACCGAGATCGCCCGCTTTCTGGAAGCCGTCCGCCCGCTGGAGCGCACCCGCGACGAGGCCTTGGCCGCCCTGCGCCGCCAGACCATCAAGCCCCTGGTGGAACACGCCCTGCACGACATCCGCCAGGGCCTGCGCAAGCAGATCAAGGACACCGTCAAGCTCACCCACTGGCTCGACCAGGTGGAGCAGGCTGTGCTGGGCGACATCGACCTGTTCGAGCCCCTGGACGCCGAACGCGGTAGCGACCAAGGCACCGACGCCGAAGACGACCGCAAGGACGCACTCGACGACCTGCTGGCCCGCTGCCAGGTGAACCTGGTGGTAGACAACCACGGCCGCACCGCCGCGCCCGTGGTGGTGGAAGACAACCCCACCCAGCGCACGCTGTTTGGCAGCATCGAACATGGCTCGGACGCCGACACCGTGCAGGCCGACCACACCGGCATCCACGCGGGCAGCCTGCTCAAGGCGCACGGCGGCTTCATCCTGCTGCACCTGCACGACCTGGCCGCCGAAGAAGGCCTGTGGCAGCGCCTGCGCCGCTTTTTGCGCTGCGGCCGCCTGCAGATCGAGGATGCCAGCGGCGGCCCCGGCCACGCGCCGGGCGGCGCAGCGGCGCTGCAGCCCGAGCCGGTGGATGTGGACGTGAAGATCGTGCTGATCGGATCGGTGGACGAGTACTACGCACTGCAAGACGCCGACCCCGACGCCGCGCGCCGCTTCCGCGTGAAGGTGGACTTTTCAGACCACTTTGCCGCCACGCCCGCCACCCACCACGCCACCGCCATCCTGGTGGCGCAAGTCTGCAAAAAGCGCGGCCTGCCCCACTTCGGCCCCGACGCCGTGGCCCTGCTGCTGGAGCAAACCCACCGCGAGGCCGACGACCAGCGCCGCCAAAGCGCCCGCTTTGCGCACACCGAAGCGCTGGCCATTGAAAGCGCCTCGCTGTGCAAGGCGCGCGGCGGCCCCCTGGTGCAAGCCGCCGACGTGCAGGCCGCCCTGGCTGCCCGCACCCAGCGCCACAACCAGCCCGAAGAAGAGCTGCACGACTCCATCACCGAAGGCGAGCGCTTGATCTCGCTGGCAGGCTCCATCACCGGCCAGATCAACGCCATGACGCAGATCGACCTGGGCGACTACCGCTTCGGCTTTCCGGTGCGCATTACCGCGCGCACCTTTGCCGGGCAAGAGGGCCTGCTCAACATCGAGCGCGAGGTCGATATGTCCGGCCCCATCCACGACAAGGGCGTGCTCATCCTGCACAGCTACCTCACCGCGCTGTTCAGCCACGTGGCACCGCTGGCGCTCAATGCGTCCATCGTGTTCGAGCAGGAATACAGCGGCGTGGAAGGCGACTCGGCCTCGTGCGCCGAGCTGTACGCGCTGCTGTCCAGCCTGTCAGGCCTGCCCCTGCGCCAGGGCATTGCCGTGACCGGCGCCCTCAACCAACACGGCGAAGTGCTGCCCGTGGGCGGCATCAACGAAAAGATCGAAGGCTGGTTCCGCGCCTGCCAGACTGCGGGACTGGACGGCACACACGGCGTGCTGATCCCCGCACGCAACCAGCGCCACCTGATGCTGAACCGCAGCGTGCTGGACGCGGTGGAGCGCGGGCTGTTCCACGTCTACACCATGGGGCATGTGAGCGAAGGGATTGCGCTGCTGACGGGGGAGGCATCGGGGATGAGCCCGGCGGAGTTGCTGCAGGCGCAGGCGGATGAGCTGGCCGGTGGAGCGACCACAGTGGAGGACACGGTGATGCAGCGGGCGGAGTTGACGCTGCGGGCGTATCGGAGGGCTTGTCAGAGCGCGGGGGCTGCGCGGAGGGGGCGAGGGGTGCGGGGACGCTAGTTGGAACTGTGGCGCCCAAAATTGAATGCGTTGGGTTCCGGCGGCTTGGCTGCCTAACAGCGACTGCAGTTGGTCAGAGCGCTTACTAACTAAGTCGCCTTTACAAGAGTGCGGCCAGTCAACATCTTCGACGGTTGTACTTTTGCCCTGTGTATCGACAAGTGCGTGTTATCAGTAGTCAGCTACGAAGCAAGCAATCAACGCATTGAGGATGGGCGTGCGCCGGGATGAGGATTTGGTGCCTTACCTAAAAACTCGGAATACCCAAAAATTATATGGATCAAGCCATATTTAATAACCGTGTCAAATTCGAGATCGGCTCCATACAAAAATCCGCCCAACTTCAAGATAATCGACCAAAAAGTAGTGACCTGCCCCTGCAGACGTACCAACTAAAGATGGACTTCAGGCTCAATCTGCAGGACATGGCGGCAGGGCTATTGGCAACCTAACGAATGAGCCTGCCTTTAGGCATCTTTCTGTTTACAGGTTTTTTTTGCGGACACCTCGACATCTCGATCAAAAAATCTAATTTTGCCGCACTATTAATTACCGAGGAGTAAAAAATATACTCAATACTGTTAGCACTTTTGCATTCCATGTACACCCTACGCAATTCATCTTTTAAAAACCTCTCTATAGCTTCTCTATCATCCCTTAGCTCAGACTTTTCCTGTATCCTAGAAATCAATGAAGACCAATATGCTCGCACGGTAGCCGCGGCAGCATTCTGAACATTCATTTGATTTATATGAAAGCTAACTAGCCTTCTGACCTGCTTATCACGTACGATTGGAAATATTTCAATCTCCAATAACATCTCAGCCGGAAAAAATTCGATCTGCAGCACTTGCTCCGATAGGAAGCTATCAAAGTACGGGTGCAGTAATCTCTCCAACGATCCGCGCTTGGGTCGCCGTTTAGGTCGTTCCCCTTTCTTTTTTGAAGCACCAGGGAACCATTCTCCTTTTGCCCCGTTCATTTGGCAGTCAGTGCATGCAGGAACCAGATTTAAGCTGAACACAGCATATTGCGGAAAATGCTGTTTAGGCAAATAATGATCAGTGGTTATATTCTTTTGAAGACCACAGTACGGGCACGCGGTCAACCCCTGAAGTGTATTCAAACGATATTTAATGAATCTCGGCAGCTCATCTCCGGATTTGTATCTATCTCTCAATTTTTTTGCAGTGGCCTCTCCCAAGGTTTGCGCAAAAGCCCATTCATCAAACGGGTCTCTGCAAGCATTCCAATATTTCTTATACCCGAGCCTAAACGCTGGATGATGAACTGCGAGGCTTGAATCTTTTTTGCAAAACTCTCGCAACCTGCTGTAATCTCCCCAGCGGGGAATCCCGAGATAATTAGGCACCTTTGCCCTCCGCCAAAATTTCTGGAACTTCGTTTAGGCCTTCGGACCCCACGAGCCCCGCGAGCTCACCAATAAGTGAATCTGGAACACCGACTGACTCGCGCATTAGGTATGCCTGTAGCCGTGCACGGGTAAGCGAGGCCTCTCTCGAGTGCTCGAAGACGTATTCTGAAATGGCTGAGATACTTGCCCCCCGAGTCTGCAAGGTGGGGCGGGCGAAGGCGACGATTTCGGCATCACTGGGAATCAAGACTGTTACACAATCCCTGTTAAGTTCACGGATGACATATGGGGAATGTGTAGCCAGGACAGCAACAGACCGCGTCGCTATCAAGGCATCGTAAAGCGTCATCATCACCAATGAAATGAATTGTGGATGAAGATGCACTTCCGGCTCGTCGAATAGATAAACTGCATTATCACGAGCTTCATGAAACAGTTGAGCGAGAAAGCTCAATATCACTTTTTGGCCTGAACTGAGTTCGAATTTTCTCTGATTTTCGTCAAAGAAAGCTATTGGCCGAGATGCATCAAAATCGGTGGCTAGCTTTGCCCCCATCATTCCAAATGTGTCTTTTATCTGCGACCATGGAAAGTACTTGCCATCGGTCGTCGAAAAATGAAGCTGCTCGATCGGCACGTGCCCTCGGATTATTCCGACAAGTGCTGCCCAACTGAAGTCAGATTTATTTGCATTTCCGGTCCGCGCAAGATCAAAAAGTTTTTGCCCAACGGCAATCCATGCGGGGCCATAAACACCCAATGGCCGAATTTCCACGTTTTTCACTTTTTGAGCTTCCCATCGATCTAAGTCATGAGTAAATACCACCACGCGGGGACAGCCTTGCTTTTTAAGGATCTCATCAATCCATCTTGCATTGTCCGGATCCATCCCCTCTGGTCTCTCGCCTGAAAGGGTTGCCACCAAGTTCTTAAGTAATCTTGTCTTTCCAAGACCATTCCGGCCGATGATTCCGTGAATAGGATTTGGGCCAAGCAGATCTGGATTTAGCGGCAGCGTTAATAGCGAGCTTTCAGCGGAGATATTTTCAAAAAAATTCAATTCAAAAAGAGCTTCTGGCCTTTTCCGTCCAGACTCCTCTTCTACCAATATTTTCTCTAAGCCTATGAACGTTAAATAGGCCTCACTAGTGCGCAGGAAAGAAGTTTGCACCGCCTCAGACTTTATGATCGCCTCATAATCGCGTTCTCCGTGCCTCCACGTTCGCAGCGCCGAGATCTCAAACATCTTCAGCAGAATTTCGCGGAACTCGTCCAAGTGAGAAATGGTGAGAATTTCCTTGTAGTTCGCCTCCGATCCTAGGAACGTGGCAAAAGCAAAAGGGGCGTCCGGCGCGCTTAGCTCACGTTGGGAGGATAGCCCCAATAGATAAGCGCTACTATTTTTTTCGTTGCCAAAGAACGCTTTCACTCCCCTCCGTAGATGTACCTTTTTGTCGCCTTTTGTAATGACTAATTCGACCATTAAGCTGTAGCCAAAGTCGTTCCATGTATTTGGAGATGGCAGGATGTAGATATTTATATCAGTATCACTCGGAGCCTTTTGCGGCTGCTTAGCCGCAATGAATATTTTTATGTTCATAGATTTTCAATTTTCGTCGCACTCACGAAGGTCGAGTGGCAGCCAGTTAGAAACGGATGAGACCTGGGATTCCTATTGACAACTGCGGCTTATCGATATCGGGTGGGCGCGCGCTCTTCTGGGACACGAATTCGACGGATCGAATTCACGCTGCGGGTCGAATCAGTCATTCACCGAGCCCTCGCCCAAGGTCCGCAATCAGCCCACAACAGGCATCGAGCACCGACTACGCCACATCCACAAGCGCCCGCAGCCACCCCACCACATCCCCCATCACCTCATCCCGATTGGTCTCATTCAAGATCTCATGCCGCGCCGCCGGGTACAGCTTGACCGTCACATCGGCCACACCGGCATCCCGGTACCGCTGCCCCAGTTGCTCCAACAAGACACCACCTGCAGCCAGCGGGTCAGCGTCGCCGGATGCGATGAGGATGGGCAGGTCGCTGCGGATGCGCGCGAGTTGTGCGGGGTCGGCCAGCCGGGGCGCTGGCGCGAAAAGCGAGGGGATCACGTCGTCCGGCATGTCCCAGCCGCACCACGGGTCGGCCACGTAGGCATCCACCTCGGCAGCGTCGCGCGACAGCCATTCGTAGCCGGTGCGGTGCTCAAAGCCAGCGTTGAATGCCGCGAGCCCTGCGGGCGCATCGGAGGGGGCGTTGGCCATGCCAGCGGCGAAAAGATCGAGGGCGGTGGAGCCTGACAGAATGACGCCGGACCAGGTGGACGAGTGGTCCAGCATGGCTGCTTGCGCTGCGAACGAGCCCATGGAGTGGCCGAACAAAAAGAGTGGGAGCTGCTGCGGCCTATACTGCGCGCGCAGCAGTGCGCCGAACTGCGCCACGTCGGCAATGAGGCCGCCGAAACCAGCGCTGCCAAAGTCACCCAGCTTGCCACCGGCGGTGCGCCCGTGTCCGCGATGGTCCACGGCGTGGACGATGAAGCCTGCGGCGTTCAAGGCCCGCGCAAAGCGGTCGTAGCGCTCGCCATGCTCGGCAAGGCCGTGGGAGATTTGAACGACGCCCACAGGTTGACCCGGGGTTTGGGCCCAGGTGTAGGTGGTGACCTGGGTGCCGTCTGCGTTGGATTGGAAGGAGGAGGTGGTGGTGCTCATCGGTTCATTCTGGCATGGGGTCTGACTGCGTGTCACGCGCACGCGCCCCCTCCCCTGCACTGCCATCACCATTCAATTCTTGCCCTGCCACGGGTTCGCAGTCACCATCCACTGCAACCAGCCCACCACCCAATCCAGCATGCCGCTCCCCCCAGTTCTCGACCGTTTCCTCCAAGCCCAGGAGCCCGTTTGGCCCCGTGTGATCGCTGAGCTACGGGCGGGCAAAAAACGCACGCATTGGATGTGGTTTGTGTTTCCGCAGATACAGGGGCTGGGGCACAGCGACATGGCCCAGCGCTATGCCATTCAATCGATGGCCGAGGCGCAGGCTTACCTGGCGCACCCGGTGCTCGCAGGCCGTTTGCGTGAGTGCTGCCAGATCCTGCTGGACCTGGAGACGTCTTCTGCGCTGGATGTGTTGGGCTCGCCAGACGACCTCAAGCTGCGCTCCAGCATGACGCTGTTTGGCGAAGCTTCTGCGCCGGGCAGCGTGTTCGAGGCGGTGCTGCAAAAGTATTTCGGCGGGGCAAAAGACCCGCGCACGGTCCAACTGCTAGGGTAGCTTGCTGCTTGCTGCTTGCTGGCTGCGCAGCTGCGGTCACCGTGTGTCTCGGGCAGGGCATGCCCCGGCACGGCGGCCGGGCCGTTCAGGCTGTGGGCCGTGGGGGAATCGGGTGCGAAGCCGTTGCCTGCAGGCGCCCCGCCATCCCCTGCTGATGGGCCGTCTGCCTGCAGCGAAATTCGGTCGGGGTGCACCCGGCCTCGCGCTTGAAGAACTTGGCGAAGTTCGCAAGGTCGCTGTAGCCCAGGTTTTCGGCAACGCGCGCCACCGGCCAGGTGGTGTGGGCCAGCAAGCGCTTGGCCTCCAGAACGATGCGGGCGGAAATGAAGGCCTTGGGCGTGACCCCGGCTGCTTCCAGCGACGCGCGCACCAGGCTTTTCTCGGAGCAACCCAGCTGCTGCGCGTACCGGGGCAGCTGGTGCCAGGCGGCAAAGTGCTTCTCCACCAGCAACTCGAATGCCTTGAATCTCTGCAGCGCGCGCCCCGGCGGTGCGGGCTGCGCGGACTGCTGCTCATGCGCCATGCGCAGCCGCGTCAGCAAGGCATAGAGCTGGTAGCGCAACAGGGCATGGGCATGCAGCGATGCGGCGTGGGTCTGCGTGTCTTGGTGCATCTGCGCAATGGCGTGGGCAATCACCGGCGCGCTGTCGCTGCCCAGCGCCCACGCGGCGGGCAGGCCGTCCAGCCCGTCGAGAGGGGTCTGCGCCTGCGCGGCGGGGGCCGCTGCCCACAGAAACTCGGGGCGGAACAGCACCATCCAGCCATCCCAGTCCTGGGTGTCTCCAAAACTGTGGGCTTTGCCAGGCCGCAGGACCAGCACCGAGCCCGGGCCGCAGCGCACGTGCTCGAAGTCCACCAGGTGGAGGCAGGTTCCCTGCGTCACAAAGATCAGGGTCGGAAAGGCGTAGCGGTAGGTGGACGCCAGCGCCTCGCCGCCCACCCGTTGCCGCAGGTCCGACACCCGGAATATCTCCAGGTCGAGCGGGTACAGCCCCTCGGGCTGGTAGCTCAGGTGCTGGATGTCGGGGTGGCGGGCTGCGGCGGGTTTGTGGTGGCGTGGGGTCATGGGTCAGCAACGGCGGGGTGCAGAGGTTTGTCCTGAAGTGACAGTGAACCGCGCCATTTTCACCGCCTGCGGGGGCTTTGATTGTCCAACAATAACCTCACAGCGCCACAAGGGGCGTTGCCCCAAAACCACCAAGGAATCCCCATGCACGCCATTGAAATCGCCAAAACCTACATCCAAGCCGCACAAACCGGCGACCAGGCCACCCTCGGCCGCGTCATCTCGCCCGACGTGGTTTGGCACCAGCCGGGCCACAACCAGTTCTCAGGCACGCACCGTGGCATGGCCGCCGTGGGCCAGATGCTCGGCCAGATGATGGCCGTGTCGAAAGGAACGTTTGCGATCACCCGGGCCGACCACTACATGGCCAACGGAGATTGGGTGGCCGTGAGCATCGAGTTTGCTGGCGAGCGCGACGGCCTCACGCTCCAGCAGGCGGGTGTGGATCTGCTGCACATCGTGGATGGAAAGATCGTCGAGGTTCGCCTGTTCTCCAGCGACTCGGCACAGGAAGACGCGTTCTGGGGCCAGTGACGGCCCACGGCCTGCCCTTGCCTGTGCGCCCTAGCCACCGGCTTGGGGCAAGCAACGCGGGTTTTTTGAGTCAAAAAGGGGCTTACCGCCCGTCTGTATTCATTGTTAGCTATCCAATTTATAGCGATCAATTACCCACCAGATTGCACGCCCTGTGTGCACGCACCCGGCAACCCGCCTGCCGCAGGCGCGCATCCCGGCGCAGTAACGCGGGGCGCGCGGGCGGCCTGCACCGCATCGCGAATCGCCTGCACCACCGCCTCGGGCTTCTCCAGGGGGATGCCGTGCCCGCTGTCCACCCACACCTGGGTGGAGCCTGGATAGAGATGCGCGATGTCAGCGCGTTTTCGGTGCACATCGTCGGCCAGTGCAGGGGAAGCCCCCGGGGTGCGCAGCGCGCTGAGCACAAACACGGGCACAGCGGGGTCCACCGGCAGGCTGGCAACGAGTTGCCCGGTGGCATCCAGCGCTGCCAGCTCCTGCTTGACCACGTCAGAGGTGCTCAGGCGGAAGGCCACTTTCAGCCATGTCGGCCACAGGTCTGGGTTGCCAGCCCCTCGCATCTGGTCGGGGTGGGTGGAGTCCACCAGCACCAGCGCCGCCACCTCGCCGGGGTATTGGCGCGCAAAGAGCTGCATGTACAAGCCGCCCAGCGAATGGCCCACCAGCACGTAGGGTGGCGGCAGCTTGCGTGCCTGGAGCAGCGCCCGCAGTTCCTCCACCACATGGGCGCCGTCGCGGGGGCCTGGCGATGCCTCGCTGTGGCCGTAGCCTGCGCGGTTATAAGCCAGCGCGGCGGTCTCCTGCACGGTGTCTGGCCAGACCTTGGCCCACCAATCGAGGCTTGCCCCCAGCCCGTTCTCGAACACCACCACCGGTGCGCCCTGCCCGGCCAGGGCATGTTCCACCGTGCGGCCGCCCGCCGTGTCGGTGACCACGCCCGGCACGGTGGCACAGCCCGCCAGACACACGGACAACCACAAGCCCACCCACCGCCATCTTTTCATTTCGCCTTGACCATTTTGTTGAGTGAAGCCACCGCGCTTGCGGGTGCAAACCAGGGCCTTTGAAAACCTGCCGGGGGCGCGCCAAGGCTGCGCATCAGGCCGCCACAAACACGCCGTGCAGCCCCAGCGGCAGCGCATACGGCAGCGTGGCCTGCGCCACGGGGCCGTCGGCCAGCGCGTCGGCGGCAAAACACGACAGCAGGGTTTGCTTGCGGGCGTAGTCCAGCGCGGTGCCCACCACCCAGCCGGGGCCGCGCGCGTCGGGCACCCAGACATGTTCTTCCACGATGGTGTGGGGGCCGTAGCGGTAGCGCTGCGACACGCCGGTCTCTACGTTGGTGGAGGCAATGGCGCCCCACAGCGGCAGGCCGCCCTGGGTGCCGGTGGCATGGACGACCTGGCGGTGCCGCTGCCCCACCCGCCGGGGGTCGATGCGCGGAAACTCCGCCTCCACGCCCAGGCTGGCCTGGGTGGCTTTGCCGGTGCGCAAGTCCAGGCGGGCCACCGTCAGCACCGGGCCTGCCGAGCCCGCCAGCCGGGCGCGCATTACCTCGCGCGTGTCGGTGAGGACGCCGGATGCGTCGGCGGCGCGCGCGTAGTCGAGATGAATCACCGTGCCGCTGGCGGTGTGCTCCTCCCAGGCGTTGCCCAGGTGGAACAGGAAGCCCGCAGGCAGGTGGAACATCTGCTGCCGCTTCCAGTCCTGCTTGTTGACCACCAGCACACGCATGCCCAGCTCGGGGCGCCATTGGTGCGCGTCCAGCATGCTCGCCCCGGCCAGGCGGCGCTGCGCGTCGTACACCAGCGGAGGCAGCAGAAAGACGAGGTGCCCGGCCGTGACCGCAAAGTCATGCACCATGGGCATGTGGCTGAGCGGGAACGCATCGGCGCGGCGCAGCGCCCCTGCAGGCGTGACTTCGTACAGCAGCAACAGGCCGTGGTGGGAGTCCACGCCAAAGTTCCAGATCGTTCCATCGGGCTCCACCCGAGGGTGGGCCGAGAAGGGCACGCCTGCCAGGTCTGCGCGCCAGGTCTTGAGGCCCCGGGTCTCCAGCGTGCGGGGGTCCAGGCGCGTGGCCGAGCCGCCCTCCCATAGCGCCAGCACATCGTCGCCCACAGGCAGCATGCTGATGTTGGCGGTGTTCATGCTGTCGGGCGAGCTGGGTGGCTCGCGGCCCGGGAACACGGTGCCAAAGCCTTCGGTCAGCCTGCGGCCCGCCTGGACTTCGGCCAGCCGCTTGGCGGTGGCCACATAGCGGCCCTGGTGGTGCACCGTGTTGCCGCCGATCACAAAACGGTGGGCCATCCCGTCGCCGTCAAACCAGTGCTGATAACGCTCTCCGCCCAGGTCGTGGCCCGCCGGGCCCACGCGGTACAACGTGCCTGCCACGGCATCCGGGAAGCGCCCGCGCACCGAGGCTGCTGTCAGAGGAATGTCTGCCGCCGCAGTGGCAAACGCCGGCTTCCACGGCGCCTGGGACGCCTCGAACTGGGTGTGCCAGTTGGCGGAAGACGCATGCGCGTGCGCCGCGCGGGGCACCTGGGATGCCAGGGACGCAAGCAAGGGGCCGCCGCCAGCGGCCATGAGCCGCAGCACCAGATCACGGCGATGGATGGACATGAGGACGCCTCCAGGGGGTCAGCGCAGGCGGATGGTGATGCTGTGGTCGGCATCCAGCGGCACGGCCGCCGCGTCGAAACCGGGCGGGCCCATGCGGCCCCGGGCGTCATTGGAGAAGCCATACCGCTCTGTGGGCAGACCCAGCAGGTTGGTGTCCAGCTTGGCGTTGCCGTTTTCGTCGGCAAACGACTTGACCACGTAGCGCCCGGCGGGCAAGCCACTGAACACCAGTTGCGCGGCACCGTCGCGCAGTTCGATCTTTTGCGAGACCACCGCCTGGTTGCTGGCAAATGCATCGGCCGAGTCAAACACGGCGAGGTAGAGCGTTGCTGGCGCAGCGGGGCCGTCGGTCACAGAGACCCGCAGGTCTGCCGCGCTGGCCGCCAGGGGCAGCCAGGCCGCAACCATCAACAGGGTGGTGTGGATCCCCTTCATGGCGTTCTGCGTGCGGAGCTGCGTGGAAGGTGGGAGCGCAAACATCAGCACCGCCCGGCCGCTTTCAGCAAGGCGTTGCACTCGGGGCTGGCATTGCGGCCACGGGCGGCAGGCGCCGGGGCTGCTGCCGGCGCTGCGGCTGCAGGGCTGCTGCTACCGCTTTTGCTGCCCACCATGGCTGTGCAGATGGCGTCGGAATGGGGTGTTTGCCCAAAGCTCATGGCCTTCTGAAAGCCTGTGGCGCCGTACACGTAACACCGGTAGGTGGCGCCGTCGCGGGTGTTGACGGTGTAGTTGACCCGGCCACCGGTTTCCTCCTGGCGATCGGTGATGGTGAACTGGTCGGCAGTCCGCCCGATGGCTTGCGCCGTACGCTGCTCCAGGCCCGACTGGTCGAGGGTGGAAGCGCAACCGGCGAAGAGCGCCAGGGTCAGCGCCCCCGCAGACCAGCGAACAAAGCGGGTGCGGTGCGATGAATGGGAAGAAACAGACATGACAGGCTCCTTGGGATCAATGGGGAATGAACAAAACGGCTCGGCAAAAACCAGCAGGCAAAACAACTCCCTGCGCCCCCAAAAGGGCCGCATGCGTTGCGGTGAAAGGAGGAGGAAAGATCAGCCCGGTTTGCGGGCCACGACAAAGGCGCGGATGTCCTTGCCCCGCGTGCCATGCCGCTCGGCGCAGACGATCTGCAGGCCCTGCTGCACCATGGCCGACTGCAGCCGCTGTTCGCCAAAACACAGCACGGGCGGGGCCTTGCCAATGGCGCGCATCAGCGGCACGGCCAGGTAGGGAATCAGCGGGTTCATCTCGGCAAGGCAAGCCGTCTTGGAGATCAGCAACCCACCCGGCCGCAGCACCTGCACCACCTGCTTCAGCGCACTGTCGAGATCGCTCGCTAGGTGCAGCACGTTGAAGGCCAGCACCGCGTCATACGCCCCGTGCCCAAAGGCCTCTGCCTCGGCGTCGGCCACGGCAAAACGCAGCTGTGGCGAGGGCTGCGCGGCCAGCCGCTGCTGGGCAATGGCAATCATCTGGGGCGAGACATCGGTGGCCAGCAAGCTGCGGGTGAAAGGTGCCAGGCGCAGCGCCGTGCTGCCCGTGCCGCAGCCAATCTCCAGCACGTCCTGCTGGGTGGACAGCAGGCCCTGCACACGCTGCAGTGTGGCCTCATACCCCGCCAGGTCGGCAATGGGGTCGGCTGCGTACTTGGGCGCGATGCGGTCCCAAAACCGCGCTTGGGATGCCGCAGCCGAACGGACCGCAGAGGGAGAAGCGCTGGAGGCGGGAGCAATGGCGGGCAAAGACATGGATACGGTTCGGGGGAAGTGCTGACGCGGTGGAATGCAGGAAGGAGCAACACCCGGATGCTATCCATGCATTGAAGCGCAGGAAACTGCGGTAAATTGCAGTGAACATATACGTTTACGCATGGATAACCTCGACTGGAATCAGCTAAAAGCCTTTCTGCAAACGGCCCAGACCGGCTCACTGTCTGCCGCCGCGCGCAAGCTGGGCCTGACCCAGCCCACCCTGAGCCGGCAGGTGGCCGCCATTGAGCAGCAGATGGGGGTGACCCTGTTCGAGCGCGTGGGCAAGGCCATGGTGCTCACGCCCACCGGGCTGGACCTGCTGGAACACGCCCGCGCCATGGGCGCTGCCGCCGAGGCCCTGGGCCTGGCTGCCAGCGGACGGTCGCAAGCGGTAGGGGGCGTGGTGTCGGTGTCGGCCACCGACGCCGTGGCCGCCTACCTGCTGCCGCCCATCGTGCAGCGCCTGCGCGCGCAGGAGCCAGGCATTGCCGTCGAGGTGATCTCGTCCAACGCGCTGAGCGACCTGCTGCGCCGGGAGGCCGACATTGCCATCCGCCACGTCAAGCCCGAGCAGCCCGACCTGATCGCTCGCCTGATCCGTGAGGCACAGGCCTACTTCTACGCCTCAGAGGACTGGGTCCAGGCCCACGGCCATCCACGCAACGCACAGGAGGCCGCACGCTTGCCCTTTGTGGGCTCAGACCGCAATGGCCAATACCTGGCGTACCTGCGCCTGCACGGGCTGAACCTGAGCGAGGACAACTTCAGCTGCTATTCCGATCACACCGTGGCCCACTGGGCGCTGGTGTGCCAGGGCATGGGAATCGGCGCCATGATGACCGAGATCGCGCGCAAGACGCCGGGCATGGTCCGGGTGCTGGACGACCTGCCGCCAGTGCGCTTTCCCATCTGGCTGGTGTCCCACCGCGAGCTGCGCACCTCGCGGCGGATTCGGGTGGTGTTTGAGGCGCTGGCGGCGGGGTTGCTGGATGAGAACTGAGCGCGACACCGGCCAAGGCCGGTAGCGCCTATGGGTGTCCCTCACTCGCGCCCGCCCCTGCTGCGGCCTGCCCTGCATCGCCCCTGTGCGGCGCCCGCGAGCGCACCCGGTACCCCGCAGACAGCAGGTGCACATCCCAGCGCTGCTGCACCGTCCCCCATATGCCCTTGGGCAAAAACAGCGCAAACAGCATGGCAATGGCGCCCAGGCCGATGAGGTAGAGCACGCCCTGCCCGCCCCACGCAGTCTCCACCGCAAAGAAAAGCAGCGCGCCGAGGATGGGGCCTTCCATGGTGCCTATCCCCCCCACCAGCACCATGAAGATCATGTAGGCCGTCCACTGCACGCTGAAATAGGTCTTGGGCTGAAAGCTGATGGACGTGGCGAGCCACAGGCCGCCCGCCAGGGCGCAGCCAAACGCCGACAGCACAAACACCAGCCGCTTGATGGCGACCACGCGCACGCCGAGCGAGATGGCTGCCACCTCGTTGTCACGAATCGCCTGCGCGGCCGTGCCCACCTTGCTGCGTAAAAGCAGAAAGACCACCCAGCACAGCCCCGCCATGGCAGCCAGCGCGGCCCAGTAGGTATACGCGCGCCGGTCGTCGGCCGCGTATTGCTGCAGCGCGATCATCGAGGTGCCCGTCTCTCCCTGCACCAGGCTGTCCAGGTTCACACACAGGTGCGCAAGCGCCGCTACCACCCACATGCCGATCGCAAATTCGCCGCCCTGCAGGCGCAGCATGAAAGCCGCCAGCGGCACCGCCACCAAGGCCACCAGCACAGCGCCCACCAGCAGCGCCGGGTACGGGCCCAGGCCCGCATCGGCCAGCCGCACCATGGCGTAGGCCCCGAGGCCAAAGAACGCCTGGTGACCAATCGACACCAGTCCGGCGTAGCCCGCCAAAGCGTTCCACATCACGGCCAGGATCACGTAGATGAACAACGTAGTGAGCCGGTCCACCGTGCCCGCCTGCAGCCACAGCGGCCCCAGGCAAAGCACGGCCAGCAGCAGCACGGTGGCGCTGGCGAAGGCGATGGACGCGCGCGTCCAGCGCTGGATGACCCATGGGGATGGACCCGTGGGTGCGGAGGGAACAGAGATCGTTGGAACAGTCATGGCACGGCCCTGCGGCGGGAAGAGAAGAACCTGCGCAGCGCACCGCTCGCGTAGAGCCGGGCCAGCAGGATGACAAGAAAGGTGGCGTGCCCTGCGATCAGAAAACCCTGGGGATGCACCTGCGCCCCCAGGTTCTGCGCCACGCCCAGCACCACGCCGCCCAGCAAGGTGCCCCACAGCGATCCCGCGCCGCCGATGATGACGGCCTCAAACGCAAAGATCAGCTGCTGCGGGCCCGAGAACGGATCGAACGTGGCGCGCAGGGCCAGCGACGCCCCGGCCAGCGTGACGGTGACCATGGTGATGGCCGAGGCCGCCGCAAACACCGTGCCGGTGCGCACGCCCACCAGGCGCGCGGTGTCGGCGTCTTCCGACGCTGCGCGGATCTGCCGCCCCAGCGCCGTGTGCGCCAGCATGGCGTGCAACCCGCCCAGCAGCAGCACCGCCAGCACCAGCACCAGCGTGGGCAGCTGCCCCACATACAGGCCGCCGGGCAGCTCCCAGCTGTCGTAGGCCAACGTGCCGATGGAGGTAGCCAGCGAACGCGTGTCGGCACCAAAGTGCTGGAACAGCACGTTGTCGATCACGCTGGCCAGGCCAAACGTGGCCAGCAGGGGCACCAGCGCGCCCAGGCGCGCGCTGCGCTCCAGCACCAGCTTGTGCAGCAGCCAGCCCAGCAGTGCCATGGCAGGCACCACCGCCAGCAGGGCCAGCAGCGGATGCCAGCCCATCGGTTCGGCCAGCACCCACAGCAGGTAGGCCGCCACCACCGTCAGGCTGCCGTGGGCCAGGTTGATGATGCGCATCACCCCGAACATGAACGACAGGCCGCAGGCGAGCAAGGCGTAGTAGCCGCCGAGCAATAGGCCCTGGACGATCTGATTGAGAAGGTTCATGCGGCCTCCTTGTGGGCGGGGTGGACGTGGCTCGCGTGGTTGGCAGCTTCGCCGTCGGCACTGCCCGTGGTGTGGCTGACGGGCGCAGGTTCGGGCCGCTGCGCGCCAAAGTAAAACGCGGTGATCTGCGCACGGGTGAGCTGGTCGGCGGGCGCATCGGCTACCACGCTGCCTTCGAGCATGCAGACAATGCGACTGGCGACGGCCTGCACGCGCTGCAAATCCTGCTCGACCAGCAGAAGCGTAGTGCCCTGCCCCACCACGCCACGCAGCGCGTCGTACACGCCCTGCACGGCCAGGGGCGACAGGCCCAGCGAGACCTCGTCGAGCAGCAACACGCGCGGGTTGGTCATGAGCGCGCGGCCAATGGCCACGGCCTGCTGCTGCCCGCCCGAGAGCTCGCCCGCGCGGGCGTTCAGCTTCGGCGCAAGCTGCGGGAAAGCGTCCAGCACGGTGTCAAAACTCCACTGCCCGCGTCGCCCCGCCGCGCGGGCCACCAGCAGGTTTTCGCGCACCGTCATGCCGGCAAACAGGCGTCGCCCCTCGGGCACCAGGGCCAGGCCTTCGGCCACACGCTCCTGGGCAGGCATGCGGGTGATCTCCACCCCGTCCCACCGCACGGTGCCGCTGCTGGCGCGGTGTGCACCGGCCAACGTGCGCAGCAGCGTGGTCTTGCCCGCACCATTGGCGCCCACCAGGGCCAGGATGTCGCCCTGGCGCACCTGCAGCGACACATTGCGCACGGCAGGCAGCTGCCCGTGGTGGGCGTTCAGTGTCTCAATGCTCAACAACACGCTCATGCCGCCACCCCGCCCAGATAGGCCTCGACCACGGTCGCATCGTTCAACACGGCCTGCGGATCACCGTTCGCAATGATCCGTCCGCCGTCCATGCACACCAGGCGCGTGGCGACCTGCAGCAGCACGTGCACCAGGTGCTCGATCCAGACGATGGCAATGCCGCGGGCCTGTATGGTGCGCACCATGGCTACCAGCTCGCTGGCCTCGGCATCGGTCAGCCCGCCGCCGATCTCGTCGAGCAGCAGCACCTTGGGGCCGGTGGCCAGCGCGCGCACCAGCTCCAGCCGCTTGCGGCCGAGCAGGCCCAGCGTCTCTGCACGGCGATTGGCCAGCGCCTCCATGCCACACAGGCGCAGGCACTCCATGGCCCGGTCACCCGCGTCGCTGGCATGCAGGCCCGCGCCATGCGTGGCGCCGGTGAGCACGTTTTCAAACACCGTCATGCCCAGGAACGGTCGAGGCACCTGATGGGTGCGCGCAATGCCCGCGCGGCAGCGATCTGCCGCACTGCGGGCGCTCACATCCACCCCCTGGAACCAGACGGTGCCCTGGCTCGGCGCAAACGCCCCGGACAACACGTTCAGCAGCGTGGTCTTGCCCGCACCGTTGGGCCCGACGATGCCGACGGCCTCGTCGGTGCCTACCGAAAAATCGAGCTGGTCCAGCACTTTGAGCGCACCAAATCGCATGTCGATGCCCTGCGCCTGCAGCAGCAACGGCTGCTGCGGCCCGCCCGCTGACGGGATCCAAAGGGGTTGTGGATGTCGCATGGAGATCAGCTGTAGGACTTGAGCGCCGCCGCCACGGGGATGTTGCGGTCGGTGGCGTTCTCGGTGACCACGATGTCGAGCTTGAACTTGCTGCCCGCTGCGGGTTTGACCCACTGCGCGCCCACCACCGGTGTCACCGACACATTGGGCACAGGCCCCTTGGCAAAGTCCACCGGGCCTTGCATGGTGGTGGCCTTGAGGGTGCTGATGGCCTTGGCCAGCGCCGCCTTGTCGCGCGGGTTGGTGCTGGCTTTGAGCGCCTCGGTGCCTGCATCGAACAGCGACATGGTGGAGCCCAGCATCTGTGTCCACTGCTTGCCGGTGCTGGCCTCATACGCATCGGCCAGCTGCACGCCCGTCAGGCCGGTCAGCGCTGACGCGTAGGGAAAGCTCTTGTGCCAGAAGCACCCTGCGCCCAGGTTCAGCGCCAGCGGGCCCAGGGCCTCCACCTGCGAGGGCACGAGGCCCGTCTTGGCGATCTGCGCGATCTTGACCATGCGCGTGTAGCCCTGCTGCGCCGCCTGCCGCCAGAAGGTGGCGAAGTCTGGCGGAATGGGGAAGGTGTTGAAGATCTCGCAGCGCTCGGCCTTGAACTTGGCGATCTGTGCAGAGTAGTCGGTGGTGCCGTTCTCATACGGCCCTGCGTCCACCACGGTGAAGCCCGCTTTGGCCAGCTCAGGCGCCAGCGTGGCGCGAATCGCGTTGCCATCGGCATCGTTGGGGTACAGCACGCCGATCTTCTTGTTGGTCGGCAACGCCGCGAACTGCGACGTGTACGACGTGGTGAAGCTGCCGCCGCCAAACGAGAAGTGGTACGTCCATTTGAAGGGCGAAGGCGCACCGGGCTTGGCACCCCGGCCGAAGTACCAGGCCTCCCACGGCATCACCGTAGACAGGCAGGGCACGCCCGCCGCCTCGCACGCATCCGACACCGGGTTCACCGTTTCGGGTGTGGTGGTGGTGAGCATCAGGTCGATCTTGTCGCTGTTGATCAAGGCCTTGGCCAGCTGGCTCGCGCGGGCCGGGTCGGACTGCGTGTCGCGGTCCAGGATCTCCACCGCGTACTTCACGCCGCCAATGGTCAGGCCCGCCGCCAGCGTCTTGCGCACCTGGGCCAGGATGAAGGTGTCGGTCTCGCCCAGCGCGCCCAGCGGGCCGGTGCGGGGGCTGATGAAGCCGACCTTGAGCACGGGCGCGGCGCCTGCGGCCTGGGCCCACAGCGGGCTTGCACCCAGCGCCAGGCCACCAGCGCCTGCAGCGGTGATCAGCCCACGGCGCGAGATGGTGGGGGATGCGGCCTGCGCAGCGTCTGCGGCGGGCACCGTGGATTCAGGGGTGTTGGTTGTCATGGTGAAGTTCTCCAGCGATCGGTTGCGGGGTTCAGAAAGGGATGGTGGTCTTGAGCCAGAACTGCGAGCCCTGGGCGCGGTTGCGCACGCCGAACTCCTTCTCCACCTTGGCGGTGATGAGCCAGCCCTTGCCATTGGCGTAGCGCACCGAGGGGCCGATGGACTGGCTGCGGCCACGCGATCCCGCCAGCGCCACACCGCCCACCTTGTCGTCGCTCCACTGCCGGTAGACATAGCCGCCCACACCCACTACCCAGCCATTGCCCAGGCCCCAGCCTGCGGCGTAGTCCACGATGAGTTCACGGCCCGAGCGGTAGTTGGTGTCGCTGTTGGTGCGGTTGAAGTTGAGGGTGGCCTTCACGTCGCCGTTGAAGCCGCCGGGGTCCATCCAGGTCAGCACGCCCAGGGGCTGCAGCGACAGGTAGTTGCGCCCAATGTTGGCCTGGCGCGTGCGGTCATACGCCCCGGTGGGCAGCACGGCATCGAGCCCCAGCACGCTGTGAAGCTGCGGGGAGTGGTGCCAGGCCACCGAGCCCCCCACCGTCACATCGCCCAGTCCGGTGCGCGAATCGCTCGCGCCCCCGGCGCGCACCGACAGATCCACCAGCGGGAAGATGGCGTGGGCCGCCACATGGCCGCCCAGCGCCTGCTGGGGGGTGATCCAGATCAGGCGCGTGGCAGCGGCGGCGGCCCGCACCTTGAAACCGGGGATGGGCACGGCGTTTCCCTGGCCATCGTTCACGCGGCTGGTGGTGTAGTAGTTGACGTACTCCAGCACATACAGCCCGGGCGGCGGCGCAGCGCCTGCCACGAAGTTCTCAGTGCCCAGCGGGTAGGTGGAGCCCCCGCCCTCGGTGGCGAAGGCCGCTGCACCCAGCGTGCTGGCCAGGGCCAGCGCGGCGAGGCGGCTTGTCTTGGGGGGCGATGCTTTCAGTCTCTGCAGTGTTTTCATGTCGTTTGTCTCCTCGTTGTTATGTCGATCGGTTTTCTGTGGCTCCGCGCAGGGCATGGCTTGGAGGCGCGCAGGCTCGCGCCCCGGCCTGTGCCGGTGGGGCGCGGCCGATGCGTCGGCCCTTGGGGTGGTTGGGGTTGGAGGACGCCGCTGCGCTATGCAGCAGCCGCCACCGCCGTGCGCTGGTGCGCGGCAATGAACCGGCCCGCCTGCTCCAGCGAGGCCAGCGCTTCATCCAACGCGGGCGCAAACAGCTGCCAGCAATGCACCATGCCGTCCCACACGGTGCAGTCCGCTTGCACGCCCGCCGCCTTCAAGCGGGCGGCCATGGTCACGGCGTCGTCGCGCAGGCGTTCCCAGCCGCCCACTTGCAGTTGCACAGGGGGCAACCCTTGCAGATCGGCGCTGTAGAACGGCGTGACTGTGGGTGAACGCACATCGCCACCGGGCACGTACATGGCGTTGAAAAAGCCCATCAGCTCGCGCGTGATGAACGGGTCGCCCACCGTGTGGTGGGACGCACCTTCGGACGCCAGGTCCAGCGCGGGCGACAAGGCCACGATGGCCGCAGGCAGGGGCAAGCCCTGGTTGCGGGCACGCACCGCCGTGGACAAGGCCAGGTTACCGCCCGCCGAGTCACCCATCAGTGCGATGGCCGAAGCGGCATAGCCGTTGGCCAGCGCCCACTGGTAGGCCGCCAGCGCATCGTCGTGTGCTGCGGGGGCCGGGTGCTCTGGTGCCAGGCGGTAGTCCACGTTCAGCACCTGTGCGCCGCTGAACTGCGCGAGGTACGAGCACAGCGCCCGGTGTGATGTGAGCGAGCCGAACACAAAGCCCCCCGCGTGGTAGTAGATGACCAGCCTGCGCGGGTCCGCCTGCGGCGTGCTCAGCAGCTCCGCCGCCATGGTGCCGCCCGCCCCGTTGGGGATGCGCAGCGTCTGGATGGGAAGCCCCTGGGCCAGGGGCATTCGCGAGTTGCTGGCGTCAAACCACGCGCGCAGCTGCGCAGGAGTGGGCTGGGCTGGCGGTGGGTTTTGCGCGGCCATCTGCAAGATAGCCTCAAGCTGTTGTGCGGACATGTGTGGCCCCTTCGCTCAGAGGTAAGTGGAGGCGAGCCCGCCATCCACCGGCAGGTTGATGCCGCTCACCCAGCGTGCCGCGTCGCTGCACAGGAAGGCGATCACCGGCGCCACTTCGTCACTGAAAGCCGGGCGCTTCATGCGGTGCGCGTCTTTCTCCACCCGTTCCTGGCCCAGCATCTGCACAAAGTCACCCAGGATGGGCGTGAACACCGGGCCTGGGGCCACGCAGTTCATGCGCACACCGCGCTCCATGAAGATCTTTTGCGACTGGGTGTACGTCCACACGATCAGCGCTTCCTTGAAATATTGGTAGCAGGTCTCCTGCGGCACGGGATGCGCAGCCAGCCACTTGGCGCCTGCTTCAAAGCTGGTAGTGGCGCCCAGTGCGCGGTGCAGCTCCAGGCGCTGGGGCCACTCGGCCCCCAGGATGGAAGAGATATTGACGATGGAGCCGCCCTCGCCCATGCGTTCCAGCACGCGGTGTGTGAAGTGGCGCAGGCCCAGGTAGTTGACGCGGCCGACCAGCTCGGCGGGCGATGTGCCCGGCACGCCCGCAATGTTGGCCAGCGCATCCACCTTGGCAGGCAGTTGCGCCACGGCATCGTTGATGGCGGCCGGGTCGCCCAAATCCACCTGCACAAAGCCGTCGAGCGTGAGCGTGGGCGCATTGCGGTCCACACCGATCACGCGAGCGCCCTGCTGGCGGGCAAGCTTGGCAAAGTCTGCGCCGATGCCGGAGCAGCAGCCGGTGACGACGATGGTTTTGTTGTGAAGGGTCATGAAATTTGTCTCCTGATTTTTTGTATTGGGGGGTACAAGCCCCCGGCGCGGCCAGGCCGCACCGGGGGCGTGCGACTTCAGAACGGGAATGCGGGGGGGGCGTCTTTGACCGTGATCCACTGCCACTGCGTGTATTCATCAATGTCCGCCGGACCACCCACGCTGCCCCCGTTGCCACCCACACCGGGGCCGCCAAAGGGGTTGGTGCATTCATCGTTCACCGTCTGGTCGTTGATGTGGACCATGCCCGCGCGCAGGCGCTGGCCGATGGCCATGGCGCGGCCCACGCTAGGGCTGATAACAGCCGCAGCCAGTCCGCCCTGGCTGGTGTTGGCCAGTTGCACGGCCTCTTCATCGGTGCGGAAGGTGACGAGGTTGGCCACGGGGCCAAAAGGCTCTTCGTCAAACGAACGGATGCCGGGCTTGACGCCCGAGAGCACCGTGGGCTTGTAGCCAAGGCCTTCGTAGGTGCCGCCTGCTTCGAGCTTGGCGCCCTGGGCCACGCTGTCCTTGATGAGCTTGTCGAAGCTTTGCAGCTGTTTGGCGTCGATCATCGGCCCCAGGGCCACTTGGCCGCTGGCGCCATCGCCCACGGGCAGGTGCGTGGCCTTGCCCACCATGCGTTGCAGGATGCCTTCGGCAATCGACTCGTGCACCAGGATGCGGTTGGAGGCCATGCAGATCTGCCCCTGGTGGAACCACGCGCCAAACGCTGCGGCGCTGGCGGCGGCGTCCAGGTCGGCGTCTTCCAGAATGATGAGGTTGTTGGCGCCGCCCAGCTCCAGCGACACCTTCTTGAGATGCTGCCCGGCCAACGCGCCAATGCGGCGGCCCACCGTGGGCGAGCCGGTGAAGGCGATCATGGGCACGCGCTCGTCCACCACCAGCGCCTCGCCCGCCTCGGCATCGCCGGGCACCACCTGCAGCAGGCCCTTCGGCAGGCCCCCTTCTTCAAACACGCGGGCCATGATGAAGCCACCGCTCACTGGCGTGCGCGTGTCGGGCTTGAGCACCACCGCATTGCCCAGCGCCAGCGCCGGGGCCACCGAGCGCAGGCCCAGGATGAGCGGGAAGTTGAATGGCGAGATCACCCCCACCACCCCGTGCGGCACGCGCCGCGCAATCGACAGGCGCCCCGGCGTGCTGGGCAGCACCTGGCCCTGGGCCTGCATGGGCAAGGCTGCGGCCAGGTGGCACAGCGTGATGGCCTCGCGCACCTCGTGCTGGCCCTTGGGCACGATGCCGCCGGTTTCGCGGGCGACTGTCATGGCCAGCTCGTCAAAGTGCTGCTCAAAAATGCTGGCCGCGCGGTGGAAAACCGCCGCACGCTCGCGCGGCCCCGTGGCCGCCCATGCGGCCTGCGCCTGCTGCGCACGGCCAATGGCGGCCTGCATGTCTGCCGCACTGGCAATGCCCACGCGGCTGAACACCTGGCCCGTGGCGGGCTCGAGCGCATCACGCGCCGTGCTCAGCACGGTAGACCACGCACCATCAAAGGCCTTGCCCGCCCACAGGCGGTTGTCCAGCAGGCCTGGTTTTTCTGAAACACCCATTGCATTGCTCCTTGGTTGAAATCAAAACCCACCGCATGGCTGCGGCGGTGTGACCTCGAATTGCAACGGGCGTACCAGCCCCGCCTGCCACCAAGCCCCAAAACGCCTGAAAAACGAGCTTTGTGAGAGGGAGCGCTACGGACTTTCCCTAGGCCAAAACATGGCTGGCACGGGCGACTTTTTGACACCAAATAGTTACCATTTATAAACAAATGGCACTGCAAAGATTGATCAAATGATCACTTTTTGATCACTTTCTGATCCACAACCGGAGGCCCCCATGCCGAAGCGCCGCGTCTCTCTGGCCGACCTGCACCGCACTGCCTTGGGCCAAGGCCAGGCCTTGCTGGGCACCGTGCCTGCCGAAGCCCCCCGCGCCCTGGGCGGGTTTGACACCCATGGCATCAGCCAGCACACCCACCCCACGGTGGCCGACATCAGCGAATGCCTGTTCTTCTCCCCCGGCGACGGGCGTATCTGGCTGCAAGACCAGCGCATGATCCTGCTGCACTCCGAAGCGCTGGGCTCGCTGCGGCGCGAGCTGATCGACAGCATTGGCCTGGACAAGGCACGCGGCCTGCTGACCCGCGCGGGCTATGTGAGCGGCGCGCGCGACGCCCGCCTGGTGCGCCAGCAGTGGCCCGATGCCGAGCCCACCGCAGCCGCCATGGCGGGCACCCGCCTGCACGCGCTGGAGGGCGTGGTGCAGGTGGAGGTGGTGCACGCCCGCTACAACGCCGAGCTGGGCGAATACGACGGCGAGTTCATCTGGCACAACTCCAGCGAAGACGACGAGCACATCGCCGCCTATGGCGTGGGCGGCTCGCCCGCGTGCTGGATGCAGGTGGGCTACGCCACAGGCTACGTCAGCACCTTGTTTGGCCGCATGATCGTCTTCCGCGAGGTGGAGTGCCGGTCCTCCGGCGCAGCGCACTGCCGCGTGGTGGGCAAATCGGCCGAACTGTGGGATGACCCCGAGCAAGACCTGTTCTACCTGAACGCCCAGGACTTTGTGGGGACCCCGCCCGCTTCGCTGCCCACATCCATGCCAGAAGGCGCGCGGGCCAAGGCCCGCACCACCTACCTGGGCGTGCCACCGGGCAAGGCAGCAATCGGCAACGCAGGCTCCGCTGCCGACCCCACGGCAAGCGCCACCATGGTCGGCGCTTCGTCCGCCTTCAACGCCGCCTGCCACATGCTGCAGCGCGTGGCCCCCACCGCCGCCACCGTGTTGTTTACCGGGGAATCGGGTGTGGGCAAGGAGATGTTTGCCAGCATGCTCCACCGCATCAGCCCCCGCAGCAGCCAGCACTTTGTAGCCATCAACTGCGCGGCCATCCCCGAGACGCTGGTGGAGAGCGAACTCTTCGGCGTGGAGCGCGGCGCTTACACCGGCGCGGGCACATCGCGCCCCGGCCGGTTCGAGCGCGCACACGGCGGCACCCTCTTCCTCGACGAAATCGGCACGCTCAGCCTGGTGGCCCAGGGCAAGCTGCTGCGCGCCCTGCAGGAAGGCGAGGTAGAGCGCGTGGGCGGCACCCGCACCGTGCGCGTGGACGTGCGCCTGGTGGCCGCCACCAACGTGGACCTGCGCCAGGCCGTGCGCGAAGGCACGTTCCGCGAAGACCTGTTCTACCGCCTGAACGTCTTCCCCATCCACCTGCCCCCACTGCGCGACCGGCGCGACGACATCCCCCTGCTGATGAGCCACTTCTTGGCCCACTACCAGCGCAAGCACCAGCGGCAGGTGCCCGGCTTTAGCCAGGCTGCCGTGAAGGCGATGTTTCACTACCCCTTCCCCGGCAACATCCGCGAGTTGCAGAACCTGATTGAACGGGCGGTGATCCTAGCGACGGATGGGGAGCCGATCGAACCGCACCACCTGTTTGCGGGGGGTGAGCAGAGTGGCGGCGGGGTGATGTCGCTGCACCTGCAGGGAAACAGCGGGGGAACGCTGCATGCGCAGGGGGTGGCGGGTGTGGGGGCTACTCCGATGCAAGTTCCGCAAGCAGCTGCGGCAGCAAGTGCACGGGCTGGTGCGGGGCAAACGCCAGCCGCTGCGCCGGTGGTGGCACCTCTGCATCAGGCGGAGGAGCAGATGCTGCGGCAGGCACTGCAAAGCGCGGGGGGGAATGTGGCGCTGGCGGGGCGGTTGTTGGGGATTAGCCGGGCGACGATGGCTTATCGGGTGAGGAAGTTTGGGATTTCGGCCAAGTAAACGATAAAACGATATGGCGGCGTACGCTCAGAAACCTCCTAAGAAGAACCTTTAAACAAGAACCTGCAAAAATCCAACGCCGCTTGTGAGTTTTGCTCCAACGGCGACTGGAGCATTCCCTGATCAAGTACAAGCCGCATCGCGACTGGGCCATTTCGACAATACGCCACACCTGTGTACCAAGATGAATCTTCAAGCTCAACTTGATCGCGTTGTAGATCAAGACTCATTCTTAGCCTTTGCTCATGCACTTGCGAAGGACCGCATTGCCTCGGTTGAAGCTCGCGTGAATGAGACCGCCGAGCCACATGGACGCGATGCCGGGGGATGGGAAAACACATCCATCGAGTCCTTTCTGGAGGGAGCAATTGCGTGGGCTGAGGACAGCAACTTTGGTGCCCATCAAGGACTGGCAACCAGCAGCCCGTGGAAGCAGTTCGCAGTTTTTCTCTACTGCGGAAAAATATATGAGTGAGTTGCGATTCAACCTACCTCTACGCAGGGCTCAATGACTGCAGTCGCAGGTCGAAACGCTGGGGTCTCTTTCGTTCTGCCTTCAGCACCCGTTCTCTTCAAAAACCCTTGAGGCCAAATTGGCCGATAGCGTCTGATAGACGGGCACATGCAGTATCAAAACGATAGCAATGCACTTTTCACGCCAGCGCGACTACCAAGGCAACTTGTCCCCGCTGCACGCATAAAACCGCCCGTTTCTTCCACTGGCAACCCATTCAGCACCCGCAGCATGTCGCCCGCCGCATCGGCCGCCGGGCGGCCAATTTCTGCACCGTTGAACGGGGCCGACAAGGCCGAGTTGACGGTGCCGGGGTGCAGCGCCACCAGCACGGCCTGCGGTTGGGTGCGCGCCACTTCGATAGACGCCGTTTTGACCAGCATGTTGAGCGCAGCCTTGCTGGCGCGGTAGCTATACCAGCCGCCCAGGCGGTTGTCTCCAATGCTGTGCCGAAAATATGCAAAACATATACAATTCAATTACGTTTCGCATAAAGGCAGCACCCCATGGGCATAGTCAAAATTTCCGACCAGATGCACGAAAACCTGCGTCTGGCTAGCACTGCGCTGAGCCGTTCCATCAACTCCCAGGCCGAGCACTGGATGCGCGTGGGCATGCTGGCCGAGATGTACCCCGACCTGGACCACCGCGAGATTTGCCAGATGCTGGTGCGGGCCGAGCTGGCGGGTGGGCTGGATGTGGCGCTGGCGGCGCGGGGTGAGCTGGACAGCAAGCCTGCTGCAGACGCTCCCACCGCACGCGCCAGAAAGCAGCCGCACTGATGGCGCGCGCTGACCGTGGGGTGCCGATCCGCTCGGCCGAAGAACTGGTGATGGCGCGGCGGGCCGCACAACTGGCGGCCGAGGTGCTAGCGATGATCGAGCCGCATGTGGTGCCTGGCGTAACCACCGACGCACTGGACCGCATGTGCCACGACCACATCGTGAACGTGCAGGGCGCGCGGCCTGCCAATGTGGGCTACCTGGGGTACCCCAAAACGGTGCTGACCTCGGTGAACCACGTGGTGTGCCACGGCATCCCCTCGCCCCAGCAGGTGCTGAAGAAGGGCGACATCGTGAACATTGATGTGGCGGTGGAAAAAGACGGCTGGTATGGCGACACGAGCCGCATGTTCTGCGTGGGCACGCCCAGCGTGCTGGCCCAGCGGCTGGTGCGCACCACGTACGAGGCGCTGTGCGCAGGCATCCGCACGGTGAAGCCGGGGGCCACGCTGGGCGATGTGGGCCACGCCATTGCCACCGTGGCGCAGCGCGAGAACTTCAGCGTGGTGCGCGAGTATTGCGGCCACGGCATTGGTACCGTGTACCACGATGAGCCGCAAGTGCTGCACTACGGGCGGCGCGGCCAGGGGCTGCGGCTGGAGGCGGGCATGGTCTTCACCATCGAGCCCATGCTGAACGCAGGCCAGCGAGAAACCAAGGAGCTGGCCGATGGCTGGACGGTGGTGACCAAGGACCGGTCGCTCTCGGCCCAGTGGGAGCACATGGTGGCGGTGACGGACAGCGGCTATGAGGTGCTGACGGCGTGGCCGGGGGGCACGGGCAGCTACCCTGCGATTTAGGGATGGCCTGCACGAGGAGATTGCCGCATCAGCCGGGTGGCAGTTCCAGACGAGCCCAAACGGCCATCACATCAAGCTGCTTCTTGATCCAGTCGGCAGACATCACGTTGGCGCCCCAGTGGTGGTTGCGCGCCACGCCCTCCCCCATGTTCCACAGGTGCCGCAACTGCACGAAGAGCGGCAAGACGGCGATGTCGGCATCGGTGATATGGCCGCCGCCTGCGCGGTAGCCGGCCAGGTACTGCTGCCAGCGCTTGAGCAAGGCTTCGTCGGGCTCCATGGGGGCCTTGCGGGGCAGGTTCGACCACAAGAAAACACAGAGGTCATAGGTCAGGAATCCTGGCCCGGCGTCGTCAAAGTCAAAGAACGCGGCGCGCTGCACACCATCGGCATCGGTGGTCACATGGTTGTTGAAGCCATGCGTGTCGCCGTGGCACATCACGCGGGTCAAGGTGCCCTCAACACTCGCCAACTCGCTCAGAAGGCGCTCAATCAGTTGCCGGTAGGCATCCAGCACGGCAGGGTCCAGCTCGGGATGGGCGGCAAGGTAGTCCAGCGTGCGGCCTGCAAGGTGGTGGCCGTCCAGCACATAGCGGCTTGCGGGGCCTGTGAAGCTTTGCGCGGCGCTGTGAATCTGGGCCAGCGTGGCGCCGGTCAGATGCAGTTCCTCGGGCGTATCGGGCACGGCGCCATCACAGTGGCGAAACAGCACCAGCGCACGCGGGCCCTCAGGGAACGGCAGGGTAACGCTGGCAGCTCCATTCGCAGCCAGCACCGGCGTGGCCACGCCCACGCCCTTTGCGTGCAGGTGGGCCAGCAGCGCGACTTCAAAATCCACATTGAACGCGCCACGCGGCCGGATGGCACAAAGCCGCGCCACATAGCGGCTGCCATCCGTGGCCCGCACGGCGTAGTTGTCGTTGAGGTTGCGGCGGATCAGGTAGCACTGCTGCACTGGCAGGCCGTAGTGCCGCGCCACCCAATCACTCACGGAAGAGGCAGCGGCTGTAGTGTGGGAGACGACCAGGTTGAGGTCATGAGAAGGGGAGGAAAGCATGCGGCATTCTCCATGGATGCAGCATGAAACACCCGTGCGGCATGGTTCGATGCGGTTGCGCCAAGACTTTTTTGCTGAACCACCCAGGCTGGTGCAAGCGGGAAAACAGCCACGTCACAAAAAAATGCCTAAAAGGGCTGTTACCGCACGCTGGTATTGCACCATCGGTATCAAAACCATAGCAATCCACATCGCCATCACCACGGCAGCTTGTCGCCGCTGTAGGCGTGCAAGCTCCCCGTTTCCTCCACCGGCAACCCATCCAGCACGCGCAGCATGTCGCCCGCCGCATCTGCAGCCGGGCGGCCAATTTCTGCACCGTTGAACGGGGCCGACAGCGCCGAGTTGACAGTGCCCGGGTGCAATGCCACCAGCACGGCCTGGGGGTGGGTGCGGGCCACTTCGATGGACGCCGTTTTGACCAGCATGTTGAGCGAGGCCTTGCTGGCGCGGTAGCTGTACCAGCCGCCCAGGCGGTTGTCGCCAATGCTGCCCACCTTGGCCGAGAGCACGGCCAGCAGGCCACGCCCCTGTTTGGGCAACAGGGGTGCAAAGTGGGCCAGCACCAGCGCGGGGCCGAAAGTGTTGGTGCGAAAAGTGGCCTCCATCTGCGCGTAGTTCAACTGGCCCAAACGCTTTTCAGGCATGCCGTGGGGGCCGTGCAGCAGGCCTGCGGCGTGGATGATGCAGTGCCACGGCCCCTGGGCCTTGAGCTGTTGGGCGGCGGCAGCAATGGTGGCTTCGTCATCCAGATCGACCGCCGGACTGGTGTGGCGACCCAGGCCCACGGCCAGTGCGCAGCGCGGATCGGCCTGCAGGTGGGCGAGGAAGGCGCTGCCGATGGCGCCGGTGGAGCCGATGACGATGGCGCGATAGCCCTCGGGCAATGACTGCAAAGAAGTGAACGGGCTTGCGGCGGGTTGTGCTTGAGACATGGCTTGGCTCTGCGGTGAAGGTGTCGTTGGGTAGTTCGGCAAGCGGGCTACAGCGCATCCAGCCGCGTGCGCAAGCTGGCCGCATGCTCACACAACGCATCGAGCTGCGGGCCCTGCATCTTCTGCAACTGGCGGTACACCATGCCGAGGCGGAAGTTGTTGCCCAGCGTTCCCTCATTGCGCGCAAAAAAGTCCCAGTACAGCGCGTTGTACGGGCAGGCGCGCTCACCCACTTTGAGCTTTTTGTCGTAGTGGCAGCCGCTGCAGTAGTCGCTCATGCGGTCGATGTAGGCGGCGCTGCTCACGTAGGGTTTGGTGGCCAGCAGGCCGCCGTCGGCAAACTGGCTCATGCCCACGGTGTTGGGCACTTCCACCCATTCAAAGGCGTCGATGTACACGCCCAGGTACCAGCGGTGCACGGCGGCGGGGTCGAGTCCCGCCAGCAGCGCGAAGTTGCCGATGACCATGAGGCGCTGGATGTGGTGGGCATACGCATGCTCCAGCGACTGGCCCACGGCGTGCTGCATGCAGCGCATCTGGGTCTTGCCCGTCCAGAACCACGCTGGCAGTGGCGTGCTGTGGCCCAGGGCGTTGCGCTCGTCGTAGCCAGGCATGTGGGCCCAGTAGATGCCGCGCACATATTCGCGCCAGCCCAGGATCTGGCGGACAAAGCCCTCCACCGCAGGCAGGGGCGCAGCGCCTGCGTGGTACGCGGACTGGGCGCGTTGCACCACCTCGTGCGGGCGCAGCATTTTGGTGTTGAGCGCGAAGGACAGCAGGGAGTGAAACAGCCGCGCACTCTGCGTGCTCATGGCGTCTTCATACGCGCCAAAGTGCGGCAGTGTGGTGGTGACGAATTGATCCAGCGACGCCAGAGCCTCGGCCCGGTTCAGCGGCCAGCGCAGTGCATGGGCCTGCGGGTTGCCAAAGCTCTGCACGCCTGCGGCCTGGATGGTGGCCCACAGGGCGCTGTGGTCGTGCGTGGGGCGGGCGTCGGGCGGCAATGCGGGCGCGTCCTTGGTATCTGGCCAGGGCTTGCGGTTGTCGTGGTCGTAGTTCCACTGGCCACCTTCGGGCTCGCCAGCCTCGTCGATCAGCACGCCGTGGCGCAGGCGCATGCGGCGGTAGAAATGCTCCATCAGCCACTGCTTGCGGCCTTGGAACACCTCGGCCATTTCGGTGCGGGTGGTGTAGAAGTGCTCGCTGCTGACGGCCTGCACGGCAAAGCTTTGCTGTGTACCCCAGGTGCGCAGTTGCTCGTCCAGCCGCCATTCGTCGGGGTACTGGTATTGCAGCGTGTGCGCACCGTAGTGGGCCATGAGGGCGGCCAGGTTGTCGGGCATCGACTGACGGTTGCTCGCATCGTCAATCGCCACGTAGCGCACGCGGTGCCCCGCCTCGCGCAGATGCCGGGCCAGATCGCGCATGGAGGCAAAGATGGCGAGGATTTTTTGCGCGTGGTGCAGCACATAGTCGGTCTCTTGCCGCACTTCCATCAGCACATAGACCACGCCTTGGTTCTGCGTGGCAAACCATGAATGCTCGGGGCTGAGCTGGTCACCCAGCAGCAAGCGCAACGTGTGGGCACGCTGTGGGGTAGAGGGTTGCTGCGTGGTCATGCTGTGCCCCACATACGGCGGTAGCTGCCGTCGGCGTCGTGGTCTTGCGCCTGCTTGGTGGGGTTGAAGCGGCGGCCCCCGCGCGGGTCGGTGCCGCGCCCGGCGATGTAGAGCCAGTTGGCCTGGTTGCTGTACACGTCGTAGTCCACCAGTTGCGATTCAAACCACGCGGCGCCTCCGCGCCAGTCGCTGTGCAGGTCGTAGATGAGGTAACTGGCCACCACCTGGCGCAGGCGGTTGCTCAGATACCCGGTGGCAGCCAGCTCGCGCATGGCGGCATCGACCAGCGGCTCGCCCGTCTCGCCCCGGCACCAGCGTTCAAAGCGGCGCGGGTTATGTGGGGCGGGTGGCAGTTCTGACAGCCCCCGCGCCCGGTACAGCGCTGCGCCGTATTGCAGGTGCAGCAGCCGAAAGTAGTCGCGCCACAGCAGTTCAAACCACAGCCAGTAGGTGCCATCGTTGTCGCCGTGGTCGCGCTCAAAGGTTTTTAGATCGGCATAGATCTGGCGCGGCGAGAGTGCCCCCGTGGCCAGCCAGGGCGAGAACTTGCTGGAGTAGTCCAGCCCCGTGAGCCCGTTGCGCGTGGCCTTGTAGCTGTGGGGCAGCTTGCGGGCCAGGTACTGCGCCAGATGGGCCAGCGCGGCAGCCTCGCTGCCATCACATGCAGGCGTTCCGTAGGGGAAGGACGAGCGCGCATCGCTGCCCTGGGGCGGTGCGGGTGGCTGGATGCTGGCAGCGCCCTGCTCTGCGCCCACGGCTTGCAGCACGGGCGCAGGCACTTGGGGCGGCGGCAGCAGTTTGGTGGGTGCGGGCAGTGGTGCAGCGGGGGTGATGCCTGCGCGCTCGACCTTCTGTCGGAAGCTGGTGAACACACCGGGCAGGTCAGAGGCAGGCCAGGGCATGTCGGCCGGGTGCAGCAGGCTGCTGTGCCATACGGTACGCACCTGCAGGCCTGCTGCGCGCAGGGCTGCGACCTCGGCCTGTTCGTAAGGGGCGGCAATGTCTTCGCACACCACGGTGGTGGCCCCCACAGCCTGGGCCAGTTGCGGCAAGGCGGTGGCAGGCGGGGCTTGGCAGATGAGCAGCGGGTTGCCCAATGCACTCGTCTGTTGATGAAGCCAGCGCAGCGCAGCGGCGGTGAAGGCGCGGCGGTGGGAGCCTACGCGGGCAAAGCCCCAGGGCGTGCGTTCATCGGGCGCGGGCAGGCACACCACGGGCAACAGGTGTGTGGCCCCGCTGGTGAGCGCTGCGCGCAGCGCGGGCTGGTCGTGCAGGCGCAGGTCGTTGCGAAACAAGAAGAGCACGGTGCTCATGCGGTGCCCTCCCCTGCCACGCCTTGCGAAGTGCTGCTGCGCTTGCGTTCACTGCGGCAGCGGTCGGAGCAGTACTTCACCTCGTCCCACACCTTCTCCCACTTCTTGCGCCAAGCGAAGGGCAGGCCGCAGTGTTGGCAAGTCTTCTGTGGAAGGTCTGATTTTTTGCGCATGCGCATGGCGGGCCTGTGGGTGGGTTACGCGGGCTTCAACACCTGCTGGGCCAGCGCACGCCCGCTGAGCCACGCACCTTCGACCTTGCCGCCATGGAGCCAGTCGCCACACAGGCCCAGGCGCATTTGCGCATCCCACCAGCTGCCCTGCGTGAGCGCGGGTTCGGTGTCGGCATAGCGCCAGCGGTGGGCGGTGGCGGCCAAAGGTGTGGGGCCACCCAGTGCGGCAAAGGCGGCGAGCAGTGCGGTGGTGACCGCCTCGGCGCTGTCTTCGATATGGGCTTCGCTCCATTCAGGGCTGGCGTGCAGCAGCCAGGTTTCTTGCCCCGTGCGGCCGGGTTTGCTGCTGTCGCGCGCCACCCAGCGCAGGGGGCCGGTGTTGATGAACGCACCTTCCCACGGCAGGGCCGCGGGGCTGGCGTAGCGCAGCATCACCGCCCAGCTGCCACGCATGCGTGCGCTGGCGGCCAAGGCGGCGCCTGCGGGGGACACTGGGGTCAGCAAGGGCACGGCCTGCGGGGCGGGCACGGCCAGCAGCACTGCGCTGTAACGCGGGCTGTGCGGGCCATGTTCTGCCGAGGTGATGGTCCACCCGCCCTCGCTATGGTCCAGCCGCTGCACGGTGGTTTGCCACTGCGCCAGCGCAGGCGCGCCCAAGTGCTGCACCAGCCAGGCTGCGGGCGTCGTCATGCGCGGGGTGCCCACAAACCGCTCCAGCGGTGTCGCTGGGTTGGACCAGGCGGTACCGTCAAAGCTGGCCAGCCGGGCATCCCACAAAGCCGCAACACCGGCCTGCTGCCAGCGGGCCACCTCGGCGCGAAAGGCCGGGTCGCGGGCGGTGAAATATTGGGCGCCGTGGTCGCACTGCCAGGGGCCGTTGTCATCCTCGGCGCGGCGGGTGCTCATGCGGCCCGAGGGGCCACGGGCTTTGTCAAATACATGCACCGTGTGGCCCGCCTGCAGCAGCGCCTGCGCGCACGACAAGCCTGCCAGGCCTGCGCCAACAACGGCGATGGTTTGTGGCGTAGCAAGGCTCATGGTTGTGGGTCGGTTCGTTCGTGGGTCACCCAGATCAGCGCCTGGGTGTCGATACCCAAGGTCTTTGCACGGGCGATGAGTTGTTCGCGCACGCCAGGGGGCAGCTGCTTGGTGCGCGACAGGATCCAGCAGTAGCTGCGGTCCGGCCCCACCACCAGCGCCCACTGGTAGTTGGCATCCAGCGCGGCCACGTGGTAGCCGCCGTAGAACGGGCCGAAGAACGACACCTTGAGTGAGGCGGTGTTGGCATCGCCCGTGAACAGGGCCTTGCCCTCGGCCTGGCGCCAGTCGTTTTTGCCGGTGTCAAAACCCCGGTTGAGCACGCGCACGCTGCCGTCCGCCTGGCGCTGGTAGGTGGCGCTCACGTCCGTCATGCCGCGTTCAAACGAATGGTCCAGCCGGGCCACTTCGTACCAGCGGCCCTCGTAGCGGGCCAGGTCAAACGGGGTGACGGGCGTGATGCCGTCGGGCGGGCGGGTGGACGAGCAGCCACTCAAGGCGAGCAAAAACACGGCCAGCCCTAACCAGGCGCAGCGGCGGAAGCAGGATAGGAAGAAGAGCATAAATTACCAATTGGTCACAAAACAAACCAATTGGTATTCTGCCACCACCAGCGCTGCTGCGGCGAAAGCCCGGCGCGAGCGCCTGCCATGGGCCACACGTAAACTCTGCCCATGACTTTTCAAATCACCGTTTACTCCAAATCCGCCTGCCCCCAATGCGATTCGGCCAAGAAGCTGCTGCAGTCGCGTTCGCTGCCTTTTGAGGAAATCAAGATCGACGACGAGGCCGAGCGCCTGGCGTTCTATGCGAAGTGCGGGCCTTCGGTGCGGCAGATGCCACAGATCTTTATCAACAACCAGCGCGTGGGCGGACTGGCGGGGCTGCAGGCTGCGCTGGCGCAGATCGGCCAGTGACACCTGCTTTCGTCCCTCCCCTGGTTATTGGTACTTCGCAGCGGTGATGAACTCGCTGAAGGTTTCGCACCACACGATCACGGTGTTGAACTTGGCCGGGTCCACGCCCTGCGGCAACGGGACGATGAAGTTGTTGAACGTCTTCACATCACCCACACGCGACATCTGGGGCTTGAGGCGTTTGAAGTCGGCCTCGGTCTCGACAAACTCGGGCGACAGGTAGAGCTTGTAGTCCGGCCCCGGGGCGAGCTTGCCCACCAGGCTGATGGCCTGCGGGCCGATGGACACGGCGCCTTCGCCCCAGTGCAGGGCGTCGCTGTCTTTCAGGTCACGGCGGAAGGCGGCAGTCCATTGCGCAGCGGGCTGGCTTGACTGGATTTGCTGCAGCGTGGGGGCGTCGGGCGCGATCAGGATCGGCAGCACATACACACCCAGCGCAAACCCGATGACCAGGGTGAGCAGGTGCGAGGCGATGAGCAGCAGAGGTTTCATGGCAACGGGTTCAGTGGACTGAGCCCAATGTACTGCGCCGCGCCCTCCCGTTCAACGCTGCGCAGCTCCCCGCTGTCCGCTCAGGATGCGCGGGCCAGAAAGCCATCCACCAGTGCGTAGTGCTCCGGCACATTGAGCGCGGGCGCGTGGCCGCAGCCGGGCACCTCCACCACCTGCGCCAGGCCACGTGCGCCGGGGCCCCGGGTCAGCATCTCGGCGGTGGTGTCGCGCAGCACCAGGTCCGACTCTTCGCCACGCAGGCACAACACGGGGATGTCGAGCGCGTCGTAGTGGTCCCAGATCAGGTAGTCGTTGGTGTGGTGGGTGAACTGCTGCACCATGGCCGGGTCGTAATGCGGCGTCACGCGGCCGTCGGGCAGGCGGCGGGTGCTGCTCTCGGTCAGCAGGCGCCACTGCGCATCGCTGAGCCAGCCGTAGGGCGTGTAGACCTGTCGGAAGAACGCCTCCAGCTCCCGCACGGTGTCGAACGCGGGCGGGTGGCCTGCGTAGGCCTTGATGCGCTCCAGCGCGGCGTCGGCCAGGCGCGGGGCGTTGTCATTGAGCAGCAGGCTCTGGATGCGGCCCTTGAGCTGCGGCTCGAACAAACCCGAGGCGCACACGGTGCCGATGGCCCCGCCCATCGACGTGCCCACCCAGTGCGCTTTCTCGACACCCAATTGGTCGAACAAATCGGCCGCAATGCGCGCGTAGAACGAGAGGCGGTATTCGTCCTGCGGTGCACGCGCCCACTGGCTCAGGCCCCGACCCAGGGTGTCGGGGCAGATCACGCGGTAGCGTGACGCCAGGTGGGCGGCCAGGGGGTCCATGTCGCGCCCGGTGCGCGCCAGGCCGTGCCAGGCAATCACCACCGGCGCGTCGGGCGCACCCCACTCCGTGGTGTGGATTTCATAGCCAGCGCAGGTGAGGTAGCGCGAGGTGGGGGACATGATGGCGACCTTGTGGAACAGAGAATAAAAAAGGATCGGCGGCTCACTTCATGAGGCGGCCATTGCTGCCAATGACAGTGACCTCGACATACCGTGAGCCGATGCGGTTGGTGGGGGAGTAGCCCAGCGTGATGCCGCCGAGGTCAAAGCTCTGCAGCGACTCCAGCGCCTTGACGACCTTGGCGCGTGTGGGCGCTGGGCCCGCGCGACGCAGGGCCTCGACCAGCACCTTGGCGCCCAGGAACTGCTCGAAGCTGGTGTAGTTGACCTCGGCTTCGGACGCATATTTCTTGAGCAGCGACTGGTATTCGCGCACCACTGGCAACTGGGGCCGGTAGGGGTACGGCACCACCTGGCTGATGCCCAGGCCATGCGCGTTTTTCAGGCCCGCCAGCTTGACCAGCTCGGTCGGGTCCACCACCGAGATGTTGTACAGCTGAGCGCCGCCGCCCTGCTCGCGGTAGCGCTGGATGAAGGCCGCCGCAGGCTTGTTCACCGCAATCATGATGACGGCATGCACATCGGTGGCCTTGATGGCCTTGACGGCCTCATCCACCTTGTCGGTATTGCGTTCGTAGCCTGCTGCTACCACGAGCTTGAGGTTGCGCTTGGCCAAGGCAGCCTCCACCCCCGCCAGGCCCGCCTTGCCAAAACCGTCGTCCTGGTACATCACGGCGACGCGGTTCATGCCCAGCGTGGTGAGCTGCTGCACCATGTGCTCGGTCTCATCGACATAGCCTGCGCGCACATGAAAGATCCAGGGGTTGAACGGGTTGCGCAGCGATTCGCCCCCCGTGTAAGGCGCCACCAGCGCCGCACCGCCCTCTTGCAACACGCCGTCTGCCAGCAGCTGGGTGATGTTGGCCGTTCCCGCAAAGCCATACAGCGCCACCACCTCGGGCTTGGCCAGCATCTCGCGGGTGAGCTTCACGGTGTCGGCCACCTTGTAAGCGTCGTCGGCCACCTCCTGGCGGATGGTCGCGCCGTGCACGCCGCCCTGGGCGTTCACCCAGTCAAAGTAGATCTTGCCGCCCAGCACCATCTGTGCGCCAGTGCTGGCCAGCACGCCGGTGAGCGGTGCCACCTGCCCCACCACAATCTCGGCGGCGTGCAGCGAGGGCGCCGTGGCCCCGCCCCACAGCACCGCCAGTGCTGCCGCCGCACGGCGGCTCCATGTCTTGACCTTGTCCATTCGGTTCATCCCCTGTTTGTGTTGCTTGCAGCCGCGCCCACGGGCGGCGCAAGGGCCGATGGCCCCCACGCGTGCCCGGTGGGCGGCGGTGACGGTGTGTCGTCTGGCAAAGCTCCTTGGGTCAGTCGGGGATGGCAATGGCGCCCGCCGTGATGGCGATGGCGTTGGCGGCAGCAGGCGTGGTAGCCAGCGGCGGCACGTTGGCGGCGGTGATGGCCGGGGCGCTGCCCGGTGTGCCGCCGCGCGGCACGGTGCGCACCACCTGGCTGGCGGGCAGCGCCTTGCCGCTGGCGAGGTGGTCGTACACGGCGTCGAGCGCGTGGTTCAGGTACACATGCAGCGGCACGTAGCGGCTGTCATAGCCCGGCAGCACCGTGGGCAGGCCTATGAAGCTGTCGAAGTGCTGGGCGTTGGCCACTTCCACATAGCTGAGCTTGCTGGCGGCGCCTTCGACCTTCTTGTTCAGCGCGGCATAGGGGCGCGAGGTGTGGCTCACCGGCAGCAGTGCGTCGGCGCGGCCGTGCACGATGACGGTGGGCTTGCCACGCAGGTTGCCGTTGCGGCGGGTTTCCTGAACACCGGCCTGCAGCTTCTTGGCGGCGGCGTCATTGCCCGTGACGAGGTTGCGCAGGCACAGCGCGCCGCTCAGGTTCCAGTCGGCTACACCGGCGTCCGAGAACGACAGAAAGTCTCGCGCGGGCCCGAACTTGCCAAGGTTGTTGACCAGGTTGATGCCGCCCGAGGGAGGCACGCCGTTGCCGGTGGCAAACATGCCTGGCAATGCAGCGGCGGCCAGCGGGGTGACCCCGCCAGTGGCCGCGGTGGCGGCGTAGCTGAAGCCGCAGAGGTTGTCTTGCACGCTGGCGCGCGAGAGGCCGTTGGCAAAGGTCACGGCCACGGCGGGGGACACTTCAAACGCGGCCATGGAGGCATGCAGGTCGTTGGACTCGGGTTCCCAGCCATAGGCCCGCAGCTTTTGCAAAGCCTCTTCGGCCTGCGCGGCCGTGGTGCTGGCTGTGAGCAAACCTGCCGCCTTGAGCGACGCGCAGCGGTTGGGCGCGATGGGCAACGCAGCGCTGGCAAACCCGGCCGCAAACGCCGCCGCAAAAGGGCTGGTGCTGACCGAGGGCGCGAGCGACGCGCAGGCCTGGTAGAGGTTGGCGTAGGTGGTGAAGTCCACCAGCGTCTTGCCGGTGACAGCCACATCGGCGCTGCCACGGCGCACCGTGACGCCGTGATTGGCCGGCATCTCGATGGCAGGCTCGGACACGGCCACGCCGCTGATCAGGCCCTGCGTGTCCAACTCGGCCGCCGCAATGGCCGCGCCACCGCCGTTGGAGATGCTCGATGCGATGACGATGGTGTTGGCCGGGGTCAGCGTCTTGAGGCGCTGGCCCGCTGCGTCGGTGGCGCCGTAGCGCTGGTTGAGCACGTAGTAGCCAAACTCCACGGCCTGCAGCGTGCTCGTGCCCCAGTCCTTCTCAGAGTTCTGGCCCGAGTGGGCGTGCTTGAAGGCAAAGCGGTTGGGCGTGGCGGTGTTGAAGGCGGCCAGCTCGGTGGCCGTGAGGCCCGCGTTGAAGGCTGCGGCCTTGCCTGCCGCAGCGGCCGTGGTGCGTGTGCCGTCGATCAGCGGCACGGTGTCGTTCATGAGGTCGTGCGGCGCGCCGCCAGTGCCCTTGTCCGAGTACGCCACGGCGCAGCCCTTCTTGAGGCCCCACTCGCCGGTGGAAATGCCGCCATACACACCGCGCGAGCCGGAGGTGGTGGCGGTGATCATGCAGGGCTTCTTGGGGTCGAAGCTGGCGGGCACCTGCACCATGAGGGTGACGTTCTTGCGGCCTGTGCCGTCGTCGGCAAACGCGATGTATTCGGTGCCGGGCACCTTGCCCTCACCGGTGGTGACCTTGCCTTGCGCATCCACATTGGGGCCGTAGAGCGTGCCGTAGCCGCCGGCCGCCGTCATGTCGAGCATGGCGCGGTAGTTGGTGTGGATGGCGGTGCGGCGCAGCTCAGCCGCCGTGGGCTTGAGGGGGTCGGCAAACGCGGGGGGCACGGCAGCGGCCAGGCCCGTGGCGCCCAGGCCCGCCGTGAGCAGGTCGTTGCTGCTGCCGTCGTAGGTGGTCTCGCTGATGGCGCCCAGGTAGCCGGGCTTGGTGTTGGGGGCGGCGCTGTCGCCGCTGCTGCCGCCGCAGGCAGCCAGCACCGCAGCGGCCAGCGCTGCGGGCAGGAACGGGCGAGAAAGGGGACGAAAACGGGGGGTCTTGATGTTCATCTTCATGTGCTTGTCTCCTGGAGTTTTTCTTTGCTTCTTGTTGCACAGCTCATCCACACACCCTGGCCACGCCGATCACCCGGCGCGGCCGGGGCATTCACCCCGCCTTGCGCGCAGCTGCCGCGCGCAGGCGCCCCACCACACCGGTGGGGAAGTAATAGACCGAAAGGACGAAGAGCACGCCCAGCCACAGCAACCAGCGGTCGGGCGAGAGCAGTGCCGACAGCCAGGGCAGGCCCGCCGTGGCCTCATGGCCCAGGCGCAGCAGATCCTGCAGGTAGCTTTGCGCCACCAGGAACAGCACGGCGCCGATGGCCGAACCGTAGATCGTGCCCATGCCGCCGATCACCACGATGAGCAGGCAGTCCATCATGATTTCGAAGCTCAGGGACGTGTCTGGCCCGTTGTAGCGCAGCCAGAGCGCGAGCATGGCGCCTGCCATGGTGGCAAACAGCGCCGACAGCACGCTGGACGTAGTGCGGTACACCACCACGCGGTAGCCAATGGCTTCGGCGCGGAACTCGTTCTCGCGGATGGCCTGCAGAACGCGGCCGAACGGTGAATTGACGATGCGCAGCAGGGCCAGCACCAGCGCCACCGCGGTGACGAACAGAAGGTAGTAGCAGATCAGGCGCCCATCGATGGTCACGCCCAGAAAGGGCTCTTCGAAGGGCTCGAAACTGGGCGACAGGAATTCGGGCACCTTGAAGGTCAGACCGTCTTCACCGCCGGTGATGTCGGACAGCTGCGAGGCCAGCGTCTGGAACGCAGCGGCCACCGCCAGCGTGATCATGGCAAAGAAGATGGCGCGCACGCGCAGCGAGAACAGCCCCACCGCCAGCGACAGCAGCAGGGACAGCAGCAGCGCGCCACCAATGCCCACGCCCAGCGCCGTCCAGGTGGGGCCCAGGCGCGTGGTGGCCACTGCGATGCCATAGGCCCCGATGCCAAAGAACATGGTGTGCGCAAAGCTCACGATGCCGGTGTAGCCCAGCAGCAGGTCAAAACTGGCGACCAGCACCACAAAGATCAGCACCTTGGCCGCCACCGACAGCGCCTTGACGCCCGGGAACAGGAACGGGGCAAACGCCAGCCCGATGAGGATAGCCACCAGGATCACCGCCAGCACCTTGCTGCGCGGGTAGTCGCCAGAGAGAAGTCGGTTCAACATTTCTAGAAACTCCTCATCAGCGGTTGGCAACTGGATAGACACCCTGGGGACGCCAGAGCAAGATGGCCACCATCAACGCGATGTTGGAGAACAGCGCCACCTTGGGCACCAGAAAGCCGGTGTAGTTCGCCATCAGCCCCACCAGCAGCGCGCCGATGAGCGCGCCACCCGTGCTGCCGAGGCCTCCGATGATGATCACGATGAAGATCAGCACATTGACCTGTGCGCCCATCTGCGGGATCACGTTCTGCTGGTAAAGCCCCCACATCACGCCGCCCAGGCCCGCCAGGGCCGAGCCCACCACGAACACGCCCACGAACAGGCGGCGGATGCGGTAGCCCAGGCTCTCCACCATCTCGCGGTCTTGCACGCCAGCGCGGATGAGCAGGCCGACCTTGGTGCGCGACAGCGTCCAGGCCAGTACGCCGAAGACCACCAGGCCCACCGCCACGGCGATCAGGCGGTATTTTTCGATGGCGGCGTCGCCCACCAGCAGCGAACCGCGCATGGCTTCGGGCAGCGGCAGCGGGATCTGCGCGGGGCCCCAGATGACCTTGATGAGTTCTTCACCAATGATCATGCCGCCCATGGTGATGAGGATCTGCTTCAAATGCTGGCCGTACACGGGCCGCACGATGAAGCGCTCGAACGCCAGGCCCACCGCCCCGGCGACGGCCATGGCCACGAGCATGGCGGGCAGCACGGCCATCAGGTTGCGCCACAGGTCAGCGCTTTGGGTGTAGTCGCCCATGGCGCCCAGCACGCTGGTGGCCACGAAGGCGCCCAAGGCGATGAACACGCCGTGGCCGAAGTTGAGCACGTCCATCAGGCCGAACACCAGCGTGAGGCCCGAGGCGATGATGAAGATGATCATGCCCATCGCCAGGCCCGCCACGGTGAGCGTGAGCCAGGTGCTGGGTGAGCCGATGAAGGGCAGCACCAGCAGCGCGAGCGCGGGTACCAGGGCCAGGGGCTTCCAGTCGAAGTCACGGGTGATGGCGCTCATACGCGGCCTCCTTGCATGGCAGGCGGCATCTGCGCATTTGCTACATTTTTAATAGCTGCTATCGCTTTACCATCAAGCGCTAGCAGCCCAAAAGGCTTGAAATCTGGTGCAAAACTCATAGTGCCAACCCCAGCAGCGAGCGCTGCAGTGCTTCGTCTTCGGCCAGCGCAGCCATGCTGCCTGCATGCACCACCTGGCCGTTGTCCATCACGGCCACGGTGTCGCCGAGCCGCTTGGCAAAGTTGATGTTCTGCTCGACCAGCAGGATGGTCACGCCGCTCTTTTTGAGCTGGTCGAACGCCTCGATCATGTTGTTGATGATGGCGGGCGCCAGGCCTTTGCTGGGCTCATCCACGATGAGCAGGTCGCGCGGCTCGACGATGGCGCGGCTCACGGCCACCATCTGCTTTTGCCCGCCGCTGAGCTTGCCGGCCGGGTGGTTCCAGAACTTCTCCACGGCGGGGAAGAGCTTGAAGATCCACTGCAGCCGCGCCTCGTCCATCTGCGCGGCATTGCGCGCGCTGCGGGCGGCAAGCAGCATGTTTTCCTTCACCGTGAGGTCGGCGAAGATGCCCATGTTCTCGGGCACGTAGGCGATGTTCATGCCCGCGATCTGCGGGGTGTTCAGCGCCGTGATGTCTTTGCCTGCAAAGTGGACCGAGCCTTTGGACGCATGCCACAGGCCCATGATGGTGCGCAGCGTGGTCGTCTTGCCCGCGCCGTTGCGGCCCAGCAGCATGGTGAGCTGGCCCTTGGGCACGGCCAGATCCACGCCGTGCAGGATGTGGTACGCGCCGATGTGCGTGTGCACGCCCTGGAGTTCGAGCAGATTGCCCGTGTTGTTGGTGGTGGTGGTCATGCGGCGGCCTCCTTGGTTACACCGAGGTAGGCTTCCTGCACCACGGGCGATGCGATCACCTCGGCCGGTGGGCCGTCGGCCACCAGCGTGCCGTTGGTCAGCACGATGATGCGGTCGGCCAGCTCGCGCACCACGTCCATCTTGTGCTCCACCAGCAGGATGATCTTGGTCTTGTCCTTCTTCAGATCACGGATCAGGTTCAGGATCACGGGCGCTTCGTCGTGGCTCATGCCGGCCGTGGGTTCGTCGAACATGTAGACCTGCGGCTCCAGCGCCATGAGCAGCGCCACTTCGAGCTTGCGCTGGTCGCCATGCGGCAGGCTGGCCACGGGCGTGTCGCGACGCTCGTACATGGCCACCGTCTGCAGGATGGATTCAGCCCGCTCGGTCAGCGCATGGTGGTCGCTCCAGATGCTCCACAGGTTCAGGCCCCGGCGGTGCTTGCCCTCATGCGTGGCCTGCACGGCCAGGCGCACGTTCTCGAGCACGCTGAGGTTGGGGAACAGGTTGGTGAGCTGGAACGCCCGGCCCAGGCCCGCATGCGTGCGCGCCGAGACGGACTGGCCGGTCAGGTCCTGCCCGCCCAGCGTGACGCTGCCGCTGGTGGCCTTGAGTTGCCCCGAGATGAGGTTGAAGTACGTGGTCTTGCCCGCGCCATTGGGGCCCACGATGGCGGTCAGCGTGCCGGGCTCGAAAGAGCAGGTCACGGCATTGACCGCCACGTGGCCGCCAAAGCGGATGGTCAAGTCCTTGGTGGCCAAGGTGCTCATGGGTGGTGGGTCACTTTCACGGTAGTCATCGTTGGTCGAAGGGGCGGCCGCCCCCTTTTTCACGTCAAGGGCAAGTTCCGATGACGTAGTAGTTGGGGCTGGTTTGTTTCAGCGTGTTGTTCACAAAGATGTTCCACAGCCCCATGCTCTGGTTGGAACCCAGCGCGAAGGTGTAGCCGCCATACACGTAGGCACGGCCCGCCATGGTGTGGGCGTAGTTGCTGGCCGTGGTGCAGGTGCCCGTGCCGCCGCCCGATGCGGCCAGCGTGGTGCCGGATGCAGCGGCGGACACGGCGCCCTCGGCGCCGTTGCCATCAGCGGCACGCACCGTCCAGCTGTAGGTGGTGGATGCGGCCAGGCCGGTGTCGGTGAAGTTCGTGGCAGTCACGGGCAGCGCATTGGTCTTGTTGCCATTGCGGTACACGTTGTAGCTGGCCGCTCCGCTCACGGCGTTCCAGCCAATCGCCATGCTGCTGGCCGTGGCGCCCGAGGTGCTCACGCCCGTGGGGGCTGGCAGGTCCACCGGCGGGTTGGTGGTTCCGCCGCTTCCCACGCGGTCCACCATGGCCTTGATGGCAGCCATCTGCGGGCCGGACTTCTTGGAATAGTTGGCGCTGTCATAGCCCCACCAGTCCCAGCAGCTGTTGGTGGCGGCCAGGCTGGTCTGCGGGTACAGCATCACGATGTTGTTACTGTCGGCCCAGCGGTTGTAGCCCGTGTTGCGCACGTACTGCTGCTGCACGTCGTTTACGTTCTGCTTGCAGCCATGCAGCACCACATGCAGCTTGCAGGTGGCCGTGCCACCCGCCTGGCAGGCCTGGGGCACATAGGCCCAGCCCGTGGTGGCCATGCCGTGGTTGGAGATGAATTCGCTCTGGTTGAACTCAATGAAATTGCCGCTGGGCAGCGTGGCGTTGTTGCGTGCGTTCAGCGTGCCGTACAGGTGCTGCAGCATGGCGCTTGCCAGGTCGAAGTTGCAGTCGCTGATGTAGGGAGTACCCTTGGTGGAGCAGCCGTTGCCATAGTCGTCCGTCACCATCGCGTGCTCTGATGCGATGTCCTTCTTGTAGACCACGTTGGCCGCTGGCACGAAGCTGTTGTAGTAGGTGCGCAGCGCATCCATCACCCCCGTCTTGACCACGCTGTCGAGCGTGCCCGAGAACAGGTAGACCTTGGAGTTCTGCAGGTTGGCCACGGGGTCGATCACGCCCTGGCCGGCCCAGGTGTTGGTGGTGTTCACCAGCGTGCTGGTGGGAATACCCGTGGGGCTGGCCATGCAGCGCCCCGTGGCATTGACGACTGAGGCCTCAGCGCAATAGAACGGGCCGCCCGCCACCACCCCCACGCCTTTGGCAAACGTGGCCGAGTACGCCACATGCAGCTGCACGGCCATGAAGCCGCCCGAGGACAGGCCGGAAACGGTGGTCTGCGTCTTGTCGATCTTGAGGGCGGGGAGGTTGACGGCAGCGTGAACACTGGCCACGCCACAGAGTGCAATCGCAGCCCCTGCTGCTGCCGCCCGGATGAAATTGAAAGCCATGTTGTCTTGTCTCCAAATAATTTTGAGAAAGTCTGACCCAGCCCCCGTGTCAACCCGGGAGTTCATGCATCAATTCACTGGAAAAAGAGGGGCGGCCGCCCCTGCGGGATGAACCCCGACGAAGCAGGATGGTTGTCCTACCCGTCGGGCCTCGCTAACGCATCGAAAAGACGGCCTATCGCTTGTTGCGAATCGGCACGTTCATTTCTTCAGGCTTGATCTCGCGCACCAGTTCGGGCACGCCCCAGGCAAAGGCCGGGTCCACCTTGATCTTGAAGTGGTACATGCTCTGCATGGCCTGGTGGTCTTCCTTGCGGAAAGTCATCTTGCCCTTGGGGGTGTCAAAGCTCATGCCCTCCATGGTCTTGATGAGCTTGTTGGTGTTGGTGTCGCCACCCGTGGCCTTGAGCGCCGTGACCAGCGCCATGGCCGAGCTGAAACCACCGGCGGTGAAGAAGTCTGGCGGAGTCTTGAACTCCTTGTAGTGCGCAGCCACCAGGGCTTCGTTCACGGGGTTCTTGGGGATGCCGAAGTAGTAGTACGTGGCGCCTTCCATGCCGGGGAAGTTCTTGTACGCGGCCATGGCGGGCAGGATGTTGCCGCCCGTGGAGATCTCGATGCCATAGCGCTTCAAGTCCATGTCGGCGATCTTGAAGGGGTTGCCTGCGCCGGCCCAGACCACCCAGATGATCTTGCGGCCGGGCTGGTCCTTGAGCTTGTCGATCAGGCGCTGGGCACCGGCGGTGAAGTCGGTGGTGGCAGCGGGCAGGTATTCCTCATGGGCGAGCTTGGCCTTCTTGACCGAGTCCTTGAAGGCTTTCACGCCATCGCGGCCAAACGCGTTGTCTTGCGCGAGGGTGGCAATGGTCACGCCTTCCTTGTCCACCGCCACGGCGTTGGAGATGGCATCCTGGCTGCTGTTGCGGCCCGTGCGGAAGATGTACTTGTTCCACTTGTCGCCGGTGATCGAGTCGGCCACGGCGGGCTCGACCAGCAGGATCTTTTTGTATTCCTCGGCCACCGGCAGCATGGCCAGGGCCACGCCCGATGCGGTGGGGCCGACGGCGATGTCAGCCTTGTCGTCAGAGTACGCGGTGGCCAGCAGGCTCTTGCCCAGGTCGGGCTTGCCCTGGTCGTCTTTCTCGATCACCACCAGCTTCTTGCCATTGACCGTCATGCTGCCGCCGGTGGCGTAGTTCAGCCCCATCATCAGGCCAGTCTGGGTCTGCTTGCCGTAGGCCTCCAGAGGGCCGGTCTTGCTGTACACGTGGGCAATGCGGATTTCGCCGGTCTGTGCGAATGCGGGGGCGGAAAGTGTGGCGGCGGTAACGGCTGCGGAAGCGAGGGCGACCAGAGTGCGACGGTGCATGGCGATGTCTCCTGTTGTGATGCTTCTTTATTGCACAGTCTGTGCCAGCAGCCAAGTGCTTGATTTCAAAGAAACTTTTCCTCACACACTGGAGGCGATGCCTGAATTCAATACACAATAAATGTCTAAATTTCAGACAATTGCCTGAAATTTATTCAGGGTTTTCCAGACGTCCATAGAGCGTGGCGCGTGAGATACCGAGCTGCCGCGCCGTGGCCAGCTTGTTGCCGCCATGGGCCTTCATGGCGGCATGGATGGCCCGCTGCTCCAGCTCGGCCACCTGTTCGGCCAGGGGCCGCAGGTAGCGCGACTCGTCCTCGACCTCGACCACCACGGCGGTGGTGTCCTGCACCGGCGCGGCGGGCTCCACGCCCGCTTCGCGCAGGATGCGTTCGAGCTGCGCCGCGTCGATGGACTGGCCCTCGCTGCGCATCACGGCCTGCTCCAGCACGTTGCGCAGCTCGCGGATGTTGCCGCGCCAGGGCTGGCCAGCGAGCAGGGCCATGGCTTCGGGCAGCAGCTCAGGTGGCGGCGTGCCGTTGCGCAGCGCCAGGTCATCGCCCAGGGCCTCCACCAGCGCGGGGATATCACTACGCCGCGCGCGCAGCGGCGGCACGCGCACCGGCAGCACGTGCAGGCGGTAAAACAAGTCTTCGCGGAACTTGCCTTCACGCACCAGGCCAGCCAGATCGCGCGAGGTGGCGGCCAGGATGCGTACGTTGAAGGGCACGAGCTTGTTGCTGCCCAGCGGCTCAATCTCCCCTTCCTGCAGCGCGCGCAGCAGCTTGGCCTGCAGGCTTTGGGGCATATCGCCGATTTCGTCGAGGAACAGCGTGCCGCCATCGGCCAGCTTGAACTTGCCATCGCGCCCCTTGGCCGACGCGCCGGTGTAGGCGCCGGGCGCCACGCCAAAGAACTCTGCCTCCAGCAGCGTGTCGGGCACGGCAGCGATGTTGACGCTGACAAACGGGCCGCTTGCACGGCTGGATGCAGCGTGGATGGCGTGGGCCAGCAGCTCTTTGCCGGTGCCTGTCTCGCCCAGCAGCAGCACCGGGCTGGTGGACTGCGCTGCACGGCGTGCCTGGCGCTTGACCTCAGCCGCAGCGGGACTCGACCCGATGAAGCTGGCAAAGGTGTATTTGGACCGCCGCTCGCCGTCACCCGCCACCGTCAGGCTGCGCCGCCGCTGGCTGGCCAACTCGCGCCGTGCATCGTCCAGATCGCGCTGCAGCAGGGCAAACTTGCTGATCAGCGGCTGCAGCGTGGTCTCGGGGTGGTCGAACAGCACGATGCCGATGGCGCCGATCACGCGGTCCGCATCGTCGCGCAGCGGGATGCGGCTGACCACGAAGGTGCCAGCCTTGTTGGTGAGCAGGTCGATCAGCACGGGCTGGCCGGTCTCCAGCACGCGGCGCATCTGGGTGTTGGGGATGACCTCCTCCACCGTGCGGCCGACAAACTGGTCCACCGAAGAGAACCCAAGGTCGGGCAGAAAACGCTGGTAGCCCTCATTCACCCACACGATGCGGCCACTGCGGTCCACCAGGAACATGCCCTGGCTGACGCTGGAAAACAGCTGAAACATGGAGCGCGCCGCCAGTTCCAGGATGCCCTGGGCATCCAGCGGCAGTGCGGGGGCGTCATCGGTGAGCAAAGGCATCTGCGGATGGTAGCGCGGCGGGGTGGGCCGAAGAACAGTCACGCCGCTGTCACCGCGCAGCTGCCGCGCATTTACCTGCAAATCCAGATGCTACTATTTTTATAGCTATGAGCACAATATCATCAAGCGCTAGAGGCTATTTTTATCCAGAACCACATACCCGTCGGTCGCCTGTGCATTGCCCACCGGGCGCTGCGCGCGCGTCATGCGCAGAACCACCATGGGCTGAACGGCGGCCAGCGCCTCGGCCTCGCGCACGGCCAGGGGTTGGTCCACCAGGATGCAGGGCTTGCCCGTGCGGCGGCAGTGGTCCTGCACGCGCCAGTACTCGTCATGGCTGATGCAGCCCGTCTGGCAGATCACCAGGTCGGCAGCGGCCAGATTGGCGTCCAGGGTGCCGTCCGGCGCGGCATCGGGCTCGGCGCAGCCTTTGCCCTTGGCCGCAGAAGGATGGCCTGCCACGCCCAGACTACCTTCGGGCTGCACGGGCTGGGCGGGCGCCTCGGCCGCCAGCCGCCAGCGCAGGCATTCGCGCGACAGACTGGCAATGCGCTCGGCCAGCATGCTGATGTGGCGGGCCATCGCCTTGCGGCGCGGCAGGCTGGGGTGGGCCGCTTTCCACTGCACCAGCGCATCCTGCGCCATGGCCAGGCGCGTGTCCCGCACGATCACCTCGGCACGCAGCCGCAGCACCTGGGCCTGGAGGGCCTCGATCTGCGCCGCCTGGGCTGCCACCGTGGCACTGCAGCGCTTTTGCACATCGCCCAAGTGGCGGCAAAGTGCCAGAAACTCCTGCGGAAGTGAATGCATGCGCCACCTTTGCAAATAAGAACTATTCGCATTTTATGATACGATCCACGGCTTGTGAGCACGCAAGTCACCTTGGTGGGGAGGGCACCGGGGGCGTCCAGCCCCCGGTGTCTGGCTTGCGCAGATGCTGAAAAAACATTCGTGCCAACGGGTGCCCCAAGAAACAAAAAACCGCGCCATTGCAGCGCGGTTTTTTTTTGGGTGAAGGGCGCGCGCTGCGCGCCGGTCAGGTCTGCACCAATGCCAGCTTGCGCGCCGCCCAGCGCCGCAGCAGGCGCGGCACGATCAGCACGGCCAGCACGATGACGATCAGGGTCAGCGAGCCTGGACGCTCCACGAAGATGCTCCACTTGCCTTCGCCAATGGCCACGGCATTGCGCATCTGGGCTTCCGCCAAGGGGCCCAGGATCATGCCCACCACCACCGGCGCAGCCGGGAAGTCAAAGCGGCGCATCACCACGCCCAGTAGGCCAATCGCATACAGCAGCACCAGGTCGAACGCGCTTTGGCGCATGCCATACACACCGAGCGTGGAGAACACCAGAATGCCCGCGTACAGGTACGACTTGGGAATGTTCAGCAGCTTGACCCACAGGCCCACCAAAGGCAGGTTCAGGATGAGCAGCATCACGTTGCCGATGTACATCGACGCGATCAGCGCCCACACCAGCGCACCGTTGGTGTCAAACAACTGGGGGCCGGGCTGGATGCCGTAGTTCTGGAACGCGCCAAGCAGGATGGCCGTGGTATTCGATGTGGGAATGCCCAGCGTGAGCAGCGGGATCAGCGTGGCTGTGATGGCCGCGTTGTTGGCGGCTTCGGGGCCGGCCACACCTTCGATGGCACCGGTGGTGCCGAACTCTTCGGGGTTCTTGCTCAGCTTCTTTTCAGCGGCATAGCTCAGGAAGGTCGGAATCTCGCTACCGCCGGCGGGCACGGTGCCAAACGGAAAACCGATGAACGTGGCGCGAATCCACGCAGGCCAGGAGCGCTTCCACTCCTCCTTGGTCATGTGCGTGCTGGTCAGGCGGTTCTGCGTTTCGTCGGTGCGGCCTTCGTACATCACGTTGTACAGGGCTTCGCCCACGGCAAACAGGCCCACGGCGATCAGCACGACCTCGATGCCGTCCATCAGCTCTGGCACACCGCCGGTGTAGCGGGCTTGCCCGGTGAGCTGGTCGATACCAATGAGGCCCATGGCCAGGCCAACGAACAGCGCGACCATGCCACGCAGCGTGCTCTTGCCCAGCACCGCGCTCACGGTGGTGAAGGCCAGCACCATCAGCATGAAGTATTCGGGCGGACCAAGGCGCACAGCGTATTCCGCGACCAGGGGCGCAAAGAACGTGACCAGGATGGTGGCAATGGTGCCCGCCACAAACGAGCCAATGGCAGCGGTGGCCAGCGCCGCACCGGCGCGGCCGCTTTTGGCCATCTTGTTGCCCTCCATGGCCGTGACCATGGACCCGGCCTCACCGGGCGTATTGAGCAAAATGGACGTGGTGGAGCCACCGTACATGGCGCCGTAGTAGATGCCCGCAAAGAAGATCATGGAGGCCGTGGCCTCGACCTTGACGGTGATGGGCAGCAGCATGGCCACCGCCACGGCCGGGCCAATGCCGGGCAACACGCCCACAGCGGTGCCGATGATGCAGCCCACAAAGGCCCACATCAGGTTGATGGGTGTTGCAGCGGTCGCAAAACCCTGCATCAAAAGGTTTAAGGTATCCATAACATGCAGGCTTTACAGCCACCCCGTATTGGTCAGGCCGGGCAGGTTGATGGCCAGCAATTGCGTAAACATCCAGAACACAGGCGCAGACACGGCCACACCGATGGCGGAGTCTTTGATCCAGGCCTGCAGGCGCAGGTCCAACTCGCCTTCCGAACTCCTGAAGCCCCGCACCGACAGCACAAAGCACAGTGCGCAACTCAGGATGAAGCCCAGCGTGGTGATGAGCAAGGCATTGAGCAGCAGCCCGGCCGACACCCAGATGAAGCCCTTCCAGTGGGCGTGCGTGTCGCCGGAACCTTCTTCCAGGTCGCGAAACCCGCCTGTCAGCGCGTGCACCACGCAAAGCACACCACAAATCAGGATGGCAATGCTGACCACCCAGGGAAAGAAATTGGGGCCTACACCGCCATAGCCAGCCTCAGAGCTGACCGAACTGGCCCCCCAGGCCAGGCACAGCGCCAGCACCACCAGCCCCGCACCGATCAGGGTCTGCAAAGGCTTGGAGCGCGATGAATGTTGTTGTGTCATGTTTTTCTTTCGCACCGAGCGGTCGGCGGCATGGCCGCACACCCCTGTCAGGGGCGCGCAGCCAGCGCCTTGACCTGCTTGCTTGTCTCAGATCAGATCATTCCAGACTTGGCCATCGTGGCGCGCATGCTGGCGAACTCGGCGTCCACAAAGTTGGCAAACTCGTCACCCGCCATCCATGCAGGGGTCCAGCCGTTCTTCTCCATGGCATCCTGCCAGGCCTTGTGCTTGAAGGTCTTGGACAGGGCGTCGATCAGTGCCTTGCGCTGCTCGGCCGTGATGCCGGGCGCGCCATACACGCCACGCCAGTTGCCGATTTCCACGTTGATGCCCTGCTCCTTGAGCGTGGCCACGTTCACGCCCTTAAGGCGCGAGCCCGAGGTGACACCCACCGCACGCATCTTGCCCGCAGAGATGTACTCGGCAAACTCGCTGTAGCCGCTGCCGCCCACGGTGACGTTGCCGCCCAGGATGGCGGCGGTGGCCTCACCACCCCCACGGAACGCCACGTAGTTGATCTTGGCGGGGTCCACGCCCACTTCGCGCGCAATCATGGCTGCCGCAATGTGCTCGGTAGAGCCGCGCGAACCACCGCCCCACTTCACGCTGCCGGGGTCCTTCTTGAGTTGGTCCACCACATCCTTCATGGTCTTGAAAGGCGAGTTGGCGGGCAGCACGAACACGTTGTATTCGCTGGTCAGGCGCGCCAGGGGCGTGACCTTGTCCAGGCCGACCGGCGGCTTGCCGGTGATGATGCCGCCCAGCATCACGGCGCCCATCACCATCATCGCGTTGGGATCGCCCTTGCTGGCATTGACGAACTGGGCCAGACCGATCGCACCGGCGGCGCCACCCTTGTTGTCATAGGACACCGACGCCGCTGCGCCCGCATCCTGCATGGCCTTGCCCAGGGCACGGCCGGTGGAATCCCAGCCACCGCCGGGGTTGGCGGGAATCATCATCTTGAGGGCCGGAGCGCTCTGGGCCGACACAGGCAACACGCCTGCGGCGGCCATGGCAGCCAGTGATTTGAGGAAGGTATCGCGACGCATGGTGTCTCCTTGTAAGGTTTGCGAACCGCTCGATGATGCGCGCCCTGCCTGTCAAACGGCTGTCCATGAACTCAGGGAAAACACTCATGCGACCGGCCCGATGAGACGGTGCTATGGTGCCGCGCATGCAATTGCTTCTTGTTGAAGACGACCCCACCATGCAAGCCACGCTGCACCGCGCCCTGACACGCCGTGGCATGGAAGTCACCGCCGTGGGCGACGGCCGCGCGGCGCTCAGCCAGTGGGCCGCACGGCAGCCCGACGCGGTGATCCTGGACCTGACCCTGCCCGGGCTCGACGGCCTGCAGGTGCTGCAGCAGGCGCGCTCGCGCGGGCTGCGCACCCCCGTGCTCATCCTCACTGCGCGCGGCACTGTGGGCGACCGCGTTATGGGCCTGAACGCGGGTGCCGATGACTACCTGCCCAAACCCTTTGACCTGGACGAGCTGGAGGCGCGCCTGCGCGCCCTGGTGCGGCGCAGCGCAGATCCCACCGTGGCGCCGCTGGCGCCCAGCACCGTGCAGATCGGCGCCATCCGTTACGACAAGGACAGCGGCGCGCTCTACCTAAATGGCGAAGTGATGGAGCTGACACCGCGCGAACTGGCGCTGATGCATGCTCTGCTTGCCCAGCCCGGCCATGCCGTAACGAAGGAGCGGCTGTACGAACTGGTGTTCCCCGGCCAGCTGGATGTGCAGTACGAGGCCATTGAGGTCGTGGTGTACCGCCTGCGCAAGAAGCTGGCAGGCACAGGCCTCACGCTGATGACCCTGCGCGGGCTGGGCTACCTGCTGCGGGCCGACACATGAGCGCTGCAACGGACCCGGGCCGCCACCCTTCGTTGCGCAGGCGCCTGCTGCTGGGCATTCTGCTGCCCGTGGTGCTGTTCATCGGGTTCAACACCTACAGCCTCTACCAGCAGACACTGGCCTCGCTCAATACGGCCTATGACCGCACCCTGCTGGCATCGGCCAAAAGCATCAGCGAGCAACTCGATGTGCGGGGCTACGACGAAGCGGCAGAGTTGCGCGCCACGGTGCCCTACTCCGCGCTGGAAGCCTTTGAGGCGGACAACCAGAGCCAGATGTTCTACCGCGTGTCCACCCTGCAAGGCGACCTGGTTTCTGGATTTGCCGAACTGCCGGTATGGCGCGGCCAGATACCGGCCCGCCCGCCGTATGCGGCATTGGTGGATTTCTATGACGACCGCTTTCGGGAGCGCGATGTGCGCGTGGCCGTGCTGCTGCAGCCCGTGGCCAGCTCGGAAGGCCGCACCATGGCCGTGATCCAGGTGGCCGAAACGCTGGAGGTGCGCGAAACCCTGGCCTTGCAGATTCTGCGCAACACCCTGCTGCGCCAGGCCCTGCTCGTCGCCGTGATCGCGTTGACCGTGGTGCTGGTGGTGCAGCGGGCCATCCATCCTGTGCGGCAGCTGAGCCAACAGCTGCAAGGGCGCAGGGAGGGCGATCTGAGCCCCATCGCGGCCCCCTCCACCCCGCGCGAGCTGCAGCCGCTGATCGATGCCACCAACGAGGTCATGCAGCGGCTGCGGCACCTGCTGCGTCACCAGAAGCGCTTTGTGCGGGATGCCTCGCACCAACTGCGCACGCCGCTGGCAGTGCTCAAGACCCAGGTGCAATCCGCGCTGCGGGGCGATGTGGAGCCTCAGCAGGCCCTGCATGAAATCAGCGATACCGTGGACCGTGCAACGCAGCTGGCCAACCAGATGCTGGCACTGGCCAAGGTGGAGCAACTGCGCCAGCAAAGCACCCCACCAACCACACGGCTGGACGAAATGCTGCGTACCGTGGCGCTAGAAATCTCGCCCCTGATCGCCCAGCGCGACCTGGATTTCGGCATACACACCGAGCCCGCCCGGGTGCAGGCTCATGAGTGGATGCTGCGCGAGCTGAGCCGCAACCTGTTGCACAACGCCGTGCGCCACGCCCCACAGGGCAGTGAACTCACGGTGGATCTGCGCACCGACAGCCACCATGTGGCGCTGACCATCAGCGACCACGGCCCCGGCATCGACGACGAACTGGCGACACGCCTCTTTCAGCCCTTTTCGGCCGGCGACGTGCGCGCGGGCAGCGGCCTGGGCCTGGCGATCTGCCATGAGATCGTGCAAGCCCTCGGTGGCAGCATCGCCTTAACCAACCGCATGGTGGGCAGCAGACTGACAGGGCTGGACGCCGTGGTGCGCCTGCCACTGGCCGCGCCGTCGGCTGACATGGGCAACCCCACACACGCGGCACAATCCCCGGCATGAACACCCTGGAGACAATGCGGCTGGACAAGTGGCTCTGGTGCGCGCGCTTTTACAAAACCCGCAGCCTGGCCACCGAAGAAATCGGCAAAGGCCGCGTCACCGTCAATGGCCAACTGGCCAAACCCGCGCGGGACCTGCGCTGCGGCGATACCGTCGCGCTGCGCCAGGGGCCGGTTGCCCGTACGGTGCTGGTGATGGGCCTGAGCGGAGCGCGCGGCCCAGCACCTGTCGCCCAACAGCTGTACCAGGAAACGCCCGATAGCATCGCCACCCGCGAAAAGGCTGCGGAGTTGCGCCGCCTGGCACCAGAACCCGCCGCCACGCTGCACGAAGGCCGCCCTACCAAACGGGATCGGCGCGAGATCGACAAGGTGAGCAACAAGGGGGGCGATTGGGGCAGCCGCTGGAGCGCGTCCATCGACGAATGAGCGCAGCGTGGGCCTTGCGGATTCGCCGGGCGCGGCAGACAAGGCGCCAAGACGGATGCATCACAAGAAAAAAGCCCAAGTGAATGAATCACTTGGGCTTTATCTTGGCGGAAACGGAGAGACCCGAAGAACAAGAGGTGACTATGCCTAAAACCCAACTCCTTGTTCTTGTAGGCCATACCGTAGGCCAAAAATTACTTCCCCCGAAATCGAAACAAATGTATGTTGGATGTAAGTAGCAGTTGCTCTACTTAGCAATTTACATCGGAGATGATCATGGCCTGGTACAAGGATGGGAGTTTTTTGATCAAGTCGACAACCACTGGAGATCACTGGACGACGGAATATGGACCAGGCGATGAAGTCCCGGTATCTGGTATCTATAAATGCCTCGGGTGCAGAAAAGAAATCACATCAAACAAACCGGACCAGTTCCCCCCCCAGAACAGGCATCAACACACCGCCGCCCAGGGAGAAGTGAGTTGGAAGCTGATCGTGAGAACAGATACGGAAGGCAAAAACTAGCTCGACTTCCGCAATCAATTTTCGTTAAAACCCGACACTTCGGAGCTACACCATCCGTAGCACCAAGCCGCACCGGAATTGGATTTGGCATACCGCGGCACCTTCGACAAAATCGGCACGTTAAGCGGGCAGGCGCGGCGGGGTCTCGACGGCGCGCCGCAGGTCACCAAGAGGCTGCATAGCTACCCCGAGCTCATGGCTGCACTAGACGACGTCAGTGTGCTTGGACGTCAACCCGCCTCGGCGGATACATTCGCCCCGTCACGTCGCAACTGAAAAGGATGCCCTGTGTATGTATTTGAAGTAACAATCCCAGGCACGTGGCTTGACTATGAAGACAAGGACTGGGCATGGAGGGTTGAAGCTCTGCTCCAACACCTGCAATCGCACTTCCACGAAGCCAACGCTGCGCTGAATCTCTTCGAAACTATGCAGAGGCGGGCGTCGCCCACCTTTTCACGCGAGCAATGGAAGGTGGATGCGGATCGACATTCAGAAATTCGCAGGGCGGTAGAAGCCGAACTCGGGGAGCATGATTCATTCGATTCCTGGGATCGAATCTCTCATGAGTCCGAAGTAAGGTTCAAAAGGGAAAAATGGAGCAACGGTTCCGTCCCCCAGGAATTGGAAGCGAAGACCGAACTCATTGCGGGAAAGGCATTCATCTATGCGTTAGATGGATTTGACAAATTTCTGCGCGTGTTGGCGGCTGAGCCTGGCAGCCCCGTGGAGTTGAAAGAGTTAGCCGGCAGAGTTGACACAATGTTCCCGGACCTTCGCGGAGTCCGAAATACAACTCAGCACCTTGAAGACCGCTCACGCGGCCTAGGGGCCGGTCAAAAGCCTAAGCAAATGAAGCTGGAGCCAATCGAAAGTGATGCTATTAGCGCCCCGGAGGGTGGGACGCTCGTGCT
>NZ_CAXUPT020000007.1:0-301871 GCF_964252975.1 Acidovorax sp. LjRoot38 | reverse complement strand
GCAAGACTACTGGGCAGGCGCTCCCGTCGCCACTCTTGGGCGGCAAGAGCGCCCGACTCATTCGATGTCTGGTTCTACCGGAGCGCGGACGGAGCAACAGGCACATACACACAGTGCTGCAAGTGCATGTCATATGCACAGCACTACCCATGTGAAGAGACGAGCCCACTGAAGCAGCGCCGAAGATCCCCAACAGGCTTATACGGCCCCGCCCCGATAATCTTGCTCTTATGGCACTTATCACCTTATTGGACGCCCAACTCGCATTTGGGCATGTTGCATTGCTGGACCACGCTGGCTTTTCTCTGGAGACTGCGGAACGTGTCGGCCTGATCGGCCGCAATGGCGCAGGCAAATCCTCGCTTCTCAAAATTCTTGGAGGCCTGGCAAAACCAGACGACGGCTCGCTCCAGGTACAGCAAGGAGTGCGGATTGCATTTGTGGCCCAGGAACCTTCCCTGGACGCTACCGCCACCATCTTCAAGTCGGCATCCGAAGGATTGCAGCGTGTCATCGCGATCCGCGACCAGTACCTGTCGGGTGCGGAAGGACTAGACCTGGACGCATTGCAGTCGGAGATTGAAGCGTATGACGCCTGGAACTGGGAGCAACGGGTGGAGGAAACCCTGCAGCGGCTGCACCTTGATCCGGACGCGGTGGTCGGCACGCTGTCGGGCGGAACCAAAAAACGCGTGGCCTTGGCACAAGCCTTGGTGGCACGCCCAGACGTACTTTTGCTGGATGAGCCGACCAACCACCTGGATCTTGATTCGATTGAATGGCTGGAGGACCTTCTGCTCGACTTTCCCGGCAGCGTTGTCACGATCACCCATGATCGATCGTTCCTGGACCGGGTCGCCACGCGCATTGTGGAACTCGACCGAGGCCAGCTCCGGTCTTACCCCGGAAACTTCGCGCAATACCAGATACAGAAAGAAGAGCAGCTGGCGCAGGAGGCTGTCATCTCGGCCAAAGCCGACAAGCTTTTGGCGCAGGAAGAGGTCTGGATACGTCGTGGCGTCGAAGCACGCCGTACGCGCAGCCAGAGCCGCATCAGCCGCCTGGAGCAATTGCGTGCGCGCCGCGAAGCACGTCGCGAGGTGGTCGGCAGCGTTCGCATGGATGTGGCAACCGGTGGTTCCAATGGCTACCAGGGCAAGATCGTCGCTGAACTGACCGGGGTGGGCAAATCGTTCGGCGACAAAACGATTGTTCGCAACTTCACGGGGACCATCCTGCGCGGCGACAAGGTGGGACTGATCGGCCCCAACGGAGCGGGCAAGACCACGCTGCTCAAGATGATCCTTGGCGAACTGGCGCCTGACGAGGGCACCATCCGCCAGGGAGCCAACCTGCAAGTTGCGTATTTCGACCAGATGCGCCACGCGGTCAATCTGGATGCCACGCTGGAAGACTTCATCAGCCCTGGCAGCGAATGGATCGAGATTGGCAACCAGCGCAAACACGTGAAAAGCTATCTGAGCGATTTCCTGTTCTCTCCGGCCCGCGCGCACTCTCCGGTTCGCTCGCTATCGGGTGGGGAACGTAACCGCTTGCTGTTGGCGCGGCTGTTCGCCCGTCCTGCCACCGTCCTGGTGCTGGATGAACCCACCAATGATCTGGACATCGACACGCTGGATCTCCTAGAAGAGCTGCTGGAGAACTATGAAGGTACGGTCTTCCTCGTCAGCCACGACCGGACATTTCTCGACAACGTCGTCACCAGTACCATCGCATTTGAAGGCGATGGACTGTGGCGAGAGTACGAAGGCGGCGTGCAGGACTGGCTGCTGCAATCCAAGCGCAGCAGGGCTCTCAACGCTTCAGCACCTGCCACCAAAAAGGTTGATGCGGAAATTTTGAGTCAAAATGCCGATCAGCGCTTATCCAGCAAGCCCGAACAGCTATCAAAAAAGAAGCTTAGCTACAAGGAGCAGCGCGAACTGGATCAGCTCCCGGCGCAGATCGCCAGCCTGGAATCCGAACAGCAGGCGCTCCAAGAGGCACTGGCAGATGGGACCCTCTACAGCACCGATCCGGCGCGGGCAGCAGTCATGACCGCGAGGGCGGGCGCGATCGAAGACGAGTTGATGGCCGCACTGGAGCGCTGGACAGCCCTGTCCGCATAGCGTTAGCCGGTCGGGGAACATAGCGCGGCCCGCAGGAAACCATCCAGCCTGCAGCGCTCAAGGGCCGCGTTATTCCATCAGATGCGGTGGTGCAGCCGATCAGTAGCGCCGCGCAGACGGGTGATCAGCGCAGGCGCGATCTGCCCCAGCGGCAGAACCTCATCAGCAGCGCCATGGGCAATGGCCTCACGCGGCATGCCAAAGACAATACAGGTCGCCTCATCCTGCACATAGTTGTAGCTGCCGGCGTCCTTCATTTCGCGCATCGCAGCCGCTCCATCATTACCCATTCCAGTGAGCATGATGCCGAAGGCGTTGCGTCCAACCACTGCGGCGGCAGATTTGAACAGCACTTCCACCGAGGGCTTGTGACGATTCACGGGCGGACCGTCATCCACCACCGCCACATAGTTGGCACCACTACGTGCTACATGGAACTGGGTGCCACCCGGCGCGATGTAGGCATGGCCAGGCAAGATGCGCTCGCCATTGACCGCCTCTTTGACCGTAATCTGACACAAGCCATTCAAGCGGGCAGCAAAGCTGGTGGTGAACCCTGGAGGCATGTGCTGGGTAATGACAATCGCGGGCGAATCCGCCGGCATTTGCACCAGCACCTCCTTGATAGCCTCCGTCCCCCCTGTGGAAGCACCAATGCAGATCAGCTTTTCGGTGGACAGACGGCCCAGGAGAGCCGAGGCTGGGGGCGCGACAGCAGCCCCGGCGCCGCCCCCTGCTGGCGCAGCGTCACGCACGGGTGCACGGCGGACCTGGGCGACCGCAGCCACACGGATCTTGTCCACGATCTGCGCAGCGAGATCATTGAGGCCGCTGGCCAGCCCCACCCGGGGCTTGGCCACAAAATCGACGGCCCCCAGTTCGAGCGCCTTCATGGTCACCTCGGCGCCCCGCTCCGTCAGCGTGGAAATCATCACCACTGGCATCGGGCGCAAGCGCATCAGACGCCCCAGAAAATCGATGCCATCCATCCGTGGCATCTCAACATCCAGTGTGATGACATCAGGATTGAGCTCGCGGATCATCTCGCGTGCCACCAAGGGATCGTTGGCCGTGCCAATGCACTCCATGTCCCGCTGCCGGTTGATGATCTCGGACAGCAGACTACGGACCAGCGCCGAATCGTCCACCACGATCACCCGGATTTTCCTGCTCATTAACTCACGCCTTCCTCAAAACAGATCGACAGAACCGCCCGAGGTAGTCTTTGCCACAGTAGCTGCATTGCCACGCACTTCCTGGGCCACCAGGGTTTCGGGATGTGCGTGTGCCAATCGCTTGACCATGGCCTTCCCCGTGATGGGGAAAAAAACCACCTTGCGCGGATAAATATCCAATACATCCTCGGAGACGATGGGAATCCGCTCCGTGTGCAGGTAGTTCAAAACAAAATTGGTGTTGCGCTCACCGACGTTCATGGTCGTGAAGTTGTGCATGACCTGCGCACCGCCAAATATCTTGGCCTGCATGGTCTCGCGCCGGGCGCCCAGCTTGAGCATCTCGTTGATCAGCAATTCCATCGCGTATGAACCATAGCGGCCCGACGCATCCGCCACGTCACCATCGGGCAGCATGAAATGGTTCATCCCTCCCACATGCGCGCGGCTGTCCCACAAGCAGGCGGCAATACACGACCCCAACACGGTCATGATGATCATGTTCTCGTCGCCGACGAAATACTCACCAGGAAGCACCTTCACAGCGTTGTGCTGGAAATGATGGTCCAGGTAGAAAAAGGATGCCTCCCCAGGCTTGCGGCTGCGCGCCTTGAGATCTTGCAGCGATGATTCCCTTGCAGGACCTGCCCCCGCAGAGTAGATGTCCGCACTCAACGGCGCAATGCGAGGGGCACGGCGCCGCTCGGACGCGCCAGAAGAGGCGGCGGCCGGAGAAAGAGAGGATCCTGATGGAATATTGGTCATGGGCTAGGTGCGAGGCAACATGGCAGGTCAGCGACGCTCGTACACGGTCTTGCCACGCAGCGTAAACAGGTCTCTGGACTCGCTAAAGTTTTCGGCATGCCCCACAAACAGCATGCCCCCGGGTTTCAGGACCCGGTGAATCCTTTCCAGCACGCGTCGCTGCGTGGCGGCGTCAAAGTAGATCATCACATTGCGGCAGAAAACCACATCGAAGGGCTCTTTGAACGGCCAGTCATCCCGGATGAGGTTCACGCTCATAAAGTCAATCGCGCGGCGCAACTCCGGCTTGGCCCGCACCATCCCCAGGTTGCCACCCTTTCCCCGCAGAAAAAACTTTTGCAGGCGCTCCGGGCTCAGCCCCTTGAGACTGTCAAGGCGGTACACCCCTTGCGCCGCCGTCGCCAGCACGCGGGAATCAATGTCACTGGCAGTCAGCTTGAAAGAAGCGTTGGCTCCCAGCGCCTCGAACGCGGTCATGACAATGGAATAAGGCTCTTCTCCGGTGGATGCCGCGTTGCACCAAACCTTCCAGCTGGCAGACGGCTTGCTCCGCAGGTGCGAAGCAAAAATCTCAAAGTGGTGCTGCTCGCGGAAGAACGCAGTGAGGTTGGTGGTCAGGGCATTGATGAACTCCTGCCACTCCGGCCCGTCGTGCGTCTCCAGCCATCCCAGATAGTCGTGAAAGCTGCTGTGGCCCGTGTCCCGCAAGCGGCGTGAAAGGCGGCTATACACCATGGCGTGCTTGCCATCGTGCAAGCTGATCCCGGCCCGTTGATAGATCAAGGCCTGCACCCGCGCAAAATCTGCATTGGTCCAGACGAATTCACGCCCTTGAGCCAGCGGCCCCGACGGCGCTGCAGCAGCGGCAAACGCTGGATCCGCCCTGCCAACGGAAGGCCGGGCTGTTGAAGAGGCACTGGTGGGTTGGGCCATATTGATCATCCGACGGGAAATCCTGTTCGCTCCTAGAGATCTGCAAGCCACACCTGAAATCTGGCAGGTGCCGGGTCCACCACGTTGGTGACGGAGGAGTCCTACTCGTTGGCAGTCACCAGCCCCATGTCTACGCCGGACATGAGTTTCTCGATGTCCAGCAAAATCAGCATCCGCTCCCCCACCGACCCCAGCCCCAGGATGCAGCTGTTGTCGATGGCGCTTTCGATATCAGGCGCCGAACGGATGCTCTCAGGTGTCAGCTCCATCACATCGCTGACGGAGTCCACCACGATTCCTACCACCCGGTTGCGGAGGTTCAGAATGATGACCACCGTGAAGCTGTTGTAGTCGGCTTGCGCGCAGTTGAACTTGAGCCGCATGTCAACGATGGGCACGATGGTGCCGCGCAAATTGACGACACCCTTGATGAAGTTAGGGGCGTTCGCAATCCGTGTAGGTGGCTCATAGCCACGTATCTCCTGCACCTTCAGGATGTCGATACCGTACTCTTCCTGGTCGAGACGGAAAGTCAGATATTCACGGGTGCCCGTTGGCACCGCCTCTGCTGTTTTACCCATCACACTCATGGTGCTTCTCCTTTCGTGACAGCGCCGTGCCCCTGGGAACGGCCGCTTGAATCTAGTGGCGCGCCCTGCGCACCAAACCGCCTGTGTCCAGAATGAGTGCGACCGTGCCGTCACCCAAGATGGTGGCCCCCGAAACGTTGGGAACCTTGCGGTAGTTCGACTCCAGGTTCTTGACCACCACCTGGTGTTGGCCCAGCAGCTCATCGACCAACAGCGCCACACGGCTGCCATCCGCCTCGACCACCACCATGATGTTGCTGGATTTGTTGGGATCGAAACGCGGCACCTGGAAAATTTTCTCCAGCGCAATCACCGGCATGTATTCATCGCGCACTTTCACCAGTTGCGAACCTTGGGCCACGGTGCTCACATCGTCTGCATTGACCTGGAAGGACTCCACCACCGAAGACAGCGGAAGAATGTAGACCTCATCACTCACCCCCACGGACATGCCATCCATGATGGCCAGCGTCAGTGGCAGGCGCACAGAAACCTTCATTCCGTAGCCTTCAGCGGAATCGATTTCGACCGAACCATTGAGTGCAGCGATGTTGCGCTTGACCACATCCATTCCCACGCCACGCCCGGACACATCCGTCACCTCGTCAGCTGTGGAGAAGCCGGGCGCGAAAATCAATTGCCAGACCTCCGCGTCGCTCATCTGCTCTGACACTTCAATGCCGCGCTCTTGGGCCTTGCTGAGAATCTTCTCGCGCGAGAGCCCACGGCCATCGTCGCGTACCTCAATCACGATCGAGCCGCCTTGGTGAGAGGCAGACAACGTGATGGTCCCATGCTCGGATTTGCCTTTGGCCAATCGGTCTGCGGGCATCTCAATACCGTGGTCGCAACTGTTGCGCACCAAGTGAGTCAGCGGATCGGTGATCTTTTCCACCAGCCCCTTGTCCAGTTCGGTGGCTTCGCCCAGCGTCACCAGTTCCACCTTCTTGCCCAGCTTGTTGGCCAGGTCCCGGAGCATGCGGGGGAAACGGCTGAAGACAATGGACATCGGAATCATGCGGATCGACATGACCGACTCCTGAAGATCGCGGGTATTGCGATCCAGGTCAGCCAGCCCTGCCAGCAACTGCTGGTACGCACCAGCATCCAGGCCCCGGCTGTTTTGCGCCAGCATCGCCTGGGTTATCACCAGCTCGCCCACCAGATTGATGAGCTGGTCGACCTTTTTCACATCGACCCGAATGGTCGTGGACTCCATCTGCGCCTGCATGGCAACCTTGGGCTCGCTGGCCTTGGGGGCTGCAGCAACCTTCACAGCTTGGGCTGGGGCCTGCGCTGCGTGAGGTGCATCCGCACGTGGGGCACCAGGCGCTTCGCTGAAGAAACCGTAGGCCTCACCCCCAGCGGCGCCAGCAGCAAGGACCGTTTCTTCATCCTCGTCAGCGGCAACGCCCGACGCTGGCGCCGCAGCGTCACGGATCAGCACCTGTTGCTTGGCCACATGAAAGGCAAACAGGTCGAGCAGATCGTCGTTGGTGGAGGTGGTTTCCACCGCGAAACTCCGCGTATTGGCCTGTGGACTTTCTATGTCACGGATCGCCCCGAGGCCCGGGATATCCCGAAAAAGCTCCTTGATGGCATCCGCCTGCTCCAGTCGATCCAAGGGACCAATCTGAATCTCCAGGGTCCGCGCCTGTCCGGCCACCGCCGGTGTCACTACCTTCGGTGCCGGCGCTGGTGCTGCAGCCTGTGGAGCTGGAGCTGGAGTTGGAGCAGGTGCGGCCGGCGGCGGGGGCGGAGTGACAGCAGGGGCATCCCCGGGGACCAACCCTGCAGCAAGTTCACTAATGCGACGCACCAGTGAGGTGGTGGAAACAGCTTCGCCCTGCCCACCTGCTTGGTGGCGGGCCAGCAGGCTCCGTGAGGCGTCGGCAGATTCGAGAAGCACATCCACCATCTGCGGAATCGGCTGGAGCTCGTGGCGGCGCAAGCGGTCCAGGAGAGACTCCATCTGGTGGGTCAACTCCGCAACATCCGAGAATCCAAAAGTGGCTGAACCACCCTTGATGGAATGGGCGCACCGGAAGATGCCATTGAGTTCTTCGTCATTGGCGCTACTCAAATCCAGATCCAGAAGCATCTGCTCCATCTGGTCCAGGTTTTCGCCCGCTTCCTCGAAAAAGATCTGATAGAACTGGCTCAGGTCGAAGTCAGCACCTGCACCCGATCCTTCTTGGTAAGTTTCCGCCATCATGGGCTCCTGTGTACTTGGTGATCCCGGACAACCCGACTCAGCGGATCACTTTCTGGATAACTTCAATCAGGCGATTGGGATCGAAGGGCTTGACCAACCAGCCGGTCGCGCCAGCAGTACGTCCCGCCTGCTTCATCTGATCACTGGACTCGGTGGTGAGGATCAGAATGGGAATGGTCTTGAACTTAGGGTTCTCACGCAGTTTCCGAGTGAGCCCGATCCCGTCAAGCCGGGGCATGTTCTGGTCAGCGAGCACAAGATCAATATTGTGGCTCTCGGCCTTTTCCAGGGCATCCTGCCCATCCACCGCCTCCACGACGTGATAGCCGGCACCCGTCAGAGTGAACGACACCATTTTCCGCATGGACGGTGAATCATCTACGGCAAGGATCGATTGCATGTAAGGCTCCAACTGACTTAAATATATAGGTTAACCAGTGATGTAAAGATCAGAACAGGTCCACCGAACCGGCATCCATCTCGCTCTGCGTGACAGGGTTAGGCCGGTCGGGCGCCATCTCCGCAAAGGGCGCCGCTTCTTCGCCATCTTCATTGCCCATGGCTTCGGAAGCCAAACGAAACGCGCATCCTTGAAGCACCTTGGTCGTGTGCCATATCAGCTGGGACGCCATATCCTGGAACTGCAACTCAGTCACTGCACTGCGCAGCGCAGCGCGGGCAGCTACCAGCTCCGGGGAATCTGCAACGGCAGCATCCGTCAGCACCGCGTTTGCCTCCCCAAAGCGTTCCAGCAGGTTATCGGTAGCATGGTTGAGCAGTCCTTCCAGGCGATGCAGGTCATGCATAACGACCAGCAACGAATCCTGCAGTTCTGCCGCCACCATGACGGGAACCTGGACAGCAGGTCCTCCAGACGTTGTTAGCGTAGATTGCATCGTTTCTCCATCGCGGCACGCAGCAGCAAAGCACGCAAAAACACAGAACTACGACACCCGCACAGTGGCCCCAAGCCCGTGTGCACCATGGTGTCAGCGCCCATTGGACGCTGACGCTGAAACCATCCCAATCGGACAAACACCCTTGTTTGTTCCAATTTGTATCCTATGATAGCGCTCCTATGGTCACCATAGCATCAGACCAGACCCTCAACATCCTGCATCTTGAAGATTCACTGGCAGATCATGAGTTGACCGCATTGACCCTGCGGCGCTCCGGTCTCCACTGCCACCTCCATCGGGTGGATTCGCTCTCCGAATTCCAGCGGCTCACAGATATCCAGCCGTTCGACATCATCTTGGCAGATTACCGGCTGCCCGGCTTCACGGCATTGGACGCGTGGGCACATGTGGTGCAAAAGCCGCAACACCCCCCCTTTATCCTTCTGTCGGGAGCCATCGGCGAGGCAGCAGCTGTAGATGCGATCCGCCTGGGCATTGCCGATTACCTGCTTAAAGACGACCTTCAGCGGCTGCCGCATGTCATTGCACGCGCCCTGGAGGTTCATGAAGCCCGTCAGGCGCGCGAACTGGCTGTCTCGCAACTGGAAGCCTCGGAGCGCCGACTGGCTGACCTGACGGAACATCTGCAAACCTCGATCGAGCAGGAACGTGCGTCCATTGCCCGCGAGATCCATGACGATATCGGCGGCGCACTGACCGCCGTCAGGTTCGATGTGGCATGGATCGGACGCCATAGCACCAATACGGAGATGCAAGAGCATGCAGCCTCAGCGGCAGAGATGCTGCAGCATGCCATTGGAGCAAGCCAACGCATCATGATGAACCTGCGCCCCCCGATTCTTGAACAGGGACTGGTGGCAGCGGTGCAATGGCTTGCCGCCGGATTTGAGCGTCGCTCGGGCATTCCCGCCCGGGTTATCAGCAGCAGCGAATCTATCCGGGCCACCGCAGATATTCAGCTGGTTGCCTATCGCACAGCGCAGGAGGCGCTGACCAACATCTCCAAACACGCACATCCCCGCACAGTGCACATTGACCTCTCCGACAAAGAGGATGTCCTGACATTGGAAGTGACTGACGATGGGCAAGGCATTGACCCCTGCATGCTCGAAAAACCAAAAGCCTTTGGGCTCAAAGGCCTGCATGAGCGTGCCCGTACAGTGGGGGGATGGCTGGACATCAGCAGTCGGCCCGGCCAGGGCACGTCCGTGATCCTTTCCATACCGCTAACATCGCACACAACACCACCAGCTCCAGGAGATGCGCAGTGATTCATGTGGTCCTGTGCGATGACCACGCCGTCTTGCGGCGCGGAATACGCGATACGCTGGCCGAGGCGCCCGACATCCAGGTAACCGGCGAGGCCGGAGGGTATTCCGAGTTGCGCGAGGTCTTGCGCTCCGCCGCCTGCGACGTATTGCTGCTGGACTTGAATATGCCGGGCCGCAGCGGCTTGGAGGTGCTAACCAGCTTGCGCGAAACCCATTCCGCCATCAAGGTGCTGGTGGTCTCGATGTATCCAGAAGATCAGTACGCCCTGCGCTGCCTGAAAGCTGGCGCGCAAGGATATGCCAACAAGGCAGGGGACCCGGTCGAGCTGATTGCTGCCGTGCGGACCGTCATGCAGGGACGCAAGTACCTCACGGCAGAAGTGGCGCAGATGCTCGCGGACAGCCTGGCACAGCCTACGCCGGAAGCGCCACACACGGCCTTGTCGGAGCGGGAGCTGCAAACGCTGGTAAAAATCGCGTCCGGACGCAGGCTGTCGGACATTGCAGAAGAGCTGATGCTGAGTCCAAAGACAGTGAGTGTCTACCGTTCACGGGTGCTGGAAAAACTCAAGCTGTCCAACAATGCGGAGCTTACCGTCTACGCCATCCGAAACCAGCTGGTCTGAACCTGTCCCCAGCGCCACCTATGTCTACCGCTGAGCAGCAAACAGATCGACTGCCTGCTGCATGAGCGCGAGCACGGGTTGCTCCAGTAGCGGCAGTGTGGCCACAATACCCAGCATGCCTACAGTCAACGTCACGGGGAAACCGACCGCATAGATATTCATTTGCGGTGCCACGCGGGAAATGATGCCCAGCGTCAAATTGACAAACAGCAACAGCGCAATCATCGGCAGAGCGATCCAGAGCGCGCTGGCGAACAGCGACGAGCCCAGTTCATAAAGGCGCATCTGCCCGAGCGCCTGCAAAAAGTTTCCATCGACAGGAAAGCGGTCAAAGCTTTTCACCACGGCCATCAGGATCAGCAAGTGGCCATTGATGACCACAAACAGCAGCATGGCCATATGCCCAAAAAACCGCGCAACGGCGCTGATCTGCGCATTGGACGACGGGTCAAAGAACGACGCGAAATTCAAGCCCATCTGCAAACCGATGATTTCACCCGCCAGTTCCACGGCCGCAAACACCAGCCTGACAGAGAAACCGATCGCAAGGCCCACGGCCACCTGCTGAGCAACAGCACCAAACGCCTCACGACCATTGACGCTGATGACCGGCTGATCACCCAGCACACCCTGCGCGCACAGTGCCACCAGAAACGCCAGTCCAATTTTGACGCGCATGGGAACTGTGCGCATGGAGAACACCGGCGCGACCGAGAACACGGCCAGCACGCGCAAAAAGGGCCACAGAATGGGCGAAAGCCAAGCCATCAGCTGAGCCTCGGTGAAAGTGATCACACGATCCTCAACGGGCTTCGAAGCGGGCGTCTGGAGGACCCGGCTTCAGGAAAAAACCCATAGCTCGCCCTCTCACCGGGCTAGCCAATCATCGAAGGAATCGATTCGATGGTCCGGCGGATAAAGTCCACCAGGGTGCTGAGCATCCAGGGGCCTGCAATGGCAAAAACCACCATCGCAGCAATGAGCTTGGGAACAAACGCAAGCGTCGCTTCGTGGATCTGGGTTACGGCCTGAAAAATGCTCACGAGCAATCCCACCGCCATGACGACCCCGAGCACGGGCATCGAAATCATCAGAAGCAATGTCAGCGCGTCACGCCCGATGGTCAGCACCATTTGTGAAGTCATTGGCAGCTCCTTCAGGGTACAAAACTGGCAGCCAGCGAGCCGATCAGCAGGTTCCAGCCGTCCGCAAGCACAAACAGCATGAGCTTGAACGGCAGTGCCACCAGCACCGGAGACAACATCATCATGCCCAAAGACATGAGGATGCTCGACACCACCATGTCGATCACCAGAAACGGAATGAAGATCATGAACCCGATCTGAAACGCCGATTTCAGCTCACTGGTGACAAATGCAGGCACAAGCACCCTGAGGGGTGCAGTTTCTGCGGTCACACTGGAATCCAGTCGCGCCAAGCGGGAAAACAGGGCAAAGTCAGACTGCCGGGTCTGCTTGAGCATGAAACTGCGCATCGGCGCTTCGGCCTTTTCCAGAGCCTGTTCAAAACTGATGGTGTTATTGGTGTAAGGCACATAGGCATCCTGGTACACACGGTCCAGGGTAGGCCCCATGACAAAAAAAGTGAGAAACAGCGACAGCCCGATGATGACCTGGTTGGGCGGCGCGGACTGGGTGCCCAGCGCCTGGCGCAACAGCGACAAAACAATCACGATCCGGGTAAAGCCCGTCATCATGAGCAACACCGCTGGCAAGAAGGACAGCGCCGTGAAGAACAACAGTGTCTGAATAGGCACCGAGTAACTGTTGCCAGACGGACCGCTCCCCACCACCAGCGGCAGGGACCCGGCAGACGCCTGCGCGAAGGCGAGATCATGCCCCATGAGCCCCACAGAAGCGACCGCTCCCAGCAGCGCCACGCGACGGGTGAGCGATACATCAGCCATTGGCGGTGCTTCCTGGGGCATTCACGGCGGACGCGACTACCTGCGCGAAAGAAGGCTCCGTTTTGGGTGCCGAATGGGGGGCGGCTGACGGGCCAGCAGGGAACACATGCAGACAGCTCACTTGCTGAGCGGTAACGCCCAGCACCAGCCAGGTTCGCGCATGCTCGGGCCCGACTTCCACCGTCACCACGCGCTGATGGGGGCCGACAGCCACTGCGGACAGTACCCGGGACGCGGCTCCCACACCAGCGCTGCCTGCAGCCTGCCGCTGCTGCAACCGGCGGACAAGCCAGGGCAGTAGAGCCATGGCCCCCACAAAAAGGACGACCACGACCAGCGTCTGGGTCATGCTGCCACTATCCACGACTGACCCGCCGCAAACGCTCGGAAGGCGTCACCACGTCCGTGAGGCGAATACCAAACTTGTCATTTACAACCACCACCTCGCCCTGGGCAATGAGATAGCCATTGACCAGAACGTCCATCGGCTCACCCGCGAGTGCATCGAGCTCCACGACCGAGCCTTGCGCGAGCTGAAGGATGTACTTGATGGGTACCTTTGTGCGGCCAAGCTCCACCGATAACTGGACGGGTATGTCCAGCACCATATTGATGTCGTTGACCGTGCCATCGCCACCACCGGAGAAAGGGCGTACAGGCTCACCAGACAACGGGCCACCCTGCTCCCCGTCGCCCGGCTTGTCGTCGGTGCGCTTTTGTTCTTCAAGTGCCTCGGCCCAACCCGCAAACGGGTCGTCCGCGCCAGCATCCTTGTTATCTTCTTCAGTTGACATCTTTTTCTCCCAGCCAGCTCATGTCGGCATTGCGCAGGCATTCTTCAATACGAATGGCGTACTTGGAATTGTGCGTTCCGTACTGGCACTCAAAAATGGGGACCCCACCAATCGATGCGCGAATGCGGGGTTCTCGGTCCAGCTCGATGAAATCGCCAGGCTTCATGGCCAGCAACTGCTCCACGGTGGCGTCGGCGCGTGCCAATTCGGCCACCAGGGTCACTTCGGCTGCCTGGATTTCCCGGGTCAGCACGCGGACCCAGCGGCGATCCACTTCAATGGAGTCGCCCTGGGTGGACGAATACAACACGTCACGGATCGGCTCCAGCGTCGCGTAGGGCATGCAGATGTGGATGGCGCCCGAAAGGTCCCCGATTTCCAGCTGAAACGCCGTGGATACGACGATTTCGCTGGGGGTGGCAATGTTGGCAAACTGCGGCTGCATCTCAGACCGCTGGTACTCCAGCTCCAGCGGGTAAATGCCCTGCCAGGCCTTTTTGTATTCAGCACAGATCACGTCCACCAGGCGGTTGATGACCCGTTGCTCCGTGGGCGAAAAATCCCGACCTTCAATCCGTGTCTGGAACTTGCCCACGCCGCCGTACAGCGTGTCGATGATGCCGAAAACCAGCGAGGGCTCGCACACGATCAGTCCGCTGCCGCGCAGCGGACGGATGGCCACAATGTTGAAGTTCGTGGGTACCGCCAGCTCGCGCAGAAAGGCGCTGTAACGCTGCACGGATACCGTGCCCACCGAAATTTCAGGACTGCGGCGGATGAAATTGAAGAGCCCGATGCGGAAGTTGCGTGCAAACCGCTCGTTGACGATTTCCATCGTCGGCATACGCCCGCGGACGATGCGCTCCTGGCTGGAAATGTCGTAGTTGCGTACGGAGCCCGCCTCCGCGACCTCCTCGACCGACTTCTGGCTCTCACCAGTAACCCCTTCAAGAAGGGCATCAACTTCTTCCTGGGAAAGAAATGAATCACTCATGACTGGTCCTCGCCCGGGTCATTGGATGATGAAGCTGGAAAAAAGCACACGGTGCACCGGGTTGCGCTCTGTGCGCCGACGCGAAGGCCGGTCCTCCGCATCCTCTTCCTTGTCGGCCGCCGCAGCGCGTGCACGCTCCGTAGGAACCGTGTAACCCAGGGGGCGGGAGACTTCCCGCAGGATGTCTGCAGCCAGCTTTTCCTTGCCTTCCCGCTGCAGCAGTTCAGTGGAAGTCCGCTGGGAAACCAGCATCAGGATGCCGCTGCGTATGGAGGGCAAATACAGCTTCACCTGCTCTGCTGTCTTGGCATCTTCCAACTCCAGGGTGATACCAATCTGGGCAAACCGGTCACCGCCAGGGTCTGCCAGGTTCACCACCATGTTCTCCATGGGCAGGAACGTGGGAGCCACCTTGGGCGCCTCCTTGCGGACTGGCGCAGCCCCATCTTCTTCGTCGGCATGGGAGCGGCTGGAAATGAACCAAGCCACCGCGCCGCCACCAATCACCAGCACCGCCACCACAACGCCGATGATGATGATGAGCATCTTCTTGCTTTTGGCCGGGGCCGCTGCGGGAGTATTGGCTGACACGTTGCGGATTCCTTGCGGTGGGAGACGGGCCGGGCCCGCGCAATCCATGGGCGAGCAAAACCGGATGGCCCATTATTGGGCGGGGCTGCAACCAATAATAGCCAGAATAAAAGCCCAAAACCATGGCATTCACTGCGCTATGGACTCTGCACGCAAGCACCGGAACAGAGTTCGGTCGCGCTGCAGCGGCAAGACCTGATGGAATGCAGGAGTAGCCAGCGCTGCAAAGCAACCTATCAGAAGTGCTCTGGGGTAGGGAGTAACACGGTACTCGCGTACCGCCAGCAGCAGCGTAAAGACGCCGCGCGAGCGAGTTCCTGACCGGGGGGTGACGCGGGCGGCAGGCGGGTAGCCCCGTCTGCCCGCCGGGCTCACACAAAGACGTCTACTGCGCGATCCGGGGCGCCACCGCGCAGCAGTGAAGCCGTGCCAGTGGGCGCTGCAGCGACCACCTTCGCCTGGCGAGCGCCATCGCGCTGGCCCTGCCGCTCAGCCCCACCCGCATCGTCACGCTGCCCCGCCGAGGTGCCAACCGACATACCCGACAGCACGAGGCCCTCACTGCGCAACAGCTCACTCAATTGCGCCATGCTGCGGTCCAGCAGCTCACGGGTCTGCGACTGGTCGCTGCGGAACGTCACGTGGGCCTCATTGCCCGACAGTGACACCGACACCTCTACCGGCTGCCCGTCGCGGTTGAGCGTCAGTTCCGCATTCTGTGTTTTCTGGTTGACCCAATAAGCCACCTGCTCGGCGACCTGCTCCTCAACACCTGCCTGTGCGGGGTCGGCAAACACCGTTGCCCCATCCAGGGAGCCCGGCTCCACCGGCGCAGAACCGCTGCCGCTATCCAACCAAGCCCCGGCGCCGGAATGCCCCTCACCAGAGCGGCCTCCAGCGTCCACGCCCTCCCCACCTCGCGCGGACGCAACCGGAGACAGCAACCCCTCTGCAACGGAGGCGACCACAGCGCCACCCGCCGGGTCCACCATGCCCCCCGGACTGCGATCCAATGCGCCAGCAACTGGCGTCCCCACCGTTCGCTCGCTGGCCATCTGCACCGCAGCCAGGGCCACGCCTTGATGGCCCGGCAACTGCTGCGCAGCGCCTCCTCCGAGGGTGCGACCTGTAGACATTTCCACTGCATCTGCCTTCTGGGCCAAGGCACTTTGCATGCGGGAGAAAATTCGGCCTTGCGCCATCCCGCCGACCGGCGGAAGCGCTTCCTGCAAGTCTGCCGAAGTGTCGAGCCTGGCCGTTTCAGCCACGATGCCTTGCGAAAGACCGTCCGTTCCAGGAAGGGTTCCCGCCAGAGACGCCAGCCCCCCTTGGGCGCTACCACCCTGCGCGTCCAGCCCCAACACCGCTCCGGTCTGCGCTCCGGCACTCAAAATGCTGCCGCCCTGCCCGCGCTCTGCCGCAGCAGCATCAATCCACCCATTGGCGCCGGGCACCAGCAAACCCTGCCAGGCAGCCATGGCGGAGGCCTCCATGGTCGCCTTTGCAGCGTCCGACAAAGCCACATCGGAAGGAGCGGCACCCGAGGCCGCCAGATCCAGCGGAGCGCCATCGCCTCCGCCCATCGCCCCATCGCCCAAAGCTGCCAGCAGCGCCAGAAAGCCGCCAGCGCCCGGTTCGTTAGCGTCCGGGGTCTGCGCTGTGGAGCGGTGCCGAGCGGCATGGGCGGACTGGGTGCCCTGGGGAGAAGAAATTTTGGTGGGTTCCATGGTCAATACTCCCGGCCCTCAGAGCCCTGAATCGCACTGCGGTACTGCAACGCAGCCCGCTCATCGGTTTGTTTCTGATCTCTTCGCATTTCGGCCAACTCCAGGTCGTGGCGCCGCTTTTCCATGACCTTGCGCAGGCTTGCCAGACGCAATTCCGCCTCCAGCAAGGCGCGCCTGGCGGCCTCCACCCGATGGGCGTGGTCTCCCACCACACCATTCTGGACACCCGCCGCGTGGCCCAGGCGGTCCATGAACTGGTAGTGGTGGTACATCACCTCGGGCTTCATCGTGGTATCGGCCTTCATGCCCCAACGCGCCTGGGTCTCTCGGGCGTAATCTTCCAGCTGGTCGAGCTGGGCACGCGCCGCCTGCTGCGCAGCCAACATGTCCTGCAGCGCCTGGCGCGCGTCGTCCCGCTTGCGGGAGGCGACTTCCACAGCGACGGCGAGCGAGTTCAGGCTGGACATGGCTGACTACCCCAGGTGTTCAATGGTCCAACACCGCTGCCATGCCCGCCACGCTCTGGTCCATCGAGGCGGCCTCGAACATGTCCTGCTGCAAGAAGGCGGCCATCTGCGGCTGCAGGCGAATGGCTTCGTCCAGGGCGGGATCGGAGCCGCTCATGTACGCACCGACCTGCACCAGATCCCGGCTCTTCTGGTAGCGCGAATACACCGCCCGAAAGCGTCGCGCCAGATCAAAATGCCCGCGCGACACCACGTTGTGCATCACGCGGGATGCAGACTGCTCAATGTCGATGGCGGGGAAATGCCCCGTCTCGGCCAAAGCCCGCGACAGCACGATGTGCCCATCCAGAATCGCACGCGCCGCGTCAGCGATCGGGTCTTGCTGGTCATCGCCCTCAGACAGCACCGTGTAGAAAGCCGTGATCGAGCCAACCCCGTGCAGCCCATTGCCACTGCGCTCCACCAGTTGCGGTAGCTTGGCAAAGCAGGAGGGCGGATAGCCCTTGGTGGCGGGAGGCTCACCGATGGCCAGCGCAATTTCGCGCTGCGCCATGGCATAGCGGGTGAGCGAATCCATGAGCAGCAGCACATGCTTGCCCTTGTCCCGAAAGTGCTCGGCAACCGCCGTGGCATATGCAGCCCCCTGCATGCGCAAGAGCGGCGGCGCATCAGCAGGCGCCGCCACCACCACCGATCGCGCACGGCCATCCTCACCCAAAATGTCTTCCACGAATTCCTTGACCTCGCGCCCCCGCTCGCCAATAAGCCCCACCACGATCACATCTGCCTGTGTGTAGCGGGCCATCATGCCCAGCAAGACGCTTTTGCCCACCCCTGAACCGGCAAACAAACCCAGGCGCTGCCCACGCCCCACGGTAAGCAGGGCATTGATGGCGCGCACGCCCGTGTCCAGCGATTCGCGCACAGGGTCCCGGTCCATGGCATTGATCTGGCGGCGCCCCATGGGCTCAGACACCACGTCCTGCACGGGCCCGCCATGGTCCAGCGGCAGTCCCTGCGCATCCACCACCCGGCCCAGCAGGCCTTCGCCCATCGGCAAGCGCAGTACACCCGCACGCTGGATGGCCCGCGCGGGCTCGCCGAGACGGGGGATGGGGATGTAGGGCGCAGCGGGCACCACACTGGCACCACTGGAGAGTCCGTGGATATCTCCCGCAGGCATCAGAAAAGCGCGGTCCGCAGAAAAACCCACCACTTCTGCCAGCACGGGGGCATGCCCCGGCATCTGGACCATGCACTGCGAGCCCACGGGCACGCGGATGCCCACAGCCTCCAGCACCAGGCCCGTCAGCCGGGTCAGCGTGCCGCGCGTCTCCAGCGGCGCGCCTTCAGCGACGCGCGCACGCGCGTCGTCCATCAGGCGTGTCCAGGCAGATGGAGATTCAACGGCCATCACTGCCCTCTTCTTCCTCTTGCCATGGCGACTGGAGCCCCAGTGCGGCAATGGCCCGCTGCCAGCGTTTGTCAAGGCTGCCGTCCACCGCCGTACCGGCTGATTCCACCAGGCAGCCGCCCGGCGGCACCGCAGCATCCGCCATCCACTGCACACCGGGGGCATCGATTTCTTCGCGCAGAGGCTGGGCTATCGCCTCCATATCTGCAGGGTTCAGGCGGACCATGGCAGGTCGCCCCTCGGTCACCAGCATGCCTACCGCCTCCCTCACCACGGGCTGCAAGGCGTTGGGGTTGACGGACAGTTCCTGGCGCACCACCTGGCGCGCAATGTCACAGGCCAGCTCCAGCAGTTGCTGGGCCATCTGCTGCTGCATGTCGATCAGGCTTGCATCGAGGGTCTGCACCACGCTCTGCAGCCGCTGCGCCGTTTCATGCCCTTGCTGGGCAATGTATTCGTCCATGCGCCGCTGCCATTCCAGCGCCGTTTGGGCCTGCCCCTGGGCAAAGCCCTCAGCGTAGGCGTCATCACATGCCTGCTGAATCAGTGCCTGCTGCGCAGCCTCATCAATTTCAGCCGGAATCTCCGCCACAGGCTCGGGCTCCACTGGTTCAACCAAGTCGGAGCCGTCCACCGCTCCAAACTTCCACTGCGTGAAATCGCCCACTTCCTCGCTGGGAATGAAGCGCGAATAAGAGCGCTGGCTAGACGAAGGCATCATCACCGCCGGATCCAATCACGATTTGACCCTCGTCGGACAAGCGACGCACGGTCTTCAGGATTTCCTTCTGCTGAGCCTCGACCTCGGACAACCGCATCGGGCCGCGCGATTCGAGGTCTTCGCGCAATGCCTCGGAGGCACGCGAGGACATGTTCGACAGGAACTTCTCGCGCAGCTCGGGCACTGCTCCCTTGAGTGCCACGATGAGCGTTTCGGACGCCACTTCCTTGAGCACAGTCTGGATCGCCTTGTCGTCGAGCTTGAGCACGTCTTCGAACACGAACATCTTGTCCATGATCTTCTGGGCCAGATCGGGGTCGTAACCCCGGATGGATTCGAGCACCACGGCATCCATGTTGCCGCCCAGCAGATTGATGATCTCGGCCGCAGCCTTGACGCCGCCCAGCGAGCTCTTGCGGATCTTGTCGCCACCCGCCAACACCTTGAACAGCACCTCGTTCAGGTCCTTGAGCGCCGTCGGCTGAATACCTTCCAGCGTGGCCACGCGCAGCAAAATTTCACTGCGCTGACGGTCAGTGAGGTGCATCAGGATGCCCGACGCCTGGTCGCTGTCCAGGTGCACCAGGATGGCTGCGACGATCTGGGGATGTTCGTTGCGCAGCAGTTCAGCCACCGACAGTGGGTCCATCCACTTGAGGCTCTCGATGCCCGACACGTCGCCGCCCTGCAGGATGCGGTCGATGAGCAGGCCCGCCTTGTCGTCGCCCAGCGCGCGGCGCAGCACGGCGCGCACGTAATTACCGGTGTCGGACACCAGCAGGCTCTGCGCAGCAGCGGCGCCGGAGAACTTGTTGATGACCTCGTCCACTTTCTCGCGCGACACCGAGCGCATGCGCGCAATGGTTTCGCCGAGTTTCTGCACTTCCTTGGGCGAGAAGTGCTTGAACACTTCGGCAGCCTCTTCCTCGCCGAGGGACATCAGCATGATGGCGGCGTCGTTGAGTCCTTGGTCGTCCATGGTCGTCGTCCGTGGTGTCGGTAATTAGACCGGCTCGCCGTTCAGCCAGGTCTTCAGGATATTGGCCACAGCCACCGGGTTCTCCTTGGCCAGCACGCGCGCCTCTTCCAGACGCAATTGCTCCGGCGTGGCAGGAAGCACCTCGTTTTTCTTGGCGGGCGCAGGCAGCGCCGGGCGTTCGGGCGTCTCGGACTCCACGGCATCCAGCTGGCCACCGGCCACCGGGATGGCACGGGGCTTGGCCGCCGCGCCAGTACCCTTGAGGGCCGGACGCACCAGGCCCATCAGCACCAGGGCCGCAAACAGCACCGCACCCACCGGCCAGGCAAACGACTTGGCCAGATCGATCACTTCAGGCTGCTTCCACAGCGGAATGTCGCTGGTTGGCGTTGCGGTCACCTGGAACGGTGTGTTCATGAGGTTGACGGAGTCGCCGCGATCCCGGTTGAAGCCAATGGTCTCGCGCACCAGCGCCGTCATCTGCTCCAGTTGCTCGGGTGTGAGCGCCTTCGACACGGTCTTGCCCTTGTCTTCCGTGGACTGGTAGTTGACCACCACCGCCGCGCTCACCCGCTTGAGAGCACCACTGCCGCCGCGCGTGACGCGCACCGTCTTGTCAACCTCGTAGTTGGTGATGGATTCGCGCTTACTGCCCACAGCCTGGGCGCCCTGAGCCTGCTGGCCGGCAGCGGTGGGCGGCGGGTTGGCGCCATTGATGGGCGCGGCAGACGGCGCAGGGGGCTGATTCGTCGTGGCGCCCGGCACGCCGGTGGGCAGCGGATTGCCTTGGGGGCCTGTGCTTTCCACCACCTGCTGGCTGCGGATGGCGCTGGCATCGGTGGCCAGGTTGGGCCGGTGCTGCTCGGAGGTAGATTCGGTCTGTGTGAAATCCACCTCGGCCGTCACCTGCGCCTTGACGTTGTCGCGGCCCACCACGGGCTCCAGGATGTCCAGGATGCGGCGGGTGTACTGCTGTTCGATCTGTTGTACATACAGCAGTTGCTGCGCATCCACACCGTTTCCAGCGGCAGTATCGGGCGACTGGGACAGCAGTTTGCCTGTATCGTCCAGCACGCTCACGGCGGACGGAGACAGCTCTGGCACGCTGGAAGCCACCAGATGCACGATGCCCGCCAGCTGCGCACGGTCCAGAATACGGCCCGGGTGCAGGCTCACCAGCACCGACGCCGAAGGCTTTTGCTGCTCCCGGAAAAATCCGTTCTGGTTGGGAAGCGCCAGATGCACCCGCGCACCTTGAACCGACGACAGCGCCTGGATGGAGCGCGTGAGTTCGCCCTCCAGGCCTCGCTGAAAATTCAGGCGCTCCTGGAACTGCGTCATCCCAAATTTGCTCGATTCCATCAGTTCGAAGCCAGCCACCGAACCCTTGGGCAGGCCCTGGGTGGCCAGGCGCAGGCGCACGTCGTGCACGCGGTCTGCAGGGATCAGGATGGCACCACCGCCATCGGCGTGCTTGTATGGCACATTCATCTGCGACAACTGGGCCACGATGGCACCACCATCTTTGTCGTTCAGATTGGCAAACAGCACGCGGTAGTCAGGCTGGCGCCCCAGCACGATGGCCGCAATGGCCACCGCCACCAGCAGCGCCGCACCCACACCCAGCCGCATGCGCTGCGCCCTGTCGAGGGCAGACAGCCGCTGCAGCCAGTTCGGGCTGGCAGGGGGGGTGAGAGGAATTTCAGCAACTGCAGACATCTTGCTTTCCAGTAGGGTGGCCCGGCAAGGACCAAAGCGTGGGGTCGATTATTCGGTCACGCCTCCAAAATGTTCGCTGGATAAGCCGCGCGTTTGGCCATCAATTCAGAGCGATGGGTCCCGGCGCGATGGCTAGGATACGCAGCATACCGCCATTCCCACGGATACAGCCATGGACCTTCGCATCTCAAGCTCTACCGCCCCGCTCACGGGCGCTGGCGTGGCGCGCCGTGCTGCAGCGCCGCAAAACGACGCCAACGACGTGGGTTTCTCGGGGGCGCTCAAGGGCGCCCTGCAATCGGTCAGCGCCGCACAAAACCGCTCTTCGAACCTGCAGACCGAGGTGCAGATGGAAAACCCTTCTGTCAGCCTCGAAGAAACCATGGTGGCGATCCAGAAGGCCCAGATCGGCTTTCAAGCCACGCTGCATGTGCGCAACCGGATGGTGCAAGCCTATACCGACATCATGAACATGCAGGTGTGATAGAGACGCCCCCCTGAGGCGCTGCGCGCCTTCCCCCAGCTCTCGCAACGCTGGGCGTTTCGGGCAGGGAGACGATGCCCTCGCTGCGGGGCGGCCCTTGCAGGGCATCCCTCGCGTGGGGCGCGCCGGTATGGGGCGGTAGGGGCCCTTCTTTCACTCCTATTTTTGTAGCATTTGCGCTTTGTAGGCAAGCGCTATGAGCACTTTTTACCCCCAAAGACACGCCACGCTCTTGGTACCAGGGGCTGAGCGACGCATCGCTGGCCCCGGCGAGCTGGATGCCAAGCGCCAGGAATCATCCGCTCTCAATTTAATAGCTGCCTGCGCCTGATAGATAAGCGGTACAGCCCTATTCGCCCATGAAAAAGCCGACCTCGTGGGGTCGGCTTTTTTGCGGCTCAGCGCACGCCTCAGTGCATCATCTGCGGCTGGCCGTCGAACAGGTGTTCAAACTGCGCCAGCCAGGGCTCAGCGAGGCAGCGAATCTGGGCATCGTTGCGCAGGATGCGCTGCATGATGCGGGTCTTCTCGCGCTTGTGCTCAGGCAGCAGTTCGTGCTCTTGCGACTTGAAGCGCAGCTGCTCGATCAGCACGGCGCAGGCGCCTTCATAGCGCACCACCCCATCCCAGTCCTTGAGCTTGGCGGCCTCCAGCATCTTGGCGCTGCTGTCTTCAATCGCCTTGTAATAGTCAATCAGCATGTGTGACATGGTTATGCCTCCACCAGCACAGGCTGGCCAGTGGCGGCGGGCGCATCGGACGAAGCCGCGGTGCCGGTTTTCTTGATTTCGTTCCAGCCTTGGGCCACGGGCTCGATCAGGCGCATGACTTCTTGCATGATGGCGTCGTCGTTGCGGGCGTTGGCCAAGATCAGGCGGCGCATGCAGTAATCGTACAGCGCACCCAGGTTTTCGGCCAGTTCGCCCCCATCGACTTTGTCGAGCGAGGTGCTCAGGCCCTCCTCCAGAATGCGCACGGCCTTGGAGATGGCATTGACTTTGGCCAGCACATCACCACGCGCCAAGGCGCCACGTGCCGTGGCGATGGCATTGAGGACACCTTCATACAGCAGGCTGACCAGCTGGTGCTGGTCCATCGTGTGCATGCTGGTTTCCACATTGATACGCTGGTAAGCGTTGGCTGCACGGGGGCTGTAGGCGCTGAACATGCTGACAATCCTTCCGAGGTATTACTTAAGTTATCGGCATGTGCCAGAAAAACTGAAGCCCCTGATTAACCAGTCGATTTGTTCCAGGCAGTGACCTGCTGAGAGATATACGCGTTCAGGCCATTGAGGCTGCTCAGCTGGGCATCGAGCGCGTTATACCGCTGAGTGATGCGCTTTTCAAATGCCTCGACCTTCTCATTCACCCGCGTCTGGTCCTGGCTGTTGCGCTTGAGGCTCAGCTGCAGGGTGGCATCCTTGGATTTGAAGAACCCGTCGTTGGAGAGCAGGTTGGTGGTCAACGCCTTCAGCTGGACGGCAATGCCATCGGCAGCGCCGCCGCCGGTATTGCGGAACAGGTTTTTCACGTCGTCGGGGTTCTCGGACAGCGCCTTGGTGAGCTTGGAGGAATCAACCGCCAGGTCTCCGCCCAGCTGCTGGGTAATGCCAATGTCCGCCAACCGCTGGAAAGCACCGCCCCCGGTAGTGACCGACTGGATGGCATTGCGCAGGGAGTTTTGCAGCGCCACCGCCGTCGAGTCGCCTTGCAGCAACCCTGCCGATTTGGTAGCGGCGTCGTACTTGGTGGCGTCCTGCAGCAACTGGTTGATGGCGTTGTAGGCCTTCACGAATCCATCAATGTTGGACTGGATCGCGGAGTTGTCCTTGCTCACGGTGATATCAATGGGAGCCGTCGTCACTTGCTCGGCCTTGAAGGTCACGCCCGAAATCGTGGAGGCAAACGTATTGGTGGCCGAAGACACCGCGATCCCGTTGACCGTGGCCTTGGCATTGGCGGCAGCCTGCGTGACCGTGGCGCCGTTGACGAGGCGGGACAAGCCCGTGGCGTCGGTGTTGCCCGCGCTCTGGGGGTCGGTGTCGCCGTCCTCCATCACACTCAGGCGAAACCCGAACTCCTCGCCGGTGCTCTTGCTGCGCAGCAGCAAGCGCTCGCCCGACGCATCACTGAGTACAGACGCCGTTACCCCTGCATTGGCACCATTGATCTTGCTGGCCACGTCCGACAGCTTGTCGCTCGCACTGATAGTGATATCTACGGGCTGACCGCTGCCAGGTGTGAACGACGCGGGTGCAACACTCCACTTGCCCAGTTCGAGGCGCAGCGTACCGGATCCGAGCGCACCACCCACGGGCAGCAAAGCGGCGGACGCAGTGGCCTGCGCCTTGGCAAGGCTCTGGACCTCGACACTGAACGTGGTGGGAAGCGTGCCCCCTACGGCGGTGGCGGAAACAAATTTGGAGTCGGACGACGTGGTAGCCACGCCATTCCAACCGGTCACGCTGGTGAGCTTGCCCGCTGCATCCTGCAGCGTGGACACCAGCGACTTGATCTGTCCAAAGGCAGAAATCTTGGTATTGACCGTGGCCGCTTGTAATTTCAGCGTGTCCAGGGGCCTCTTTTCCAGGGTGACCAACTGGGAAATGATGCTCTTGACATCAAGTCCGTTCGTGCCGACGCCTGGGGATGAAATGGTTGCCATACAAACCTCCTGAACTGGTCCAACGGAAATTATGGCGCCGAACGGCGATCAAGAACGTCCGTAAACACGCCAGGAAACCCGTCTTATCCAGCGGTCCTGGCACCCGCCTTCCAAAAAGCCAAAGGGCGGCGACAGAAATCTGCCGCCGCCTGGGGTCCACCAGGGCGCTGCAACGCCCTGGCTGCCATGCCCGCCGCTTAACGCAGCAGAGCCAACACACCTTGGGGCAGCTGGTTGGCCTGGGCCACCATCGCCGTACCGGCCTGTTGCAGGATCTGGGCACGCGACAGGTTGGCCGTTTCTGCGGCGAAGTCGGCATCCAGAATACGCGAACGCGAGGAAGAAAGGTTTTCCGACGTCACTTGCAGGTTGCTGATCGACGTTTCAAAGCGCGATTGCAGAGCACCGAGCTTGGCACGCTCACCGTTGATGAAGGCCAGTGCAGAGTCCACCGTCTTCAGGGCGTTGGTGGCGTTGCTGAACGTGGTCACATCCAGGTTGGCCACGGTTTGCAGGGCAGAGCCACCGTTGTCCAGCTGGTTGCTGGTTGAAGTGATTGCGAAAGACTTTTCCGAGTCCAGCGTAATGTAGCCACCGGTGTTCACGTTTTCCACCGTTGCGGCAGCAGAGCTCAGCGTCGTCGTGCCGCCGTTGGCCGCGCCAGCTGCGTCGTAACCGGTGACCGTCACGTTCGCCGCGTTGGCGTTGGCTGTATCGCCCACCACGATGTTGTTACCCGTGGCATTGGTCAAAACGATCTGGCTACCGTCAGAGCTCAGAGAAGCATTGATACCGGTCTTGGCAGACTGGTCGTTGATGGCGGACACAGCGGCCGACAGACGGTCCGTGCCTGTGGCGGAGGTCAGCGTGAAAGACACTGTACGTGCCGCGCCGACGTTGTCACCTTCCAGCGTCAGCGAGTAAGAGCCGACAGCCGACATACCACCCAGACGCACTTCGGTACGGGCCGTGGCTGTCACACCGGTATCTGCCTTCAGGGCATTGATCTGGTCGGCCGTAGCCTTGGCCGTGGCGCTCACAGCCACAGTCAGCGTGCCGGTGCCCAGAGCACCGCTGATGGCCACGGTACCTGTGGTCACACCGTTGGTGCCTGCGGTCGCTTGGGTGGCCGATGCGCCAATGCCCGAGCCGTTGGAGGCGACGTTCTGGTTGTTGCCGTAGACGCTGGTGCGCAGATTGCCCGTGGCAGCCACGATGGTCTGGTTGGCGTTGGCACCCACTTGGAACTGCTGTGTGCCGAAACTGCCATCGAGCAGCTTGGAGCCGTTGAATTCCGTGGTTTGCGAGATACGGTCCAGTTCGGACACCAGCTGTCCCACTTCCTGTTGCAGGGCCTGGCGGTCGCCAGCGCTGTTGGAGGCGTTGGCCGATTGCACAGCCAGTTCACGCACACGCTGCAGGATGTCGCCAGAAGCCTTCAGTGCGCCTTCAGCCGTTTGCGCCAGGGAGATACCGTCGTTCGCATTGCGAACCGCCTGGTTCAGGCCGCGGATCTGGCTGGTGAAGCGCTCGGAAATCGCCAAGCCAGCAGCGTCATCCTTGGCGCTATTGATACGCAAGCCAGAGGACAGGCGCTGAATGGACGTATTGAGAGAAGTCTGACTCATGCCCAGGTTGCGTTGGGCGGTGAGCGAGGCGATGTTGGTATTGATGGTGGAAGCCATTGCAAATCTCCAGAAAAGAACTGACTGAATATGGCGTTGCCGCCAGCCGGGGCGCCAGCACCGCGCTGGCCTCCTGGGTTCCCAGCGCTGCAGGCCATCTGGTGAACGGCGGGCCGCTTACGGACCGTTGCAATTGTTTTCGGGTCGCCGCCGGAAAACTTGAGGGGCAAACGCACAAGTTGTACGACTTTTTTGCCGCTTATCTCCTAAACGCCAAAAAGCAGCGTCTCCACAATTCATCCATCGTTCCCCCATTGACAGCCGGACGGGTGCGCTTGAACCGGCAAACAGATCCGTCTAGCGACGTTAAGGAGTTTCGCCATGGCAGCAACCATCAATACCAACATCAGCTCGCTGACCGCCCAGCGCAACCTGGGCACCAGCCAGATGTCGCTGAATACAGCCATCCAGCGCCTGTCGTCCGGCTTGCGCATCAACAGCGCCAAGGACGACGCCGCCGGCCTGGCGATTTCCGAGCGCTTCACCAGCCAGATCCGCGGCCTGAACCAGGCTGTTCGCAATGCGAACGACGGGATTTCTCTGGCGCAGGTGGCTGAAGGTGCAATGGGCTCGGCTGGCAACATTTTGCAACGGGTCCGTGAACTGGCGGTGCAGTCGGCCAACGCCTCCAACAGCGCTGGCGACCGCCAGGCCCTGCAGCAGGAAGTCGGCCAATTGGTAGCTGAACTGGACCGGATTTCGCAAACCACCGAATTCAACGGCCAGAAGTTGCTGGACGGCACCTTTGGTACGCAGCAGTTCCAAGTGGGTGCCAACGCCAACCAGACCATTGTGGCGGCCACAGCCAACCTGCGTACCAGCGTGTACGGCAACAACCAGAACGTCGCCTCCAACGGCTCGGGCATTGGCGCATCGGCCACCCAAGCCACCGCAGGCACCAACGGTGTGACCACCGGCTCGGTAGCCGTCAGCGGCTACCTGGGCACCGGCACCCTGACGGTGGCTGCAAGTGCTACCGCCAAAGCCACCGCCGACCAGATCAATGCCCTACAGGCCACCACTGGCGTGACCGCCACAGCCCGCACCGAAGTGCACCTGGGTGGCATGGCGGCGGCCGGGTCCTATTCGTTGACGCTGGAAGGTGACAACATCGGCAGTCCCCGCACCATTTCATTCACGCTGGTTGCAGGCACGGGGACCGACCGCCTCTCCCCTGCCGTGTCGGCCATCAATGAACAAGCGGCCAAAACCGGCATCAATGCCTCGCTCAACTCCGACGGCACGCAGATCATCCTGACCAACGCCACCGGCAACAACATCGTGATCGGCGACACGGTGAACGCCAACGCGGGTGCGGTGACCGTCACCGGCTATGACGCGGCAGGTGCCAGCAACGGCGCGACCCAGACGCTCGCGGCCGACGCCAACGTGGAGTTCATCAACACGGGCGGTTACATCACGCTGGACTCCGAAAAGTCCTTCGCCGTGACCTCGGCCAGCAACCAGCTGGACAACGGGGGCTCCTCGCTGCACACCGTGGCCAACCTGGACGTGACCACCTTCACCAACGCCACCGACGCGCTCAAGACCGTAGATTCGGCCCTGGCCTTCATCAACGGTGAACGCGCCAAGCTCGGCGCCCTGCAATCGCGCTTCGAAACCAGCATCTCCAGCTTGCAGATCACGTCTGAGAACCTGTCCGCATCGCGTTCGCGCATCCAGGACGCAGACTTCGCGGCCGAAACAGCCAACCTGTCGCGTGCCCAGATCCTGCAACAGGCCGGTACGGCGATGGTGGCCCAGGCCAACCAGATCCCGCAGGGCGTGCTGTCTCTGCTCAAGTAACCTGACCAAACCACACGCTGCGCAGTGAAACAGCAACACCAAAGGGGCCCATCGGGCCCCTTTGTACATGGCACACTGCCTGCACATCCCGCTCCTTTGCTCGTAGATCGGCGCCACCGTGCACACCAAACACACCGACCAGGACGCGTCCCGCCTGCAGGCGGCACTTGCTGCCTCCGACTGGCCCCTTCTCACCCGCTTGTGCCGCCAGGTCCTGCGCAAGAACAGTCGTCACCTCAGCGCGCATCGGCTGCTGGGCTTCTCACTGAACAAGCAGCGCGAGTTCGACGCCGCCCTCAAGGCTTACCGACAGGCCTATGTGTACTGGCCTGAAGACGCCGAGCTACTCGTCAACTATGCGAACGTGCTCATTGAGCAAGCACGCAATATCGACGCCCTGCCCCTGCTGGAAAAAGTGTGCGAACTGCGCCCCCAGCAGGCCATTGGCTGGATCAAGCTGGCCGAATGCTGCTACCTGCTGACGCAACACGACAAAGGTTTTGACGCCAGCCAGAGGGCCGCCGCCCTGGCCGAGACACTGCACGACCGCGTCGCCGCACTCATGCAAAGCGCCATCCACCGGCGCGAGCTGGGCCAGGTGCGCGAGGCTGTCAAGGACTGCGAGACAGCCATCGCCCTGCGCTACAACGACCCTGGCAACTACACCAACAAGCTGTTGTTCATGCTGGCCGATCCCCAGGTGGACGCCGCGCAGCTGTCGGCGGCCGCACGGCAGTACGGCGCTGTGTTCGAACCGCCGCTGCGCCCAGAGTGGCCCGATTTCCAGGAGCACCGGGGCTCGCCATGGCGACGCCTGAAGATCGGCTTCCTCTCCCCCGACTTCCGGGTGCACTCGGTGATGTACTTTGTGGAGGGTCTGCTGGCGCAACTGGATCGGCGGCAGTTTGAAGTTTTCGCTTTCTATCTGTTCCCGCGGGACGATCACGTCACCGAGCGCGTACAGCGCCATGCCGACCATTTTGTGCCCCTGGCCGGTTTCAGCCCGCAGCAGCAGGCCGAGGCCATTCGCGCGCAGGGCATCGACATCCTGATCGACCTGGCGGGCCACACCGGCAACAACGGCCTGCTGACGCTGGCCCACAAGGCGGCCCCTGTGCAGGTGTCCTGGCTGGGGTTCCCGGCCACCACCGGGCTCACGGCCGTGGACTACAAGTTCACCGACGAAATCACCGACCCGCCCGGCGCAGAGGCGCAGTACACCGAGCAGCTCTACCGCTTGCCCACGCTGTTCGCGTGCTACCGCCCCATGAGCCGCAACCCGCTGTGGCGCTACCAGCCGCGCTACCAGGTGCGCCCCACGCCCGCGCTCGCCAACGGTTTCATCACCTTCGGCTCGTGCAACAACCTGGGCAAGCTGACCGACGAGGTGCTGGCCCTGTGGGGCCAGGTACTGGCTGCGGTGCCGGGCTCGCGCCTGCTCATAGAGGGCAAGAACCTGGACCGGCCGGACTTTGCCAACGCCTACCGCCAGCGCTGCGAGCGCCTGGGCCTGCCGCCGACGCAGGTAGACCTGGTGGCGCAGCGCACCGACAACCAGTACCTGACCTACCACCGCATCGACATCGCGCTCGACCCCTTCCCGCTGACGGGCGGCACCACCACATTTGACGTGCTGTGGATGGGCCTGCCCATCGTGTCGATGGTGGGCGAAAGCTTCAAGAGCCGCATGGGCGTGGGCCTGCTGGCCTACCTGGGCCGCACCGAGTGGCTGGCCGAGACGCCCGAAGACTATGTGCGCATCGCCACCGGCCTGGCGGCCGACGCGCAGGCGCTGAACACCCTGCGGCAGGGGCTGCGCGCCGAGGTGGAGGCATCGGCCCTGATGCGCGAGGACATCTTCAACCACCACTTTGCCGAAGGCCTGCGGGTGATGTGGCTGCAGTGGCTGGCCCGGGCCGAACACCCGGACGACCCCACCGCCCAGGCCCAGGCGATCCAGGACTGGCTGCCCCAGCTGCCCGAGGCCTGGACCCAGCCGCCCGTGCCTGGCGTGGGCCTGAAGCCCGGCCAGCGCGTGAGCCTGCACGAGGCCCACCAGCGCCTGCAGGACCTGGTGGACAAGGCCAAGGCCGCCCCGCCGCCCACACCCGCCACCGGCGCGGACACCAGCGCAGGCCCGGCTCTCAAGGACCGCCACTGGATCACCGTGACCGAGCTGGCCGAAACCGTGCTCAGCGCAGTTCCCAACGACCCGGTGGCCCTGGCCTGCCTGGCCGAGGTAGAACATGCCCACGGCCACACCGAATTTGCCGTGACCTACCTGCGGCACGCCACGCAGGCGATGGGCCTGGACATGGGGGCGAGCCCTGCTGCGTGATGCCCTGACGCCTTGGCGCTCAGTGACAGTGACAGGGACAGGGCTGCGCCGCGCAAAATGCTATAAACAATATAGCAACAAACACATACCCACCGCGCGCAAGGCGGTATTTTTCTCCATATTTTCTGCGCCAATCACCCCTTGCGTCGCAGAAACCCGTGCGGCGCCACCGTGACCTGCAGGCGCTGCTCCATCTCGGCATCGACCTCGAACTCGGCATGGCCGGCCAGCCACTGGTGCACCGCCGTCTTGGGGTTGTTGCCCACGTCCCAGGGTCGATCGGCAAAGAACTTGGGCGGCATGTCCTCCACAAAGGTGTCGAACACCACACAGTAGCTGCCGGGAGTGACCAGCGGCGCATAGGCATCGAGTTCCCCCAGCACATGGTCGTGCGTGTGCATGGAATCCAGGCACACCAGCACGCGCTGGTAGCCCTTCGCAAAGTCGCGCACCTGCTGCACCACGTCGGGCGCCACGGCCGAGCCTTGAATCATGGCGATGCGGCTGGCCATGGGGTGGGCTTCGATGGCGGCGCGATTGTGCGCGCGGATGTCGATGTCCACGCCCAGCACCTTGCGGCGCGAGGCGCGCGGGTCCATCGTGGTGCCCGCCTCGATGGCGTCGCTCATGTCCAGCAGCGCCAGCAGCGAGGCGCTGAGCACCAGTGAGCCACCGTGCGCGATGCCGGTCTCGATGATGAGGTCCGGCCGCACGCGCCACACCAGCTCCTGCATCGCCACCATGTCCTGCGGGTACTGGATGATGGGCCGGCCCATCCAGTCGAAGTTGTAGACGTACTGCCGCTGCATCGAGGCCTGCAGCCAGTCGCGCGACAGGGTCTGGAACGCGGCGTCCTGGGCATAGCCCGCAAGGCGGTCGCGGCGTTCCTGGGCAAATTGGTCAACGGGGTTCATGGCGGGGTTACTCCAACAGGATCGGTCACAACGGAAGCGTCGTTCAGCAAAAGGTCATCGGCCAGCACGGCGCGGGGTGCCACACCCCATTCACCCCGCAGGCGTTGCACGTTGATAGGGGGAAACGCCTGCAGCGGGGCCTGGGCATCCACCTCCACGGTACAGCCCGTGCGCGCCTGCAACCAGGCCAGCCACTGGGCATGGAGGGTCTGTCGGCCGCTGGCCACGTTGTAGGTGGCAGCGCGGCCCGCCAGCGCAATGCGCGGCAGCCAGTCCAGCAGGTCGCCCACATGCACATAGTCCTTGGCGGACTGCGGATCGGAGCGCAGCACGATGCGGCCCGCGCGGGCCTGGCCCACCAGGTCGGCCACCAGGTTGCCGGAGGCAGCGTCCATCCCCGGCCCGACCACGTTGGACAAGCGCGCCACGCGCACCCCGGGGCGCCCGCAGGCATGGCACAGCGATTCACCGGTGAGCTTGGTGAGGTTGTACAGGTACGAGGGGTCGACCGGTCTCACAGACAAGGCTGCGTCTTCTTGGGTACTCGCCGCCCCCATGTAGACGCGGGTGGATGACAGGTACAGCAGCGAATCGAACTGCGCGCGCCGCAGCACCTCGGCCAGCAGGCCCACATGGGCGTCCACGGTGTCGAACGGGCGTGTGCGGAAGTCGGCGGTGAGCCCCACGCAATAGATCACGTGGCCCAGCGGGCGGGTGAACACCTCGGCATCGCCTCGCGCAGGCGCCCACACGGTGTGGCCCAGGGCCTGCAGGTGCGCCACCAGACGGCTGCCGATGTAGCCCGAGGCGCCGAGCACCGTAAACGTCGAAAGGGGCAGGCCCGTCACCGGCGCTCCCCCACGGCCGCGAGCGGCTGGCCCGCGTACACGGTGTACGCCAGCAACTCACCGCGCACGATGGAGCCCGCGCCCACCACGCAGCCGCGCCGCAACACGGCGCCGTCGAGCAGCACGCAGTTGGCGCCGATCCACACGTCGTCCTCGATCACGATGCCGCCCTTGCTGGACAGAAAGCCCTGCTCGCGGATCAGGCGGCTGCGGTCGGCATAGGCATGGTTCACCGGCGCAAACGTGCAGTTGGCGGCAATCGCCACGTAATTACCGATGTGGATGCCGTTGCCGGTGTAGAGCACGCAGCCCGCGTTGATGACCACATGTTCGCCCACCACCAGATCGCCGCTGCCGCCTGCGGGCTTGACCTTGACGAAGCTGTCGATCACCGAATGCGCACCCACCACGATGCGCGTGCCGCGCACCGAGTCTTCGATGTCGGCCAGGTGCGAAACCCGGGCGGTGGGGTGCAGCTCAACCACCTAGAACACCTCCAGGCGCGGCACGGCCACCACCATCTGGGCGCCCCAGCTGCGCGTGTAGTCCAGCTGGTCGGCCACCTCGCTGCGCAGGTTCCAGGGCAGGATCAGGATGCGCTGCGGCTTGTGGGCGCGCAGGTGCGCCTCGCTCACCACGGGGATGTGGCTGCCCGGCAGGTACTGGCCCTGCTTGGCGGGGTTCTTGTCCACGGCATAAGGCAGCAGATCGGGCCGCACACCCGCAAAATTGAGCAGGGTGTTGCCCTTGGCGGCCGCGCCGTAGGCGCCCACGGTGATGCCGTCGGCCTGGCATTGCAGCAAAAACGTGAGCAGCTCGCGCTTGACCCTTATGGCCTGGGCCTGGAAGTCGCTGTAAAAACCGGCACCCAGCATGCCCGCCGCTGTCTCGTTGGCCAGCAGTTGCTGCACGCGGGTGGTGCCTTCAGCCGTTACCTGGAGGTGGCCCACGGTATCGGCGCGGGCGGCAAACACCCGCAGGCTGCCGCCGTGGGTGGGCAGCTCCTGCACATCGATCACCACCAGGCCGTTGGCCGCAAAAATGCGCTGCACTGCCGTGAGCGACAAATACGAGTAGTGCTCGTGGTACGCCGTGTCGAACTGGCAACCCTGCACCATGCGCAGCAGGTGCGGAAACTCGAACGTCGCCACGCCGTGGGGCTTGAGCAGCCGCGTGAAGCCGCCCACAAAGTCGTTGATGTCGGGCACATGGGCCAGCACATTGTTGGCGGCGATCAGGTCGGCCTGGCGGCCTGCGGCGGCCAGCTCGTCGGCCAGCGCCACGCCAAAGAACCGATCCACCACCTCAATGCCCTTGGCGCGGGCTGCGGCTGCCGTGCTGGCGGTGGGCTCCACGCCGTAGCATGGGATGCCAGCCGCCTGCACATACTGCAGCAGGTAGCCGTCGTTGGACGCGACCTCGACCACGCGGCTGCGGGCATTGAGCCCCAGGCGTTCGCGCATCGCTTCGACATAGGCCTTGGCGTGGGCCAGCCACGACGATGAGAACGAGCTGAAATACGCATAGTCGTCGGTGAACAGCGCCTCGCGCCCGGCGTGGTCTTCGGTCTGCACCAGCCAGCAGGTTTCGCACACCAAGAGGCGCAGGGGGAACCAGGTTTCGGGCGCGCGCAGCGCGGCCTCGCTCAGGTAGGCGTTGGACGGCGGCGCGCTGCCCAGGTCCAGAAACGTGAGTTGCAGCGGGCTGCCGCAGTGTCGGCACTTCACAGGTGCACTCCTTCGAATTCTTCGGTCATCCGGGGCTGGCCTGCGTCGCGGGGCGACATTTGCCCCACCGGCAGCGGCCAGGCAATGGCCAGGCGCTGGTCTGCCGGGTGCAGCCCCGCTTCGGCGGCGGGAGCATAGGCCGCAGAGTGGCAATACAGCAGCTCGGCATGGTCGCTCAGCGCCTGGAAGCCGTGGGCAAAACCGGGCGGGATGAGCAGCGCGTTGCCGTTGTCTGCGGATAAATGCTCGGCATGCCACTGCAAAAAGGTGGGAGAGCCCTGGCGCAGGTCCACGGCCACGTCCCAGACCTCGCCGCGCAGGCAGCTCACGAGCTTCATCTCGGCGTGCGGCGGCTTTTGGTAGTGCATGCCACGCACGGTGCCTTGGAGGGCTGTGTAGCTCTGGTTGATCTGGGCGATGGGGCCCGCCCAGCCTGCGCCCGCCAGTTCATCAGCGCAGAACAGGCGCGCAAAAAAGCCGCGCTCGTCCACCAACGGCTGGCGCTGCACGCGGAACAGTCCCACCAGCGGCAGCGGCGCCAAGGCCAGTCGGCTCATGGGCGCGCCTCCCAGGCGTCGATGTCGGCCAGGCACAGCGCGCGGGCGTCGGCGCCGCCATGTTGCTGGCGGTACCAGTTCATGGTGCGGGCCACGGCGGTGTTCAGCGACCAGTGCGGGGCCACGCCCAGCGCCTGGCGGGCATGGGCGGTTTCGAGCGCGAGCCAGCCGGCTTCGTGCGGGCCTTCGCTCTCGTTTTCATAGCTGGTAGCGCTTGCTGGATAGGCGGTGGAGGCCAATTCAATGACATTTTTGACCGTGGCCGCCTCGTGGGGCAGCGGGCCAAAGTTGTAGGCACCGGCCAAGGCGGGAGATTCCCACAGGCGCTGGGCCAGACGCAGGTAGGCGGCCAGCGGCTCCAGCACATGCTGCCAGGGGCGCGTGGCCTGGGGGCGGCGGATGTGCAAAGTGGCACCCTTTTCCCAGGCGCGCACGGCGTCGGGCAGCAGGCGGTCTTGGGCCCAGTCGCCGCCGCCGATCACGTTGCCCGCGCGGGCGGTGGCCACGGCGATGCCCTGTGCGGCCAGGAACGAATCGCGGTAGCTGGCGGTGACCAGCTCGGTGGCGGCCTTGCTGGCGCTGTAGGGGTCGTGCCCGCCCAGGGCGTCGTCCTCGCGGTAGGGGTAGGCCCATTCGCGGTTGCGGTAGACCTTGTCGGTGGTGACCACCACGGCCACGCGCACGCCAGCCAGCCCGCGCAGGGCATCGAGCAAATGCGCCGTGCCCATCACGTTGGTGGAAAAGGTATCCAGCGGCGCCGCGTAGCCGGGCCGCACCAGCGCCTGCGCAGCCAGGTGCAGCACGACCTCGGGCCGGGCGGCGCGCACGCGCATGGCCAGGGCCTGGGGGCTGCGGATGTCGCAGAAATGGCTCTCCATGGCCTGGCTCGCCTGCCCCAGCTGGGCCAGGGTGAAGAGATTGGGCTCAGTGGCGGGCGGCAGCGCCACGCCGGTCACCTGCGCGCCCAGGCGCTGCAGCCACAGGGCCAGCCAGGCACCTTTGAAGCCGGTGTGGCCGGTGATCAACACGCGTTTGCCGCGCCAGAAGTCGGGATCAGGGCGCATCGGGGTTACCAGCACTTCCAGGGTGCGCGGCCCGATTGCCACAGGTCTTCGAGCAGGTTCTTCTCGCGCAGCGTGTCCATCGGCTGCCAAAAGCCCGTGTGTTCAAAGGCGCGCAGCTGGCCGCTGGTAGCCAGGCGGGCCATGGGTTCCAGCTCCCAGCTGGTGGCGTCGCCGTCGATGTAGTCGATGACCTCGGGCTGCAGCACAAAAAAGCCGCCGTTGATCCAGCCGCCGTCGCCACGCGGTTTTTCCTCGAACCCGGCCACGGTCTCGCCGTCACGCACCAGCGCGCCGTAGCGCCCCGGGGGCTGCACGGCCGTCACCGTGGCCTGGCGGCCATGGGCGCGGTGGAAGGCAAACTGCGCGGTCATGTCCAGGTCGGCAACACCATCGCCATAGGTAAAGCAGAAGGGCTCGCCCGCAGGCAGATATTCCTGCACGCGGCGCAAACGCCCGCCGGTCATGGTGCTTTCGCCGGTGTCCACCAGCGTCACGCGCCAGGGCTCGGCGTGGCGGTGGTGCACTTCCATGCGGTTGTTGGCCATGTCGAAGGTCACGTCCGACATGTGCAGGAAGTAGTTGGCGAAATACTCCTTGATCACATAGCCCCGGTAGCCCAGGCAGATGATGAAGTCGTTGACGCCATGGGCAGCGTACATCTTCATGATGTGCCAAAGGATGGGCCGCCCACCGATCTCGATCATGGGCTTGGGACGCAGGTGCGACTCTTCCGAGATGCGGGTTCCCAGCCCCCCCGCGAGCAGTACGGCTTTCATGCCCGCAGCATAGTCCAGCCCCTGCGCCACCAAAAGGCCCTGTCACTGCGGAAATACGGGCCAAATGCAGCGATTGACACTGCGCGCCGATGGAGAGGGGTGCAAACAATTGGAATATTGCTATATTTTATATAGCAAAAAACCTTCTACCACCAAGCGACAGAGGCTTTTTTTACATAATCCGCGCCCCAGGACAACCGTCAAAACTCCGGCAAAAGAGGCAAAGGTGTGGCGCTGGCGCCATTTCCCGAAGAAGGCCTGTGTTGATGGCGCTCTTGAGTGCATTCCACACTCATCAATCCGATACATTTACAGTAACCTTCGGTAAGCCGCGTTGCCAGCGGCTCCGCCCGCCCACTTGTTTAGCCCCGGCTGCCGCCCAACACGTCTACAGCATGTTCGTCATCATTGGTTACGTTGTCTGCCTAGGCTGCATCTTCGGCGTGTACATCGTGCACGGGGGAAACATCAGTGTGATCCTGAAGGCCCTGCCCTTCGAGATCGTCACCATTCTGGGCGGCGCACTGGGCGCCTTCGTGGTGAACAACCAGCCCAAGGTGATCAAGGCCACCCTGGCGGCCATTCCGATGGCACTCAAGGGCTCCAAGTACACCAAGGCCCGTTACATGGAGCTGATGGCCATGCTCTATGACATCCTGCAAAAGGCCCGCAAGGAAGGGCTGATGGCCATCGAAAAGGATGTGGAAGCGCCCCACGAGTCCGAGATCTTCAAGAAGTACCCCACCGTGGGCAGCGACCACCATGTGATCGAGTTCACCACCGACTACCTGCGCATGATGGTGTCGGGCAACCTCAACTCCCACGAGATCGAAGCGCTGATGGACAGCGAGATCGACACCCACCACCAGGAAGCCCACGCCCCCGTGGCCGCGCTGGCCCGCCTGGCCGGTGCCCTGCCCGCCTTCGGGATCGTGGCCGCCGTGCTGGGCGTGGTGAACACCATGGGCTCGGTGGGCCAGCCGCCCTCGGTGCTGGGCGGCATGATCGGCTCGGCGCTGGTGGGCACATTCCTCGGGATCTTGCTGGCTTATGGCGTGGTGGAGCCCCTGGGCGGCCTGGTCGAGCAAAAGACGGAGGATGCCGCCAAGGAGTTGCAGTGCATCAAGTCCACGCTGCTGGCCAGCATGCAGGGCTACAACCCCGCCACGGCCATCGAATTTGGCCGCAAGGTGCTTTTCTCCAGCGTCCGCCCCAGCTTTACCGAGCTGGAGGGGCATGTGAAAGGCAAGAAGTAGCGACGTCCGCGCCGCGAAACCCCAAACGCCATGGCAGAAAAAAAACTCCAGCCCATCATCATCAAGCGCATCAAGAAAGGCGGCCATGCGGTGCATGGTGGCGCCTGGAAGATCGCTTATGCCGACTTCGTGACGGCGATGATGGCGTTCTTCCTGCTGATGTGGCTGCTGGGCTCCACGGCCAAGGGCGAACTGCAGGGGATCGCCGCGTATTTCGCGTCGCCGCTCAAGGTGGCAATGACTGGCGGCGACGGCGCGGGCAACAGTTCGAGTGTGATTCCGGGCGGCGGCAACGATCTCTCGAAGGTGCACGGGCAGGTGCGGCGCTCTGATGTGGAAGAGGCCAAGCAGCGCCGCATGAGCATTGATGCCGCCCGCGCCGAGCGCGCCAAGCAGGATCTGGACCGCATCAAGGCCCTGGAGGCCAAGATCGACGCGCTCATCACCGAAAACCCACGCCTGAACGAATACAAGTCGCAGATCCGCATCGACATCACCCCCGACGGCCTGCAGATCCAGATCATCGACGACCAGAACCGCCCCATGTTCGACAGCGGCAGCGCGTTGGTGAAACCCTACATGCGCGACATCCTGCGCGAGATCGGGGCAGCGCTGGGCGGGGTGGAAAACCGCATCAGCCTGGCCGGGCACACCGACGCCGTGCCTTACGGAAACAGCGACCGGGGCTACAGCAACTGGGAGCTGTCGGCCGACCGCGCCAATGCCTCACGCCGCGAGCTTGTGTCGGCCGGCATGCCAGACGCTAAACTGGGACGTGTGGTGGGCTTGGCGGCCAGCGATCTGCTGGAGCCAAACAACCCGCGCGCACCCGCCAACCGGCGCATCACCATCACGGTGCTGACCCGCGAGGCCGAAGAACGACTCATGGGCAAAGGGATTCCCGAAATCACTTCCACAGAACTGCTGAATGAAAAGCGGGAAAATCCCCCCCCAAGCAGGTAACAGTTACGACTTGTCACCAAACCTGCCACCCATGACAATGCCCACAGTAATTCTCGACCGAAAGGGTCCCAAGTGACCACAGCCCTTCGTTTTTTGATCGTTGACGACTTCTCCACCATGCGGCGCATCGTGCGCAATCTGCTCAAGGAAAGCGGCTTTGCCGATGCCGACGAGGCCGAAGATGGCGTGGCCGCCCTGAACAAGCTGCGCAACAGCAAGTTCGACTTCGTGGTGACGGACATCAACATGCCCAACATGAACGGTTTTCAGCTGCTGGCTGAAATCAAGAAGGACGACAAGCTCAAGCACTTGCCCGTCCTCATGGTCACAGCCGAAGCCCGCAAGGAAGACATCGTGGCAGCCGCCCAGGGTGGCGCAGCGGGTTACATCGTCAAACCCTTCACCAAGGCCACGCTGGAAGAAAAAGTGACCTTGATCCTGAAAAAGATGGGGCTATGACACCATGGACGACACACCGGACAACAGCCAGCCGCCTGCCGATGTACACCACAAGATTGGCCAGCTGACGCGCCAGCTGCACGACTCGCTCAACGAACTGGGCTATGCCGACAAACTGCGCGGCTCCATGGGCGAACTGCCCGACGCGCAAAGCCGCCTGTCCTACATCGCGCGGTTGACGGGTGAAGCGGCCGAGAAGGTGCTCAACCGCGTCGAACAGGCCAAAGCCCAGCATGACTACATCGCGGCCGAGACGCGCCGGGTCGTCAACTCGCTGGTGGCCGACCCGGTGGCGGCCGTGGCCAAGGGCGAGATCTTCAACTTCCTGACCGATGTGGAGCGCGTGACCAAGGAAGCCGACACGCACCTCACCGAAATCATGATGGCGCAGGACTTTCACGACCTCACGGGGCAGGTGATTGCCCGCGTGGTCAACCTGGCGGCCACCATTGAAGACCAGCTGGTCCAGCTATTGATTCAAACGGCCCCACCCAACGCGCAGGTGCCCGTCGAGCCACCCCGCCCTCAGCATCTGCAGGGCCCCGTGGTGGACCCCGAGCACACCCCCGACGTGGTCACCGACCAGTCCCAGGTGGACGACCTGCTGGCCAGCCTCGGGTTCTGAGCCCGCCCGGGGCTTTCTGCGGTCAAAATGGCCGCTAGCGCTTATCCATCAAGCGCTAGCAGCTATCTTTTTTAGTATTCCGTCCCAGCACCACCCACCCTTTGTCGGGTGAGGCCCCGCAGGCAAGGCCCCTTTGGCCCGCATGGAAAAGAGGGGGCTGCAGCCCCCTTATCCAGCTTTAGATTTCCGGGCTGCTCACGACAATGGCATGACACCAGCCGTCATGCCACCATGGAATCCAGCCAAGAAAAAAGCCTACCCGCGTCAGAGCGCAAGCTGCAGAAAACGCGCGAAGACGGCCAGGGAGCACGCTCGCGCGATCTCTCCCACCTGGCGATTCTGGGTGCCGGGGCCGCCTGCCTGCTGGTGCTGGCGCCCCAGCTGATGGACCACATGCAGCTGGCCATGAGCCAGCAACTGGCGTTTGACGCCGCCACCGTCATGGCGCCAGGCACCATGCTCAAGCGTCTGCAGGACATGGTGGTGGTGGGCCTGGTGGCCAGTGCAGTGTTTGCCATCCTCACCAGCGCCGCCGCCCTGATCAGCGCCATTGGTGCTGGCGGCTGGATCCTGAGCCTCAAGCCCATCACGCCCCAGTTCAACCGCCTGAACCCCATCTCGGGCCTGGCCAACCTTTTCTCCAAGCAGCAGATGGCCAACGTGGCCAAGATGGTGCTGATGACCGCGATCCTGAGCTATGTGGCCTGGAAGTTCATGGGCAACAGCATCGACACCGTGGCCATGCTGGTGCTGCAGCCCTCCCCCATGGCCATTCGCCAGCTGGCTGACTGGCTGACTTCGGGCATGAGCCTGCTACTGCTGGTCGTGTTCCTGGCCGCGCTGGTGGACGTGCCGCTGCAGGCCTACTTCTTCAAGTCGCGCCTGAAGATGTCGCACGAGGAAGTCAAGCAAGAGCACAAGGAATCCGACGGCAACCCCCACACCAAGGGCCGCATCCGCCAGAAGCAGCGCGAGATTGCCGACCGCGCCAGCGTGGGCGCAGTTCCCAAGGCCGATTTCGTGGTGATGAACCCCACCCACTATGCGGTGGCACTCAAGTACGACGAAAAGACCATGAGTGCCCCCCAAGTGATATCGCGCGGCACCGACCTCATCGCGCTCAAGATCCGCGACGTGGCCAAGGCGCACGACGTGCCCGTGCTGCAGTCGCCCATGCTGGCCCGGGCGTTGTATGCGCATGCCGAACTGGACCAGGCCATTCCCGCCACGCTCTACACCGCCGTGGCCCAGGTGCTGGCCTATGTCTACCGCCTCAAGGCCGCCCTGCGTGGCGAAGGCCGCATGCCCGACAGCCTGGTGGAGCCCTTCGTTCCGCCTGAACTTGATCCGCTGAACCGCACTCCCGTGCAAGGCGCCGCCGTATGAACACCTCCGTAACGTCTCTTCGACAATGGGCGGGCACCAATGCAGGCGCCCTGCAGGGCCTGTCGGCACCACTGCTGGTGGTGGCGATCCTGGCGCTCATGGTGTTGCCCATCCCGCCCTGGCTGCTCGACGCATTTTTCACGCTCAACATCGCCGTGGCCCTGATGGTGATGATGGTGGCGGCCTACATGCTGCGGCCGCTCGATTTCGCAGCCTTTCCCTCGGTGCTGCTGCTGACCACCCTGATGCGCCTGTCGCTGAACGTGGCCTCCACGCGCGTGGTGCTGCTCGAAGGCCACACCGGCCCCGGCGCCGCCGGTGCGGTGATCGAGGCCTTCGGCCACTTCTTGATCGGCGGCAACTTTGCCGTCGGCCTGATCGTGTTCGCCATCCTTGTGGTGATCAATTTTGTGGTGATCACCAAGGGCGCCGAGCGCATTGCCGAGGTGTCGGCGCGCTTTACGCTGGACGCCATGCCCGGCAAGCAGATGGCCGTGGACGCCGACCTGAACGCGGGCCTGATCGACGAAAAAGAAGCCAAGCGCCGCCGCGCCGAAGTGGCGGAAGAAGCCAACTTCTTTGGCTCCATGGACGGTGCCTCCAAGTTCGTGCGCGGCGATGCGGTCGCAGGCATCCTGATTTTGCTCATCAACATCATCGGTGGCTTTGCCATCGGGGTTTTGCAGCACGACCTCTCGGCCAAGCAGGCGGCTGATAGCTACATCCTGCTGGCCATTGGTGATGCGCTGGTGGCACAGATTCCCGGGCTGCTGATCTCGGTGGCTGCGGCCATGGTGATCTCGCGCGTGGGCAAAGACCACGACATGGGCCGCCAGATCGTGCAGCAGCTCTTCATGTCGCCCCGCGTGCTGGGCGTGACCGCCGGCATCCTGCTGCTGCTGGGCGTGATCCCCGGCATGCCCCACATGGTGTTCCTGACCATGGGCGGCCTCTTGGGCTACGCCGCCTGGGTGCTGTACGAACGCCAGAAAGTGCCGCCCGAAGTCGAAGCACCGCCCGCCCCGGTCAGCGATGGCGAAGCCACCTGGGACGACCTGCAACCCATAGACCTGCTGGGCCTGGAGCTGGGCTACCGCCTGATCAGCCTGGTGGACAAGAGCCGCCAGGGCGACCTGCTCACCCGCATCAAGGGCGTGCGCCGCAAGTTTGCGCAAGAAGTGGGCTTCTTGCCGCCCGCCGTGCATGTGCGCGATAACCTCGAACTCAAGCCCAGCGGCTACCGCATCACGCTGCGTGGCGTGGTGGTGGGCGAAGGCGAAGCCTTCCCCGGCATGTTCCTGGCCATCAACCCCGGCGGTATCACCACGCCCCTGATCGGCACCCCCACCACCGACCCCGCTTTTGGCCTGCCAGCCCACTGGATCGACGAACGGCAGAAGGAAGCCGCACAAATGGCGGGTTTTACCGTCGTTGATTCCGAAACCGTGATGGCCACCCATTTGTCACACTTGATGCAAGTGCAAGCCGCCAAGCTTCTCAGTCGCACAGAAACCCAGCAACTGGTGGAGCACGTGGCCAAGCTGGCCCCCAAGCTCATCGAAGAAGTGGTCCCCAAAATGGTCTCCATCGCAACGTTCCAGAAGGTCCTCCAGCTGCTGCTGGAAGAGTCTGTGCACATCCGCGATATCCGGACCATCATCGAAACGCTGGCCGAGCACGCTGGTGGCATCACAGACCCGGTCGAGCTGGCCCGCCGCGTGCGCATTGCGCTGTCGCCCGCCATCGTCCAGCAGATTTACGGCCCCACCCGCGAACTCAACGTCATTGCCATCGAGCCGGGCCTGGAACGCCTGCTGGTGCAAGCCCTGGGCAACGCAGCAGGACCGGCTCTGGACCCCGGCGTGGCCGACATCCTCACGCAAAAGGCCGCCGAGGTGGCCCTCAAGCAGGAAGAGATGGGCCTGCCCGCCTGCCTGCTGGTTCCCGACCAGATCCGCAACGCCATCTCCCGCCTGGTGCGCCGTGTGGCGCCCCGGCTGCAGGTGCTTGCGCACAGTGAAATCCCAGAGACCCACACCATCCGCATTGGGCCGATCCTTAGAGGTGCATCAGCATGAACATCAAACGCTTTACCGCCCCCACCTCCCGCGAGGCATTGGCCAAGGCGCGCATGGCCTTTGGAGAGGGCACCCTCATTCTGTCCAACCGCCCCACGGCCAACGGCGTCGAGGTTGTGGCCACGGCCGAAGACACGCTGTCGGCCCTGGATGGAAGTGCAGGCGCGTCCAGCAACCCGCCCTTGCTGGCCCCCACACCGGCGCGCAGCGCCCCCCAGCGCGCCAGCCAGACCGCCGCAGCCAGCACCCTGGGCCGCAACGCGGTTGAGGAAGACACCGAGCAGCTGGCGATGAGCACGCTGTCGTTCCAGGACTACGTGCGCGAGCGCATGCTGCGCCGCCGGCACGAGGCGCTCAACGGCCCGGCCGAACCACAAACCTTGTCGGAGCGCAGCCGCGACCAGGAGCCCGAGCGCGAACGCATGCCAGCACCCGCCGTGGTGCGCCACAACCCGCTGCGCAGCATCCCCATGGACATTCCGCCGGAGCCTCCACGCCGCCGGCAGGAAGCCGCCAGCGCCCACCTGGCCCAGTCGAACAACAACCAGCAAAGCGTGATGAATGAGCTCCATGCCATGAGGGAGTTGATCGAAGACCGCTTTAACACCATGGCCTGGCTGGGCCAGGCGCGCCAGAACCCGATCCAGTCCAACCTCATGCTCAAGATGATCCGTGCAGGCTACTCCCCATCTTTGGCCCGCGCCGTGCTCGAACGCATGCCGGAAGACCTGTCGGCCGCCGAGTCGGTGCGCTGGCTGATGGATGTGCTGGAGCGCAACCTCAAGACCGACCTGGCCGAGCCTCCGCTGTATGAGCAAGGCGGCATCTTCGCGATGGTGGGCTCCACCGGCGTTGGCAAGACCACGACCACGGCCAAGCTGGCCGCGCTGTGTGCGCGCATCCATGGCCCGGGCAGCGTGGGCCTGATCACCCTGGACACCTACCGCGTGGGCGCGCACGAGCAGCTGCGCAGCTACGGCCGCATGCTGGGCATCGTGGCCCATCTGGCGCACGACCGCGCCGCGCTGCAAGACCTGCTGGGCCTGCTCAGCGGCAAGAAGATGGTGCTGATCGACACCACCGGCGTGGCCCCCCGCGACCCGCGCAAGCGCGACATGCTGGACGTGCTGGACCTGCCCCACGTCAACCGCCTGCTGGTGCTCAACGCAGGCTGCCATGGCGACACGCTCGATGACGTGCTCACCGCATTCAAGACCGAAGGTTCCCAGCAAGCCATCCTGTCCAAGGTGGACGAGGCCGTGAAGCTCGGCCCCGCCATCGACGCACTGATCCGCCACCAGATGGTGCTGCGCGGCGTGACCAACGGCCAGCGTGTGCCGGAAGACTGGGAACGTGCCGATGCACACAAGCTCATCAGCACCTCCATGCGCGCGCCTGCCAAATCGGCCTTCGACCCCAAGGCGACCGACCTGAATTTCTTCTTCTCGCATTCGCCCGACACCATGAACGAACGGGGGCTGGTCGATGCTTGATATCAGCTTTCACCAGGCGGCCGGCCTGCACAGCTTCACCCCGCAGTCAGAGCTGCGCGTGGTGGCTGTTGCCAGCCAGGACAACGCGGGCACCGGGCTGGAGACGCTCTGGCAGATCTGCGCCAGCCTGCAGCGCCTGGGCTACCCGGTCGTGGTGCTCGACGGCACAGCGCAGGAGACGGACGAGTACCCGGGTTTGCTGCACCTGCTGCAACAAGCGCCGTGGAACGAGGGCGTCAGCCTCAACATGGGGGCCATGGCCTCATCGCTGGCGGTGATTCCCGCAGCCAAAGGCCTGCAGCGCATCGGCCGCGAGGCCAGTCGCAACGAAACGGCACCTCTGCATGCGCTGGTGCCGTATTTCAGAACCTACGGGCTCGTGGTGCTGCACGCACCTGCGGCGACGCTGGGATCGCTGCTGACCCACACCGCCACCATTCCGCTGGTGGTCATGGGCGGAGGTTCCGCTGGCGTGCTGACCACTTACAAAAGCCTCAAGCAGATCGCCGTGCACACAGGACTGCCCTGTATGGTGGCGGCTTTGCTGCGCGGCACCACGCCCGCAGAACGGCGCAAGACCCAGCATGCGCTGATGACGTTGCAGGACTGCGCGGAACGCCACCTGGGCGGCCCGGTCCGCACGACCACCATCGCCACACAGAACCCTCAGGACCTCCAGCGCCTGGCCTTGCAACTGCTGGAAAATGCGGGCACTATCAGTGAGTCGCTGACAGCGCTGCCACCCAGCAACTTGGCAGCCATGCCTGCGCATTTTGTCCGGAGCCATTGATCTGATTTGTCCGGAGCCGTTGACTAGAGCGTGTTATGCACTTTTACGTACCCACGTTGACCCCAGAGGCTGGTGATCGCAAGGCGCAGTGCGCAGCCAAGGCCGGGGCCTTGGCAAGTGCTGCAACGCGGCGAGTGCCTGCCTCTGGGGTCAACCCGGAGGGAAAGCCGGGGCAAGGCCCGGCTACGTCGTTGCAGGCCGCTGGCAGTATTGATACTGCGGCGCGTCCTGCGTCTCGTCGCCGGGCCTTGCCCCGGCTTTCGTGGGCACGTAAAAGTGCATAACACGCTCTCTATGTACACCGCCAAAGGCCAGCTCGATCGTGATGCGATGATCCGCCAGCACGTCCCGCTGGTGCGAAGAATCGCGCACCACATGATCGCCAAGCTGCCTCCCAACGTGGAGCTGGACGACCTGATCCAGGTTGGCATGATGGGCTTGGCGGAAGCCCTGTCGCGCTACGAAGTGGCCCAGGGAGTGCAGTTCGAGACCTTTGCCACTCAGCGCATCCGGGGCGCCATGCTGGACGAACTGCGCGAGGGCGACTGGATGAGCCGCAGCTCCCGCAAGAGCCAGAAAGACATCGAACACGCCGTGCACCGGCTGGAGCAGAAGCTGGGCCGCAGCCCGCTGGAGTCTGAAATTGCCAGCGAGATGGGCATGAGCTTGGTCGAATACCAAAGCCTGCTCGGCAAGGTTCGGGGTACACAACTGGTGTATCTGGAGGACATGACGCATGGCAACGAGGACGATGACGGCTTTCTGGACCGCCATGTGGCAGACGCCGACGCAGACCCTCTGGAATTGCTGCGCGACCAGCGGCTCAAGATGTCGCTGGTGAATGCCATCAAGACCCTGCCCGAACGCGAGCAGCACATCATGGGCATGTACTACGAGCACGACATGAATCTCAAGGAGATCGCGGCCGTGCTGGGGGTGACCGAATCTCGGGTGTGCCAGCTGCACAGCCAGTCCATCGCACGCCTGCGGGCCAAGATGCGGGCGCACTAGAGCTCCCCCTGAGGCGCTGCGCGCCTTCCCCCTGAGGGGGACACCACCCCTGGACTGGCAGAGCCAGATCCACGGTGGCACTGGCTTGGGGCAGCGGCCGTTCCAAAGGCCATGCTCGCTAGGTGGAACCTCGGTCTCCACCAATTCACTTCAAAACAATAGCTGCTTACGCTTGCTCTTCAAGGGTTTGAGATAGTTTTTATCTCAAACTCACTATTAAAAAGCGCAAGCAGCTATCTTTTTTGAGCGTCGGCTCAACCAGCCGATTTGTAGATACGGGCCACGCCGGGCTTGCCGGCCTGTGCGCCCCGACCATCGCCGTAGGTGGAGGGTGTGCCCGCCTGCGGCACCAAGCCTGCCACCTGGCGATCGGCATTCACGGCCAGGCGCGCCAGGCTTTCGCGGTGCACGGCAAGCATGTCGTCAATGGCCCGGGCTCGTTTTTGCAGCTGTGCAGGCACGGGCAGACCCCTGGCTGCAGTCTGCTCCAGAACGCGCGCGAACTGGGCCGCTGCATCCCGCAGGGCCACACTGTTCTTTTCCAGGGATTGGGGGTCTGCCGCGAGAAGGGCGGCGGAGACTTTTTCGATCAGCTGTTCAACAGCCGAGAGGGATTCTTCCAGGGACATGGCGCATTGTGAGGTGGATAGCGCCTGCCTGCCAAGTCTGTCAATAAAGGTGCGTGCGGGACGCTGAGGAATCAACCGCGCGAGCGGGCCAGGATTTCCTGGGCGTTGGAGAGCATCTTGTCGGCAATGGCTTCGGCGTCCACCGAGAAAGTGCCTTTTTCGATGGCAGCCCGCACCGCCTTGACCTTGCTCGCATCAAAATCACCTGTGGAACGGGATGTCTGGTCCAGCGCACGGGCAGCGGTGGAGACGGTGACGGGCACACCGGCGGTTGACACAGCCGCAGCGTCTTTGGCGGCTCCTTCAGCAGCGCTGGCAGGACTTTTGGCTTGCTTGGCAAGCCCCGTCTGCGCCAAGGCGCCCGGGAGTTCCGGTTTTTGACCAATCTTCATCGCTCTCTCCACCACCCCGTTTGATGTGGGGCACAGTAGCAATGTTTTCGACCCATTTGGCCCGGACTTTAGCCATTTATCGCCGCCCCGTCATCAAAGAGCGACGACCACCGTCCCAACCTCATTCACAGTTCCACTGACTATCCTGCCATTATCCATACGGATGCGAACAATCTGCCCCGCAGCGCCTGCCGACATGGCCTGCCCTGCGGAGGTGACTGCATAGCCAGGGCCCTGGGCAATCACCTTGACCTGGGCGCCTGCGCGAAAGAGCTGGGGGGGCCGCACCATGGTCTGGCGCAATGCCTGGCCGGCCACCAGCTGGCGCGCGGCGACCTGCCCGACCCACATTTCCGGGTTGGCCATCACGGCTGCCGACTCTTCGGCCCAGTCCACTTCCGCCTCGGTGGCGTCATTGGCGGTCAGCACCGTCCCCGGAGCCACCGGGCCGGTCAGCACCCAAGCCGGGCCAAATGCCTTGACGGTCACCGGCAGGTACACGTTCCATGCGGTTTGCCCCTCGACACAGCGCAGCCCCAGGCGGGTGCGGCCCCACAGCCGGGCGCCGACCGGCAGGTAGGGTTCGACCCGCGCGCACGGCGCCAGCCGCAGCCGCGAGTCGAGTGAGCCAACGCTCACTTCCATGCGCAGCGGCAAGCCGGAAGCCTGGTTGCGCGACATCGCGTCATCCAGCCAGCGTTGGGTCAGCGGGCCCAGGTCGGCACTGGGGTCGGCTGCCGCCTGGGCCAGCGCGGCCCCGCTGCTGCCAGCCACTGCAGTCAACCCCAGCACCACCGCCAGAGCGTGCCGAGCCACAGCACGCCGCCCGGCGCTCGCCAGAGCGCCCGCGCGAACCAAAGGGGACACGAAGGGGAAAACGAAGATCGATGGCATGGGGCCTCCTGGGCATCGCAGGTCAACAGGTCTGACCGCGCGGGGCGGCAAAGACTCTTTCACGACTGGAACTATAGGCAGGCGAGCCCTGCGCAAAACCCGAAACTGCGCACCCATTTCCGCGTTCTTCGCGCTTTAGAAAAAAGCGGCGGCTTTCACAATCGAACCACGCCGGAAACCCCCAACCGGCTCCTATTGCAACCCAGGGTGTGAGGCAACCATGCTTGACAAGATGACCAACCGGCTGGACTTTCTCGGCAACGCGCTCGTGCTGCGTGCCGAGCGCCAGCGCGCCATCGCCAGCAACATCGCCAATGCTGACACCCCGGGCTACGTGGCACGCGATTTCAGCTTTGGCGATGCGATGCGCGAAGCCACGGGCTTGGGCTCTGGCGTGACCCGCCTGGCCACGGGTGGCTCGGTGGGCACCACGGGCAACCTGGGGGCCAAGGGCGCCACAGACCCCCGCCACATTCCGCTGCCTGCAGCCAGCACGGGCACCGGCGCACCCGGCACGCTGGGGTATTCCGTGCAGACCCAGCCCAGCCTGGACAACAACACGGTGGACCTGGACCGCGAGCGCGCCAACTTTGTCGACAACGCCGTGCGCTACGAAGCCACGCTGCGTTTCATCAACGGCAACGCCAAAACCATGCTCAGCGCGATCCAGGGCCAATAAGCCATCCGCAGTGCAGCGCAGAAAGCGAGTCTCCCCATGTCCATGTTCTCCATCTTCAGCGTCTCGGGCAGCGCCGTCAGCGCGCAGTCGCAGCGGCTCAATGTGGTGGCCAGCAACCTGGCCAATGTCGATGCCGTGGCAGGCCCCGACGGCCAGGCCTACAAGGCGCGCCAGGTGGTGTTCCAGACCGCCCCCATGGGCGCGGACAGCTCGGCCGGTGTGCGCGTGAGCTCCATCAACGAAAGCAACGTTCCCGGCCGCCGCGTGCACGACCCCAGCCACCCGTCGGCAGACGCGGAAGGCTATGTGACGCACTCCAACGTCAACGCCGTGGAGGAAATGGTCAACATGATCTCCGCCTCCCGCTCTTACCAGAACAACGTCGAGGTCATGAACACGGCCAAGTCGCTGCTCCTCAAGACCCTGCAGATGGGCCAGTAACTCTAGGACGCCACCATGATCCTCAACTCCGCCACCAGCGCGCCCACGGTCACCGATGCGACCGGCACCAAGGCCAACGCCGCCACCGACCCTGCAGCCGCGCAGGACCGCTTCCTGAAACTGCTGGTTGCACAGCTGAACAACCAGGACCCGATGAACCCGCTGGACAACGCCCAGATGACCTCGCAGATTGCGCAGATCAACACGGTGACCGGCATCCAGCAGCTCAACCAGACGATGGAGAGCATGTCGGCGCAGTTCAACTCGCTGCAGGTGATGCAGGGCACGGCCCTGATTGGCCGCAACGTGATGACCGAAGGCTCGACGCTGGCCGTGGCCGACAAGGCCGGCAAGGGTGGCTTTGAGCTGGCCTCGGCCGCCACCAAGGTGAAGGTCGAGGTGATGACCGCTGGCGGCCAGGTGATCGAGACCATGGATCTGGGTGCCAAGGCTGCAGGGCGCCACACCTTCGAGTGGGATGCCAGCAAGTACACCGGCTCCACCGAGGGACTGCAGTTCCGCGTCAGTGCCGTCAATGGTTCGACCAAGATCGACAGCACGTCGCTGGCCCTGTCCAAGGTCACGGCCGCAGGTGCCGAGGACGGCCAGCTGGTGCTGACCCTGGCCAACGGAAAAACCATCAACTACAGCCAGATCAAGGCCCTGGTCTAACCCGGCCGATTCAGTGATAGCCCCCATCAGGAGAACACCATGAGTTTTCAGCAAGGCCTCTCTGGCTTGAACGCCGCCAGCAAGAACCTCGACGTCATCGGGCACAACATCGCCAACTCCAACACCGTCGGGTTCAAGGCCTCGCGGGCCGAGTTTGCCGAAATGGTGGCGTCCGCCATCGGCTCGTCCGGCGGCACCAATGCGGGCATCGGCGTCGAAGTGGGCGCGGTCTCCCAGCAGTTCACACAGGGCAATCTCACGATCACGGGCAACAGCCTGGATGTCGCCATCAACGGCAACGGCTTTTTCACGCTCACGCTGCCCGATGGCACACCCGCCTACACCCGCTCCGGCAACTTCAAGCTGGACAAGGAGGGCAACATGATCACCAACGACAACGCCAACGTGATGGGTTACCCCGTGGACCCGGTCACCGGCCTGCGTTCGGGCACCGACCCCATCCCGATGGTGTTCCCCACCTCCGAGCCCATCCCTGCCAAGCAGACCACCACGATCACGGCAGCATTCAACCTGCCGGCCACGGCCACCGATGCGGCCGGCGACCCTGCCGCCACGCCGCCCATCCCGGCCACACCGCGCGCCACCTACGGCACGTCGATCAACGTGTTCGACAGCCAGGGCGTGGCCAAGCCAGTGAGCCTGTACTTCCAGAAGACCGCCACCGACAACACCTGGGACGTGTACGACCAGCTGGACGACCCCACGGCAGTGCCTCCCGTGGTGGCAACTCCTATAGGCCAGATCACGTTTGACAACAATGGCGCCATCACGGCCCCCGTGGCCACGCCCCCCGCCACGGGCTTCGCGCTCACGCTGAACGTGAACCCGACCCCGCCCAACCCCAACAACCTGCCCGCGTTTGATGTGGCGGTGAGCCTGGACAAAGTCTCACAGAGCGGCAACAAGTTCTCGGTCTCCAACCTGAGCCAGGACGGCTACACCACGGGCGAGCTCACGGGCATCAACATCGAGAACAACGGGATGATCATGACCCGCTACTCGAACGGCGTGACCCGTGCAGAAGGCCAGCTGGCGCTGTCGAGCTTCCGCAATACGCAGGGCCTGGCTTCGGTAGGCGGCAACAACTGGGTCGCCACCTTTGAATCCGGCCAGCCGGTGGCTGGCACGGCCACCGACGGCAACTTCGGGTCGCTGCGCTCGGGCGCGCTGGAAGACTCCAACGTGGACCTGACCGCCGAGCTGGTGAACATGATGACCGCACAGCGCGCCTACCAGGCCAATGCCCAGACCATCAAGACGCAAGACCAGGTGATGTCCACCCTGGTGAACTTGCGTTGATCGGGAACGGTTCGTAAGAACTCTGCACTGAAACAGCCCTGGACAACGGAGAGCCCCCATGGACCGCATCATTTACACCGCGATGACGGGCGCCAACGCGGCCGCCCACCGGCAGGCCGTGTTGTCCAACAACCTCGCCAACGCCTCCACCCAGGGGTTTCGTGCGGAGATGTCCACCTTCCGCTCGGTCCCGATCCAGGGCGATGGCTCCAAAACCCGTGTGTTTGCGCTGGAGGCCACCTCGGGCCACGTGAGCACGCCCGGCCCCGTGCAGCGTACCGGCCGCAACCTCGACGCCATGGCCGTGGGCAATGCCTGGTTTGCCGTGCAGGGACTTGACGGTACCGAGGCCTACACCCGCGCCGGCACCTTTGAGGTGTCTGCCACGGGCCAGCTGCTCACCCCCACCGGACTGCCTGTGCTGTCCGATGGCGGCGCGCCCATTGATGTCCCGCCGGGCGCCGAAGTCACGCTGGGCTCGGATGGAACGGTCACTGCCAAGGCAGCTGGCCAGCCCGCGCAGGCCATCGGCCGCCTCAAGCTGGCCACTCCCACCCCGGAAGACCCGCTCAAGCGCGGCGACGACGGGCTGTTTCGCACCACGTCCGGCGACCCGATTGCCAATGACGCCAACGCCCGCATGCTGGCAGGCGCAGTGGAAGGCTCGAACGTGAATCCGGTCGAAAGCATGGTCGGGATGATTGCCGCATCGCGCCAGTTCGAACAGCAGATGCGCCTGCTGCAGTCCGCCGAAACCAACGACAAGACCGCCAGCCAGTTGCTGAGCATGAACGGCTGAGGTCGCGCCCCGCGCCGCCACGCCAAAAGGAAGCACCATGATCAACTCCCTCTGGATCGCCAAGACCGGCATGTCTGCCCAGCAGACCCAGCTCGACGTCATCTCGCACAACCTGGCCAACGTCTCCACCACCGGCTACAAGCGCAACAACGCGGTGTTCGAGGATCTGATCTACCAGAACCTGCGCCAGGTGGGTGCCAACACCACCGAGCAGAACCAGCTGCCCACCGGCCTGCACCTCGGCCTGGGCGTGCGCACGGTGGCCACCAGCCGCAACTTCGTGCAGGGCAGCCTGCAGGAGTCCAAGAACAACCTGGACGTGGCCATCAACGGCAATGGTTTTCTCGAAGTGACCATGCCCGACGGGACCATCGGCTACACGCGCGACGGCTCGTTCCAGGTCGATTCGCAAGGCCGCCTGGTCAACTCCAGCGGCCTGCCCGTGGCCAACGGCATCACGGTGCCCGCCAACGCCACGAGCGTGACCATCAGCGCCGACGGCGTGGTGTCGGCCACCGTACAGGGCAACACCCAGCCCCAGCCCTTGGGCAACCTGGCGATGTCGGCCTTCATCAACCCGGCCGGCCTCGAGCCCATTGGCCAGAACCTGTTCAAGGAATCGGCCGCCTCGGGCCAGCCCCAGCAGGGAACGCCCGGCACCAACGGGCTGGGTATTCTCAAGCAGGGGTTTCTGGAAGCCTCCAACGTCAACGTGGTGGAAGAGCTGGTCACCATGATCCAGGCACAGCGTGCCTATGAGATGAATTCCAAGGCCATCCAGACTTCGGACCAGATGCTGGCCAAGCTCAGCCAGCTGTGATCCCGATGCCGACACCAGGAGCGTTCGCCATGCTGCCGTTCACACGCCTTTTTGCCCTGCCCGCCGCCGTGGGCGCGCTGCTGCTCACGGGCGGCGCCGCCACCCTGTCGCCGCCGCCGCCGGTGGACATCCTGCCGACCACCCCACCACCACTGGCCGCAGTGCACCGTGCACCACCGCCCGTGACCGGGGGCCTGTTCCACAACGCCAGCTACCGCCCCGCGTTCGAAGACCGCCGCGCACGGCTGGTGGGCGACAACGTCACGATCATGATCGTCGAGAACGTGACGGCCAGCCAGAAATCCTCGTCCACCGTGGACCGTACCTCGGAGGCCTCGGCCGGCATCACCAACCTGCCTTTCGTGAAAAAGTCGCTGGCCGACCGCACCACGCTCGGCGCCGGTTCGGAAAGCACCTTCTCGGGCAAGGGCGGCACCGAAAGCGCCAACACCTTCACCGGCTCGATCACCGCCACCGTGGTGGACGTGCTGCCCAACGGCCACCTGGTCGTGACGGGCGAGAAGCAGATCGGCGTGAACCAGAACGTGGATGTGCTGCGCTTCTCGGGCACCATCGATCCGCGCGCGCTGCAGCCGGGCAGCATTGTCAACTCGACCCAGGTCGCCAATGTGCGGGTGGAATCCCGTGGCCGTGGCGCACAGAACGAAGCCCAGGCCTTGGGCTGGATGAACCGGGTCTTCAACACGATCACGCCGTTTTAGGGTTTCACCCCCTGAGGCGCTGCGCGCCTTCCCCCTCTCTCTACGCGCTGCGCGCTACGGGAGGGGGACGCCGCCAGCGCGGCGGGGCGGCCCTTGCGCGGCGGCCCGCGCTTTGGCCGCGCCAGTTTTGACGAGCACTGGGCAGTGGGATGGCTGCGATTGTGTAGTCGATCTCAAAATCGCTATCTTATTTATAGCTATTTACGCTTATCTATTAAGCGACAGCGGCCATTTTTATTCATATTTCACCTTGCAGCTTGACCCGGACCAACCGCCCGGGCGCACGGTACGCCACCGCCATTTCCCATCCGCTCGGGAACCCATGCAATAGGCCGGTGAACCCGCTTCTTTTTGGGTTTTAGTTCCTGGCGGGGCCGCCCACAATCGGTGTCATGAAAGCCTTGTCCCACTCCCTCTTGTCACGCCCCGTGCGCGCGCTGTGGCTGTTGCTGGCCCTCGTGGCTGCTGGTGTGGGGGTGCCTGCCCATGCCTTGCGCATCAAGGAAGTGGCGGCGGTGCAGGGCGTGCGCAGCAACCAGCTGACGGGCTATGGCCTGGTGGTGGGGCTGGACGGCACGGGCGACCAGACCACGCAGATGCCTTACACCACGCAGGCCATGTCCAACTACCTGCAGCAGATGGGCATCAGCCTGCCGCCTGGCACGGCGAACCAGTTGCAGCTCAAGAACGTGGCGGCGGTGATCGTCACGGCACAGCTACCGGCCTTTGCCCAGCCCGGGCAGATGATCGACATCAACGTGTCCTCCATGGGCAACGCCAAGTCGCTCAAGGGCGGAACGCTCATCGTCACGCCCCTGCGCGGCGCCGACGGCGAGATCTACGCCCTGGCCCAAGGCAATGTGGTGGTGGGAGGCGCGGGCGCCTCGGCGGGCGGCAGCAAGGTGCAGATCAACCATCTGAGTGCAGGCCGGGTTCCGCAAGGCGCACAGGTCGAACGCGCCGTGCCCACACCCCTCAACGAGGGCGACACCATCAACCTGGGGCTCAATGCCTCGGACTTCCAGACCGCACGCCGCGTGGCGCAGGCCATCAACACCAAACTGGGTAGCGGCCTGGCCACGGCGCTCGACGGGCGCACCGTGCAAGTGCGCGCACCGCTGGACCCCGGCGCCCGCGTGGGCTTCATCGCCGACCTGGAAGAACTGCCCCTCGAGGCGTCCACTCCCTCGGCCAAGGTCGTCATCAATGCACGCACCGGCTCGGTGGTGCTGAACCAGGCCGTGACGCTGGGCCCCTGCGCCATTGCACACGGCAACCTGTCGATCACCATCAGCTCCACGCCCGTCATCAGCCAGCCCGCTCCACTCTCGCAAGGGCAGACCGTGGTGGCGCAGCAAAGCGACATCCGCATCAACCAGGAACCGGGCAACATCATCCAGATGCCGGCTTCACCCCAGCTGGCAGACGTGGTCAAGGCGCTCAACACGCTGGGGGCTACGCCGGGCGACCTGCTGGCCATCCTGCAGGCCATCAAGGCCGCCGGTGCCCTCAACGCAGAGCTGGAAGTGATCTGACCCCGGGGAGCAACCATGGCCCTCACCCTGCCCTCGTCCAGCACCACCAGCAGCACGTCCAATGCGCTGGCGGTGGACATCCGCTCGCTCAATTCGCTCAAGTACGACGCGGGCACGGCCAACAACGCCCAGACCACGCGCGAGGTCGCCAAGCAGTTCGAGTCGCTGTTCATGCGCGAGCTGATCAAGAGCATGCGCGACGCCACGATGAAATCCGGCCTCATGGAAGGCGAGCAGGCCAACCTGGGCCAGGACATGCTGGACCAGCAGCTCTCGGTCAGCATGTCGGGCCAGCAGGGCGGGCTGTCTGAAGCGATTGCACGCCAGCTCTCGCGCCAGATGGGCGGGGCCGACGCGAATTTCTCCGTGCCCTCCACACTGAGCCTGCCGCAGGCGCTGCCCCGCACAGCGTCCTCGGCCACCGGCACACCGGCCGAGGCCACTGGACCCGCGCCCAAGGGCCGCGATGGTTTTGTGCAGCACCTCTCGGGCACCGCCGAGCGCGTGGCCCAGGAGAGCGGCATTCCGGCCAGCTTCATGCTGGGCCAGGCTGGCCACGAAACCGGCTGGGGCAAAAGCGAGATCAAACACAAGGACGGCTCCAACTCGTTCAACCTGTTCGGCATCAAGGCCGGCAAGGGCTGGACAGGCAAGGTGGCCGAGATCACCACCACCGAATACATCAACGGCAAGGCCCAGAAGGTGACGGCGAAGTTCCGCGCCTACGACTCGTACGAGGATTCGTTCCGGGACTACGCAAAGCTCATCAAGGACAGCCCGCGCTACGAGAAGGCCGAATCCGTCGCCCAGTCCGGCTCGGCCATGGCCTATGCCTCGGCGCTGCAAAAGGCGGGCTACGCCACCGACCCCGAGTACGCCAAAAAGCTCGGCGGTGCCATCAATAGCGTGCTGCGCACGCTGCGCGCGCAGGCTTGACCATGCAAACACCCCCTGAGTCGCTTCGCGCCTTCCCCCTCTCTCGCTTCGCGGGAGGGGGACGCCCCCAGCGCGGCGGGGCGGCCCTTGCGCGGGGGCACTGGCTAGGGCCGCGCCAGTCACACGCGCTGGGGGTGAAGGCAGCGCTGGGGATCACTGAAATGCGAGGTGAGTCATGAGCTTGCTCAACGTCGGCGCCCGCGCCCTGTTGGCCAACCAGGTGGCGCTGCAGACGGCGGGCCACAACATTGCCAACGTCAACACGCCCGGCTATTCGCGCCAGACCGTGGTGCTGCAGACCGTGCAGGGCCAGTTCACGGGCGGCGGCTACATCGGCCAGGGCGTGGATGTACAGACCATCCTGCGCAACCAGAGCGAGCTGCTCACGCGCCAGTCGGCCACGGCGGGCTCGGTGCAGTCGTCCGACATCGTGCGGGCCGAGCGCCTGCGCCAGCTGCAGGAGGTCTTCAGCGGCGGCACGGCGGGCCTGGGTGCAGCCATCAATGACATGATGAATGCGTTCTCGGACGTGGTGAGCGCCCCCACGGACATCACTGCGCGCACCGTGGTGCTCACGCGCATGGACGAAACCGCCTCGCGCATGCGTGCGGCCGCCGACCGCATCAACGAGATCCAGTACACCGTAACCGAACAGCTGCAAAGCAGCATCACCGCCGTCAACAGCCTGGCCGGGCAGATGGCCAGCGTGAACGAGCAGATCGCGCGCGCCAAGGGCAATGGCCAGACTCCGAACGACCTGCTGGACCAGCGCGACCAGATCATCCGCGACATCAACCAGTATGTGCAGACCAAGCAGATCCCGGCCGACGATGGCACCGTGGGCCTGTTTGTGGCGGGCAGCCAGCCGCTGGTGCTGGGCACCACGGCCACCAGCCTGTCCATCGATGACGCGACGGCCTTCCCCGGCAGCGGCCAGATCAAGCTGTTCTTCAACCGGCCCGGTGCGCCAGCCGTGGAGATGGACGAGAACGTGCTCGGCGGCGGGTCGATGTCGGGCCTGCTGCGTTTTAACAACAACGATCTGGCCGAAGGGCGCAACCTGCTGGGCCGCATGGCCATGGCCATCGGCATGACGATGAACGACCAGCACAACCTGGGCCTGACGCTGGACGGTGCGCTGGGCAAGGACCTGTTCGCCCTGCCCGCCAGCATGCCGGGCCACACCAACGGCGCGGGCGTGGGCACGGTGTCCTTCACCGGCCCCACGGAGTTCGCGGCGTCGGACTACGAAATCCGCTTTACCACCGGCACGGCCGGGCAGGTGGTGCGCTTGTCGGACGGCACGTCCACCCCGTTCACCGACGCGGCCAACCTGGCCACGCTGCAGATCGACGGCCTGAACTTCAACCTGACCACGCCCGGCAACCCCGGCGAGCGCATGTTGTTCAAGCCGTTCAGCACGGCGGCGGCCAACATCCAGTCGCTGGTGTACTCACCGCGCGATCTGGCGGCGGCCAACCCCATCAACGCGGCCATGGGCACCTCCAACGGCGGCACGCTGCAGCTGGCGGGCCTCAAAGCCACGGGCCTGCCCAATCCGCCGGGGCTGGTTCTGCCGCCCAACGCCAACCCGGCGGCGTTGCCCCCCATCCTGGGCGGTATCCAGCTGCAGTTCACGGCCGGCCCGCCCACCACGTACGACGTGCTGGACCGGGGCACTGCGCCCCCCACCACCATTGCCGCTGCGCAGCCCTACACGCCGGGTGCACCCATCTCGATCAACGGTTGGGAGATCAAGCTGCAGGGCAGCCCCAACACGGGCGACACCGTCGTGATCGGCAATGCATCGGACCCGCAGTACGGCGACATCTTCACGCGCAACGCGGGCAACGCGAGTGCACTCATGGGCCTGCGGGACGTGAAGATGTTCGACGAATCCACACTATCCGACGGCTACGCAGGGGCCATGGCCCAGGTGGGCACCCGCACCCAGAGCGCGCTGTTCGCGGCCGAGCTGTCCACCACCATCGCGGCCAACCTGGAACGGGACCGTACGGCGATTTCGGGCGTGAACCTGGACGAGGAGGCTGCAAGGCTGATCCAATACCAGCAGGCGTACCAGGCATCGTCCAAAATGATCCAGATTGCGCAAAACATCTTTGACTCGCTGCTGCAGGGCCTCGGCCGCTGACGGCGGGACAGGAGTTAGGAGTTCGACATGAGTAACAGCATCTACCGCCTTGGCACGGCCAACATGTATGACAACGCGCTGCGCAACCTGGGCACGCGCCAGACCAACCTGTCGAACCTGCAGGAGAACCTGACCTCGGGCAAACGCGTGGTGCGGGCCAGCGATGACCCCGTGTCGGCCGCGCAGGCCGAACGCGCCATCAACCGGCTGGCGCGCATCCAGACCGAGCAGCGCGCCCTGGAAACGCAGCGCAACGCCATCGCGCAGGCCGAGTCCGCCCTGGGCGACGCAGTGGACCTGGTGCAGAACTTCCGCGAACTGGTGGTGAACGCCGGCAGTGCGGCCCTGACCCCCAACGACCGCAACACCATCGCCAACCAGCTGCAAGGCCTGCGCGAGCAGCTGCTGGAAGTGGCCAACCGCAAGGACACCAACGGCGTTCCCCTGCTCAGCGCCCTGGGCAGCGCGCTCGCGCCGTTCCTCGGCCCCCTGAGCACCAGCCCCGACTACAGCTTTGAAGGACTGCCTGGCCAGACAGCCAGCAGTGGCGTGTCGATTCCCAACACCCTGGATGGCGAAGCCGCCTTCATGTTCGACCCGCAGCGCGATGGTGTCTACACCGCAGGTGTCAGCGCCATTCCCTCCAGCCGCTTCCTCAACACCACGGCGGTCACCCCCGTGGACCCGAGCCTGGTAACGGGCGACAACTACACCATCACCTTCAGCGCGGTCGGCCCGGGTGCCACACCCGGCACCACCACCGCCACCTACACGCTCACCAACACCACCACAGGCGCCGTGTCACCGGCCGTGGTGGTGCCCGACTATCCCACCGACAAGCCGGTGACCATCGCCATCACCAGCATCCCGGGCCTGAGCTTCGATATCAAGGGCAACCCCGCCACCGGGGACACCATTACCCTGCAGCCCAGCCCGAGCATGTTCAGCACCCTGGACAACGCGATCCGCGACATCCGCAGCGCCCCCGACAGCAATGCAGCGGCACAGGCAGTGGGGCAGGCCCTGGGCAACATGGACATTGGCCTGGAACGCCTGCACAACATGCGCGGCTATGCGGGCGAGCTGCTCAACCGAGCGGACCGCATCACGGGCGACCAGGAAAAGCGCTCCATCCAGCTCGAAGGCGACCGCTCGCGGGCCGAGGATCTCGATATGATCCAGGGAATTTCAGACTTCCAGAACCAGCAGGTGGGCTACGAGGCAGCGCTCAAGTCCTATGCGCAGGTTCAGAAGCTGTCCCTGTTCAATTTCATCAGTTAAAGCGGGCCTGCCCACGCTGCACAGCCCCGGGCGGGGACAGGCCCCAACGACGAGACAACCGCCTAAGAGCACATGGTCCAATCTGTCCTTGGCAGCCTGATTCTGGGTTACCGCCCTTTGTGGAACCGCGCCCGCAAGCTCGCGGCCATCCAGCTTTATGTGCACAGCGAGGCCTCGGCCCTGGTCGATACCGCCCACCTGCTGCGCACGCTGCAGGAGTTGTGGTCTGCCAGTTCTCCCCCGATTCTGCTGTCCCCCCAAAGCCACCAGCTGTTGTCCAACATGCTGGAGCACGCGCCACGTGGCGCGCCCTGGATCGAGGTGCGCGGCAACTGGCTGTCCGACTCCACCATCTATGCGCTGGTCAAGGCCGCCCACCAGCGGGGCCTGAAGCTCGTGTGGCGTGGCGAGCTGGGTCGGCTGCCCGAGCCCGACATTGCCCAGTGCTTTGACAACAGCCTGCTCACCCTGCGCCCCGAAGACGCCGTGGCGGCCCTGAAGGCGGCCCCCGCCGCACGCCCTGGCGGCACCCCCACGCAGCCCGCGCGCACCACCAGCCCGGTGCTGGCCGGGCAGATGTACGAGAACATTGCCAGCCGCGCGCTCATGGAGCATTGCCTGGATCAGCACAACGCCCTGGCACTGGCCGGCTGGCCCACCGAAGATGTGCTCTACAGCCTGCGCCACCATCCCCAGCAGCCATCGCACGCGGTGATCTTCAAGCTCATGAAGGCCATCGACGCAGAGCAATCGCTGGAAACCTTTGAAGACATCATGGGCCAGGACCCGATCCTGGCGTACCGCTTCATGGTGTACACCAACTCTGCGGCCCTGGGCCTGCGCACCGGCATCGATTCGCTGCGCCGGGGCCTGGTGATGATGGGCTACGGCTCCATCAAGCGCTGGCTGTCTGACCAGCTGCCCCATGCCAGCACCGACCCCAACATGCAGCCGGTGCGCGAGGCCATGGTGATGCGTGCCCAACTCACCGCACAGCTGCTCGACGCGGGCGTGGAGAACGATCTGCGCCGCGAGATCTACCTGTGTGGCCTGCTGTCGCAGATCGACGACCTGCTGGGGGAGCCGCTTGGCACCATCCTGCGCCGTCTGCCCTTGTCTGAGCGCATCTATGACGCCACGGTGCTGCGCACCGGCCCCTACACCGGTGGCCTGCAGATGGCCTGCGCGCTGGAGACCGACGACGCCAGTGCCATTCGCAACCTCTGCGAGACGTTCGAGCTGGACCTGGAAGAGGTCAACCGCGCGCTGCTGCGGGTGCTGGCCGACCTGGAAGTAGAGAGAAGATAACCCCCCTGAGCCGCTGCGCGTCTTCCCCCAAGGGGGACGCCACCGGTGGCCCGGCAAAGCCGGTTCCACGGTGGCACTGGCTGGGGCCGCGCCAGTATTTGCCGACAGCGCCAGTCTGGGACATGGGCTCAAAGGCAGTGGGTCGGCTCACCGTGCCTGCTCATCGCGCACCCGCGCAAAAGTCTTCCAGAACTCCGCCTCCTGCGTGGTCGCAAAGTTGATGCGCATGAGGGTGCTGGGTTGGCGCTCTGCATGGAACAGCGCGCCCGGCGCCAGCAGGTAGCCCTCGTCGAGCATGCGCTGCGACAGCGCGTCGGTGTCCACCCCTGTCTCCACCCAGCCAAACAGGCCCACGGGCTCGGCTGCAAAGGTGCAGCCCGCGCCCAGCGCCAGCTTCACGCTGCGTGCACGCGCAGCGTCGAGCCGCGTACGGATGCGCTCGGCGTGGCGGCGCAGTTGGCCCTGTTCGATGCACAGGGCCAGGGCTTTTTCCAGCAGCGCGGGCGTGGTCAGCGTGGCCAGGAGTTTGGTGTCCAGCAATTGCTCCACCAGCGCGGGCGGTGCGGCCATGAAACCGATGCGCCAGTTGGGCGCGAGGATCTTGGCAAAGCCGCTCACGTAGATGGTGCGCTGCAGCCCATCGAGCGCCGTGAGGCGCGTGGCGTGCTCGGGCGCGATGTGGCTGTAGGTATCGTCCTCCACCACATGGAAGTTGTACTGGTTGGCCAGCTGCAGGATGCGATGCGCGCTGCCTGGAGACAGGCAGTAGCCCGTGGGGTTGTGGAACACGCTCACGCTCACGTAAAGCTTGGGCTGGTGCACCTCGCAGTACTTCGCCATGACCTCCAGGTCTGGCCCGTCGGCACGGCGCGGCACCGGCAGGATGTGCATGCCCAAAGCAGACAAGCGCGCAAACTCCACCGCCCAGCCGGGTTCCTCCACCATCACCGGGTCGCCCGGGCGCAGTAGCGTACGGCTCACGATGTCGAGCGCGTGCGTGGCACCCACGGTGGTGATGATGTTTTCGGGGGCCGCATGCACATTCAGCGTGGCCAGCTTCTTGGACAGCACCCGGCGCAGCCCCGTGTCGCCCAGAGGCTCGCCGTACTGCAGCGAAAAATCATTCAACGCGCGTGTGCTGGTCACCTTGCGCACAGCGGCGGGCATGAACGTGGACTCCAGCCAGGCAGGCGGAAACACGCCCATGCCGGGTTGCGGCTTGTCGCTGATCTTGTGGAACATGCCCCGAATCAGCGCCGTGGCGTTGACGGGCGGCGCCCCCCGCGCTGCACCGCGCCCGGCGCCCCGCGCGGCAAACCAGTGCGCGGTGCTCCAGTTGCCCATGGCACGCTCGACTTCCTGGGCGCCCGCGTCGTCGTCCTCAGCGCCCCTGTCCAGCAACCCGTTGGCCATCTCGCGCACAAAAAAGCCCCGGTTCTTGCGCGCCTCCACCAGCCCCTGCGCCAGCAATTGGTCGTACGCTGCAACCACAGTGGAAGGGCTCACGCCATGCTGCTGCGCGCACTGCCGCACCGAAGGCAGGCGCGCGCCGGGCGCCAGCAGCCGGTTGCGGATGCGCTCGCCGAAACGCGCCGACAGCTGCTCGGTCAGCGACTGGGTGGTGGTTTTCATCAGCATGGCGGTGTCCTTGTGTACTGTTATCGCAGCCAATACAGATCACGAACTGCGCTGCTTAACTGTACTGGTTGTGTACTGACATCGAAGATTACATTGAAGCCCAGGCGATGACAAGCCACCCGCCATAAAGCCCGGACCCACCTGCCCATGACCGCCCCCGAACTGACTGCCCTGCTGCTGTTCTGCACCGCGATGAGTTTTTCGCCGGGGCCCAACACCACCTTGTCCACTGCGCTGGCCGCGAACCTGGGCCTCAAGCGCGCCCTGCGCTTTTGCTTTGCAGTGCCCACAGGCTGGACGCTGCTCATGCTGGGCAGCGGCCTGGGCCTGGGCGCCCTGATCACCGGAGTGCCCGCGCTGCGCTGGGCCGTAACACTGCTGGGCGTGGCCTACATGCTCTGGCTGGCCTGGAAGCTCAGCAGGGCAGGCAAGATGACCGAGATCGACACCACGCGCCTGAACGTGACCTTCTGGCAGGGCGTGGGCCTGCAGTTCGTGAACATCAAGGCCTGGATGCTGGCGCTCACGCTCAGCGCGGGCTGGGTGGTCAACGCCGCAGGCCAGCCCTCGACCAATCCGGGCGAGCGCCTGGCCATCATCTGCGGGGTGATGATGGTGTTTGCGTTCACCAGCAACTTTGCCTACGCGCTCATCGGCTCGCTGCTGCGCCAGTGGCTGGCGCAGGGCCAGCGCCTGCTCTGGTTCAACCGCGCACTGGCCCTGGTGCTCGTTGCCACTGCCCTTTGGATGCTCGCGCTATGAACAACGCACAAGAACGCGAGGCGCTGGTCTGGGGGCTGGTGGGCGTCACCCTGTTTGCGGCCACGCTGCCGATGACCCGCCTCGCCGTGGGGCCCACCGACGCGCCGCAGCTGTCGCCCTGGTTCGTCACATTCGGCCGCGCTGCCGTGGCAGGGCTGCTGTCCATCGCCTACCTGTGGCTGCAGCATGCGCGCGGGCGCCTCAACCTGCCGCAGAAAGCAGAATGGCCGCTGCTGGCCATCACGGCCTTTGGCGTGATCGTGGGGTTTCCGCTGTTTCTGGCTCTGGCGCTGCGCCATGTGCCCAGCACGCATGGGGCCGTGGTCACCGCCTTGCTGCCACTGTCCACCGCCTTGCTCGGCGCGCTGTGGTATCGGCAAAGGCCCTCCGCCGGATTCTGGGCCTGCGCGGTGCTGGGCAGCAGCCTGGTGCTGGGCTTCATGGTGTGGCGTGCCGGCGGCATCTACCTGGGTGCAGCCAACATCTATCTGCTCATAGCCATGACCACGGGCGCGTTCGGCTACATCGGCGGCGCCCGCCTCACGCCAAGGCTCGGCGCCGAGCAGGTCATCTGCTGGGTACTGGTGTGCTCCCTGCCGCTGACCATTCCCATCGCCTGGTGGTTTGCACCGGCCATGCCCTCGGCCATCGGCGGCATGAGCTGGCTGGGCTTTGTCTACGTGGCGCTGTTCTCGATGTGGATCGGCTTCTTTGCCTGGTACCGGGCGCTGGCACTGGGTGCCGTGCGCGTGAGCCAGATCCAGCTGATCCAGCCGTTCCTGAGCCTGCTCTTCGCCGTGCCGCTGCTTGGAGAGCGGCTGGATACCGTCACGGTGGTGTTTGCATTGGCCGTGATCGCCACCGTGTTTGTGGGCAAGAAGATGCCCGTTCACCAAGGAGCCGCCGCATGACCTCCATCGACCCGGAACAACGCCTGCAGCAGCTGGGCCTGGTGTTGCCCGCCGTGACCGCACCCCGTGGCAACTTCGACGCCTATGTCCTCGACGGCAACACACTGTACCTGTCGGGCAAGGGCGCTCCCGCCCGCGAAGACATGGCCACCGTGCCCAAGGTGGGGCGCGAAATCAGCGCCGCAGAAGCCAGGGCCCATGCCCGCGAGGTGGGACTGCACCTGATCGCGACGATGAAGGCTGCACTGGGCGACCTCTCGCGGGTGCGCCGCGTGGTCAAGGTGCTGGGCATGGTCAACGCCTCCCCCGACTTCATGCAGCACACCGAGGTCATCAACGGCTGCTCGGACCTGCTGGTCGAGGTGTTCGGCGACGCGGGGCGGCATGCGCGCTCTGCCGTGGGCGTAGGCTCCCTGCCGCGTGGCTTCGCGGTGGAGATTGAAGCGGTGGTTTCCGTGAAAGACTGACAGCCATGCAGATACACAACATCCCGTTTGCCACCACCGACTGGTCCAGCATTCCCCGCGAAGAAAAAAGCGCACAGGCAGGCCAGGCCTTCTGGCGCACGCAGCAGTTCGGCGACATGCGCGTGCGCATGGTGGAGTACACGGCCGGATACGTTTCGGACCACTGGTGTGTCAAGGGCCATGTGCTGCTGTGCCTCAGCGGAGAATTGCACACCGAGCTGGCCGACGGCCGCCGTTTCACGCTGACGCCGGGCTTGAGCTACCAGGTGGCGGACAACGCCGAGCCCCACCGTTCCAGCTCACCCCAAGGGGCAACCCTGTTCATCGTGGACTGACCAGGAAGATGGGAACGCCTGTGAAATACTCCGTGGAACACGCATTGCAGCAGCTACCTGGCCCGGCCGGCGAGCGGTTCGTGGAACTCTTGCGCCACGGCAGCATGCGCACGGAGCTGTATGCGCCACGCGGCCACGACCCGCAGCAGCCGCACGCGCAGGACGAGTTGTATTTCGTCCAGCGTGGAAGCGGAGAATTCGTGCAAGGTGAAGCCCGCCACCACTTTGCAGCCGGAGACGCCTTTTTTGTACCTGCGGGACAGCACCACCGCTTTGAGAATTTTTCTGACGACTTTGCAACATGGGTAGTCTTTTGGGGACCGCCCGGAGGAGAACGAGAGTGAAACTGAACGACCTTCCACAGACCAGCACCTGGACCCTGGCGCGCCGCGCCGAGCGCATGAACCCTTCGGTCATCCGCGAAATCCTCAAGGTCACGGAAAAGCCCGGCATCATCAGCCTGGCGGGCGGCCTGCCCTCGCCCAAGACTTTCCCGGTGTCGGCCTTTGCCGAAGCCTCGGCCGCCGTGCTGGCCAATGACGGCCCCGCTGCCCTGCAATATGCCGCCAGCGAAGGGTATGCCCCGCTGCGCCAGGCCATCGCGGACTTCCTGCCCTGGGATGTGGATGCCGACCAGGTGCTCATCACCACTGGCTCGCAGCAGGCGCTGGACCTGATCGCCAAGGTGCTGATCGACACCGACAGCCGCGTGCTGGTGGAAACACCCACCTACCTGGGCGCGCTGCAGGCCTTCACGCCCATGGAGCCTGCCGTGGTGTCCGTGGCCAGCGACGACGAAGGTGTGCTCATCGACGACCTGAAGGCCAAGGTGGGCACGGGTGCCAACAAGGCGCGCTTTTTGTACGTGCTGCCCAACTTCCAGAACCCCACGGGCCGCACCATGAGCGAAGCACGTCGCGCCGCCCTGGTGCAGGCTGCCGCTGAACTGAATCTGCCGCTGGTGGAAGACAACCCCTACGGCGACCTGTGGTTTGACAACCCGCCACCCGCGCCGCTGACGGCCCGCAACCCTGAAGGCTGCATCTACATGGGCTCGTTCTCCAAGGTGCTGGCACCCGGCCTGCGCCTGGGTTTTGTGGTGGCGCCCAAGGCGGTTTACCCCAAGCTGCTGCAGGCCAAGCAGGCCGCGGACCTGCACACGCCCGGCTACAACCAGCGCCTGGTGGCCGAGGTGATGAAGGGCAATTTCCTGGACCGCCATGTGCCCACCATCCGCGCGCTGTACAAGCAGCAATGCGAGGCCATGCTGGCCGCGCTCGACAAGGAAATGCAGGGCCTCGGTGTGCAGTGGAACCGCCCCGATGGCGGCATGTTCCTGTGGGTGCGCTTGCCCGAAGGCATGAGTGCCGTCGAACTGCTGCCCAAGGCGGTGGAGCGCAACGTGGCCTTCGTGCCCGGCGCGGCGTTTTATGCCGGCAACGCCGACCCGCGCACACTGCGCCTGTCGTTCGTCACATCGACGGTAGAGCAGATTGCCACCGGCATTGCTGCGCTGGCAGCGGCCATCCGCGACAACAAGTGAACAACCCCCTGTGGCGCTGCGCGCCTTCCCCCTTCTCTGACATCGCTGTGCGATGCGGAAGGGGGGACGCCGCCAGCGCGGCGGGGCGGCCCTTGCGCGGCGGCCGCTGGCCGGGCCACGCCCGCTTCATACATCACAGTTCGTTCAACGCACATGAAAGCTGATTCAACATGCTGAGGCTCTGGGGGCGCCTGTCGTCCATCAACGTGCGCAAGGTGGTGTGGGCTGCGCAAGAACTCGGCATCACGGTGCAGCGCACCGACGCGGGCGGCCAGTTCGGGCTGGTGCGCGAGGCCGACTATCTGCAGCGCAATCCCAATGGCCTGGTGCCGCTGATGGAAGACGACGAGACCAGCACCGTGTTGTGGGAATCCAACCCCATCGTGCGCTACTTGTGCGCGCGGCACTCTCCAGGCGAGCTGTACCCTGAAACCATGCGTGAGCGCTTTGTGGCCGAGCAGTGGATGGACTGGCAGCAGACCACCCTGAACCCGGCCGGGCGCGACGCCTTTGTGCAGTGGATACGCACCCCAGCGGCCCAGCGGGACGACGGGCTGATTGCAGCATCCGTGGCGGCCACGGAGCCTCTGATGGGACTGCTGGATGCGCATCTGGCGCGCCAGCCCTTCATGGCGGGCGACCGGTTCACCATGGCGGACATCCCTGTGGCCTGCGAGATCCACCGATGGTGGGGCCTGCCACAAGAACGTGTGGCGCGCCCTCACCTGGAGCGGTGGTACAACACGGTCAGCACCCGGCCCGGCGCACGCGGGGTGCTGGACCAGCCCCTGTCGTGATCCCGGAGCCCCCCATGCACCAGCGTCCCTTCAAGCAAATCGATGTGTTCAGCGATCGCCCGGGTTTTGGCAACCCGGTCGCCGTGGTGCTGGATGCCGAGGGCCTGAGCGACAGCGACATGCGCCGCTTTGCGGCGTGGACCAACCTGTCGGAAACCACCTTTCTGCTGCCCGCCACCGAGGCCGGGCGCGCCGCGGGTGCCGATTACCGCCTGCGCATCTTCAGCCCCAATGGCGAACTTCCCTTTGCGGGGCACCCCACGCTGGGCACCTGCCATGCGTGGCTGCAGGCGGGCAACACGCCACGCCAGCAGGGCATGGTGATCCAGGAGTGCGCGCTGGGTTTGGTGCGTATCGCGCAGGCCGATGGCACCCTGGCCTTTGCCGCCCCGCCCCTGAAGCGCAGCGCGCCCAGCCCGGCCCTGGTGCCGCTGATTGCGAGCGCGTTGGGCCTGCGCCCCCCGCAGATCCTGGGGGCACAACTGCTGGACAACGGCCCGGTGTGGCTGGGCCTGCTGCTCGACAGCGCGGACACCGTGCTGGGCCTGCGGCCGGACCACGCGCGCCTGAAAGACCTGGGCCAGGACGTGGGTGTGATCCATGTCGGCCCCACCGCCAGCGACACCGCCCAGCCCGGCGTGGTGGTGCGCGCCTTTGCCGCCCCCATGGGCAACCCCGAAGACCCGGTCACCGGCACCTTGAACGCCAGCTTGGCCGAGTGGCTGATTGCCGATGGCCTGGCGCCACGCAGCTATCTGGTCGCCCAGGGTGAATGCCTGGGCCGCGCCGGCCGCGTGCACATCCGCCAGGACGACGATCACCAGATCTGGGTGGGCGGGCGTGCAGTCACCTGCATCGAGGGCACGGTGCTGCTATGAATTTGATGGTTTCCGTGCCGCGCCCCAGCGGCTGAATTTCACGCCTGCGGGCTCCTGACGGGGCCTACCGAATCCACACCAAAAACACCGGGCAACACACCCGGTAAGCCCCCGGCGTGCCTCCACCGTCACCTCACTGGCCGCATCACCGATTTTTCTACCAAGGACCACCATGCAACAGCGCCCCTTCCAACAAGTCGATGTTTTCACCGCCCAGGCCTACCGGGGCAACCCGCTGGCCGTGGTGCTGGATGGCACGGGCCTGTCCACCGAGACCATGCAGGAGTTCACGAACTGGACCAACCTGTCCGAAGCCACCTTCTTGTTGCCACCCACTCCAGAAGGCCGCGCCGCCGGTGCCGACTACCGCGTGCGCATCTTCTGCCCGGGGCGCGAGCTACCGTTTGCTGGCCACCCCACGCTGGGCAGCTGCCACGCTTGGCTGAGAGCTGGCGGCAAGCCCCAGGTAGCAGGCAAGGTGGTGCAGGAATGTGGCGTGGGCCTGGTCACGCTGCGCCAGGATGGCGACCGCCTGGCTTTTGCCGCGCCAGCGTTGATCAAAAGCGGCCCGCTGGCGGAAGACGACGTGGCCTTGATTGCCAGGGGCCTGGGGGTGGACCGCAGCGACATCCTGCACCACGCCTGGTGCGACAACGGCCCCAACTGGCGCGGGGTGATGCTGCGCTCGGCTGAGCAGGTGCTGGCGCTCAAGCCCGACGCCAGCATCCTCGGCCAACTCGATGTGGGCGTGGTGGGACCGCGCGGAAAAGTGGGTGTCATCGGCAGCACGGACGCAGAAGGCATCGCCTTCGAGGTGCGCGCTTTTTTCCCCGGCAACAACGGCCTGGCCGAAGACCCCGTCACCGGAAGCCTGAATGCCGCGCTGGCGCAGTGGCTCATCGGCGCCGGGCTGGCCCCCACGCAGTATGTGGCCGCCCAAGGCACCTGCCTGGGGCGCGCCGGGCGGGTGTACGTGCAGCAGGACGGCGACACCATCTGGGTGGGCGGGAGCTCGGTCACCTGCGTGTCGGGCGAGGTGCTGCTGTGACCACGGCCATCCCCCAGCACCCACCCTGCGTGGACCACCTGGTTGTGTTGGCTACGGACCTCGCCAGCGGCGTGGCGTGGTGCGAGCGCACGCTGGGTATCTCCCCCACTGCGGGCGGTGAACACCCGCTGATGGGCACACACAACCGCATCATCAACGTCTCCAGCCCGGCGCATTCGCGCATCTATCTGGAGATCATTGCTATCAACACAGGAGCAACTCCCGCAATACCAGCGGGCGCAAGGCGCTGGTTTGACATGGACGATGCGGCTCTGCAGCAGCAGGTGGCAGCGCACGGCCCGCAGCTCATCCACTGGGTGGCCTCCGTGCCCGACGTGGCCGAGCGGTGTGCCGCGCTGGGGGCGCTCGACATCGAGCGCGGCGCCATCGTCACCGCCAGCCGGCCCACGCCAAACGGCCTGCTGCAATGGCAGATCACCGTGCGCGACGATGGCCTGCGCCTCATGGACGGCTGCCTGCCCACCCTCATCCAGTGGGGCGGCGTGCACCCGTGCAGCAGCCCGCCCGCCAGCGGCGTGCAACTGCAGCGGCTAACGCTGCAGCATCCGCAGGCCGCCACGCTGCAGGCCGCGTGCGAAGCGGTGGGGGTAGCAAACTGCGTCGCCATCACACCCGGCGACACGCCCCGGCTCACCGCGCAGCTCAGCACGCCACGGGGTCCGGTCACCCTCTCGTCGTTCACCCCTCAGGAGTAACCGCCATGCTTTTCTCTGTACAGGAACTGCTGCTCTTCACACTCGCCGCGCTGGTACTGGTGCTCACGCCGGGCCCCAACATGGTGTATTGCGTTTCGCGCAGCCTCACCCAGGGGCCGCGCGCCGGGCTTGTCTCGCTGACCGGAGTGGTGCTGGGTTTTGTCGTGCACCTGCTGGCAGCGGCGCTGGGCCTCACTGCGCTGCTCGCCGCCGTGCCACTGGCGTTTGACGCCATCCGCTACGCCGGTGCCGCCTACCTGCTGTGGATGGCCTGGCAGGCCGTCAAACCCGGCGGCGCTGCTCCCTTCGAGGCGCGCAACCTGCCGCACGACAGCCCGCGCACGCTGTTCCTGATGGGCTTCATGACCAACCTCCTGAACCCCAAGGTGGCCATGTTCTACCTGTCGTTCTTCCCGCAGTTCCTGCACCCCGAGCGCGGCCAGCTGCTGCAACAAAGCCTGACGCTGGGCGCGGTGCAGATCAGCACCAGTGCCGCCGTGAACGCGCTGCTGGTGCTGGGCGCCGCGCGCGTGGCGCTGTTCCTCAACCGCAATGCTGCATGGATGCGCGCCCAGCGCTATTTCATGGGCACCGTCCTGGGTCTGCTCGCCCTCAAACTGTTGACTGAAAAGAAAGCCGCCGCATGAACACCCGCCTCGACCCCACCGCCCTGCTACCCACCCTGGCCGACATCGAAGCCGCTGCCGAGGTGGTGTACCGCGACTTCACCGCCACGCCCCAGTACCGCTGGGGCCTGCTCAGCCAGCGCCTGGGCACCGATTGCTGGCTCAAGCACGAGAACCACACGCCCGTGGGCGCCTTCAAGATCCGCGGCGGGCTGACCTACTTTGACCAGCTCGCACAACACGGCTCGCTGCCCATGGAAGTGATCAGCGCCACACGCGGCAACCACGGCCAAAGCATGGGCTGGGCCGCGCGCCGCCACGGCGTGGCCTGCACCATCGTCGTGCCACGCGGCAATTCGGTCGAGAAAAATGCTGCCATGCGCGCACTGGGCGTCACGCTCATCGAACACGGCGACGACTTCCAGGAAGCGCGCGAACACGCCATCCAGCTCGCGGCCCAGCGCGGCGCCCACATGGTGCCCAGCTTCCACCCCGACCTGCTGCGCGGCGTGAGCACGTATTGGTGGGAGTTCTTGCGCGCCGTGCCTCAGCTCGACGTGGTGTATGTGCCCATCGGCCAAGGCTCGGGTGCGTGCTCGGCCATCGCGGCCAAGCTGGCCCTGCAGCACTCGGTGCGCGTGGTCGGCGTTGTGAGCAGCCACGCCACCACGTACGCCGATTCGCTGGCCGCCGGCCGCGTGGTCGAGGCGCCCGTCACCACCCAGCTCGCCGACGGCATGGCCTGCCGCGTGGCCGACCCCGAAGCCCTGGCCGTGATGGCCCCGCACATCGACCATATCGTGCAGGTAAGCGATACCGAAGTGGCCGCCGCCATGCGCGCCTTGTTCACTGACACGCACAACGTGGCCGAGGGTGCAGGCGCTGCTGCGCTGGCGGCAGCGCTGCAGGAACGCGACCAGCTCCAGGGCTTGCATGTGGGCCTGGCGTTGACAGGCGGCAACGTGGACGCGCCGATGTTCAGCAGCGTTCTGGCAGGCTGATCCCGTTGCACACACAAGCTACCATGCTATTCATTCAGTAGCATTGGTCGCTTGTGTGACAAGCGCCAGGGCCCTGTTCTGGCCACAATCCGCCGCATGGGAACCCTCTACCTCGTGCGCCACGGCCAGGCCTCGTTTGGCGCAGATGACTATGACGTGCTCAGCGCGCGCGGGCGCGAACAGGCCGTGCGCCTGGGCGAATACTGGCGAGCGCGGGGTATGGCGTTCGACGCCGTCATCACCGGCACGCTGCGCCGCCACACGCAAACGCTGGAAGGCATTGCCGAAGGCTTGCAGGCCATGCCCCAAGTGCTTCAATTGCCGGGCCTCAACGAATACGACAGCCACGCACTCATCGCGGCCATCCACCCCCAGCCGCTGGGCAAAGCCGACACGCCCGAGTTGTACCGCGCGCACTTTCGCATCCTGTGCGACGCGCTGGCGCAGTGGATGGCGGGCGTCATCAGCCCGCAGGGCATGCCGACGTGGAACGAATTTTCTGCTGGCGTGCGCGCTGCGCTCGACCATGTGCGCCACCACCACGCGGGCCACAACGTGCTGCTGGTAAGCAGTGGCGGCCCCATTTCCACGGCCGTGGGCGAGGTGCTGGGCACCGCACCCGAGGTGACCATTGCGCTGAACATGCGCATCCGCAACAGCGCGGTGACGGAGTTCTCGATCTCGCCCAAGCGGCTGATGCTGCAGACGTTCAACACGCTGCCGCACCTGAACGAGCTGGAGCATGCGGGATGGGTGACGCATGCTTGACGCCTGCGGTCGGAATTTTGGGTGTTTTTGGCTTCTAGCGCCTATTGGACAAGCGCTAAAAGCTATGTAATTTATAGCAAACTGACATTCCTGCCCCCCAAACTGCGCCAGGCAGCAGCACCGCGACTCCAGGCCGCTCCCACACCGGAATCCGTGTTGGGGGACCTTACCGCCCCTCTACAAATTCAGCGCCAGAAACCGGGTTCCCGGCACCGGGTTGAAGCTCACGGGCTCAGCCGTGACAAAGCCCAAGGATTCATAGAGCCTTTGGGCCGCGACAAATTCGGGAAGCACGTCCAGGCACATGCGCCGGTAGCCGGCCTCCCTCGCGACGCGCAGCATCTCCTCGACCAGCTTCCGCCCCAGATCCATCCCCCGGGCCACAGGCCGCACATACACGCGCTTCAACTCGCAGGTGCCGTCCTCCACACGGCGCAGGGCCGCACAGCCCACCACACGGCCCTCGACGACGGCCAGCAGGACACCGCCATCGGGCTCCGCGTACTTGCCGGGCAGCTCCGCGAACTCCTGCTCATAGTCCTGAAAATCGAGATTGGCGGTCGGACTCTGGACGTACTCGCGAAAGATCGCGGTGACTGCGGGGAGATCGTCGGGGAAGATGGCGCGCCGGATCGTGGTCATGCGGGGACGGACGGGAGGGGTTGCGCAAATGCGCTCATTCGGTCTCGGGGCGCACAGTCTGCAGCGGCAGGTGCACCAGCTCCTGCAGCAGCGCCACCAATTGCCCCGCCGCAGCGTCCACCACCGCCTGCCCTTTGTCGGCCGTGGCTCCAGCCGCATTGCCCACCGCACCGGCCGGGTGGTAGTCCTGCATCTGCCAGCCCAGCTTGGCGCTTTTGCCGTTGCCCAGAATGGCGTAGCGCTCCGACCGGTCCTGCGACGTGGAGCGGAAATCCCGCGCATGTTCCATGTGCACCGCGCCGGGTGCCAAGTGCAGCATCATCGAGGTCTCGATCTCGCCCGCGTGGATGCCAAAGCGGTGCTCCTGGGCGCTGAACTGGCCCGCCACCGCCTCGGGCAGCGGCAGGCTGAACCAGCTGGCGCTGTAGACGATCAGGTCGCAGCGCGTGCGCAGCTCGCGCGCGACGATGTCCATCACGCTCACCTGGCCGCCGTGGCCGTTGAACAGCAGCAGCTTCTTGACGCCCGCACGGGCCACACATTCTCCGATCTCGGTCCACAGTGCAATCACCGTGGCTGGAGACAGCGTGAGCGTGCCCGGAAAGCGGATGTGCTCCGGGCTCAGGCCCACGTTCTGTGACGGTAAAAACAGCACGGGCAGGTCGGCAGGCAGTTGCGGCAATGCAGCGTCGATCACGCCCTGCAGTAGCGTGGCGTCCACCGACAGCGGCAGGTGCGGGCCATGCTGCTCGACGGCGGCCACGGGCAACACCGCCACGACCTGATCGGCCTGGCCGCTGTGCTGCAGCGCGGCAAAGTCGCGGGTGGACAGGTCGGCCCAGAAGCGCGAGGGCAAGGAGAGTGGTGCAGATTGGGGCGCGGCGGCAGCGGTCATGCCGCGATGTTAGGGCCTGTTCCGGGGCGCGTCACTTCAGCGCCATCTTGCCCAGCCACACCAGCAGGTGTGCCACGCCCATCACCAGCAGAGCGGTGGATGCCAGCCCACTGGCCCAGCTGCCCAGGCCACGGCGGCGCTGCCAGGCGCGTACCACCAGAGCCACCACCCAGCCCACCGCTGCCAGCCCGGCCCACAGCATCCACAACAGCCCCACGCCCAGGCAGCCAAAGCTCTCGCAGTACAGCGAGAAGGTGTAGTAGGACAGGCCCCCCAATGCCACGCAAAGCCCCAGCAACAGCACGTCCAGCGTGCGCGAGACCCACACCGCCCTGCGCGAAAGCGGGGCCGAAGAAGACGACTGTGGCGATGAGGGCAAGGGCGTGTTCATGAAAAACCGAAGGTGGAGCGGCGCGGGATGATGCGTGGCAGAAACCCCTGCAGCCCAGCATAGCGCCCGCCCCACCGCCGCGCGCCGCCGCCCATCCCGCTACCATCACCGCATGACCCAAGACCTCTTCCGCCAAGACGCCTACCTGCGCGAATGCAGCGCCCACATCACCGCCGTCACCGATACCGGCATCGTGCTGGACCAGACCGTGTTCTACCCCCTGGGCGGCGGCCAGGCCGGTGACAGCGGCGTGCTGGTGCTGGCAGACGACACCGAGATCGCCATCGCCGACACCCGCAAGGGCAAGGACGCCGACGGCAACCCCACCAGCGACATCGTGCACATCCCCGCCCCCGGGCAGGAAGACCGCGTGGCGCAGCTCAAGCCTGGCACGGCTGTCACCGCCCGTATCGACTGGGAGCGCCGCCACCGCATGATGCGCCTGCACACCACCAGCCACCTGCTGTGCCATGTGGTGCCGCAGCTGGTCAACGGCTGCTCCATCACGCCCGACTACGCTCGGCTGGACTTCGCGATGACCGACCCGCTGGACAAGGAGCAGCTGACCGCCGCCATCGCCACCCTGGTGGCCGCTGCGCACCCGCTCACCGTGGCATCGATCAGCGACGAAGAACTGGACGCCAACCCCGCGCTGGTCAAAAGCATGAGCGTGCAGCCCCCGCGCGGCACCGGGCGCATCCGCACCATCCGCATCGGTGGCGAAGACAACGCGCCGCTGATCGACCTGCAGCCCTGTGGCGGCACGCATGTGGCCAACACGTCGGAGATCGGCGCCATCGTGGTGACCAAGATTGAAAAGAAAAGCGCCACCACCCGCAGGGTGGTGCTGGGCTTTGCCCAGTGAGCGAAGCGAAGAGCGCTTTTCTTTGGGACGGAATCATTTGCACGCAGTGCAAGTGAGGCCGCGCCAAAAGTCCCAGCCATAAACCCACCACCCGCAGGGTGGTGCTGGGTTTTGCTCAGTGAGCGCAGCGACGAGCGCGCCCCTCAAATGTCAACAATCTTGAGCCGCCGCAGCCCCCGGTTGCAATGGCTTACCCCGCCAGACCCACAACGGGGACAATAGCGGCCCGCGCGCGCGGCCTTTTTTGGACTTCTTGCACCCGGCGTCCTGGGGCTGCGGCGCTCACTTTTGCCTGCCGCCATGCCGATCTCCCTGCGCTCCGTCTCGTTTGCCTCCCTGCGCCAGCACCGCTGGTTCCGCCCCGCCGTCCGCGCGCTGGCGGCGTTGATCGTGTTGTGGCTGGTCACCTGGCTGGCCATTCCGCCGCTGGTCAAGGGGCCGCTGGAGCGCATTGCGTCCGAACAACTGGGCCGCACCGTCACCGTGGGGGGCATCGACTTTGAGCCCTGGAGCCTGGAATTCGCGCTGCGCGACGTGGCCGTGGCGGGTGCCAACGGCGCGCCCCCACAGCTGACCATTGGCCGCGTCTATGCCGATGGGGAGTTGCAGTCGCTGCTGCGCCTGGCGCCCGTGGTGGACGCCTTCACCATCGAAAACCCGGTGCTGCGCATCACCCACCTGGGCGACGGCCGCTATGACGTGGACGACATCATCGCCAAGGTCACCGCTCCCACCACCGAACCCGAGCCCGACAAAGGCCCCGCACGGGTGGCGCTGTACAACCTGGCACTGACGGGTGGCAGCATCGACTTCTCGGACACCGCCGTGGATAAAACCCACGAGGTGCGCGATCTGGCCCTCAAGGTGCCTTTCATCAGCACCTTGCCGTCGCAACGCGAGGTGAAGGTCGAGCCCCACCTGGCGTTCACGCTCAATGGCAGCCGGTTTGACTCGTCCGCCCAGGGCACGCCGTTTGCGCAGACCGGCCAGGCTGACGCGCAGATTCGGCTGGACGGGCTGGACCTCGCGCCCTACTTGGGCTATTTGCCAGCCAACCTGCCCGTCAAGGTGTTGGGCGCCACGCTGGATGCGGATGTGAAGGTGGCCTTTGAGCAGCACCCGCGCATGGCCGTGAAGCTGACCGGCACCGTGCAAGCCAGCGGCGTACGCATCGCAGACCGCCAGGGCGCCGACCTGCTGAGCTATGAGCGCCTGAAAGTCGACATGGCCGATGTGCGCCCTCTGGACCAGGTGGTGCGACTGCAGCATGTGGAGCTGACCGCGCCCGTGGTCACCGCCACGCGCGATGCAGCAGGCCAGATCAACCTGGCGCAACTGGCACCGCCTGCACCGCCGCCATCGGCGGTCAAGGGCAAGACCCCCGCACCTGCGGCACCTGCATCTGCTGAACCGGCGTCTTCGCCACTGACCAGCGCCAGCGCAGCATCGGCCTCTGCCTCGCCCGCTTCCTCCAGCAAAGCCAAGGCCAAGGCCGCACCCGCCTGGGTCGTGGAAGTCGCCACCGCCGCAGTGCGCGGCGGCACCCTGCGCTGGGCCGACCAGACCACGCGCCCCGCAGCGGCCCTGCAGGCCACAGAGGTCACGCTGGATGCGGCCGACGTCGCCGTCCCCTTCGCCAAACCCTTTACCTTCAAGGGCGGGCTCAACCTGCAGGGCAGCACACTCAGCTTCACCGGCGAAGCCACGGACCAGAAGGCCCAGGTCAACGCCACCCTGAACGCCCTGGCCCTGCAACTGGCCGCGCCCTACCTGGCCCAGACGCTGGAGCCCACGGTGACCGGCCAGCTCAGCGGCGATGTGGGTGTGCTGTGGCAAGCGCCCACGCCACAGGCCGCGCAGGCAGGCGCCACCGGCGTCACCCTCAAGGCAGGCCCCTTGGCGCTGGAGCAACTGGCCGTCAAGCAAGGCAAGACCACCTTGGCCAGCCTGGGCAAGCTCGACATTGCCGGGGCCGAAGTGCCCCTGGACGCACGCGCCGCCACGCTGGAGCGCCTAGCCATCAGCCAGCCGCAACTGGCGGTGGAACGGGGCGCGGACGGGCGCTGGATGTTCGAGCGCTGGCTCAAGGCAGCGCCCTCCGTGCAAGGCAGCGCAACGACCGACCCAGCCCCCGCCAGCAACGCCGCGCCCTGGAAGCTGCGCGTGGCCGATTTCTCGGTGCAAGGCGGCACCGTCTCGCTGGCCGACAACGCCCAGCCGCGCCCCGTGGCGCTGGAGGTGACGGCCCTGGGCATCACCGCCCGCAACCTGGCCAGCGACGGCAGCAAGCCCGAAGCTTTCACGCTCACCGCCCGCGCCGCCGCACCGGGCAAGGGCAGCAAGGCCGCGCCGGGCAAGCTCGACTACCAGGGCACGCTGGCCCTGCAGCCGCTGACCACCCAGGGCAAGCTCGACGCCACCCGCCTGCCGCTGCACGCACTCGACGGCTACCTGGCCAGCCAGCTGTCGGTAGAACTGCTGCGCGCCGATGTGGGCTACCGGGGCCAGGTGGCCCTGGCGCAGACCGACAAAGGAGTCAGTCTGCGTCTGAACGGTGATGCCGTGGTGGAAGACCTGCAGGCCAACAGCACCGCCGCCTTCACCCCCAAGACCGAAGCACAGGTGGGTGAGGAATTGCTGGCCTGGAAGAGCCTGAACCTGCGCGGCCTGGCCGTGGCCACCGCCCCCGGCACCGCGCCGCGCGTGGAGGTCAAGGAGACCAGCCTGGTGGACTTTTTTGCCCGGGTCACCATCAACGAGGCCGGCCGCATCAACCTGAGCGACATTGCCAAGACCCCGGCCGAGGCACGTGCGGCCAATGCGGCCAGCGCTGCGGCCAGCACGGCCGCCCCCACGGCATCGGCCCCCGCCTCAACCACATCGGCAACGCCCACCGCCCCTGCCCAGGCTGCGGTGGCCCAGGCCGACCCGCTGGCCCCTGTGGTGGTCTTTGGCCCCGTGAGCCTGGTCAACGGCAAGGTGCTGTTCTCGGACTTTTTCATCAAGCCCAACTACTCGGCCGACCTGTCGGAGCTGACTGGCAAGCTCAGCGCGTTCTCGTCCGAAGCCTCGGGTGGCGAGCCCGTGCTGGCCGACCTGGAGCTGCGCGGCCGCGCCGAGGGCTCGGCGTCGCTTGAAGTGACCGGCAAGCTCAACCCGCTGGCCAAACCGCTGGCCCTCGACATCGTGGGCAAGGTGCGCGACCTGGAGCTGCCCCCGCTCACGCCCTATTCCGTCAAATACGCGGGCCATGGCATCGAGCGCGGCAAGCTCAGCGTGGACGTGAACTACAAGGTGCTGCCCAACGGCCAGCTCACCGCCAGCAACCGGCTGGTGCTCAACCAGCTGACCTTTGGCGAGCCCGTGGAGGGCGCGCCCAACAGCCTGCCCGTGAAGCTGGCCGTGGCCCTGCTGGCTGACCGCCAGGGCGTGATCGACCTGGACCTGCCCATCAGCGGCTCGCTCAACGACCCGCAGTTCCGCATTGGCCCGGTGATCTTCAAGATCATCGTCAACCTCATCGGCAAGGCGCTGACCTCGCCCTTCAGCCTGCTGGCCAGCGCCTTCGGCGGTGGCGACGAGATGAGCCACGTGCCCTTTGCCCCCGGCAGCGCCACGCTCACGCCCGAGGCGCAGCAGAACCTGGACAAGGTGGCCAAGGCCCTGGCCGACCGCCCCGCGCTCAAGATCACTGTGACCGGCACGGCCAGCCTGCCAGACGAGCGCGAAGGCCTGCGGCGCGAGAGCCTGCAGCAGCGGGTGCTGGCCGAAAAACGCCGTGCCAACCCGGGCGATACCGCCCCCGTATCAGCCGCCGAATACCCCGCCCTGCTCAAGGAGGTGTACCGCCGCGCCGACATCCCCAAACCGCGCAACCTGGTCGGCCTGGCCAAGGAGCTCACCGTGCCCGAGATGGAAGCCCTGCTGCTGGCCAACCAGCCCGCCACCGAGGCCATGGCCGCCGAACTGGCCACGCAGCGCGGCCAGGCGATCCGCGCGTATCTGGTGGCACAAAAACTGCCCGTGGAGCGACTGTTTGTGGCGGCGCCCAAAGCGGGCAAACAAGCCGAAAAGTGGACCCCGCGTGCGGATTTGAGCCTGGCGACACAATAGGCGCCTGGCTGGCGGAAGGTTCCGGGGAATCCCCCTCCGCCAGTCTGATCGCCCCGCAGGCAGAGCACAGGGGCGCCGGAACCAAACCCGCCCTGCCAGCTCCCACACTGCACCATGCCTTCACGCCCGCTTTACCGCCTCGCAGTTACTCTGTTTTTGATAGCTGCAAGCGCTTTATGGACGGGCGCAAACGCCCAATTTAGCCCCAAAACCAGCGGACAGGGCACCAGCGTGGTCACCACGCCCTATGTGCGTGCCGAGCTGCTGGCCCATGCACCCCAGGGCGTGGCGCCCGGCCAGCCGCTGTGGCTGGGCCTCTCGATCACCCACCAGCCCGAGTGGCACACCTACTGGAAGAACCCTGGCGACTCCGGCCTGCCCACCGACCTGGCCTGGACGCTGCCCGCCGGCCTGGACGCGGGCGAGATCGCCTGGCCCCTGCCCAAGAAGATCCCCATCGGCACGCTGGCCAACTATGGCTACGAAGGCACGGTGCTGCTGCCCGTACCCGTCACCGTGGCCAGCAGTTTTGCCCCCAGCCCGTTGGCCAAGGACGCAACGATCAAGCTGCGCGCCTCCTGGCTGGTGTGCCGCAAGGAGTGCATTCCCGAAGAAGGCGAATTCACGCTGCAGTTGCCCATCCAGAGCACCACGGCGCTCAACGGCGCCGCCTTTGAGGCGGCCGCCAAGGCCCTGCCCCAACCCGTGCTGGCAGGCACCAACGGCATCGTGCCGGACAGCCAGGCGCAGATTGCCGACGGCAACCTGCTGAACGTCAGCGTGCAGGGCCTGCCCGTGGCGCTGCGTGGCAAGACACTGGACCTGTTCCCCGAAACCGCCGAAGTCATCGACAACGCCGCGCAGTGGAAGCAGGCCTGGAACGGCAGCGTGTGGACCGCGCAGATTCCCCTGTCTGCCCAGCGCAGCGCCAGCCCCAGCCTGATGCCCGTGGTGCTGGCCGAGCAGTCGCCCGCACATGCCACTGGCCCCGACACGCGCACCGGCTACCGCGCAGAGCTGAAGGTGCTGGGCACCTGGCCGCAGGTGGCGTCGGTTGCCAGCGTGTCGCCCGCGCTGGAGGCCGCGCTCAAGGCCAATGCTGCGCAGGCAAGCGGCGCTGCCGCGCCAGCCATGGGCTCCGGCGCCTCGTCCCTCACCCTCACGGCCGCGCTGCTGGGCGCCTTGCTTGGCGGGCTCATCCTCAACCTCATGCCCTGCGTGTTCCCGGTGCTGGCGATCAAGGTGGTGGGCTTTACCCAGCATGCGCAAGACCGGCGCGCGCACCGCGTGAGCGGCATCGCCTACACAGCGGGTGTGGTGCTGTCGTTCATCGCCCTGGGCGCCCTCATGCTGGGCCTGCGCGCAGCAGGCGAGGCGGTGGGCTGGGGCTTTCAGCTGCAGTCGCCCGCCGTGGTGGCATCGCTGGCGGCACTGTTCACGCTGATCGCGCTGAACCTGGCGGGCGTGTTCGAATTCGGGCATTTCCTGCCGTCCTCGGTGGCCAGCCTGCAGGCCCGCCACCCGGTGGCCGACAGCTTCCTCACCGGCGTGCTGGCCGTGGCCGTGGCATCCCCCTGCACCGCGCCGTTCATGGGCGCTTCCCTGGGCCTGACCGCCACGCTGCCCGCGCCCCAGGCGCTGGCCGTGTTTGCGGCGCTGGGCCTGGGGCTGGCGCTGCCGTACCTGGCGGCCAGCTTTGTGCCCGCCGTGGCGCGCGCCCTGCCCCGCCCCGGCGCGTGGATGGACACCTTCCGCAAGCTCATGGCCTTCCCCATGCTGGCCACTGTCGTCTGGCTGGTGTGGGTGCTGGGCCAGCAAAGTGGCATCGACGGCGCGGGGGCGCTGCTGATCCTGCTGGTGGGCCTGTCGCTGGTGGTGTGGGCCCTGTCGCTGGTCGGGCGTGCGCGCGTGTGGATGGCCACGGTGTCCATCGCGGCCATGTCCTTGCTGGTCTGGGCCTTTGCGCCCCACATCACGCACATTCCTACCGCGCAGGCCGCCACACCGTCCACGCAGGCTTCGGCCACCGGCTGGCAACCCTGGGCACCCGGCGCGGCCGAGCAGATCGTGGCCACGGGCCGCCCGGTGTTTGTGGACTTCACCGCCGCCTGGTGCGTGACCTGCCAGTACAACAAGAAGACCACGCTGGCCGACGCCGATGTGCTGGCCGACCTGCAGACCAAGAACGTGGCCCTGCTGCGCGCCGACTGGACGCGCCGCGACCCTGCCATCACGGCGGCGCTGACCCAGCTTGGACGCAGCGGCGTGCCGGTGTACGTGTTCTACCGCCCCGGCAAGCCGCCGGTGGTACTGACCGAGGTGCTCAGCGTGGACGAGGTGCGTGCCACCATCGCCCAGCTATAGCCCTCCCTGCTTTCGACCACCCGCCAACCCTTCAGGAGACCCCGCCATGAAGCTGCTTCGCCGTACGTTGATCGCCACCGCCGCCCTGGTTGCCCTGGGCGCACAGGCCGCCGCCACCGTGGGCCAGCCCGCACCCGACTTCACGCTCAAGGACACGTCGGGCAAAACCGTGCGCCTGTCGGACTTCAAGGGCAAACACGTGGTGCTGGAATGGACCAACCCCGGCTGCCCCTTCGTGCGCAAGCACTACGACAGCGGCAACATGCCCGCCACGCAGAAAGACGCCATCGGCAAAGGCGTGGTGTGGCTGTCCATCAACTCCACCGAAAAAGCCAGCAGCGACTACCTGGAGCCCGCCAAGCTGATGGCCTGGAAGCAGGAGCGCAAGGCCACCCCCACCGCCGTGCTGATGGACGAGGAAGGCACCGTGGGCAAGAGCTACGGCGCCCGCACCACGCCCCACCTGTACATCGTCAACCCGCAGGGCCAGCTGATTTACGCGGGCGGCATTGACAGCATCCCCTCGGCCCGCCCGGCCGACATCGAAAAGGCCACCAACTATGTGAAGGTGGGGCTGGCAGAAACGCTGGCGGGCAAGCCGATTTCGGCGGCCACGACGCAGCCTTACGGCTGCAGCATCAAGTACAAATCGGCCAGCTGAAAAAAGAATTTCAGCGCGCCACGCAGTTCACCCGCAGAGCGCGCGGACTGTGGAAGTACATGGTGTTGCCCTTGCCACGGATGTAGGTGCCGCCATCACCGTATCCAAAACCCGACGCCACGCGCTCAGGCTGCAGCGGCACGGTGCGGCCATTCATTTCCAGCAGCGCAGGGCCATCGGGCTGGGCGGGCCAGTGCACCACCATCATGGGGCCACGGTCACAGGCGTAGGTCGTGACGCGCTGGACCTTGGGCACATCGGGGGCACGGGGCGGTGTGCAGGCGCTCAGGGCAAAGGTGGACAAGACAACAGCCGTGGCGACAAGGCCAGTGGTGCGGCGGGCGCGTGGTGGGTTCTGCACGGGATCTCCTCGGATTCTGGGTCGGTGCCACCGTGTTGATGGCAGTGTGGGTGGACAACGCGGGGGTCTGGCGCCGCAGCGGTTCGCCCCCATACACTGCCATGTATGAAACGCACGCCCGACACCATCAGCACCCTGCGCGATATTCTGACGCACTGCCGCACCCTTGCGGTGGTGGGACTGTCGCCCCAATGGCACAGACCCAGCTATTTCGCGGCCAAGTACATGCAGGCACATGGCTACCGCATCGTGCCGGTGAATCCGCTCGTCGCGCGCGAGGGCGGGCAGATCCTGGGCGAAACCGCCTACGCCAGCGTGACCGAAGCCGCTGCCGCGCTGGCGGCGCAGGGGCAGAAGATCGACATGGTGGACTGCTTTCGCAAAAGTGAGGACATCCCGCCGCTGGCCGATGAAGCCATCGCCATCGGCGCAAAGTGCCTGTGGCTGCAACTGGGGGTGTTCAACGAGGCGGCCAGGCAACGCGCCGAGGCCGCCGGGCTGCAGGTGATCGAAAACCGCTGCGTGAAGATCGAGCACGCGCGGCTGTTTGGCGGCCTGGGCTGGATGGGCGTGAACACACGGGTCATCAGCGCCAAGCGCCTGCGGCAGCTGCCTTACTAGCCAATTCGCAGCCAAACTTAAAGCTATCAAATTCATAGCTATTAGCGCTTATCCATAAAGCGCTAGCAGCCAATTTCCTCAAGATCCCATGTCCTCAGCCCCCTCCAATGGCGCCGACCGCGAGTTCGGCTTCGGCACCCGCGCCATCCACGCCGGCGCCCAGCCCGACCCCGTGACTGGCGCACGCGCCACGCCCATCCACCAGACGACGAGCTTTGTGTTCGACAACGCCGAGCACGCCAGCAGCCTGTTCAACCTGCAGACCTTTGGCAACGTCTACAGCCGCATCAGCAACCCCACGGTGGCGGTGTTCGAGGAGCGCATTGCGAGCCTCGAAAACGGCCGTGCCGCCCTGGCCTGCGCCAGCGGCATGGCCGCGCAGATGGCGGCGCTGCTGGCCATCCTGAAAACCGGCGACCACATCGTGGCGGCCAGCACGCTCTACGGGGGCACGGTGGGCCAGCTGGGAGTGGGCTTCTCTCGCCTGGGCATCGAGACCACATTTGTGGACCCGGCCGACCCAGAAAACTTTGCACGCGCCATGCGCCCCAACACCCGCGCCGTGTATGGCGAAACCATTGGCAACCCACTCGTCAACGTGCTCGACATCGCCGCCGTGGCCGAGGTGGCGCATGCGCACGGCGTGCCGCTCGTCATCGACAACACGGTGGCCAGCCCCTACCTGTGCAACCCCTTGCAGCTCGGCGCCGACATCGTGGTGCACAGCGCCACCAAGTACATCGGCGGCCACGGCACCACCATGGGCGGCGTGGTGGTGGAGGGTGGCAAGTTTCCGTGGGACAACGGCAAGTTCCCCGAGATGGTGGAGCCCAGCCGCGCCTACCACGGCGTGAAGTTCTACGAGACCTTTGGCGACTTTGGCTACACGATGAAGGCGCGCATGGAGGTCAACCGCACCTTCGGCGGCGTGCTCTCGCCCATGAACGCGTGGCAGCTGCTGCAGGGCGCCGAAACCCTGCACCTGCGCATGCGCGAACACTGCCGCAATGCGTTGGCGGTGGCGAAGTTTCTGCAAAGCCATCCGCAGGTGGCGTGGGTCAACTACCCGGGTCTGGCGGATTCGCCGTACTACGATCTGGCGCAAAAGCAGTTTCGTGCTGTGGACGGGGCGCCGGGCGCCTCGGGCATCCTCACGTTTGGCGTGAAGGGAGGCGCTGCGGCGGGCGAGAAGTTCATCGACGCCTGCGAGTTCCTGAGCCACCTCGCCAACATCGGCGACGCCAAGACGCTGGTGATCCACCCTGCGTCAACCACGCACCGCCAACTGAGCGAAGAAGAGCTGGCCCGCGCTGGCGTGAGCGCGGACATGGTTCGGCTGTCGGTGGGGATTGAAGACCTGGACGACATCCTGTGGGACGTTGACCAGGCACTGGCGCGCTCTCAAGGAGCCTAGATCCAGCGCCGCACATCCCGGCAGTAGTCCGCGTACTGGCGTCCAAAACGGGCCGCCAGCTTGCGCTCTTCGAGCGGGATGTACCAGCACTGCGCGAGCACAAAAAACTGCAACACCAGCAACCACGGCGACAAAGTGCCCAGCGCCAGCGCCACACCCGCCAGGGCCAGCAGCATGCCCAGGTACATGGGGTTGCGGGTGTGTGCAAACAGGCCCGCTGTGGTGAGCGTGCCGGGCTCGCCAAAGGTGTTGATGTTGGTGCCGATTCGCTTGAACAGGCGGGCATGCCACTGGGCAATGGCCAGGCCCGCCAGCACCAGCACACCCCCCGCCCACCAGGCCAGCACGCGCCCATCGGCGGGCAGCACGGCCACGGGCCAGGTGCGCTGCAAAATCACCATCGCACCGACCGACGCAAACCAGACCACAGGGGGCAGCAGCAAACGTTGCATTCCGACCTCTCCTTGCACAATCAAGACATGGCCCGCAGTCTGCCGATGGCGTGCTGTGCTGGCGATAACCTGGGTTAACGGAGTCCTCTTTTGCCGACCTTTTCTCATTCCACCCACACGGTGCTGGAGCAACTGGCACAGGCCCCGCTGCCCGAGTGGGAGGCTCTGGACCGCGCCACCACGGTGCGGCAGCTGCGGCCGGGCGAGGTGCTGTTCCACGCGGGCGAGGCGCAGCCCCGGGTGTTTGTGGTGAACCAAGGACTCATCAAGATGGTGTACGAGACGGCCGTAGGTGACGCCTGGGTCAAGGGGTTTGTGCCGGCCGGCATGTGTTTTGCCAGCCTCACGGCACTGCAGCCGGGCGGCGTTACCAGCTACACCGCCCTGGCGGAAGGCGGGCCCTGCACGGTGGAGCAGATCGACCATGCCGCGCTGGAAGCGCTGGCCGCGCGCCACATGGGGTGGCAACGCGCGCTGAGCAATGCCTACCGCATGTACGGCCAGCGCAAGGAGCAGCGCGAGATGGAGTTGCTCACCCTGTCGCCCGAAGAGCGCTACCGGCGCTTTCTGCAGCAGCACCCGCAGATCGCCGCCCAGGTGCGCCAGCGCGACATTGCCAGCTATGTGCGCGTGACGCCGGTGGCGCTCAGCCGCATCAAGGCGCGCATATTGCGCGGCGGCTGACGGCGGCTCAGGGTTTGGTGCCCTGCGCGGCGCCCAGGCGCTGCGACAGGCTGCGCGCGGTGTCGCGCAGATGGCCTGCGACAGCACTGCCCAGCCCCGTCTGCAGCGTGGCGCTGGGCCCTATCACCGCCAGGCACAACACCAGCTGCCCAAACCCGTCAAACACCGGCGTTGCCAGCGCGCTGATGCCGGGCAGGAGCTGGTCGGTCACCTCGCTGATCTGGTGCTGGCGCACCGCCTCCAACTCGGCCGCAAACGCGGGTTCATCCAGGGCCCCCGCAAACCCTTCGGCCGCCAGCGCAGCCGCAGCGCGCTCTCGCGGGCCGAAGGCTGCAAACACCTTGCCCGTGGCCGTGTGCCGCACCGAGGCCGTGGTGCCGTGGCGCATGGCCACATACACGGCCGTGGGGCCTTCTTCCACACGGATGATGGTGGGGCCGTTGTCACCCCAGACCGAGGCCGACACGGTGTAGCCGATGCGCTGGGCCAGCGCGGGCAGCTCGGCAATGGCCAGGCGCACCGGGTCCACCTGCTGCAGGCTGATCAGGCCCAGCTGCATGGCCAAGGGGCCCAGGCCGTAGTGGCCGCTCACGGCGTCCTGCTCGATCAGGCCCAGCTTGCCAAAGCTCACCAGGTAGGGGTGCGCCTTGGCGGCCGTCATGTCCGCCGCGCGGGCCAGGTCCTTGAGCGCCATGCGCCGGCCGGTGCGCGCCAGCACCTTCAGCAGCTGGCCGCCCACCTCCACGCTCTGGATGCCGCGCGGGCTGCGGGGCGTGTCTTCGTCGTCGGCGGGGGGCAGGTCGGGGGTCGTCATGGGCATGGGGCGATTGTCCACGCAGCACAGCATCCACACGCCCTTCGGGTTTACACCTAAACAAATGCGTTAGACATGAACGAATTTCTTGCCTAACATCAACGCATTCCGTTTAGATAAACGCATTCACCATTAACAAATCACCACCATGAGCACCGTCAAAACCTTTGCCTCTGCCGCCGACCTCGAAGTGAAGAAGGTGAGCTTCGACAAGCTCTCCGACCACGCCTATGCCTACACGGCCGAGGGCGACCCCAACACCGGCATCATCATTGGCGACGACGCGGTGATGGTGATCGACACCCAGGCCACGCCCGTGATGGCGCAGGACGTGATCCGCCGCATCCGCGAGGTGACGGACAAGCCCATCAAGTACGTCCTGCTCTCCCACTACCACGCGGTGCGCGTGCTGGGGGCCAGTGCGTACGGCGCCGAGCACATCATTGCCAGCGAGGACACGCGCGACCTGATCGTGGAGCGCGGCCAGTTCGACAAGGACAGCGAGATCGGCCGCTTTCCGCGCCTGTTCCAGAACGTGGAGAGCGTGCCGGACGGCCTGACCTGGCCGACCATGACCTTCAACAGGAAGATGACCCTGTGGCTGGGCAAGCTGGAGGTGCAGATCCTGCAGCTGGGCCGGGGCCACACCAAGGGCGACACGGTGGCCTGGCTGCCGCAGGAAAAGATCCTGTTCAGCGGCGACCTGGTGGAGTTCGACGCCACGCCGTATGCGGGCGACGCGTATTTCCAGGACTGGCCGCAAACGCTGGACAACATTGCGGCGCTGAAGCCCGAGAAGCTGGTGCCCGGCCGTGGCGCCGCGCTGCAGACGCCCGAGCAGGTGCAGGCGGGCCTGGCGGGCACACGCGCCTTCATCAGCGACCTGTACGAGAGCGTGAAGGCCAGTGCTGCGAAGGGTGAAGACTTGCGCAAGGTCTACGAAGCCACCTTCGCCAAGCTGCAGCCCAAGTACGGCCACTGGGTCATCTTCAACCACTGCATGCCGTTTGACGTGACCCGTGCGTACGACGAGGCCACGCAATACCCCGACCCACGCATCTGGACCGCTGAGCGCGACATCCAAATGTGGAAGGCTTTGGAAGGCTAGGCCGCTGAGGTTGGAGGAGACAAAAACATGAACCCCAGAGACATTCCCCCAGAGGCCTTCCACGCCAGCGGCGCCGAGGTGCAGGCCCTCGATTTTGGTTATGTGCGCTCGCCCGACCAGGACGGCGCGAAGCCTGCACGACACCCCATCGTGGTGATCGGCGCGGGCCCCGTGGGCCTGTCGCTCGCCATCGACCTGGCCCAGCGCGGGCAGCGTGTGGTGGTGCTGGACAACGACCACAAGCTCTCCATCGGCTCGCGCGCCATCTGCTTTGCCAAGCGCACGCTGGAGATCTGGGACCGCCTGGGCGTGGGCCAGCGCATGGTGGACAAGGGCGTGTCGTGGAACCTGGGCAAGGTGTTCCTCAAAGACGAGCAGCTGTATGAATTCAATCTGCTGCCAGAAGAAGGCCACGAGCGCCCCGCCTTCATCAACCTGCAGCAGTACTACGCCGAGGCCTACCTGGTGGAGCGCGCGCTGCAGCTGCCGGGCATCGACATCCGCTGGCACAACAAGGTCACTGCGGTGCAAAGCCGCGCGGACGGCGCGCTGCTGAGCATCGACACGCCCGAGGGCGCTTACCAGATCGATGCGCAATGGCTGGTGGCCTGCGACGGCGCGCGCTCGCCCACGCGGCAGATGCTGGGACTGGAGAGCAAGGGGCGCATTTTTCAGGACCGCTTCCTGATCGCTGATGTGAAGCTGGCGGATGAAGCGAACTTCCCGACCGAGCGCTGGTTCTGGTTCGACCCACCCTTTCACCCCAACCAGAGCGTGCTGTTGCATCGCCAGCCCGACAACGTCTGGCGCATCGACTTCCAGCTGGGCTGGGACGCCGACCCCGAAGAAGAAAAGAAGCCCGAGAACATCATCCCGCGCGTGAAGGCGCTGCTGGGTGCGGATGCACAGTTTGAGCTGGACTGGGCCAGCGTCTACACCTTTGCCTGCCTGCGCATGGACCAGTTCGTGCACGGCCGCGTCGTCTTCGCGGGCGACAGCGCCCACGGCGTTTCGCCCTTTGGCGCACGGGGCGCCAACAGCGGCGTGCAGGACGCGGAGAACCTGGCCTGGAAGCTGGACTGGGTGCTCCAGGGCCGCGCCAGCCCCGCGCTGGTGAGCACCTATGGCCCCGAGCGTGAATACGCGGCCGATGAGAACCTGTGCAACTCCACCCGCGCCACCGACTTCATCACGCCCAAGAGCGAGGTGAGCCGCCTGTTCCGCGACGCGGCACTGCACCTGGCGCGCGAGCATGCGTTTGCACGGCGCATCGTCAACAGCGGGCGCCTGTCGGTGCCCGCCACGCTGCACCAGTCGCCGCTGAACACGCCGGATACCGATCACTTCGCAGGCACCCAGGTGCCCGGTGCCGTGCTGCTGGATGCACCCTTGACGAAACAGGGCCAGCCCACCTGGCTGCTGCGCGAGCTGGGGCCGGACTTCACGCTGCTGGTGTTTGGCCCGGCACCCACCTGGGCGCGTGGCCTGCCCCAGGTGAAGGTGCTGCAGATCGGTATCGACGTGATCGACCACCAGGCGCTGGCCGCCCAGCGGCTGGATGCGCTGCCGCGCACCGTGTACCTCGTGCGGCCCGACCAGCATGTGTGCGCACGCTGGCGCACGCCCACCGAAGCGGCCGTGCACAGCGCACTGGCCCGCGCCACGGCCGCAGCCGTCTGACCAGGAAGACGACAAGGAACATGCCCATGCTGAACACCCAACCGAACCTGCAGGCCTGCGACGACTTCTATGAAGCGCTGATTACCGCGCACCAGGGCCTGTCCACGCCCGATAGCCACGCCATGAACGCACGCCTGGTGCTGCTGCTGGCCAACCACATCGGCGACCAGGCCACGCTGCAGCACGCGCTGCAACTGGCGCGCGGCAGTGCCGTGCCCACGGCCGACCGGCGCACCACCCCGGCCATCACGCCCGTGGTGCCCACCCACGCGGTGGCGGCCTAGCCTCACCTTTTTTACCCCACAGCTCCAGCACCGCGCAGACGGTGCGGGGCCCAGGCTTTGCCTTCATTTTTTGACAACACCACGGAGACAACACATGCAGCGCAAACACTTCCTCGCCACCCTTGCCGGGTTGGCCCTGGCCACCACCCTCCCCCTGGCCCACGCCCAGGACACCAAACCGCTCGAATGGGTGGTGGGCTACGCGGCCGGTGGCGGCTCAGACATCGTGGCGCGCACGATTGCCGAATCCATGTCGGCCACGCTGGGCCGCCCCATCGTCATCAACAACAAACCCGGCGCGGGCACCAACATCGCGGCCGAGTACAGTGCGCGCAACAAGGACTTTGGCAACCTGATGTTCTCGGCCGACTTCGCCACACTGGCGGCCAACCCGTTCTTGTTCAGCAAGCTCGCCTACAACGCCGAGAAGGACTTCCAACCCGTGGGCCTGCTGGTGCGCTTTCCGATGTTCCTGGTGGTGTCCAACAACGTGCCCGCCAAGAACCTCAAGGAATTCATGGCCTGGGCCAAGGGGCAGGCCGATGGCGTGAACTGGGCGTCGGCCGGGCCGGGCAGCCCGCACCACCTGGTGGGCGAGCTGTTCCGCGAGCAAAGCGGGCTCAAGCTCACGCATGTGCCGTATCGCGGCGCGGCTCCGGCGATCCAGGATGTGATTGGTGGTCAGGTACCCGCGATGTGGATCGACAGCGCCACGGTGTACCCGTTTCTCAACGGCGGCAAGGTCAAGGCCATTGGTGTGGCCAGCCCGCAGCGCGTGACGACCATGCCCGATGTGCCCACGATGTCCGAACAGGGCCTGCAAGGGTTTGAAGGTTTTGCATGGCAGGGCCTGGTGGTGCCCGCGGGTGCATCGGCCGATGTGGCCGCGAGTTTCAGCAAGGCGCTGCAGACGGCCCTGGCCGACACACGCACCAAGGCCCGGCTGCAGGCCCTGGGTGTGGAACCCATGCCCGGCACGGCCGCCCAGATGGGCAGCTTTGCGCGCACCGAGCGCGAAAAGTGGGGCCGAGTCATTACGAAGGTGGGCGTGAAACTCGATTAACTCCCTGAACGGCTGCGCCGTTTTCCCCTGGAGGGGACGCCACCCATGGCCTGGCAAAGCCAGTTCCACGGTGTCGCTGGCAAAAGCCACGCTCCCGTCGCAGGACGCTCAGCGGCTGCGCGCCAGCCGCCGCTTGCGCTGCAGGGCGGGCGCCAGCCACAAAAGTTGCACCGTGGCATAGCCCAGCGCCGCCATCACCAGGCCCAGCGTGGGCAGGCCCACGAGCAGCGGTGTGCCCAGGGCCTGCATCCAGGCGCCCAGCGCCTGCACCGAGAAGTCTCCGCCCGGCACCACGCTGCTCCACGCGGGCAAAGTCTGGGTGCCCGGCATCACCAACGCGCCCAGATAGAAGGCCAGCGCATACAGCGGCACGGTGGTGAGCGGATTGGTATAGAACGTGGCCACCCCGCCCGCCACGATGTTGCCGCGCAGCCAGGCGCAGACCAGCAGCGTGCCCGGAATCTGCAGCGGCCCGGGGATCAGCCCACAGAACAGGCCCGCCGCCACCCCGCGCGCCAGGGGCTGGCGCTGAAAGCGAAACAGCTCGCGCCGCTCCAGCCAGGGGCGCAGGCGGATGAGCCAGTCCCGGTCCAGGTGTGCGCGGGCGCGTGGCTCCAGGGCGCGCAGCCAGCGGCGCATTGAACAAAGCATCTGGCTTACCACTGCACTCAGTCCTTGCGCGGCAGGGCCGGAGCGCCATGGGCGCTTTCGCCCGAGCTGCGCAGCGACAGGAAGATGGAGCCTGCAATCAGCGACGCCGTCACCAGCAGCGCATAGCCGATCGGGATCTTCACAAAGTCGATGAGCAGCATCTTGCCGCCAATGAACACCAGCACCAGCGCCAGGCCATAGGCCAGCAGGTGGAAGCGGTTGGCCAGGTCAGCCAGCAGGAAGTACAGCGCACGCAGGCCCAAAATGGCAAAGATGTTGGCCGTGAGCACGATGAACGGGTCGCTGGTGATCGCGAAGATGGCCGGGATGCTGTCCACCGCAAAGATGATGTCGGTGGTGCCGATGAGCACCAGCACCACAAACAGGGGAGTGAAGTGCTTGACGCCGTTGATCATGGTGGAGAGCTTCTCGCCATCGAACTGGTCGGTGATGCGAATGCGCTTCTTCAGGAACTTGAGCACCGGGTTGGCGGCGATGTCAGGCTCCTGCCCAGCGGCAAACCACATCTTCACGCCGGTGACGACCAGGAACGCACCGAACACATACAGCAGCCAGTGGAAGGTGGCCAGCAGCCAGGCACCTGCCAGGATGAGCAGCGTGCGCAGCACGATGGCACCGATGATGCCGATGATGAGCGCGCGCTTTTGGTACTGCGGCGGCACGGCAAAGTAGCTGAACAGCATCAGGAAGACAAAGATGTTGTCCACCGACAGGCTCTTTTCGACCAGATAGCCGGTGATGAACTGCATAGAGACGGTGTTGGCAATCTCACGGCCCTGGCTTCCGTCCAGGTACCACCACAGAATGGCCACAAACACAAACGCCAGTGAGAACCACAACAGGCTCCAGCGCGCTGCCTCGCCCATGGTGACCTTGTGCGCTCCCTGGCGCTCCATGACCAGCAGGTCCACGCCTATGGCAATGACCACGAAGACGGCAAATCCCGCCCACATCCACCACGTTCCGATCGTTTCCATCAAGTTTCTCCAAAGATGCCCTCACACGTCCGGGCAAGCCGGACGCCCAAGCCCCGGACTGTAGGGGCTGAGGTACTTCTTTAAAACCTGTTATCACAGTAGTATTGATTCGGTTTTTACGAACAAAACCCTTTTCCCTCGGAAGAACCCATGAGCCAGAGCTTCAACTACCGCCATCTTTTCTACTTCTGGGTGGTGGCCAAGGAGGGCGGTATCGCCCGCGCCGCTGAGCGGCTGGACATGGCCATGCAGACCATCAGCGCCCAGGTGCGGGAGCTTGAAAAGTCGCTGGGCGTGAGCCTGCTGCGCACCGAGGGCCGCAACTTGGTGCTGACCGATGCGGGCGTGGCCGCGCTGCACGAGGCCGACCACATCTTTGCGCTGGGCGAGCTGCTCCCCGTGCGCGTGCGCGAGGCGGCCACCGGCCAGACGCTGCGGCTGAACCTGGGCATCTCCGACGGCATCGCCAAGCTGGCCGTGCACCGGCTGCTGACCCCCGTGCTGGACGAGCCGCACCTGCGCCTGCTGTGCCACGAGGGCGAGTTCCAGCCCCTCTTGGGCGAGCTGGCGCTGCACAAGCTTGACGCGGTACTGGCCGACCGCGCCGCGCCCCCCAACCCGGCGCTGCGCACCACCAGCCAGTTGCTGGGCAGCAGCGCCATCGCTTGGTACGCGCCGCCGCTGTGGGCCGAGGCGGCGGCCAACAACTTCCCCCACAGCCTGGCCGTGGTGCCCGTGCTGCTGCCCACCGACCACGCCGCGATGCGCGCGCGCATCGACCACTGGCTGGAGCGCGAGCGCATCCGCCCGCGCATCGCGGGCGAGTTTGAAGACAGCGCGCTGCTGAGCACCTTTGCCGCCACCGGCATGGGCGTGATGCCCGCGCCGGTGTCGCTGGGCGAGCACCTGGCACAGACCCACAGACTGGTGCAGGTGGGCACCACGCCGGACGTGCAGGAGCAGTTCCACCTGATCTACAGCGCCCGCAAGGTGATGCACCCGCTGCTCACACGGCTGCTGGAGGCGGGGAGTAGCGGGTCACTCCTGAATTGATAGCAATCAGCACTTACCCAGCAGGCGCTAGAGGCCAAAAAACCTTGTAGTCAGCGCAAAAAACTCTGGTTCCCTTCAGTCGCGCCCTGCCCGCTCGATGTGCAAGGCAGCCGATGCCGGGTCGGAAAAGCACAGCTCATGGCTGCCCGGGCACTCCACCAGGCGGAACAGGCCCAGCCGCTCCGACAGGCGCGGGTGCCAGGGCAGGCTGTGCGGCAGCGCGGTGTCCTGCTGCGCGTTGAGGTAACTCTTGCCCACCTCCAGCGCGGCCAGCGGCACGGGCAGTTGCGCGGGTTCGGTGAAGGTGCGGTAGGGGTGGGGGTTAAGCAGCGCGTAGGTGCTTTGCGCCAGGGCCTCGTCGGCATCGTTGATGAAGGCCTCGCGCCAGATGGGGTACGGCAGCATTACGGCATTGCCACTGCTCGCCGCGACCTGGTCGAACAGCGCACGGTAATGCGGCGGCACCAGGTCATTCAGGCACTCGCCCGGCTGCGGCACAAAGGCGTTCCAGTACACCAGACGGCGGATGCGCCCAGGCAGACGCGCGGGCATGTGGCTGATGACCATGCCGCCGTAGCTGTGGCCCACCAGGCGCACGTCGGTCAGGCCCTGGCCTTCGATGAAGGCCGCCAGCGAATCCACCGCGTCGGCCAGGCCCGTGGCCGCGCGGTCGTCGCCGGGGTTGTTGCCCGCGAGCGTGGGGCAATGCACCGTGTGGCCGCGCGCCCGCAGGTGGGTGGCGGTGGCTTCCATTTCGGCGCCGGTGTGCCAGGCGCCATGGACCAGGACATAGGTATCCGGCATGTGTGTCTCCTTGGGGTTGTGTTGCTGGACCGGGCGATCCGCCCTGCCGCTACCTTAGAAACACCTGGTGGTAAGTAATGGCCTGTGCGTGCCAGCCGGCTGTGCTGGGTGTGCCAAAAGCTTCACCGCCGTGTAGCGCGGCAAGGCGAAGCAACAACGACGCGGATGATTTGTAAACGGAATCAGCCGCCACGCCGCCACTGCGCGGGCGACACCCCCATGGCGCGCTGGAAGGCGCGTGCGAAATGCGAAGGGTCGGCAAAGCCGCAGCGCCGCCCAATCTCGCCCACGGCCACATGGGCCAGCTGGGGACGGCGCAGCAGCTCGCCTGCACGCGCTAGGCGCAGTTCGCGCAACGTGCCCGCAAAGGTGTGGCCCTGCGCCGCAAAGGCCCGGTGCAGGGTGCGCAGCGACACGCCCGCCTCCTGCGCCAGCGCCGGGGCCGAGAGGCCCGGCTGGTCGATGCGCGCCCGGATCAGCGCACACAGATGGGCATGCAGGCTGCGCGCCGCAGTGGGTGCCGGTGGCTGGGGTGGCTCCAGCGCAGCGCACAACAGCGCCCCCAGGTGGTCGGACAGCAATGCTGGCGGCAGTGCCTGCGCCGAGGACGGGTCACGTGCCAGCTGCACGGCCAGCGCCCCCAGGCTCTGGCCCCAGCCCTGGTCCCGCCAGGCCACGCGCGGGCCGGGCGCCTCGGCCTGCTCCAGCCACTGCCCCACCCAGGCGCGCGGCAGCTGCAGCGACACACAGTGCACACCATCAGGAAAATGCAGTTCGTAAGGCCGTGCCGAATCCAGCAGCACCACATCGCCCGGCCGCAGATGGGCCACATGGCCATCCTGGCGCACATGCCACGCGGTCTCGGCCTGGCCGATCAGGTAGAAAGGCAGCTGGCGGCTGCGTGCAATGCCTGCGGGCGTGCGAAACACATCCTGGGTGGAGGCCCGTACGCGGTTGATGGACAACGTCTCCACCGGCAGGCTTTGCAGTTCCCCGCCAAACAGCGGCGCCTCGCGGGAGCTGCAATCCATCTCCAGAAACGCCTCGCAGATCGCGCCCACCCAGTAGTCCAGGCGCGCGGGCGGCGCCACCACGTCGGTGGTCCACTGGCGCACAGCAGCGGGGGACGAGGGCGCGAAGGCGGCGGCGGGCATGGCGCCCAATCTACCGGCAAGCGGGCCGGGCAGGCAACAGGGCAAGCCCGCCCAACCACTCCCCTGACGGCCTGCCCGCCAGGCTCAGCGCTGCGGCATGTCCTTCACCGAGTACCCCAGGCTCACCGTGGCATCGTCAGGAATGGCGGGCATGGACGCATTCCATGCCTCCCACGCGGCGCGCATGGCCTGCAGGCGCTCGGGCTCCACGGGCGCACAGTTGGCGCGCTCGCGTTCATCGTCGGCCAGGTTGAATAAGTAATCATTGCCGTCCACCCGCAGGTACTTCCACACGCCCTGGCGCATGGCGCGCTGGCCCCGGTGGTTCATGCGCCAGAACAGCGGGGGCGCGTCCAGCGCCGCCGCATTGCGCAGCAGCGGCATAAGCGAGCGGCCGTCCAGCGGGTAGTCCGCATGCGCAGCGGCGCCTGCGGCGTCGAGCATGGTGGCCGACCAGTCCATGGTCATGCAGGTCTGCGCGCTCACGCCGCCGGGGGCGATCACGGCAGGCCAGTGGGCAATCCATGGCACGCGGATGCCGCCTTCGGTCAGGTCCATCTTGCCGCCCACCAGCGGCCAGTTGTCCGAGAAGCGCTCGCCGCCGTTGTCGCTGGTGAACACCACCAGCGTGTCGCGCGCCAGGCCCTTTGCCTCCAGCAGCGCCATGATGCGGCCGATGCCCTCGTCCATGTGGTGGATCATGCGGCGGTAGGTCTCGATGTTGCCGCCGTGCAGATGGAACAGGTTGCCCTTGACCTCCTGCGCCAGCGCCTCGTCATCGCGCGTCTCCCACGGCCAGTGGGGCGCGGTGTAGTGCAGGCTCAAGAAGAAAGGCGTGCCCGCCTGCGCGCCCGGCGCCATGCGCTGCACGTAGTCGAGCGCGTGGTCGGTGATGAGGTCGGTGAGGTAGCCGTCCTGCTGCTTTTCTTCTTCGCCCAGGTACAGGTCGTGCGTGCCGTTGGAGCTGCAATGCGTGAAGTAGTCCACCCCACCCGACATGGGCCCGAAGAACTCCTCGTAGCCCGAGCGCAGCGGCCCGAACGCGGGCGGGTAGCCCAGGTGCCACTTGCCCATCAGCGCCGTGCGGTAGCCCGATGCGCGCAGCAGCGAGGGCAGTGTGGGGTGCTCGGACGGCAGGCCCAGCGTGGTGCTGCCCCGGCTCTTGCTGTTGATGGGTTCCTCGGCCGCGCCGCGCAGGCGGTACTGGTAGCGCGCGGTCATCAGCGCAAACCGCGTGGGCGAGCAGACGGGGGAATTGGAATAGCCCTGCGTGAGCTTGAGGCCATTGGCCGCGAGCTGGTCGAGCACCGGCGACACGGGGCCAAACGCCGCGTCGCGCCCGCCGTAGCAGCCCAGATCGGCATAGCCGAGGTCGTCGGCGACGATGAAGATGATGTTCGGGCGGGTGGTCATGGTTTGAAGCCCGAGCGCTGCACCACCGGCGCCCATTGCGCACGGTAGGCCTTAAGCATGGCCTCGGTCTGCGCCATGGTCGCCACCACGGGCTCCATCTTGGCGGCCTCGAACTTGCGCTGGGTGTCGGGGTCCTTCATCACCTCGTGGATCAGCGCGGCCAAGCGTTCGGCTTGCGCTTTGGGCATGCCCATGGGCGCGAAGAAGGTGTTCCATCCGGTCGCAGCCAGGTCCAAACCGCTTTCCTTGAAGGTGGGGATCTTTCCATCCAGCGCGCTGCGCTTGGCACCCGACACCGCCAGGATGCGGATCTTGCCCGCCTCGTGCTGCGGCAGCAGGGTGTCAAACGTGTCGAACGCCACGGGCACCTGGCCGCCCAGCAGGTCGTTGAGCAGCGGCGCGGAGCCCCGGTAGCCCACCACCTCGGCGCGCACCTTGGCCGCGTCGCCCACCATCAGGCCAAAAAAGTGCGGCAGGCTGCCCGTGGCGGGCACGCCGAAGTTGGCCTTGTCGGGGTTGGCGCGCAGCCAGGCCATGAGGTGAGGCAGTTCTTTCACCGGCACGGCGCTGCCCACGGCCACGCCGAACTCGTAGCTGTTGACATGGCTCACGGGGCGGAAGTCGCGCTCGGGGTCGTAGCCTGCGTCGGGGAACACCAGGGGCGCCACCAGCATGACGGCGGGGTTGGCCAGCAGCAGCGTCGGCTGGTGGGCGGGCGCGGCTTTGACGGCCTGCGCCGACAACCGGCCGCCCGCGCCGGTCTTGTTCTCCACGATCACGGGCGTGCCCAGTTTGCTGCCCAGCTTGTCCGCCACGATGCGGGCCACGCGGTCGGTGGAGCCGCCGGGGGCGTAGCCCACCACGATGCGCAACGGGGCTTCCTGCGCTTGCGTGATGGAGGCGGCCAGGGCCAGGGCCAGCGCTATGGCCGGTACCGATGAAAGGGGTTTGCGCATCGTCGAAAAGTCTCCAGGGACAATTGCAGGGCCCTGCACCATCGCGCAGGTTGATGGGCGCACTGTATTGGCCACACAATCGATTGATCTAATCAACTATTGCACGGAAATACCCTGATGTCCGCGCCCACCCCGGCACCCCCAGGCCCCGCCGAGCCGGGCCACCGCCTGACCCATCCGGAAGCGGCCAACGACCTGTTGATGTACCGCCTGAACCGACTGCTGGCCGTCGCGGGCAGCCTGGTGGTGCGGCTGTGCGAAGGGGGCTACGGCATCACGCGGCGCGAGTGGGGGCTGCTGATGATGCTGGCGCAGCACCCGGGCATGCCCCCGGCCGAGCTGGCCCAGCGGCTGGGGCTGGACCGGTCGCGCACGTCACGCGCCATCACGTCGCTACTGGCCAAAAAACTGCTCACCCGCGATGCGATGCCGGGCGACCGGCGCCAGGCGGTGCTATCGCTCACCCCGGCGGGGCAGGCGCTGCACGATCAGCTGTTCCCCCAGGTGAAGGCGCTTAACCAGGAACTGCTGGCGGGCCTGAACACGGGCACGGTTCAGGCCCTGGACCACGCGCTGGCCGATATGCAAAAACGGGCGGAAGCCCTGGTGGCAAGCCGCACCGATGTGCCGCGCACTTACCGGTTGCGAGGGGGCCGTAACACCTCGCGAACAGACCAAGACTGGTGACGGCAGCGCCACCAACGGTCCTTTCCAAACCCCCTGGAATCGCAGTTTCCTATTTTTCAGTATTTGCCTGAATTTCCATGAGCTGGTTCAAATCAGCTCGCAGCATTCCATTTGGATCCACAGCGGCATCGTTTGCTGAAGATCGGATTCCTGCCGCCGTAATGGCCGCCGTGACGTCGGTAAAAGAAATTTGAACCTGATAAAGATTTCCATCATTTGCATACTCCTTGGTGAAAGCACAAACAGCCTCCCCGGGGTCTGCAAAATAAATGACTGCCGCGTCAGTAGCCCGATTAGGAATCCGCATAAAGCTGGAATACAAGGATGCCGGCACAGGGGTTCGTGCTGAACCGTTGACGTAGTACTCCTCCTCCCAGTCGTCGTTTTGCATCACATAGTTGTATTTCAGCGAGCTGACTCTGAGCATCGGGTCACGCCCATTACCCGTCGATTCGGCAAAGATATACAGCACTTTGGTCCCACGGTACGACGGCCCATCGTATCCAGCTATAGTGCAAGCGATGGCTTCCAGATTGGTTGCAGAATGAACTCCGGTCGCGCTGATATTTTTAAGATCTGCGTGTGCAAATCCAGTCACGCAAATAAACCCCAAAGAAATAATGCTATTTTTCAACATACCCTCTCCTCCGTCGGTGAATTGACCTAGGCTTGCCACTACTTTATACAAATAGCTACAACACGCACAAATACTAACAAACGTCCACCTCAGCGTCATCCCCCGTTTTGGGGATTGACTGCACAGGGCCGCACCCAACGGCGGTACGCGTTGGCAAAGGTCGCAGCGGTGAGCGTGGCTGCTCCAGTGCATTCCTTCTGGTCCGCCTTTTTTTTGCCCACCCGCCATGTCATCACCCCCGACCTCTTTGTGGAGCCCCCTGCGCCAACCCGCTTTCCGAGGCCTGTGGATCTGCGGTGGCATCTTTTTTGTGGGCAGCGGCATGCAGACCATGGCCGCTGCGTGGCTCATGGTGGAACTCACGGGCTCGTCGTTCCTGGCGGCGCTGGTGCAGACCGCCGTGTTTTTGCCCATGTTTTTGCTGGCCCTGCCTGCCGGTGTACTGGCCGACACCACAGACCGGCGCAGGCTGATATCGGGCGCGCTGATGGCACAGGTGGGCGCCTGTGCACTGCTCACGCTGCTGGTGCTGGGTGGCTGGGGCGGTCCGGCGTCGGTGCTGTTTCTGGTGTTTGTGTGTGGCTGCTGCACGGCGGTGCTGACGCCTGCGTGGAACTCCTCGGTCATCGACCCGGTGCCGCGCGATGAGTGGCCCCAGGCCATCACCGCCGTGAGCATCGCCTACAACGCCGCGCGCGCCGTGGGGCCCACGCTGGCCGGGCTGGTGTTTGCGCAGCTGGGTGCGGGCTGGGTGTTTGCCGTCACGGTGACCACAACGCTGGTGATGTGGGAGTCCATCCGCCGCTGGCCGCCCAAGGCACACCCACCGTCCAAGCTGCCCGCCGAGCGCCTGTGGGGCGGCACGCTCAGTGGCCTGCGTTTTGCTTGGCACTCGCGCATCATCCTGGCGCAGCTGGTGCGCGTGATGGCGTTCAGCGCGGCAGGCTCGGCCCTGTGGGCGCTGCTGCCGGTGATCGCGCAGCGCCAGCTGGGCACCGGTGCGCAGGGCTTCGGGCTGCTGATGGGTTGTCTGGGTACGGGTGCCGTGGCCGTGGGCCTGGTGCTGGGGCGGCTGCGCGCGCGCTTTGGCATGGAGGTCATCGTAGGCGTGGGCGGCGTGGTGTTCGCTGCCGCCATGCTGGTGGCAGCGCTGACCAAGGTGGCGTGGGTGGTTTACATCGCCATGCTGTTTGCGGGCGCGGCGTGGATGTCGGCGATGTCCACCTTCAACACCGCCACGCAGGCCAGTGCCCCGCAGTGGGTGCGATCCCGCGCCGTGGCCATGCACATGGTGGCCGCGCTGGGCGCGTTTGCCATGGGCTCGGCATTCTGGGGCGCCGCATCCGACATCGTGGGCCTGGCTCCCACGCTGTATGTGGCCGCTGCGCTCATGGGTGTGGGGCTGCTGCTGGCACGCCCTATGCCGCTGCGCATGGGCGGACTGCACGAAGTGACTCAGGCCACACCGTGGGATGAACTCTTCATCGAGGCTGAGCCTCTGCCCGAGGCCGGCCCCGTGGCCGTGGAGGTGGGCTACCGCATCGCCCCCGGCACCGACGCCGCCTTCCTGGACACCATCAGCCGCATGAAGGCCCCGCGCAGGCGCGACGGCGCCACATTCTGGCGGGTGTACAAGGACCTGGGTGAACCCTCGCGGTACGTGGAACGCTTCATCGTTGAATCCTGGGCGGACTACCTGCACCAGCGCGCCCGCGCCACCATGGCCGACCAGGCCCTCGAGACGGAAGTGCGGGCGTTTCTGGCGCCGGGCGAAGTCGTGCGGATGTCGCACTACATCGCGGAGAGGTGAGTCTCCGCGCGCTGAAACTGGCGCGGCCGAGGCCAGTGCACCCGTGGAACTGGCTTTGCCAGGCCACCGGGTGCGTCCCCCTCCCGCGCAGCGAGAGAGGGGGAAGACGCGAAGCGTCTCAGGGGGAGCACTCCCGCCTGCTGCGACAATCGCAGGATGACCTTCGCCCCCCTTGCCAACGACACCTTCCTGCGTGCCTGCCGCCGCCAGGCCACCGACTACACGCCCCTGTGGCTCATGCGCCAGGCGGGGCGCTATCTGCCGGAGTACAAGGCCACGCGCGCCCAGGCCGGCAGCTTCATGGGCCTGGCCACCAATGTGGACTACGCCACTGAAGTGACCCTGCAGCCGCTGGAGCGCTTTCCGCTCGATGCGGCCATCCTGTTCAGCGACATCCTCACCGTGCCTGACGCCATGGGTCTTGGCCTGTCGTTTGCCGAGGGCGAAGGCCCGCGCTTTGCCAAAGTGGTGCGCGACGAAGCAGCCGTGGCCGAGCTGGCGGTGCCCGACATGGACAAGCTGCGCTACGTGTTCGACGCGGTCACCAGCATCCGCAAGGCCCTGAACGGCCGCGTGCCATTGATCGGTTTTTCGGGCAGCCCCTGGACACTGGCCTGTTACATGGTCGAAGGCAAGGGCAGCGATGACTACCGCCTCGTCAAGAGCCTGATGTACAGCCGCTCCGACCTGATGCACCGCATCCTGGCCATCAACGCCGACAGCGTGGCCGCGTACCTGAACGCCCAGATCGACGCCGGAGCCCAGGCCGTGATGATTTTTGACAGCTGGGGCGGCGTGCTGGCCGACGGCGCGTTCCAGGAGTTCAGCCTGGCCTACACCACGCGCGTGCTGGCGCAATTGAAGCGCACCGGCGTGGACGGCACCGACGTGCCGCGCATCGTCTTCACCAAGGGCGGCGGCATCTGGCTGGAAGACATGAAGGACATCGACTGCGAGGTGCTGGGCCTGGACTGGACGGCCAACCTGGGCAAGGCCCGCGCCATCGTGGGCGGCCAGCCAGGAGGCCCGGGCAAGGCGCTGCAGGGCAACATCGACCCCAACGTGCTGTTTGCGCCGCCCGCGCAGATCGTGCAACAGGTGCACAAAGTGCTCGACAGCTTCGGCAAACCCCACACCGACCGCAGCACCACCGGCCCCACCCACATCTTCAACCTGGGCCACGGCATCAGCCAGTTCACACCGCCCGAGCATGTGGCGGCGCTGGTAGAGGCGGTGCACAGCCACTCGCGCGCGCAGCGCCAGGGCTGATCCCCCGGGCGAGGGCTCCAGACCGCGCGGCGCACCCGGCAGGGACCAGGTGATGGCAATGGAACAGCCCGTACCGCAGCCAGCGGAGTCCCCCACCGGCCCGCAGGCGCTGCCCGCCTCGGCCCTGCAAGCCCCACCCGGCGCGCTCGCGGACTGCGTGCGCGCCTTTTTCTGGCGCGACCTGGGCCGCCAGCCGCCCCACACCCTGGCGGACACGCGCGTGCCGCCCAGCCCCTACCCGGGCATCATCTGGCTCACGCGGGGCACGGCCCAGCTCGTGGAATGTACGGGTACGGCCACGGCAGCGGCCATGCCGGCCATCACGCTGTCGGGCGCCCACCGCCATCCTTACCACTCGGTCTCTTCCCGCGATGGCGATTCGTTCTGCCTGGCGTTCCAGCCCGGCGCGCTGGGGCTGCTGACCGGGCAGGACCTGGCGCCGCTGACCGACCGCATCACGGACGCGGTGACCTGGTTGCCCGAGGAGTGGCACCCATTCCTGGCAGCCGTCCACGCGGCGCCCGACCATGGTGCGCGCAAGGCGCTGTGTGTGGCCTTCCTAACCCCGCGCTGGGGCGCCGTGGCAGACCGGCACGCCGCCTGGCTGCAGGTGTTGCAACGCGACTGGCAGCGCGGCGCACGCCAGGTCCTGGCCACCACGCTCGGCTGGACGCCCCGGCACCTGCAGCGCCGCACACGGCAACTGGTGGGCCTGCGGCCTGGCGAGATCGAGCGCATGCTGCGGGCCGAACATGCCCTGCTGGCCATGCGCGACGGCGATGCGGGTGCGCTGGATGCAGCGCTGCTCCACGGCTACGCCGACCAGGCACACTTCAGCCGCGAGGCGCGCAGCCTTTTCGAACGCCCTCCTGCCGCACTCAAGGCCCACACCCAGCAGCCGGGTGACGATGCCGACTGGCTGCTGCGGCGCAGTTGAAGGGGCCGCCGCGCTTTGCGACCGCTTTACCGCTGGATCACACGGGGGCGCTTGATCTTGGCCTGCAACTGCAGGATGCCGTAGAGCAGCGCCTCGGCCGTGGGCGGGCAACCGGGCACATAGACATCCACCGGCACGATGCGGTCGCAGCCGCGCACCACCGAATAGCTGTAGTGGTAGTACCCGCCGCCGTTGGCGCAAGACCCCATCGAGACCACATAGCGCGGCTCGGGCATCTGGTCATAGACCTTGCGGATGGCGGGCGCCATCTTGTTCGTCAGCGTGCCGGCCACGATCATCAGGTCGCTATGGCGTGGGCTGGAGCGCGGAATGATGCCGAACTGGTCCAGGTCGTAGCGCGCCATGGCGGCGTGCATCATCTCGACGGCACAGCAGGCCAGGCCAAAGGTCATGAACCACAGGCTGTTGGCGCGTGCGGCCTGCACCACATCGTCCAGCCGGGCAAGCACAAAACCATCGCGCTCCATGGAGGGAGCTATTGCAAGGGAAGGAGAAGAGTTGTTAGCCATGGCCGAATCGTCGCCACGCGGGCCCACGCCGTCTTGAAGCAAAGCGACATCGGCCTACATCACCGGAGACCTGCGACGACACCAGCCCCACCGCACAGCGCCCCAGCAGGCCCTGCGACAATCCTTAGAACCTGTTCAAGATCTTCAGGTGCCGGCGAGCCCGCTTCCAAGGCGAACTTATGCACAAAATTGGAGCATCCACCGGCCCCGAGCCACTGGAGGTGGCAACTTGTAAAAAAACTTTGCGCAACCGCTAAGTCATTGATTTATATGGATTTAAATCCCCTGCTTTTTTGACAGGCAATCCAGCCAAAGCACGGATTTTCAAGGGCTTGCGGGGCAAACCCAAGGGATATCAACAAAGTTATCCACAGAAGTTTTGGATTTCTTACAAATACCCTGTGAAATCAAGCACTTGCAGGCCATATCGAAGAAATGCGTGAACATGACATCACACCGCTAGCACAAAAAGGGGGCCATCTGTCCTCTTGACGAAGCTCTCGTGTCCGACTTATGCACACCAACCGTGATGCGGCGCAACATACGTCCGTCACAACGGCCTAGCACAAAAATTCGTGGGAAATTTCTTCAGATGCTTGATTCATAACGATTTTTTTGCTGTGCCGCATTTCCGGGCAATCTGTTCGCAGCCAGCATTCATGCGGGCTGGCAGGGTGTCCGGACAGGATGTCAACAAAGTTATCCACAGAAAGTCGGGATTACTTGGGCCCCCTCATCAAATCAAGCACTTAGCCCCCAAACCTCCACGCGACCTCCACAAGCTGCTGTAACCCGCCCTCTGCCGTGCCTACCCCCTCCACCATCGTCCAGGTTGCCCTGCACACCCCGTCACACAGCGGCGTGGGCGATCTGCTGAGCTACGCCAGTGAACACCCGCTCGCGCCCGGCACGCTGGTGCGCGTGCCGCTGGGCACCCGCGAGGTGCTGGGCGTGGTGTGGGATATCGACGAGGCCACCGGCGAGTTGCCTGACGGCGCCACGCTGCGGCCGATTGCCGGTGTGCTCGACGGTGTGGCGCCGCTGGACCTGCCTTGGCGCCGCCTGGTGGCATTCGCCGCGCGCTACTACCAGCGCGCCCTGGGCGAAGTCGCTACGGCCGCCTTGCCGCCCCAGCTGCGCGACCTGCGCCCCGAACAACTCGCCCGCCGCCTGCGCCGCCCGGCCAAGGCAGGGGGCGACGCTTCAAATGCTATTGAAAACATAGCACTTACCCCAGAACAGGAGAGCGCTAAGGCCCGAATTTCTGCTGAAAAAGGCCCTTTCCTGCTGTTTGGCAGCACGGGCAGCGGCAAGACCGAGGTGTATTTGCGCTGTGTGCAGGAGATGCTGGAGGCCGACCCCACCGCGCAAGCCCTGGTGATGGTGCCCGAGATCAACCTGACTCCCCAGCTCGAAGAGCGCTTTGTGGGCCGCTTTGCCCCGCGCTTCGGCCCCGGTGCCGTGGTGTCGCTGCACAGCGGCATGACGAACCCCCAGCGCCTCAAAAGCTGGCTGGCCGCTCACAGCGGCAGCGCGCGCATTGTGCTGGGCACGCGCATGGCTGTGTTTGCCAGCCTGCCGGGGCTGAAACTCATCGTGGTCGATGAAGAGCACGACCCCAGCTACAAGCAACAAGAGGGCGCACGCTACTCGGCCCGCGATCTTGCCATCTGGCGTGGGCGCGAGCAGGGCGCCAAGGTCATTCTGGGCTCGGCCACACCATCGCTGGAGAGCTGGTACGCCAGCCGCCCCCCCACGGCCGACGACCCCGAAGGCGGCCGCTATGTGCGGCTGCACATGCCCAGCCGCATCGGTGCCGGCGCCCTGGCGCGTGTGCGCCGGGTGGACATGAACCAGCAACCCCGCCGCACCGTGTTCAGTGCCCCCCTGCTGCAGGCCATCACTGAGCGCGTGGCGCGCGGCGAACAAAGCATGGTGCTGCTGAACCGCCGGGGCTACGCCCCCGTGCTGCACTGCGTGGACTGCGGCTGGAAAAGCGACTGCCCGCACTGCAGCGCGCACCAGGTCTTCCACAAGACCGACCGCACCCTGCGCTGCCACCACTGCGGCTACACCGTGCGCGTGCCCTACCACTGCCCCACCTGTGGCAGCCCCGACATCCACCCCATGGGCCGGGGCACCGAGCAGCTCGAAGAACAACTGGGCGCCCTGCTGTCCGAAGTGCTGCGGCCCGACCGCACACCTGCGCGCATTGCCCGCATCGACGCCGACACCACCAAGGCCAAGGGTGCGCTGGAGGCGCAGCTGGCGCAGGTGCATTCTGGTGAGGTGGATGTGCTGGTGGGCACGCAGATGATCGCCAAGGGGCACGACTTCCGGCGCATCACGCTGGTGGCTGCGGTGCAGCCCGATGGCGCGCTGTTCAGCAGCGACTTCCGCGCGGCCGAGCGGCTGTTTGCGCTGCTCATGCAGGCCGCAGGCCGGGCTGGGCGCGATGCGGCCTACATGGCGGCGCAAGCGGTGCATGGCACGCAGCCCGAGATGTGGGTGCAGAGTTTTCACCCCAAACACGCCGTGTTCGAGGCGCTGCGCACGCACGACTACGAGGCTTTTGCCGCCCAGCAGCTCAAGGAGCGCGAGGAGGCCGCCATGCCGCCGTTCTCGTACCAGGCGCTGGTGCGGGCCGATGCCCGCACGCAGGAGGTGGCGCAGGGTTTTCTGTCAGCAGCTACCGCCGCCGCCCACGGCGCGCAGCTGCCAGGACTGCCCGATGGCACGGTCATCCTGTTCCCGCCCGTGCCGCTGACCATCCAGCGTGTGGCCAATGTGGAACGCGCCCAGATGCTCATGGAAAGCAGCAGCCGCGCCACCCTGCAGCGCTTTCTGGCCGCGTGGCAGCCAGTGCTGCAAACCACCCGCAGTCAGCCCGAGCACAAGGGGCTGATACGGTGGCTGGTGGATGTGGACCCGCTCGCGATATGACGCCGGTCAACCGGGCAGATTGTCGTTGTAGACCTTGATGTAACAGACTTCGTTGGGCTGCAGCACCAAGCCCACAGTACATTCTGGCGTGAAGCCCGTGGGAGGAAGCACAACCAGTCCGGATATGACGCTGACGCCGGTCACCCGCTGCGCGCGGTCCGTCAGGTTCTGGGCGGTATAGATATGAAAGAAATCCCCGAAGAAGAGTTCGGTGCTGTGGGGAATGTTGGCCACGCCGCCTGTGGCCTGGTCAAAGGCGATCTCGACCGGTGGGGGAGTTGCGATGGCGGGGTGATTCCAGAGGCTCGCTGAGAGCACTCCGCAAACCAGCAGACCCGTTGTCCAGGCCTTCAGCGCACGGCCGCCCTGGGCACGCATCGCGTGATAGGCCGCCAGGGCCACCAAAACCGCCATTCCGATCAGCCCCCATTCAGACACCGTGGGCACGTTCGAGGCCGCCAGGGGCGCGTAGGACACGCTACCCATGGATTGCGCGGCTGCGCCCTGCGCCACGAGCAATCCCACCATCGCGACGACACTAGCCCGCGCACCCAACATCACTTGCTTCATTCTGGAATTCCTTTTTTGCGTAAAACAGAAAGTGTTACAAGGGATTACTGAATCGGCAAGCAAGTTATTGCCATGCGCAGACCATCAGCGCTTGCGCAATACTTTCGGCCTCTGGAAACGATCATGACCCCCGACCACTTCACCCACGTTCTTGCCCAGGAAGGCTTTGCCGAGCCAGTACGCGTTGAGCGTGAACCTCATGGCCTTTGGGACAACCATACCCACCCGTTCGAAGCCAAGGCACTGGTGCTGGCGGGCGACATCCGCATCGTCACCGCAACCTCTGAGCGGGTGTATCGGCAAGGTGAGGTGTTTCACCTGCAGGCGAACGAGCCGCATTCGGAGTTTTATGGGCCGATGGGTGTGAGCTACCTGGTGGGGCGCAAGCCGGTGCCCTGAGTGCTGCGGGTGCGCCAATGGAGTGCCGCACACCGTCCGGTGCGCACTGCGGTATCGCACTGCGCTACTGCGGGTAGCCACACGCGGGCCGAGCGCTGAAATCCTGCGCCATCGACGGCACTGCCGGACACATTCCATGGCACGGCCACAGTTCATGCTCCACACACTCGCCATCCCAACCCTGATGCGTTCCTACTACAACCTGCTGCCCCCGCTGTGGCAGACCATCGCCGTCACCGTGGCCACCCTCGCGACCAACTGGATCTGGGGTTCGTGGTTCATCAAAACCAAGGGCACGGGCCTCGCCGCGCTGATGATTTACAGCATCTTCGGGTGGCCGCTGATGTTGGCCGTCACTTACCTCATCCTGGGTTATGCCCTCAAGTTCTGCGGCGGCCTGACCTTGCTGCGCATGGCCATCGTGCTGGGCGTGGTCGGGTTGGGCTTCGCTGTATATGGGGTGCCGGGCCCGTGGAACCTGCTTCTCTGCGCCGCCGTCGCCATCCCCGTTGCGTTTCAGGCCTGGCGCACGGCACAGGACGATGCCGACCTGGAGAAGCTGTAAATGGCCGTCAAAGAGAAGCCGCCCAGCGGGCTGCTCGACAGTTTTTCGGCACCGCTTTGGGTGCGGCTGGGCCTGACAGCCCCTCGGCCCGTGTGGATCGTCAAGAGCCAGCACCGGGGCTATGACTGGATGGCCATCGAGCTCGATCACGGCGGTACGGGCTTCCAGCAAACGCGTGCCACCACCACTGTCTTTGTCGTGTGGCTACCGCACAAGTCCCAGGACTGGTACCTGCCAGGCCACCGCATCACGCCCGAGCAGCAGGTGTGCGTGGACGACACGTGCGTTTACGCTGCGGCACTGGGCCAGCAACCCCGCGTGCGCACCTGGACCCACTGGCTGGACCTGGCCGTGGACGCGGCCGAGGAGGTGATCAGCACCGAAGGCATGCGCCGCGATGAAAGCCCGCAGCAGAAAGCGGAGCGGGCAGACGAAGCCAGCTGGAACCCTACCGACGTCAACCTGGTTTTGCTCTGCCTGGTGTCGATGGCAGTATTCAGCTTTCTGAACGTCATGATGCTGGTCGAGGCGTACGGCGAATGGCAACGGCACGGTGCCATCCTCGTGTGCCATCCGAAGACCTCCATCGGGACCTATCTGCAAGGCTGGAAGGCCGTGGCCTATGCCGTTTCGTTATCGGCACCCCTGCTGATAGCACTCAAGGCGCTGCACACCATGGTCACGCGCGTTCACAGGCCAAATTTTTTCTTTCGACTCTGTTTCGAAGGGCTGATCTGGGTGGGCGCCATGTATGGGCTTCACCACGCCCGGCAGGCTCTGATTGAATCGGTGCAGCGGGCTTGCTAGTCCGCCTTCAGCGCTTTTTTGACTGATCGGGTCCCAGGGCTGTCACACGCCATGGTGAACGGTGCGGACCAATGCACACGCACCCATGCGCCGCCCCCACACCATGGAGCGTTCCACCGCCCTGCATCATCCCTCCAGCGCGCGGCGCCCCGGTGCCTGATAAAACTTGCATGCCGCGGACTGAGCCCAGATACTGCGGCATCGCACGGCGTCACCTCGGGCCAACTGTGCTGCACGGGCTCGATAGCCCTGGGGTCAGTGCGTGCCCGATGCCCCGTGCTCCCGCTTTGTCCCTCCATAGTCAGAAAGCCCTTCCAATGACAGCCATTGTTCGTGCCCTGATCTTGCTGCTCCTCCTGGCGGGGGGAACCGCCGTGCGTGCCCAGAACCTGCTCACCAACGGCAACTTCGAGGCCGGCCTGGCTGGCTGGAGTACCTGGACGGCGCCGCCGGGCTTCTGGGACGGCACCTGGATACACAGCAACGACTGCGATATCTGGGTGCCCACCCAGTGCCCGTTCGGAGGCGCCGGAACGTCCCACGCGCAGAAAAAAGGCAGTGGCGCGGGCAATGCACACGGGGGCCTGTTCCAGACCGTGGCGGTCACGCCCGGGCGGGTGTACCGGCTGCGCGGCGCCTGGTCGGGGGGCGTCACGGGCAATGCCGGCGGCAACGCCACCTGGTGGGAAGTGGTGGCCTACGACGGCGCCGTGGGCGCAGCCACCATCGACGCGGCGCCCGGCCCGCTGGATACGCTGATTGCCCGGCGCGACGTGTCGAACCTCGCGCTCAACGGCGTCTTCCAGTTCCAGTGGGAGCCCTTTGACGGCACCTTTACGGCGACCTCCAGCCAGGTGACCATCGCACTCAAAACCGGCAGCTTCTTCACCTTCGACGCGGCGGGCTACCACGACGACCTGGTGCTCGAAGAAGTGGCCTCCAGCAACATCCCCGTCAACTCGCCCTGGGCGCTGGTGGTGCTTTGCCTGGGGCTGCTGGCGACCGGCGCCTGGATGCGGCGCGGCCCGGGAACGCGGCGCGGGTAGAAGGCAGCGCCAAAAATTCAAGCATTTTGGGCCGCCAGCGCTTTATGGAAAAGCGCCAATAGCTATCATAAATATAGCAATCAGGTCAGCAACGCCACCGCTGCTGAAAAGCTCAGAAACGCCAGCGCCGTGGACACCAGAATGATCCGCGCCACACGCCCATTGTTGGCGCCGAACTTTTCGGCCAGCAGCGAGACGTTGCTGGCGCTGGGCAGCGCGGCCAGCAGCACCAGCACCGTCAGCGCAAAAGGCGTGAGCGGCACCCCCATCGCCATGCCCGCCGTGCCCACGCCCCACACCAGCAGCGGGTGCACCAGGAGCTTGGCCAGCGCCACCGGCACATAATCGCGCGCGGGCACCTGCTCGTGCTGGTTCATCTGCGAACGCGCCAGCACGGCGCCAATGGTGAACAGCGCCACAGGCGAGGCCGCGTCGGCCAGCATGGCGATGGTCTTGTCGACCGGGCCGGGCAGCTTGAACTGCAGGGCCGAGGCCAGTGCGCCCAGCGCGATCGACCAGGGCATGGGATTGGTCGCCATGCCCTTGAAGGCGTTCTTCAGCGCCACCCCCACGCCGTGGGTGCCCGCACCATCCAGGCGCGAGAGCGCAATACACAGCGAGCTGGTGATGACCATGTCCACCACGATGGTGACGATGGCAGGGCCCGCGCTTTGCGCCCCCAGCAGCGCGACCAGCAGCGGCACGCCCATGAAGCCGGTGTTGGGAAAAGCGGCCACCAGCGCGCCAAAGGCTGCGTCGTTCCAGCCGATGTGCGCCTTGCGCGTGAGCGCCACCGTGGCGCCCACCATCACCAGCGCACAGAGCACATACACGCCCGCCACGGCCGGGTCCAGCAGCTGGGCGATGGGTGTGCTCGCGCCAAAGCGGTACAGCATGCAGGGCAGTGCAAAGTACAGCACGAAGGCGTTGAGCCCCGGGATGGCCGGCTGGGGAAGCACTCCGCGCCGGGCGGCGAGATAGCCGCAGAGCACCAGCGCAAAGAAGGGGAAGGTGATGAGAAGGACGGAGAGCACGGTCCCATTGTCCTTGCTGCGCCTGCGGCCGGGGTCTGCGGCGCCCGGTGTGGTCAGCGCAAAGTCAGGTGGGGGCCATCACCCATGGCGAATGCACGGCAAGGATCTCCAGCCAGCGTTGCGGTTGAAGGCGCATCCACTTCACTGCTTGCGCTGGATGATCAGGTTGCGCTTGGCGTCTTCGGGGTAGGCAAAGGTGATGGCGCCGTTCTTGACCATGCCCATGACCAGCATGTTGCGCGTGATCGCGTCCTTGTCCTGCACGCTGAAGGGCTTGTCGTAGGTGGTGACCACGCCGTAGTAGGTCTTCATCTTGCCCTCCAGCGACTCCTTGATGGCTTTGCCGGTGAGGTTGCCGTCGCGGATGCCGAGGAAGGAATACATCAGCAGGTAAGTGGCGTCGTAGGCGTTGGCCGCTGCCATGGGCACGGCCACCTTGCCATGGTACTTGCGGGTGTAGCTCGACAGGAACGATGCACGGCGCTCGTTGCTGGGCTCGGCGATGAAGGTCTGCACCATGAGCGCGCCCTCGGCCGCGTCCTTGGCGCCTTCGAGGAAGAAGGGGAAGGACAGTGGCCACGGCCCCACCTGCGGCACCTTCCAGCCCAGGGCCTTCTTGCCGTTGGCGATGGTGGCGTTTTCCGGACCCACGGTGTAGCTGTAGACCACGTTGGCGCCCGCGTTGCGCGCGGCGGTCAGCTCGGCCGTGAGGTCCTTCACCCCCAGGTCAAAACGCGCCACATGCACGGGCTTGAGGTTTTTGGCCGCCAGCGCGGCCACCACGTCGTTGTAGCCGCCTTCGCCATAGCCGGTCTTGTCGGCAAAGATGGCGACCTTGTCCCAGCCGCGCTTGACGATGTCGTCCACCAGGAAGGGCGCCTGGATCGCGTCGCGCGCCTGCACGCGGAAGATGTAGCTGTCGGGCGCGGGGTATTTGGCCGTCACGGCAGTGCCCGTGGCGCAGGGCACGATGAGGGGGCTAGAGGCGCCCTGGAACAGGTCGATGGCCTTGAGCGCCACGCCGGTGTTGCAAAAGCCGATGGTGGCGACCACTTTTTCATTGAGAAGCTCTTGCGACACCTTACGCCCCTGGTCGGGGTCGGCCGTGTCGTCCTTGACGACCAGTTCCAGCGGGCGGCCCAGATAGCCGCCCACGGCATTGATTTCGTCCACCGCCAGCTTGATGCCGTTGAGCATGGGCACGCCAAAATCGGCCGATGGCCCGGTGAACGGCCCCACGACCCCCACGCGCACAGGCACGGTGCTGCCGATCTGGGCCTGTGCCGGCAGCAGGGCCGTGCAGGCCAATACACCGGATGCCACCACAGCGCTCCATGCGCGAAGGTGCACACAGCGGCGGCGTGCGTCCGGGATGCCCGATGCGGCGGTCTGAGCGGTGGAGGGCTGGTCAGTGGGGTTCATGGCGGGGCTCGGTTCTCTACACCAGCATCCCGGCAAGAGATGCACTGGCCTGCGAGTATCAAATTGTGAAAACAAAGCCCCTAGCGGGGTTTCCCGGAGCGTCCGGCCCGCCAGGTGCTAGTGGCGCCCACCCGTCAGGGGCCTGTCAGCCGCCCGCCCGGCACACGCGGTCCACCCCGACTGGGCACGGGCTAGACAGGCTGCCGGACCGCGCCGGTATCATTGCGCCCTTGCGCGGCCTGACCCGGCCGCGCCACCATCAGCCCCTGGGCATGCGCCGCCCACACCCGCCCTCCCTGTCCCGCTCCCCGCTGCTCTGCTGCCCTCCCTCCCATGTCTGCCGGTCTCAATCTCGCCCAGCTCCAGGCTGTCCACTACACCGACGGGGCTTGCCTCGTGCTGGCCGGGGCGGGCTCGGGCAAGACGCGGGTGATCACCATGAAGATCGCCCACATGATCGAAAAGGGCATGGACCCCAAGCGCATTGCGGCCATCACCTTCACGAACAAGGCTGCCGCCGAAATGCGCGAGCGCGCCAAGGGCCTGATCGGCCGGCGCGCCAAGGATGTGCTGGTGTGCACCTTCCATGCCCTGGGCGTGCGCATGGTGCGCGAGGACGGCCATGTGCTGGGCCTCAAACCCCAGTTCAGCATCCTCGACGCCGATGACGTAACGGGCATCCTGAAGGAAGCCTCGGGCGGCACCACCGACATGGCCACCGCGCGCCAGTGGCAGTGGGTCATCAGCAAGTGGAAGAATATGGGCCTGACCTCCGAGCAGGCGCTGGCCCAGGCGGCGGACGACAACGAACGCATCATCGCCACGCTGATGGCCCGCTACGAAGAGCGCCTGGCGGCCTACCAGAGCGTGGACTTTGACGACCTGATCGGCATGCCGCTGCGGCTGCTGCGCGACTTCCCGGAGGTGCGAGCCAAGTGGCAGGCTGCCCTGGGCCATGTGCTGGTGGACGAGTACCAGGACACCAATGCCACGCAGTACGAGCTGCTCAAGCTGCTGGTGGGCGAAAAGGGGCACTTCACCGCCGTGGGCGACGACGACCAGTCCATCTACGGCTGGCGCGGCGCGACGCTGGACAACCTCAAGAAGTTGCCGGTGGACTACCCCCACCTCAAGGTCATCAAGCTGGAGCAGAACTACCGCTCCACCAGCGCCATCCTGCGTGCGGCCAACAACGTGATCGGGCCCAACCCGAAGCTGTTCCCCAAAACCCTGTTCAGCGAACTGGGCGAAGGCGAGCCCGTGCGGGTGGTGGACGCCGACAGCGAAGAACACGAAGCCGAGCGCGCCGTGGCCCGCATCCAGAGCCTGCGTGCGGCCAGCAACCCGCCACCGGACTGGAAGAGTTTTGCCATCCTGTACCGCGCCAATCACCAGGCCAAGCCGTTCGAGAAGGCGCTGCGCAAGGCCAATATTCCGTACAAGGTGTCGGGCGGCACCAGCTTTTTCGACCGCGCCGAAATCAAGGACCTGTGCGCCTGGTTTCGCCTCTGGATCAACAACGACGACGACCCGGCGTTTCTGCGCGCCATCACCACGCCCAAGCGCGGCATCGGCCACACCACGCTGGCGGCTCTGGGCGCGTTTGCCACGCAGCACAAGCAGAGCATGTTCGGCGCGCTGTTCAACGGCATGCTGCCAGCGGCGGTGCCCAAGCGTGCCATGGACGGCCTGCACGAATTTGGCCGCTACATCAATTACCTGGAGTACAGCGCCCGCCGCACCCATGGCGCCGAAGAGGCCCGCGCCTTTCTGAACGAATGGCTCAAGGAAATTGGCTACGAGCAGCACCTGTACGACAACGAAGACAGCGAAAAAGTGGCGGCCGCCCGCTGGAGCAACGTGATGGAGTTCTGCGACTGGATGGCCCAGCGCGCGGGCGGGCAGATCGACGATACGGCCGGTGCCGTGGTGGCCAAGGAGACCAAGAGCCTGCTGGAGGTGTCGCAGACCATTGCGCTGCTGTCCACCATCAGCGAGCGCGAGCAGGAGCAGGACATGGTCACGCTCTCGACCCTGCACGCCAGCAAGGGGCTGGAGTGGCCCCACGTGGTGCTGGTGGGCGTGACCGAGGGCATGCTGCCCTTCAAGCTCGACGACGACGAAGGCCGACAGCAGAAGGTGAGCGACGACACGCTGCAGCGCCTGCAGGAAGAGCGCCGCCTGATGTACGTGGGCATCACCCGCGCCCAGCGCACCCTGGCCGTGAGCTGGACCAAGCGGCGCAAGAAGGGCCGCGAGATGGTGGCCGCGCAGCCCAGCCGCTTCATCGCCGAAATGGGCCTGGACAAGACCACCGCCCGCGAAGACCCGCGCGAGAAGCTCAAGGCATTGCGCGCCGAATTTGCGGCCAAGGCCCAGGCCACCACCGCAGCCACTGCAGCCGCAGCCGCCACCCCGGAATGAGCGCCCCACCGCAGCCACGGCACCCACCACAACGCACTCCACCCATGGCGCCCGACACCCACCGACACACGCCGCTGTTGGCAGTTGCTTTTGTTTTGATAGCTATCAGCGCTTATCCTACAAGCGCCAGTAGCCAGAATGACCCAAAATCCACGGCAGCATGCCCGTCGGCGGCAGACATCGACCACCAGCACCTGCAAGGGCGCTGGCTGGCCCAACTGCAGGGCGCATCCCCGGATGCACCTGGCGCCACCGCCACACTGCAACTGGGCCCGCATCCCGAGCTGGCACAGAGCGTGCGTGGCACCGTGCAGAGAAATGGCGCCACGGCGCAGGTCAGTGGAGACGTCGATGGCGGCGACCTGACGCTGGAAGAATCGATCAATGGCACGAACATCAGCGCCACCTGGACAGGCCAGGTGGTCGATGGAAGTTGCGGCAAGGAAATACGCGGAACATGGAACAACGCCAACCCCACCCCTTCGGCCCCCTCGGCTCCTTTTGTGCTGCGCAAGCAGGTGGGCTGGCAATGACGGCCGCGCCAGCCTCACCTCGCCGCAGCGGCGGCCACCGGCGTGGCACGCTGGCCCTGCTGGTGGCCGCTGCGCTGGCGCCTGCCGGCGCCGCGCTGGCGCAGACCCCGCCTGCTGGCGGCTCGGCCACCCCGAGCGGCGACGCTGCTTGGCGCCGCTGCGCCGCCCTGTCCAGTGACAATCAGGCGCGCCTGGCCTGCTTTGACCAGTGGGCCACCGACCAGCAAGGCTGGAACGCGCCTGGCGCCACGGCGTCGGCCTCGACAGACGTGCCGCCCCCGGTGGACACCACGCTACCCGCCACCCGTGTGATTGACGTGGCCCGCACCGAGGGCTGCCGCGATCCGCAGTACAGCGACCTCTCGCGCTTCTGGGAACTGGAGTCGGGCAGCGACTGCGGCACCTTCAGCTTCCGGGGCTACCGGCCCATCACCGTGTCGGTGGTGGCGTCAAGCAATGTGAACCGCCAGCCCACGTCGGATGCAGCCGACCATTCGGCCACCGAGTCCACGCCCTACCGCCGCACCGAGAACCGCATCCAGCTGTCGGTGCGTACCAAGGTTGCGCAAGGGCTGCTGACCCAGGGACATCCCACGCTCAAGGACTCGGTGTGGTTCGGCTACTCCCAGCAGTCGTACTGGCAGCTGTTCACCCCCGAGATCTCGCGCCCCTTCCGCGCCACCGACCACGAGCCCGAGGTCATGTATGTCTACCCCACCACGGCACAACTGCCGTTTGGCTGGAAGTGGCGCTACAGCGGCATCGGACTGGTGCACCAGTCCAACGGCCAGAGCAAGCCCCTGTCGCGCAGCTGGAATCGCGCCTACCTGATGACGGGCATGGAGCTGGGCAACAGCGTCAGCGTGAACGCGCGCATCTGGAAGCGCATCCCCGAAAGCTCGGGCAGCGACGACAACCCCGGCATCAGTGACTACATCGGGCGGGGTGAGCTGTCGGCATTCTGGAACGTCAACAAGGAGAACACGGTGGGCGCCACGCTGCGCCACTCGTTGTCGAGCAGCGACCGGGGCTCGGTCCGCCTGGAATGGCTGCAGACCGTGGGCACGGGCCTGTTTGGCAACAAGAGCAACCTGCGCCTGCACACGCAGCTGTTCAGCGGCTACGGCGACAGCATGATCGACTACAACCGCAAGCGGACCGTATTCAGCGTGGGGTTGAGTCTGGTGGACTTCTAGAGTCCATCCCCCTGAGGCGCTGCGCACCGTCCCCCTTCTCTCGAATGGCTGCGCCATTCGGGAAGGGGGACGCAGCCCTCGCTGCAGGGCGGCCCTTGCTCGGCTGCCCGCGCCTGGGGCTGCGCCAGTCTCACAGGCTGCGCACAAGGCAAAGCGCAGCGAACTCCGCGCTGGATTGTTCACAACTCGTTACGACATCGTCCTCAAGTTTTGTGTGACGGCGCCGACAGGCCGCCACAATGGCACGCGCACAGAAACCGGCGTGGCCATCTGTGAGAGGCGTTCAAAAAGAGCCCCTTTCCCACCGTTTTACCTGCCATTGCCCGCACCGTGCGCCCTCGACAATGCCGACAAAGAGGAACACACCCATGGACATGCAATACCAGCTCAAGGCAGGCAGCTACTACCTCTACGACATGCGCGAGGCGCCCAGTGCCGTCACGGGTGAGCGCAGGTTCAAGCTCAAGACCGACACGGTGGCCATTGCGTTCGATGCGCACACGGGCGAGGTACACCAGCATGGCAGCCCCACGCGCATCCAGTCCTGGGCCAACAACACGCGCCGCCGCCTGCGCGCTGCTGGGGCGCAGGACATGGCCAACGACATCGTGGTGGTGTCGGGCCCACTGCCGGTGGACGAACTCAACAAATGCCTGTGGGTGCGCGGCTATGTGCGCCGCATGTTCTCGCGCCTGGCCACCTTGCCCCACGGCAAGCTGCAGCGCCCTGCGGAGCCGTTTCGCAAGGCAGCGTGAAACCAGGCGAGCTTCCTCAAAGATCCCGATCAGGGCCGCACACAGCGGCCCTTTTCTTTTCTGGGAGCGCTCAGGCCTCCGGGTCCTCGGCCACGTCGCTGTCTGTGTTCTCCAGCACCTCGGCGTGTTTGACGATGGTCACCGGCACCGGGCTGGCATGCGCCACCTCCTGCGACACCGAACCCAGCAGCGCACTGGTGATGGCGCCCTGGCCCTTGGCGCCGATGATGACCATGTCGCAGCCCGAGCGCTCGATCATGTCCACCAGCGTGTGCGCCACATCGCCCACACCCACATCGGTTTCATAGGCCACCCCGGCCGCGTCGAGCAGCGCGCGCGCCGACGCCATGAGATGGTCACCCGCCTCCAGGCTGGCGGCGGCGATCAGGTCGGGGTCGCGCGTGGTCACCAGTTCGTACAGCGTGGCGGGCTCCTGCACATTGGCCAGCACCATGGTGGCCTGGAGCCCCTGGCCCACCAGCGCCAGTGCGTGGTGCACGCCATCCAGGGAGAGTTCGGAGCCGTCCACGGCGATGAGGATTTTGAGCATGGTGTTCTCCTTGTAGTACCGTGGTCCAGTGTAGCCACGGCCTCGTCGAAAACCCGTCCATAACCTTGAGCGAGGTCAGGGTAGCCTGTCTGGGACAATGCCGCCCATCATGCTGCAGTTCGACCTCCTCAAAACCGACCCCACCAGCCACGCACGCCGTGGCACGCTCACGCTCAACCATGGCGTGGTGCAGACCCCCATCTTCATGCCCGTGGGCACCTATGGCACCGTCAAGGGCGTGATGCCCCGCAGCCTGCACGACATGGGCGCGCAGATCATTTTGGGCAACACCTTCCACCTGTGGATGCGCCCGGGCCTCGACGTGATGCAGAGCTTTGGCGGCCTGCACGGCTTTGAGAAGTGGGACAAGCCCATCCTCACCGACTCGGGCGGCTTCCAGGTCTGGAGCCTGGGCGCCATGCGCAAGATCACCGAAGAAGGCGTGACCTTTGCCAGCCCCGTGAACGGCGACAAGCTCTTCATGTCGCCCGAGGTGAGCATGCAGATCCAGACCACGCTCAACTCCGACATCGTGATGCAGCTCGATGAGTGCACGCCCTACGAAACCAAGGGCCACAAGACCACCGAGGCAGAGGCGCGCAAGAGCATGGAAATGAGCCTGCGCTGGGCCAAGCGCTCGCGCGATGAATTCGAGCGGCTGCAGAACCCCAACGCGCTCTTCGGCATCGTGCAGGGCGGCATGTTCAAGAACCTGCGCCAGGAGTCGCTGGAGCGCCTGGTCGAGATGGACTTCCCCGGCTACGCCGTGGGCGGCGTGAGCGTGGGCGAGCCCAAGGACGAGATGCTGGACATCATGGCCCACACGCCGCACCGCCTGCCCGCGCACAAGCCGCGCTACCTGATGGGCGTGGGCACGCCCGAGGACCTGGTGCAGGGCGTGGCCGACGGCGTGGACATGTTCGACTGCGTGATGCCCACCCGCAACGCACGCAACGGCACGATGTTCACGCGTTTTGGCGACCTGAAGATCCGCAACGCACGCCACAAGGCCGACCACCGGCCGATGGACACCAGCTGCACCTGCTACGCTTGCGCGGGCAGTTCGGGCGTGTCGTGGGACGATGGCGGGCGCGAGGGCTTCAGCCGCGCCTACCTGCATCACCTGGACCGCTGCGGCGAGATGCTGGGCCCCATGCTCACCACCGTGCACAACCTGCACTACTACCTGAACCTGATGCGCGAGGTGCGCGAGTCGCTGGACGCGGGCACGTTCGCCGAATTCCGTGCACGCTTCAAGACCGAGCGCGCACGGGGCGTATAAGCACAGCCAATAGCTATAAAAATGATAGCTATTAGCGCTTGATAGATAAGCGCCAGAGGCCAAAATCATCCAAAAACTCCTGCACCACCTGCTGCGCTGGCCCGCCCGCATGCTGACCGGCCTGGGCAGCGGGCTGCTGGCGCTGCTGATCCTGTTCGAGGAATGGGGTTGGGAGCCGCTGCAGCGCCTGCTGGCGCGCATCGGCCGCTGGCCCGGCCTGCGCTGGATTGAAGGCTGCGTGCGCGCCCTGCCCCCCTGGGCGGCGGTAGCGGTGTTTCTGCTGCCCACGGCACTGCTGCTGCCCGTCAAGCTGCTGGCCCTGTGGGCGGTGGGCCGGGGGCACGTGGTACTGGGCATGCTGGTGATCGTGCTGGCCAAGGTAGTGGGCACCGCCGTGGTGGCGCGGCTGTTCAGCCTGACCCAGCCCGCCCTGATGCAGCTGCACTGGTTTGCCTGGACCTATGCCCACTGGATGCGCCTCAAGCACGCGGTGCTGGAGCGCGCCCGCGCCTCGTGGGCCTGGCGTGTGGCGCGGGTGGTGCGGCGGCAATGGCGGCTGCGCTGGCACAGGCTTCGCGCCAGGTAATGTTGGGGAGCGCCAGGGTAGCGCCCGCCGCTGTTTTGCTGCCAAGATATGCGCTCCCGCCAAAGCCCTCCCCAACGTCATCCCCCACCGCCACCGCATTGCGACATGGGTATGCAGCTTGACCTCCCGACCATCCTCCTGCTCTACAAGACCGCGCTGGTGGCGGGGGCGCTGAGCATCTTTCATGTCAGCCGCCATTCGTGCCGCCCGCAAGGGCTCAAGCCCCTGGCAGCCGCCTACCTGCTGCTGGCCGTGGGTGCCGAACTGGCAGGCCAGGGTGAATATTCCATGCTGCCGCTCTGGTTCTGGACCCACACCAGCCTGCTGCTCGGGGCACTGGGGTACACCCTCTTCTGGGCAGGTGCACGGGCACTGAGCGGCCGCAGGCGCGTCCTGCCTGCGGTGCTGATACTGGTTCCCGGAGGCTGGCTGGTGCTGGGCCTGGTCACGCAGTTTCCGCTGGACAACCTGCTGCGCGCAGGCGCCTTCCACCTGACCGCCGCAGTGTCACTGACCGCGGCAGCCTGGGAGGTGTGGCACGACCGCCGCACCGAATCCCTGCCATCGCGTCCCCTGCTGGCCGGGCTGCTCCTGGCCAGCGCGGGCACCTTTGCCCTGCAGCTGTTGTACATCGCCACGCACACCGCCAGCCCACAGGGTTTTGCGCTGGCATTCTCCGTGCAGATGTTCTGCCACTTTGGCGTTGCGCTCATGGTCTCGTCCCTCTCCAACGAGCGCGCCGAAGTGCGCCTGGAAAAAGTGGCGCAGACCGACACGCTCACGGGCGTGGGCAACCGCCGCTGGGCCATGTCCATGCTGCCCGCGCGGCTGCCCGTGGGCAGCGCCATCGCGCAGCTCGACCTGGACCACTTCAAGCACATCAATGACCGCTTCGGCCATGCGGCGGGCGACCGCGTGCTGGTCGCCACGGCCGACGCACTTCGCCACCAGCTGCGCGATTCGGACCTGCTGGCCCGCATGGGCGGTGAAGAGTTCCTGGTCTACCTGCCGGACGCCAGCGCCAGTGCTGCAAGCGCCATCGCCCAGCGCCTGTGCGGGGCCGTGCAGCAGATCCGGCTGTCCGAGCTGGGCGAGGACATCCCCATCACCGTGAGCATTGGACTGGCCTGCGTGACCTCCGCCGGCGGAACCTGGGCCGACTGGCTGGCTGCGGCCGACCGGGCGCTCTACGACGCCAAGCGCGCGGGCCGCAACCGCGTGGTGACAACGCACGAGCGCACTGCCTGAAACCGGTCCTTCTCACCCGAGCCGCGCCGCTGACCTGCGGCAGAATCCCACCCCATGCCCGCACCGCCCTATGCCGCCCTGAACGAAGCGCTGGAGCTGGCCTTTAACCTGGCCCCGGTGGGCATGTGCGTGACGCGCGAGCGCAGCATCGAGATCTGCAACGACGCCTTTGCCCACATGTTCGGCCACCAGCAGGCCGAGCTGCTGGGCCAGCCGCTGGCGCCGCTGTACCCTTCGTTCGAAGAGTTCACCCACACGGGCCACCTGGGCCTGCAGGCGATGAAGGCGTCGGGAAGTTATGCGGATGAGCGCATCATGCGACGGCGCGATGGCTCGCTGTTCTGGTGCCACGTGGTGGGCCGGGCACTGGACCGGTCGGACCCGTTTGCACGGGCGGTGTGGATGTTCGAGGACATCTCGCACCGCCGCCCCGTGAGCACGCCGCTGACCCTGCGCGAGCGCGAAATCGCCCAACACATCGTCACCGGCGCCACCAGCAAGCAGATCGGGCGCTACCTGGACATCAGCCACCGCACGGTGGACGCCCACCGCGCGCGGCTCATGCGCAAACTGGGGGCCAGCAGCACGGGGGAGCTGGTGGCGCTGCTGCTGGGCAACACCTGAGAGCTGGCAACGATCTCACAGGCAATCATCAACAATTGTTTCCCCAGCCAACGCTGCGGAGTCTCCCGCGCACCCGGCCCGGGGACAATCGGCACTGACGCGCGCGCCGCTCCCCGCCCATCAACTGCTGTCCCCATGTACCGCCCTTTTTTGCTCCACCGCCCGCTTTCGCCGCCCCTGGCCTGGCTGGGTTTGTCCGTGCTGATCTTCGCCGCCTGCCTGGTGGGCATCTTTGCGCGGCCCATCGGTTTTCTGTCGGTCTTCTGGCCCGCCAATGCGCTGCTGCTGGGCCTGCTGGTGCGTTATCCCAGGCTGGCGCGCCCGCCAGCCTGGGTAGCTGCCGCCGTGGGCTATGTGGCGGCAGACCTGGTGACGGGCAGCTCCTGGTCCATGGCCCTGTGGCTCAACGGCGCCAACCTGCTGGGCGCCACCGCGGGCTGGCTGGTGTTGCGTCGGCTGGACGAACGCATCCGGCGCCTGCAACGCACCATCTCTGCCCTCTACCTGCTGCTGGCTGCGCTGGCAGCCAGTGCCGTGGGGGCACTGGCTGGCTGCGGCGCCGCGCCGGTCTACTTCAACAGCCCGTGGACCGACCTGCTGTCCCTGTGGTTCAGCACCGAACTCATGAACTACATGCTCATCGTGCCGGTGGTGCTGGCCGCGCCGCGCGCCGACGACCCGCCGCCCGCAACGCAGGAGGTGCCCCTGATCTGGCGTGTGGCACCCGTCAGCTCGCTGCTGCTGGCCGAAGGCGTGCGCACCGTGATCGGGGGGCCCGGCATGCTGGCCTTTGTGGTGCCAGGGCTGCTGTGGTGCGCGCTCAGCTACAGCCCGTTTGTCTCTAGCCTGCTGTCGCTGGTGGTGTGCCTGTGGACCATGGCCGGCGTGGCCACCGGCGTGCTCAACTTCACACCTGCCCATGCCAGCGACGTGTTCTCGCTGCGTGTGGGCGTCACGCTGCTGGCACTGGGGCCGCTGGCCGTGGCCTGCGCCAGCGCGGCGCGCGCAGAGGCCCTGCGCCGCCTGGACCACGCCGTGCGCCACGACGACCTGACCGGTGTGCTTGCGCGGCGCGCGCTGCTCAAACAAGGCGACCGCCTGCTGGTACGCTACCAGCGCGAGTCCACCGGGCTGGCGGTGATGATGGTGGACGTGGACCATTTCAAGCAGGTCAACGACCAACACGGGCATGGCGCGGGCGACCGGCTGCTGGTCAGCATTGCCCAGACCATGGCGCGCGCGCTGCGCCCCCACGACGCCCTGGGCCGCATGGGTGGCGAGGAGTTTGCTGCCGTGCTGCCCGGAGTGTCCCCCACCGAGGCCCAGGCCATTGCCGAGCGCGTGCGCAGCGCCGTGGAGCATCAGGCGCTTGACCCAGTAGAGGACGGCCCCCAACGCGCCACCGTCAGCATTGGCCTGGTGCACAGCGCCACCATGGGCTCGGACGCCGACATGGACACCCTGCTGCTGGCGGCCGACGCAGCGTTGTACCGCGCGAAGGCAGAGGGCCGCAACCGGGTGATGGTGGGATGAAAACAAACGCAGCGTCGATGCCAAGGCATCGGTGCTGCCAACGCCCACTGCGATCAAGACAAGAGTGCTGTGTCTACTTTATGGAAGCAGCCTGGTCGCGCTCCGCGTCACGGGACATCGCACGCACCAAGTCACCGGGCGTGTAGCCGAATGTGCGCCGGAACCAGCGCGTGAAGTGCGCCTGGTCAGAGAACCCACATTCCGCCGCCACAGAGGCCACCGGCTCGCCGTTCATGACCAGTTGTTTTGCACGGAGCAGGCGGACGGCACGCAAGTACTCCCGGGGCGCCATGCCCAGCCACTGCCTGAGCACCCGATGCACACGCTCCCGGCTGACAGCGCAGTGCCTCGCCAACCCAGAGACCGTCTGTTCGCCACCCAGGACGGCAGACCGCACCCCCTCGATGAGCATACGTACCGCCTTGGTGGGGATGGGATCAGCAGCGCTTCGGTCCAGCGGTAGCGCATCGGCAAGAAGGGGCACTGCGCTGTCCAGCCAGGCTCGCACATCGTTTGCGCAGGCCATCCGCGCGGCTGCACCAGCAAGCCCAGGGGCGCGTATTGCGCCGCTGCGATCAGGCCCTGCGAGACCCCACTGTGCCAAATAGGGGGGCGGAACATACAACATGACCAGGTGCACGGCACCTGTGTGCGCAGGATCGGTCAGCGCCCCCACGTGAACGACACCTGGCCGTATCACAATCAAATCACCGGCACGCGCGACAAACGGACGTCCGGCAACGCTGCAGCAGCATTGACCCTCCAGCACAGCGCCGAAAGACCACTCTTCATGCCAGTGTGGCACCCACTCCTGTTCAGGCTGCTGATGGTGCACCTGCGCAAGATCGGACAGGTGCAGACGTCGCACTTCAGATCGATTCAACGCCATAGCGGCAGGCTCCCAGTCATGCTGCTCACCCAACGCTTTGCGCCGACCAAACCGACACCGAGCATAGCCTCTTCAGCGTGCGACACCAGACCATGGCGGTGCCAGTATTCGCTGCTTTCGTGGATGGCATGCGCATAGGCTGGAAATAGTGAAATACGGCCATTGTCCTGCGCTGTCCCTTCGGTCAGGCGCCTGAGCAGCGCATTCATCGCAGTGACTGGCGCCTTCAGGATGGTGATGGGCACATGTGAGGACGACACAGATCTCCATCCAGATGCATCGACCAGTGCCCGGCCAGCCCAGTCCGGGCGCGAGGCTGCCAAGCCTGCGGCAATGCACGCCGCAATGTTGGCAGCAGGCCCGGGCGCCAGATCCGCCGCCAGCACTATGGCCACCTTGGCCGGATCGGCAGGGGCAGACAACGCGTCAGGCATCGCGCGCTCCCGCCACGGTGAGCCCCAACCAGCCCGCACTGGCGTCCTCAACCACCAAGTCGCCCAGCAGGCCAATGTCCTCTCCTGGGTGCGAAGCCATGCGAAGGCAGGCAGAGACTTCATGCCAGCAGCCCCCCGTGCGCGCCACGATGTCTGGCTTGACAAGCGCCAACTCGGGAAACTGTTCAGGCTGCCGCAGATCGGCCCAGCCCACGGCACCAATGGTCGCTTGCGTCAGAAATCCCAGCGGTCGTCCTGGCTGGCCGGTGAACTCCGCATGCGCCTCAAACAGGCGGCGGTCTTTCACCGCAAGGCTGGCGCCCAGTTTGCTCCCCCTGCGCAAAGGTGCCGCTGCGGGGTGGTCCAGCGGCAAGCTGCGCGTCAGCCAGGTGCTGCCCATCTTCTTGGGCCACCCCTGCAGCAGCCCCCGCACCATGGAGATATCCTGGTCAACCCAGATGGCAGGACAGTACATGCAGCGGCTCCCGTCAGGCCGTTCAATCTCCAGCACCACAATGGTTTCTCGGTACTGCGACAGCACTGGATCAAACAATTCATGGCCGTCTGTACAGGCCTGCCAGTCGGCAAAGTGCACACACCCTGTGCCCATCGGCCTGCCAACAGCATCAGGAACCAGAGGCACAGCCGCTAGTGCGTCGAACCGAAAGGCCACGTTGAGCAACCAGCCCGCGTAGTGCCAGGGTGGCGGACGCACCAGCGCGGAGCGGCCGGTGATCGTGAAGGGAGCGGTGAAACTTTGGTGGGGCCAATGGTGGGAATGCATGCCGACGATTCTGGCCAGTCAGTCGCGCTTCCGATAGAACGGATGTGAACATCGCAGGCGCGCAGGGGGCCCAACGCGCCGCACAGGGCGGCAGGGCCCAGGGACACGACCGATTCACCTGCGTCAGTCTTCGCTCGCCAATTTCACCCCCGCCCCCGTGCCGCAGGCATGGCAAAAGCGTGCAAAAGCGCTCTTGCGGGTACTGCAGTGGCCGCAATGGTCGAACAGCCCAATGCCGCAATGCGGGCAAAAGTCGATCTTCTCGTTTTTCAGGTCCACCGGCCGCTCGCAGCCAGGGCACACGCTTTTGGCCAGGCGGGCCAGGGCGACGTCGTAGCTCAGCTCCTTGCGGCGCTCTTGGTCGGGCAGGGTTTCGGCCAGCTTCTGGCGCTCCAGGTAGCGGTTGAGCGCCAGGATGGCGTAGCGCCCCACCACGGCCGTCACGGCAATGCCCACCACGTAGCGCACATAGCCGCCGTAGCTGGGCAGATAAGGCACCAGCTCCACAAAGAAGGCAAACAGCCCAAAGAAGATGAAGCCCCACACAAACGGCCAGTAGGTGCTCTTGCGCTGCCTGACGAACAGCCAGCCCGCAACCGCCAGCAACGGCAGCGTGAGGGCCAGGCGATAGAGGAACACCCGCAGCTCGACCTTGCGGCGCTCGGCATTGAGCTTCACGTAGCCGTCGGACTCCATGCGGTTCAACTGCTCCTGCCGGGCGGCTGCGGTCTGGCGGGCATCGAGCGCAGCCTGCTGCTGCGCCTCCACCGCCTGCTGGGTCTTGCGTTCGGCGAGCTTGAGCACGTCCAGCGCCTGGGTGCGCGCCAGCACCTCGGGGTCCTGATCGGCGCGCTGCGTGGCGCTGCGGGTGGACAGCCAGTTGTTGAAGCTGTCCCTCTCGGCCTGCACCTCGCTGCGCACCTTGCTGCGCTGCAGCTGGGCCTGCTCCAGCGCGGTCTGCGCATCCTGCTCGGCCTGGCGCGCTGCTTTGACCTCGGCGCGCAGCTTGTCGGCTGCGGCTTTATCCAGAAAGTCGTCCACCCGCAGCGGGGTCTCGACTTTGGGCAGATCGCCCACGATGGTGCCGCCCAGCCCGATGAGGAAGCTGGCAAACACCAGCGCCACCAGCCACAGGCCACGGCGAAACCATTTTTCAGACAGCCGCAGTGATTTGCTCATGATCGTTCCTCTCTGGAAATGCTATGCAATCGATAGCTTCCAGCGCTTACCAAGCATGCGCCAGAGGCCATTTTTATTCAATTTTTTACCGCCAGCACCGCTGGCGGTGCCGCCAGTTGCGCGCGCTGCAGCCAGGCCAGCACCGAGTCGACGGTGACGGTTTCGATGCGGTCCGAAAACCGCTTTTCGTTAGGGTGGTCGTCAAACGCAATGTTGGCCGAGCCGACCCGCCCGCCCATGCGCGTGAGCGGCCCGAGCTTGAGCGCGGTGGGCTCGTAGCCCTTGAACTGCAGCCAGGCCTGCGCCTGGTCGCGCGAGCGCACGGTGGCGGGCTCCATGGCCATCGCCAGGGTCTCCAGCGCCCACTGGTTGGACTGCTGGTATTTGCGGCCCCACGCGTAGCTGACCATGCTGTAGGGTGGGTGCTGCAGCGTCTTGGTGCGGCCCTTGTCCAGCAGCACGGCCAGCAGGCGCTGCTGCACCTCGGGCGTGGGCACAGCGTAGACGGCTTCGTAGCGCCACAGGTCGTCCAGGAAGAATTCCCCCAGGCCCTGGCGGTACAGGTGCCCCAGGGCCGTGCCACATTCGTTGAGCTTGTGCTCCACGCGCCAGGGGCCTTCGGCCGTCTTGTAGGCCCAGCCCATGTGCGAGTAGCGCAGGCCGTATTTGCTCAGGTCCTGCCCCGCACGGGCCAGCGCCACCACCTGTGCACCCGACCTGGCGTGCTCGGCGTCGAGCGCGGCCGAGGTCTGCTCGGCCAGTTTCATGCCGCGCTCGATCACCTGCGGGGGCACGGGCTTGCGCGATTCGCACGAGCGCCCGGCCTGGGCCGGGGTGGTAGCCAGCAGCGCGGCACCGGCGAGGAACACCATGCCCACGACGGCAGGGATGCGCTGGGCGGGGCTGCGGCCAAGGTTCAGGGCTTTCACCATCGTGCCGCTCCTCAAAGACGCTCGTTGTGCAGCAGCGCACGGCCGATGGCGTTGGGTACAAAGGCAATGGCCTCGCCCGCCGCCGACAGGATCACGCCCGAGCCGATCACGCTGCAGGTCACCACCGTGCCCACCGCATAGGCCGAGCCCGCCACGCCACGGCCGACCACTTCCACGCTCACCTGGGCGCCGTCCGAGGCTCGCTCCAGCAGGTACACCGTGCCCACGGCCGAGGCCTCCACCGCCCGCACCGTCAGCACCGCGCCACCCACCGACAACGCGGCTGGCACCGTCACCACCGCACCTGCGGCGGCCGATGCAACAGACGCCGTGCCCACCACCGAGGCCACGGGCAGCAGCGACAGCGCGGCAGAAGCCTCGCTTTGCGCCCGGGCTGGGGCGGCAACCACCAGGGTCGCACACACCAAACTGACGGCCAGCAGGGCGCGGGGCAGGCGGGCAGCAAAGCCCCACGAAGAAAACTTGGCATTCATCATCATTCACTCCTCAAGGTACGGCCCGCCCACACACCCAAGGTACGGAACAGACCGGGTCGAAAGACCAGAAAGAAATTCATCCACAACGGCGGCTGATTGCCGCCTGCGCATACCGGTTGCGATCAGTTCGCGCTGTGGTTCTGGGCGGCTGCCTGGGCAGCTTCGCGGCGGCCTTGCAGGCGGGCTTCCATCAGATCGGCTTCGTGGCGATCGCGCAGCATCTTGGCCAGCGTGAAGGCGGTGGTGATCAGGTACAGCCAACTGACGCCCAGGAACGCCTTGTAAGTCCCATTGATGTCCATGCTCATCAGGCCCCAACCCGTGAGGCCCATGGCCACCGCAAAGCCGCCCCACACCACCAGCTTCCACATAGGGGTGTCGCCACCGCCACGGCGCGAAGCGCTTTCGTTGTCCCGCACAAACTTGGCCAACACAAACGCGGCCGAGAGGCAGAACACGTAGCCCATCACCATGAAGGCCTGCTCCAGTTGCTCGCCAGGCAGCCATGCCAGGCCCACGGCACACAGAAAAACCGCGATGCCGAACGAGACCCACACCTGCAACTGCCAGGCCTTGGTGTCACGCTGAACAACGATGGGAGAAGAAGACATTGCAGTGGTGCCCCGGGGGGACGTTGGTTGAACACGGAGCGAATGGTGCCCAGACGTAACTTGCGTGTCTGCATTGAACCGTAACAGTGGCTACCCGCAGGCTACCCGGTATCGTTTGGCGGTACTTTTTCTCGAAAAAATAGCCGAAGTCCGTTGTTCTCGCCCTACGCAGCCCCTGCAACGCACCTGCGCGACAGAGCCTGCAGGCCCCGCCAAAGACAATGGCAGCCCCCCCGGCGTGGCAGCCCCTGACCGCTGCGCGTGCTTGCTTTTTTGATGGACGGAGACCCACACCATGACCAAACCCTTTGACCTCGTCGTCCACGGCGCTACCGGCTTCACCGGCCGCCTGGTGGTCGAATACCTGCTCCAGCGCTACCCCGCTGGCAGCGGCCTGCGCTGGGCCATGGGCGGGCGCAATGCCGACAAACTCGCCGCCGTGCGCGACGAAGTGGGCGCACCGGCCGACACTCCGCTGGTCGTGACCGACACCAGCAACCCCGCCAGCCTGCAAGCGCTGATGGATTCCACGCGCCTGGTGCTGACCACGGTAGGCCCCTACCAGCTCTATGGCAACGAACTGGTGGCCGCCTGCGCGAAGGCTGGTGTGGACTATGTGGACCTGTGCGGCGAGCCCGCCTGGATGCGCCAGATGATCGACGCGCACGAAGCTGCGGCCAAGGCCAGCGGCGCGCGCATCGTGTTCTCGTGTGGGTTCGACTCGATCCCGTTTGACCTGGGCGTGTTCCTGCTGCAAAAGGAATTTGCCCAGCGCTTCGGCCACCCCGCACCGCGCGTGCGCGGCCGGGTGCGCAAGATGAAGGGCACCTTCTCTGGGGGCACGGCCGCCAGCCTCAAGGCCACCATGGCCGCGGCTGCCACCAACCCTGCGGTGCTGGATTTGCTGAAGAACCCGTTCTCTCTCACGCCCGGGTTTGAAGGGCCGCGCCAGCCAACCGGCCACAAACCCATGGTGGACGAGGCGCTGGGCGATGGAATCTGGGTGGCCCCGTTTGTAATGGCCGCCATTAACACGCGCAACGTGCACCGCTCCAACTTCCTGTTGCAGCACGCCTATGGCACCGACTTTGTCTACGACGAAATGCTCATCACCGGCCCTGGCGAAAAGGGCGAGGCCATCGCCAACGCGGTGGCGGGCGACAAGTCGCTGGGCTCGGACAAAGGCCCCAAGCCCGGCGAAGGCCCTTCGCGCGAAGAACGTGAGAACGGGTTCTACGACGTGCTGTTCCTGGGCACCGACGATGCGGGCAACAGTTTGCGCGTGGGCGTGAAGGGTGACCGCGACCCGGGTTATGGCTCCACGTCCAAGATGATCACCGAGGCCGCCGTGTGCCTGCTGCAGGATGCCACGGCGACCCCGGGCGGCATCTGGACCACGGCGCCTGCGCTGGGCGACAAGCTGATCGCGCGGCTGCAGGCGAATGCGGGCCTGAGCTTTGCGGTGGAAACGGTGTGAACACATAGCTCCCGGGCGGGCGGTGCAGCGCCTTCGCGGGTAGGCACGTACAAAGCTGCAGGAAAGGCCGCGGGAAGTGCCTTGCACACACCTGCACGCCAGATGCGCCGAGGCTGTGGGCGCGTCACACGGCGTGCAGGGAGGAGCTGGCACCGCCCACCAGTCCGGCGCCCACTCCACAGCACACCCCATGACGCGCCTTTTTCTGTCTCCCCTACTCCACCATCCCAGGGCTGTGCAGCCCCCCCAGCACCCGCGTAACCAGAGACTCCAGCGAGCCGTCATGCCGGAAACCGGCAGCCTCTGACTGAGGCGTCCGCAAGGCTGGTAAACACCCGAACAGTGCTTCGGTGCGCGCGTCGGGTGCGTACCGGATCCAGTCCTTGGGATCGAGACCCTGGGCGTGCGCGATGGCTTGCACCACATCACCCACCGATGACTGCAATACCGGCGGCTGCCAGCACCGCGCGGTCGGCATGCCCCGCGTGGGCAAGCGCGCGGCATGCACCAGGTTGTCCAGACAGCACTGGAGCGACATCCACCAGGCGGTGGCCTGTGCCGACACGGGGCAGGTGTACATCTGCCGCGCCCGCAGGGCATGGAAGATCTGGCTCATGAACGCGGAGCCATGGCCCGTTTCTGCGGGTGGCCGCGCCACGATGCCAGGCAGCCGGATGCTGCAGCCATCAATGTCGCCGCGCCGTCCATAGTCGGCCACCAGCAGTTCCGTCATCCACTTGTGCACCCCATAGCTGAGGGTGGGCTGCGGCCCCTGGCGCTCATCCACCGCTTGGGTGCCCAGCGCACCGTACACCGCCACCGAACTGGCAAACACCAGCCGTGGGGCACGCGCCCGGCCTTCGCGCACCGGGCGCGCAAGCCCCTCGCACAAGGCCACGGTATCCAGCAGATTGGCCTGCACACCCAGCCCAGGTTCACGCTCGGCCAGCGATCCCGGGACACTGGCCAGGTGGAATACGCAGTCGGGCGGGTGGTCCTCCAAGGCTTCGAACAGTGCGCGGTCTGCAAAGCCGCCGATATGCCAGTGCACGGCCGGTGCGCAAGGGGCAGCGGGCCCGGCTCGGTCCACCAGCGTCAAGCGCAGGGGCAGACCGGGCACCAACGGCACGGACTGCAACCGCTCGGCCAGGGCGGCGCCAATGAACCCGCCGGCACCGGTGACAAGCACATGCATCAGCGCACCTCCGAGCCCACAGCCACCACGCGCTGATGCACCACGCCAAAAGGCCCATCGCGGCCATCGCGGCCATCGCGGCCATCGGGCCAGCGTGCCTGCATGCGCACGCGGTCACCGTAGCGCATGAACGGCGTTTTGGCCGCACCTTCGTCCAGTATCTCGATCACGCGCCGCTCGGCCAGGCAGGCAGAGCCTGCATCGCGCGCCTGGTTGGACACCGTGCCCGAACCGATGATGGTGCCGGCCGTGAGCCGCCGTGTGCGAGCCGCGTGGGCAATGAGCTGGCCGAAACTGAAATTCATTTCTCCGCCATGGGGGTGGCCAAACCACTTGCCGTTGGAGTCCACATGCAATCGCAGATGCACCCGCCCACCCTGCCAAGCGTCGCCCAATTCATCCGGCGTCACGGCCAAAGGGGCAAAGCTGGTAGACGGCTTGGCTTGCAGGAAGCCAAAGCCCGTCTTCATTTCGTGCGGGCCCAGCGCGCGCAGGCTCCAGTCGTTGATCTGGACGACCAAGCGCACGCAGTTCAATGCCGCTTCGGCCGTCACGCCCATGGGCACGGGGCCACAGACGACGCCGAACTCGCCTTCGAAATCGATGCCGTCGGCCTCACTGGGCAAGGGCACATCGTCGCAAGGGCCCAGAAAATCGTCGCTAGCGCCCTGGTACATCACGGGGATGGTGTCAAAGTGCGGGATGGGCGGCGTGTTGAACGCCCGCTCCATCAAGCGGCCATGGTTGAGGAACGCCGATGCATCGAGCCACTGCGGGCTGCGCGGCAAGGGAGCGCAGCATGCGGCGGGATCGAACGCAAAGATGCCGGTGGCAGTGCCAGCCTCCAGCGCAGCAGCGCGCTCGCGCAGGGCGGGCTCCACAGCATCCCAGTTCTGCACAGCGGCCAGCAAGCTGGCCGCTATCGGAGCGGCATCGACGGCCCGCAGGCCGTTGGAAGAAACCAGTACCAGGCTGCCGTCCAGGCTGCCGTCTTTCAAAGTTGCAAATCGCATCGCCAGTCCCATCAGGAAGAATTAGGAAGAAGGTGTTTCAAGACGCAGCCCCGCCGCCCGGATGACGCGGGCATAACGGTCTGTCTCTGCTGCCAGAAATGCGCCAAATTCGCGCGCGCTTTGGGTGGGTGTATCAGCACTGCCCAGCAAGGCCAGTTTTTCGCGCAGCTCGGGCAGGGCCAGGATGCGAACGCATTCCGCGTTGAGCCGGCCCACAACGTCGGCCGGTATGGCGGCAGGCGCCAACAAGCCAAACCAGCCTGTCACCTGAAAGCCCGTCAGGCCCAGCGTCTCGGCCACCGTGGGCAGATCGGCGGGCAAGGCAGGCGAGCGCTGTGCGCCGGTCTGCGCCAGCAGGCGGACGCGCCCGTCCTTGACCATGGGGGCCACGGCCAGGGCGCTGTTGAACATCAGATTGACTTGCCCAGCCGCCAGGTCGTTGAGGGCGGGCGCAGCGCCTTTGTAAGGCACATGCAGCAGCTGCACTCCGGCCTGCTGCGCCAGCATCTCGCCCGCCAGATGCAGCACGTTGCCGATACCGGCCGATGCGTAGCTGACCTGCCCGGGCTGCCGCCGGGCCAGTGCGATCAGGTCCGACAAGCTGCGCACCGGCAGGGCCGCAGGCACCGCAATCACCATGGGCCCGGGGCTGGCCACCAGGGCCACAGGGGCAAAGTCGCGCTGGCTGTCGTAAGGCAGCCGGGGGTAAAGGCTGGCGTTGATGGCGTGGGCTGCGCTGATCCACAACAGGGAGTGCCCGTCTGTGCTTCGCGCTACAGCCTCCGATGCAATGATGCCGTTGGCCCCTGCACGCGACTCCACCACCACTGGGCTGCCCAGGGCCTGGCCCAGCTTGTCGGCCAGCAGGCGTGCCACCAGGTCAGAGCTGCCTCCGGCTGCGAACGGCAGGACGATGCGCAACGGCCGTGTGGGCCAGGTGGCAGCCCACGTGCTCAGCGGGAACGCCAAGGCACTCACCACCAGGGTTCTTCGGTTCAACATGCGGTGCATGGTTTCAACTCCCATCGCTGATGGTGGTGCCGCCATCGACCACCAGGTTGTGTCCGGTCACAAAGGCCCCGGCGGGGCTGGCCAGCATGGCGACCACGCCGGCCACTTCCTCGGGTTCTCCTGCGCGCCGCAGCGGGGTGGCCTGGATGCGCCTGACCATGAAGGCTTCATCTGCCATGAGCTGCTCGGCCAGCGGCGTGCGGATGAGGCCGGGTGACACGACGTTGACCCGCACACCCGCAGGGCCCCACTCCACAGCCAGGTTGCGCGCAAGCTGGGCCAGCGCAGCCTTGGTCAAACCGTACAGGCCAATCGAACGGTTGCCGCGCAGGCCTGCAATGCTGGAAATGAGCACGGCACTGCCACCGCCCCGTGCCGCCATGCCGGGCAGCACCAGCGCACACAGCCGCGCTGCGGCCCGCAGGTTGATGTCAAACACCTGATGCCAGTCGGCATCGCTGGCATCGGCCAACGGGCCGGCCGGCCCCTGAATGCCGGCGTTGCACACGAGGATGTCCAGCGGTCCGGCGCGCTCCACCAGCGCAATGAGGGTGGCAGGCACCGCCATGTCGGCAGCGATACCGACAGCCATCGGCAGCGATGCAGAAACCTGCTCACAAGCGAGCGCATCCCGGTCGGAGACCACCACCCGGGCGCCCTGCTCGGCCAGGATGCGCGCAATCGCCAGACCCAAGCCCTGGGTGGCCCCCGTGACCAGGGCGGTGCGGCCCTGCAGGTCAAAGAGGCTCATTCGACCTTGATCCCAGCTTGGCGAATGGCCAAACCCCACCGCTGCGATTCGCCCTGGATGAACTCGCCGAATGCAGCTGGCGTGAGTGGTGCAGGCTCCAGGCCAAGCGGCCGGTAGCGGCCCAGCACTTCGGGAGACTCCAGCGCGGTCACCACCGCCTTGTGAAGCACATCGACCACGGACGCCGGGGTACCAGCCCGCACCATGACACCATTCCAGCCCGGAATATCGAGGTCCGCATGCCCGGCCTCGGTCAGGGTGGGCACCTGGAGGAGCACTTGCAGGCGCTGCTCGCTGCCAACGCTGACCAGCGCGCGCAGCTTGCCTTCGCGCACCAGCGGCAGGCTCGAAGCCACAACATCGCACATGAAGTCCAGGCGCCCGGCCATCAGGTCCTGCAGCGCGGGCGCTGCGCCCTGGTAGGGCACATGGGTCATGCGCGAGCGTGTCTTGATGCGCAGTTGTTCGGTCCACACATGCGGCTGACTGCCCTGCCCATATGAGCCGTAGTTGAGGCCATCGCCTGCAGCCGCCGCGCGCAGCAAGTCGGCCAGGGACTGGAACGGGCTGCCCGCTGGCACGACCACGACCAGTGGCGACTTGAACAACCGCGTCAGGGGCGCAAAGTCCTTGAGGGGGCTGAAGCTCAGTTTGGCATACAGCGCCGGGTACATGGCCAGCGGGCCGATGTCTGCGTACAGCAAGGTGTGGCCGTCGGCGGGTTGCTGCTTGACGTATTGGGCCGCCAATTGCGCGGCACCGCCGGGCTTGTTTTCCACGACCACGGCTTGCTGCATGCGCTCTCCCAGCTTCTGCACCAGCAGGCGCGACATCGCGTCGCCAAAGCCCCCGGCCGGGTAAGGTACCACCCAGCTCAAAGGGCGCGCGGGATACGGGGCCTGCGCCCACGCCCAGGGGACCACCGCTGCGGACGCTGCAGCGCCCAGCCATTGACGGCGCGTGCTCATGGCTGCTCCTTGGCAGGTGCGGCCACTGACTCATCAAAGCGCCCGTCCACCAGCACAAACAGCATGCGGCACGGCGCGCCCGAACGGTTGGCCCATGCGTGGTTGGTACCCCGCTGCACCACCACGCTGCCGGGGCGCAGTGGCACTTCGCCTTCGTCCAGCACCAGCGTCAGTTCGCCTTCAATCACCACGCCGTAGTCCACCGATTCGGTACGGTGCATCAGCGGGTGGGGGGAGTCGGTTTTCACCGTGGAGGCGGCCGCATCGCCAATCTGGCTGAAGGCGTCATGCATGCGCTCGGCACCCCGTGCGAGGAACTCGGGCGTATCGGGCGGAATGTCCACGAACCGGATGCGCGTGCCACCCTGCGGGGGCGGCAGCACCAGCGGACCGAGCGTAGGGTCCGGGCCGTTATCCACGACGGCGGGCGATTGCAATGTGCTCCAGACCTCATGGAACACCGTACCGGGAATGGCCGCAATCTCGACCACGGTGGGCAGCGGCCCCTGGCTGGCGACCACGGCCCGGCCTTGAGTGTTGTGGCCCGTGACCACGCGGTGGATGGATGGAAAACCCATGAACGGACTCCTCAGTCTTCAAAAATGGCGACCGCGCGCGTCCAGCCTGCCGAGGCACCGCGGATCTTGTGGGGGAAGCAGCTGATCGTGAACCCCGTGGCCGGCAGCGCCTCCAGGTTGTGCAACTTCTCAAGATGGCAGTAGCCGATGTCGCGGCCCGCCTTGTGGCCCTCCCAGATCAGGGCCTTGTTGCCTGTCTCGGCCACGCGCTGGGCGGTGTACGAAAACGGCGCATCCCAGCTCCAGGCATCGGTGCCCGTGAGGCGCACACCACGCTCCAGCAGGTACATCGTCGCTTCGTAGCCCATGCCACACCCCGCGCCCAGGTAGTCCTTGTGCCCGTAGCGCGACCCAGCGCGGGTGTTGACCACCACGATGTCGAGCGGCTGCAGCGTGTGGCCGATGCGGGCCAGCTCGGCCTGCACATCGGCGGCGGTGGCGACGTAGCCATCGGGCAGGTGGCGAAAGTCCAGCTTCACACCCGGCTGAAAGCACCATTCCAGCGGCACTTCGTCAATCGTGATGGAGGGGCGGGCTCCGCCGTTCTTCGCGTCCTGCGTGGAGTGGAAGTGCCACGGCGCATCCAGGTGGGTACCGTTGTGCGTGGTCAGCGTCACCCACTCGGCCGCTGCTGCTTCGCCATCGGGGTAGTCCTCAGGCTGGGTGCCGGGGATCATGGTCATGAACTCGGGCAACGTATCGGCGTGTTTCTGGTAGGTGATCTTGGGCGCCAGGGGCGGCGGGTCGGAGAGCACGTCGTTTTCGAGGTAAATGGACAGGTCCACGAAGCGGCGTTGGGGTTTGGTCATACGGGCACAGGAGTTGGCGCTGAACGCGACCGAAACGGGAGCGTTCAGCGGGGCATGGAATAGAGAAGGCAAACGTTGTCACGCCACCCCGGGCAAAGGCTTCGCTTTGTGAGGGGCACGGTGGATGCGTGCAAATGCATAGACCGCCACCGCGTCGATCACCACGGCTGCCACCCCCAGGCTGCCATAGCCCCAGGCCTTGACCAAGGTGCCGCCGAGGATGGGCCCAATGGCCGCGCCGAACATGAGCATGGCGGGGGTGGCGGCCAAGGCACGGCCGCTGGGGTCCAGACGCGCCAGCACGCCAAAGGCGAAGGTGTGCGTGAAGATCATCACGGCCGCAAACACGGCAGCGGCTGCGGCATAGGGCGCAAACACGGGCGAGTTCATGATCACCACCACCAGCAAGGCCTGCAGCGCAGGCCCCGCCAGCAGCACGCTGCGGGCAGCCCAGCGTTTTTCCAGCACAGCGGCCAACGCTGCGGGAAAGAGGTTGACGACGCCCAGGGCAATCAGCACGCCGGTGACGGCCTGAAGTCCGTAGCCCCGGTCACTGCCCACGCGCTCCAGAAAACTGAAGGTCATGGACTGCACCAGCCCGAGCGCCGCGATGCCCAGCACGCCCCACCAGACCGCAGCGGGCAGAGGCGCAGCCGGAGCCCGCGAAGTGGCCGCGCCGCCTACGCTGTCGGCCTCGGGAAACGCCAGAGCCGCCACCACCGCGCCCACTGCCATGACGCCGGCAAAGACCTGGAACAACGCGGGTCCACCCAGCTTGGCCACCAGCACGGGGGTGCCCCCCAGGAACGCGATGGCAAATACCCCCAGTGCCATGCCCACCAGGGCGAACATGCGGTGGGGGTTGGGGCTGCGGGCAATGGTGCCATGGGTAACACTCAGGGCCGTGCCCGCAGCAATACCTGCCCCCGCATGCAGCAGCGCCAACAAGGCGAACTGGGTGGTGGTGGACGCCACGGCAAACGCCACGGCCGCGCCGGCAAAGCCGCAGGTCGCCACGGTGCGCCCGCGCAACAACTGAAAGAACGGCGCCAACACCAAGCTGGCGGCCACCGCTCCAGCCAAAAACAGCGTAGCCAGCAAGCCGGCCTGCTGCGGGTCGAACCGGTACACCGATATCAGCGTGCCCACCCAGACGGGCAAGGCCACCAGATCCACCATGCCTGCGCAGTGGCCCACCATCAGGGCCACCCGGCCCCGCAGCGATTGGGTTGTGATCATGCGCACCTCGCCTCAGATGGGTTGGGACAACGCCATGAGGGACTCGCGCATGATGCGCGAGTGCTCCTCCTTGTCGCCGCCTTCGATCTCGATCTCACCCAGCCGGGCGGAGTTTTCGACCACCATGCGGCAGCGCTCCCAGCGCCGGGCTTCAAAGGCCGACAACGCGGTCGGTACATCGCCCGCCTGCGCCAGTTCATCGGCCAGCACCAAGGCGTCCTCGATCCCGATGCAGGCCCCGGACGCCAGATGCGGCGTGGTAGCGTGCACCGTGTCACCAATCAGCACCACCCGGCCGCGCGACCACGGGCGTGGCATGAGCAGGCCTTCGAGCGGGCGAAACACAATCTGTGAATCCGGTCCGATCTGGCTGCGGATGGACTGCAGCGTGGGGGCGGAAAACCCGTCGAGCAATGCGCGCAAACGGTCCGCAAAGGTGGCCGGATCAACATGGTCGTTGGTAGGGCGCGGCTCGGTGACGAAGAGGTACATCTCGGTCTTGGAGACAGGGTTCACGCCAGGTTTGATCTTCGGGCCCATCCACATCGTGGCGGTCTCGATCTCTGGCGGCCTGGGCAGGACGGCGCGCCACACGGCCTGGCCGCTGTAGCGCGGCTGGGGTGCGTTTTCAAACACCGTCTCACGAACCTTGGAGTACAGGCCATCGGCACCGATCAAGAGGTCATAGCGCTGGCGCTGTCCATCGGTGAAGGTGACCTGCACGCCGTTGGCCTCTTGCTCAATGGCAGAGAAGGTGCAGCCCAGGCGGACGTTGGCGCCCGCCGCGCGGGTGGCCTCAGCCAGGATGCGGGCCAGCACCGGGCGCATGATGGCGCCACCGCCCGGGATATCGTCCCCCGCAATGCGGGGCGTGGGCAAGGTGGCCACCAGAGGGCCGTGGGGCAGGTGCAGGTTCACGCCGTCCGAGGCGTTGCCCTGCGCCAGAAACGCTTCGAGAATTCCCAGGCGCCGAAACGCCCGCAGCGTGGCGCCCCCCAGGCTGATGCCCGCACCGTAGCTGCGCCAGCCAGGGTCGATCTCTACCAAGTCCACCTGCGCACCCAGCTTGCGCAGTTCGATGGCGGCTGCCATGCCGGAAAAGCCCCCGCCGATGATCAAAATCCGTTGGTGAGAAAGGCTCATGGGTTTGTCTCCTTGTGATTGGTAGGGGCGATGTGGATCTCGCCGTTCGCTTGTACTTTCAATGGCACGGGCACCAAGGCGTCGCCCAGGCACGGGCCCAAGGTACACAGCCCATTGGTGATGTCAAACAGCGCGCCGTGGGCCGCGCAGACGATGCGATCACCTGCTGCATTCAGGTACTTGTCCTTGCGCCATGCCATGGGGGTGTCCAGGTGGGGGCACACATCGGCATAGGCGTACAGCCGCTCGCCCTGGCGCACGATGAGCACCGTGTCCTGCCCACGGCCTGCGGGGTCAAAGCCCCGCGACTCGCCATCGGGCAGATCGTTCCAGTGGCAGAGCTTCATGGTCGGCTCTCAGTGCGGTGCACCCGCAGGTGGCGGGCCCGAAGGCGCCCACTTCTCGCGGTGTTGAAAGAGGAAGAGCTGCGAAGCATCGGCACTCATCGGCACCTCGCGCGCGGCCCAGCTGTCGTCATGCTGGTCCATGTCGGCGTCGTACTCCACATGGCAACCCAGGGGCGAGTTGAAGTACCAGAACCAGTTGCTGCCAAACTTGTGGCGCCCCGGCCCCCAGAAGCTCTGGTAGCCCTTTTCGACAAAGCGGGTGCCCGCCAGCAACAAATCGGTAGGGCCACCCATGTGGAAGGTGAAGTGTTCGCAGCCCTTCATGAACGGCGGTGTCTGGATCATGAACAAGGTGTGGTGGTCTTGCGTGCCCGCAGGGCGCAAGAACGGTCCCACACCCGTGAAGCGATCGGTGCACACAAAGCCCAGTCGGGCGTAGAACGCCTCGGCCTTGGCCGCGTCGGGCACGAAATACACCACATGCGACAGCGAACGGGGCCGCGCCGCCATGTCGGGCGACAGGCCCAGGGCGTTGGGCCCACGCTGCGGGACGGCACCGGGCGCGTTCACGGCCTCGGCAGGCAATGCCAGCGGCTTGCGCACCGTGACCTGGAAAGCGAGGGCAAAGCCCAAGTCATCGGTGGTGCGCAGCACACCGCCCTGGCGCACCACGGCGCGGTCGCGCGCCAGCTCGGCTTCGATGGCGTCGAGCGTGGCCGCATCTGCGACCCCGTAGACCGTTTCGCGCAACATGCTGGCAGTGCCCAGCGCGGGTGGCAGGGAAGGATCGCCCTGGGAGCGGATCTCCACGCACGTGCCGTCCAGCGCTTCAAAGCGCCCACCAGCAGCGGTGACGCCCACGGGAGTGAGTCCGTAGTCAGTGAGGTACTGGGCGCAGGCAGCGACGTCGTCCACGCCAAAAACGAGCGCGTCGGGTCCAATGATGTTCATCTGTTGATCCTTGGTGGTAGAGGTTGTCAGGGCAGGTGCGGGGCTCTCAGGCGGTATGACCACCCAGGGTCTCGGCCACCCAGTCGGCGATGTAGTGGCCGGCGTTGATGCTGTTGTCAAAGCTGGCGTGCTGCACGCCGCCTTCACGGTCGGTGAAGATCTTGAGTTCGCGCTTCGGGCTGTTGACCAGCTGCTCATAGGTGCGGTGCGCCCACTTGAGCGGGATCTGCGAGTCGCGCTCGCCGTGCGTCACCAGGAAAGGCACCTTGATCTTCTCGACCACGCCATCGAGGTGCACGTTTTCCGCGATGCGCATGAAGTCGTCCACGTCCTTGGCGCCCCAGACCCAGCACACGTGAGCCCAGTAGTGCGGCACGGGGAAGTCGCCTTCCTTCTCCAACCGGCGCTTTTGCACATCGCGCCAGTCGTGGTTGGCGCCCCAGGCCACGCCGCAGGCAAAACGCGGCTCCATGGCCACCACGCGGGGACAGTAGTAGCCGCCCAGCGAGACACCCTCGCAGCCGATGCGCTTCGGGTCCACGTCGGGGTGCTGCTCCAGCCAATCCACCACGCGGCTGGCCCAGTGTTCGGCGTCGTAGCGTGCGGTCAAGCCCTGCAGGCGCAGTGCCTCGCCCGTGCCGGGCTGATCCACCACCAGGGAAGACACGCCGCGCTTGGCCAGCCAGGCCGGCAGGCCCACGAGCACCTTCATCTCCTTGCTCGAATCCAGGCCGTTCAGCTGCACGCACAGCGGTGCGCGCTCGCCGGGCTGGAGGCCGTCGGCGGGGTAGTACAGGGCCGAAAGGTGTTTGCCTTCGTAGGGAATCTCCACACGCTGCACGCGGTCGCCCATCAGGCGCGAGCCCTGGAGGAACAGCGCCAGCGCGCGCTGGTAGATGGCCAGACGGCCCGGCGCGTTGTGCGCCTGGAGCCGCTCGGCGGTGATCAGGTAGCCCGAGGCGCGGCGGTACTTTTCGCCGGCCGACAAAAGGCGGCCCTTGGCCTCGTCTTCGGCGGCCAGTTCGCAGAGCCGGTCGGCCATGCTCACCCAGGTCTCGCGGAAGGCCGCGGTGCCGGCAGCGTCGGGCGCCTTGGCGGCCTCCTGCAGGGGGGCGCACATCTGCTCGATCTCGCCGATGCGCGCGCCCATCTCGATGGCCAGATTGACGGAGAGGTTCCAGACGTAGTTGGTGGGGAAGTACTTGAACATAGGATCACTTTGCGGGGGCTTGGGAGGCACGCGGGCCAATGCCCAGCGTGCCAAAAAAGACGGCCGTGGGCGCGTCGGAATAGTCAGGGACAAAGCGGAAAGACCGGATCTGCCCATCGGTCACACGGAGCACGTCGCGGCCCACGATGCGTTCCACACCGGCGCGGCGATACAGCTCGCTGCGCACCTCCAGCAGTGCAGACACCCGGTCCCCATCCACCTCGGTGCTCAGCACAGACAAACGGGCCTGCGGCCGAACCACCGTGGCGTCGACGTAGTGCGCCAGGCAACTGGGGTTGTCCATGGCAGGAGTGCAGCCGGGAAAGTCCGATCGCTCCACCTCCGGCGCGATGAGCGCGCGCACGGCGGCCATGTCACCCGCGTGCACTGCGGCGATGTAGCGATCCAGCACTGCGGCCGGTTGGGGGCTGGGCTGGGCCTGTGCGCTGACGCATGCCAGCGACATACCGGCAGCAACGCACATCGTGTGGGTCGTGGTCATGGTTCGTCCTCGTTGTCAGTCAATGAGCGCCCTGCGGCACCCCGTGCACACCGCGCCCAGTCGCGCGGACGTTGGCGATGGGCGTCGCAGGCTTCAGTAAAAAGTGGGCCAGTGCGGGCAACAACACCAGCGCCCCCAGCATGTTCCAGAGGAACATGAACGCCAGCAGCAAGCCCATGTCGGCCTGGAACTTGATCGGGCTCGCCACCCAGGTGATCACGCCCACGGCCAGCGTGACGCCTGTCAGCATCACCACCTTGCCGGTGAACAGCAGCGCGCGGTAGTACGCCTCCGACAGGCTCTTGCCCTCGCGCAGTTGCGACAGCGTGATGGACAGGATGTAGAGCGCGTAGTCCACGCCGATGCCCACGCCCAGCGCAATCACCGGCAGTGTGGCGACCTTCACGCCCATGCCCAGCGCCACCATCAACGCCTCGGCCAGGAAGGACGTGACCACCAGCGGCAGCACGGCCACCACCACGGCCTTCCACGAGCGGAAGGTCACAAAACACAGCACGACCACCGCCCCGTACACCATGAGCAGCATGGTTCGCCACGCGTCCTTGACCACGATGTTGGTGGCCGCCTCAATGCCCGCAGACCCGGCGGCCAGCAGAAACTGGGTGTCTGCCGTGTTGTTGCGCTGGGCAAAGGCCTCGATGTGGCCCACGACGCGCGCCAGGGTGTCGGCCTTGTGGTCGCGCAGATAGACGTACACCGTCAACAACCCACAGGCATCGTTGTAGAGCCCACGGGGTGCGCTGGCCGTCACGGTGTTGAGCATGTCCTGGTTGGGCAAGAACTCGTACCACCGTGGGTTGCCTTCGTTGAGGCCCGACAGCACCCGGCGGTTGAGCAGAGAGAGCGAGTTGGTGCTCTCCACGCCGTTGATCTGGCGCAGCTCCCATTCGAGCGCATCGACCTTGTTCAGCGCATCGAAGTGGGAGCACTGGCCCTCAGGCGTCTTGACCATCACCGCCAGCACGTCACTGCCCGCGCCGTAGGCTGCGTTCATGAATCCCACATCGCGGTTGTAGCGGCTGTCTGCGCGCAACTCGGGCGCCCCCGGGTCCAGGTCGCCAATCTTGAGCTGCGTGCTGACAAGAAAGCCCCCCGCCCCCATGACCAGCCCGGCGGCCACGGCCACCGTGGCCCAGGGCCGCTGGGTGAAGCGGTCGAGCAGAGCCCACAGCGGGTGTTTGGCTGAGCCCGCCGCATCGGCCTGTTCGGCGCGCAGGCTGCGCTCGGCAGCCACCGCACTGACGCCGGTGTAGCTCAACAAAATGGGCAACAGGATCAGGTTGGTGAAGATCAGCACCGCCACGCCAATCGACGCGGCAATCGCCAGTTCGCGGATGACCTGGATGTCGATGACCAGCAGCACGGCAAACCCAACTGCGTCTGCCAGCAGGGCCGTCAAGCCCGCCAGGAACAGGCGCCGGAATGTGAAGCGCGCAGCCACCAGCTTGTCCACGCCCCGTCCCACGTCCTGCATGATGCCGTTCATCTTTTGCGCACCATGGCTCATGCCGATGGCAAACACCAGAAACGGCACCAGGATGGAATACGGGTCGAGTGCATACCCCAGCAAAGGCAGCAGGCCCAGCTGCCACACCACGGCCACCAGCGACGCCAGCACCACCAGCAGCGTGGAACGGATGCAGCGCGTGTACCAGAACACCATGGCCGTGGCGATGGCTACCGCCATGGCAAAGAACACCAGCACGGCCCGCACGCCATCAATCAGGTCGCCCACGATCTTGGCAAAGCCAGTGATGTGGATAGCCACGCCTTCGGCCTCGTACTTGCCGCGCAGCGTCTCCAGCTGCCGCGACAGCAGGGCGTAGTCGAGCGACTGGCCCTGAGCATCCTTGGCCAGCAGGGGCACAAAGATCACGGTCGATGCGGCATCGCGCGCTACCGTCTGGCCGATCTCTCCGGAGCGCGCCACGTTCGCCGCGAGTTGCTGCAGCTTGGCTGACGATCCATCAAAACCATCGGGAATGACCGGCCCACCTTCCAGGCCGTCTTCGGTGACACCCACCCAGCGCGTGGTGGGGGTCCACAGCGACTTCATCCGCGCACGGTCCACACCCGGCAGCAAGAAGACCTCATCGGACAGGCGGCGCAAGGTGTCCAGGTACTGCGCGTCATAGATGTTGCCCTGGGGGCGGGCAACGGCCACGCGCACCGCATTGCCCAGGCCACTGAGTTCCGACTGGTAGGCCAGAAAATTCTGGATGTAGGGGTGGCTCGTGGGAATAGTCTTTTCAAAGCTGGCATTGAGCTGAAGCCGCGTGGCCTGCCAACCCAGCAGGGCTGTGACCAGGGCGCACAGCAACACGACTACGGCTCGGTGGTTGAACAGCGCGCGCTCGATCAACGAGCCCGAGCGGGTATCGAAGGAGGGCGCGCTCATGGCCGTGCCTTCTGTGCCACCACGGGCACCACACCGGCCACGCCCAGTGCGAGCAAGGGGCCCTCGCGCTGCGGCAGCAGCGCGGACGGCACGGGTACGGGTGCCGCGTTCAGGGGCACCAGTGCCTCGCCCTGCTGGCGCAGCACTGCGCCCGCCTGTGTGGCAAACCACAGTCCGCCATTGCCGTCGTCGGCCACGGCGGTGATCGCGCTCTGCGTGGGCGATGCCAGCTGCGACCAGGTGTTGCCCACGTCGACCGAGCGCCAGGCGTTACCCCGCAGGCCCGCCAGGACCGCATGCCCGTTGGCCTGCAGCTCGCCCGCAAACCAGCTGCCCTTGTAGGGCGACTGCAAGGCCTCAAACGTAGCTCCGCCATCGCTGGAGCGGGCGAGCAGCCCCTGCTCTCCCGCCAGCAGCAGGGTATTGCCCTGGCGCCGCGCCACATACCAGTGCAGGGACTTGGGATTGGGCAACCTGCCCATCCAGGGCGCCCAGGTCTGTCCGCCATCGGCGGTGTAGAAGGCCAAGCCATAGGCGCCCACCGCCAGCATGCGCTGGGCGTCCCACACCACCACATCCATGAAGGGCTTGTCAGGACCATCGGCCACCAGGCGCTCTGCGTCCTGCAGCGCCTGGGGCGTGGTGGCTGCCGCCTTGGCCAGCACGGCCAGGCGGCGGCCGTCCAGCCGCAGCACCCAACTGGCGCCAGCATCGGCCGTGGTCAGCACCGTGCCGCCATGGCCCACGGCCACACCGTGGCGCTCGTCCGCAAAACGTACCATCGTCAGGCTCACACTGACCGGGCAGGCCGCCTGTCGCCAGGTCGCGCCCCGGTCGTCGGACAGCGCGACCACTCCGCGCTCGCCCACCGCCACCAGCCGCTGCCCTGCAGCGGCAGCTGCCAGCAGCACGGCGCGCTGAGGTGCCTTCACGCTCAGTGCAGGGCGCTGGAGTGCTTCCCCCACCTGTGCGAAGGCACAGCCCGCCCCCGCCGCAGCGATGGCTGCAGCTACATAGATCGCAATATGCATGGTTCCGTCCCGCTCAGCGGACACCCTCGCCCGCCATGGCATCGGGCGAGAAGAAGCTGTCCGGGCGACGCGGCACGATCTTGTAGTGCTGGTTGCGCTCGTTGACCACGCCGCTGGCATACCAGGCACCAGAGATCAGATCGTTGAAGCCCCACTGCTGCTGCGGCGTGGTGGCAGGAAGGTCAGGCATCACCACCGGGTGGGACCAGATGGTCTTCCACAGCTGGCCCTTGGCATCCCAGCGGTCGCCCAGCACGGCCACCCAGGTGTCTTCGTCCACGTAGTAGCGGCTCTTGGGTGCCTGGTGGCGCTGGCCGGGCTTGAGGGTGGCCTCCACCACCCACACGCGGTGCAGCTCCCAGCGCACGTGGTCGGGGTTCAGGTGATTGGCCAATAGCACATCGCTGTCCTTGGTGGGCGTATGCAGGCGGTTGCTGTTGTAGGGGATCAGCATCTCCTGCTTGCCCACGACCTTCCAGTCAAAGCGGTCGTTGCGCCCGGCAAAGACGTCGATTTCGTCGAAACTTGCCACGCCTGCGGTGGCAGGCGTGGGCGTGTCGCAGCAGGCATTGGGCAGCTTGCGCACGCGGCGCTGCCCCGTCAGGTACACCCACGATGCGCTCTTGTCCTGGTCCAGGTGCGACCGGCCCGTGATGGCCTCGCCCGCACGCACCGGTGGGCCGCTGTTGACCAGGCGGATGGTCCAGTACTCGCCCGTGAACTTGTCGTGCTGGCCTTGGGCGTAGTAGGGCATCTGGAAGTCACCACGCCCCTCCACCGACAGCACGCGCTGGCCATTGGCCGTGCCCAGGTAACCCCGGAAGTCGGCCTGCCAGGCCTCTCCACGCCAGTGAAGTTCATGGTTGGCCATGATCTCCTCGCCGGTCTTGGGGATGGGGAACGGAATGCCACCGTAGGCACCTGTGACCTTCTCGCCATCGAGCTTGGCCTGCACGGCATTCTTGGCGGTGTAGTCATACACCCACTGCGGCGCAGCGGCGGTGCGGTGCGTTTTGTACACATCGACCCGGAAGGTCTGCGGGTATTTTTTAAGCAGGGCCTGGGTGCCTTCGGTCAGCTTGCTCGCATGTTCGGCCATGTTGGCGGCGGTGACGCTGTACAGCGGCTTTTCGCCCGCGAACGGGTCGCCCCGGCGCCCGCCATTCTGGAACCCCGCGATGGGGGTGGTGTAGCCACCACTCCACGCGGGGATGGTGCCCTCCTTGTTGCCCGCGCGCTCGGCCCCCAGGGGAGTCAGCTCGGTTTTGAGTTTGGCGGCTTCCTCCGCGCTCACGGCGGCGTGTGCAGCGCTCAGGGCCACAGACGACAGCAGGCAGGCGCCCGCGATGTGCAGGTAGTGCTTCATGACAGAGTTCCAGATCAGAAAGTGGTGCGGACCGAGAGCGTCAGCGAGTTGCGGTCTTTGAGCGCTTGCTTGTATTGCGCGTTGTTGGCGGCATCGAGCGTGGGCGCGGCCTTGCCCAGGTAATGCACATAGTTCAGCGACACGTTCCATGTGCCCAGGTACACCCCGGCCAGACCGAGGTTGATGTCCCCGCCCTTGTCCACCCCAAACCCCGGGCCAACGGCTGACGAGGCGCCGAACGTGTAGCCCATGCCGATGGAGGGGGTGAGATCCAGGCCCGGCAGCACCTGCCGGTAGCTGGGCGAATACACCATGCGCACGCCAGTGGCCGATTTGTCGGCATTGGGGTTGAGCATCTGCGCATTGCGTGTGACCTTGGTGCGCTGGTTCCAGGCCACCTCGCCCACAAAGGACGCTTCGCGCGATATCCATGAAGGGCCCAGCGATGCAATCCAGGACACCTGCGCATGCGCTGTTTCGCCGACTGCGTAGCCCGGATTACTGTTGTTGTTGAGGCCCGCATTCACGCCAATGGTGGCCAGCGTGGACTGCCCAGAGCTGGCCAGGGGCGCGTTGTGGCGCACCGAGACTTCGCCCGCCAGGCCCCAGTTATCAATCGTCTTGGAGAAGCTGGCGCCATAGGCGCGCACACCCTCGTGGTACATCCAGCGGTAGCTGCTGGCCCTCAGCGCGGGGGGCAGGCCTACCAGCACGTTGTTGATGTTGCTGGGGGTGGTGGCGTGGTAGCGGATGGCATAGAAACCCAGATCGGTGTCGATGGACTCGACCCGCCAGCGCAGCTGCAAGCCGCCCTGGCCCGAGTTCTTGGCATCCAGGTCTGCCTGCCGGATGAACGTGCCCGTGGGCCCCGCATTGATGCGCTCTGCACCCGGGCCCAGCGAATCACTGGTCGAGAGGTAGGCCCCCACGGGCATCAGCCGGGTCTTCTCCCACTCGTAGTTCACATACGCCCCCACCGTCACGTCGGACGACAGTTGCACCTGCCCCGAGACCTTGCCGGTCGGCCGGGCCACTTCCTTGAAGGTGGAGTTGGGTACCGACAGCAGCTTGATCAGGTCCAGCGGGGCCTGGCCGCCCGCGATGCCATTGGCGCCAAAGAACAGGCTCTCTCCCCACAACAGGGTGTGGCGGCCCAGGCGCACCGTGGCGGGCTTGTCGGCCACATCAAAGCGCCCGTACACAAAGGCGTCCAGCAGCTCGGCCTTGCGCCCCATGAGCTTGCGGGTCTCCGCCGGAAACTCGCTCGCAGGGCTGTGGTTGGACGTGGCGCTGGTGTTGTCCGTATGGCTGTTGTAGGCCTGGTCGTACCAGGCCGCCGCACTCAGGCGCGCACCGTAGCTGGGGCCGGTCAGATCCAGCTCGCTGAGCAGGTCCACGCGGTTGGACACCACACCACGCTTGAAATTGTTGTTGCCGTCGTTTTGGTTGGCCGCCAGGGGCAACGCGGACGACAACTCAGGCAGTGCCGTATTGAGGCGGCCGGTGAGGCTGTATTTGACGGTGTTGTCCCAGCGCAGCTTCCAGTCGGGGTTGCCAGTGTCCAGCTCGATGGCAGAAACACAGGGGGTGACAGCCAGAGTGGCAAGGGCCAGCGTGAGGCGGCTTCTGCGGCTTTGGGCAGCACCCCGCCGCACTGCGCCTGATGGGCAGTGTTTCATCATTTGTCTCCGTTCTGTTTTTTTGAGAATCTGATGACCAAAGGGGCTGGACATCGGTTCGGTGGCTACTGTAGGGAGTAAGCTCGCATTCGAAAAATGGATTTTTCAGATTCCATCAATTGATATCGCGAATATCAATGTTTACCCGTAGCTCATGCGATTCAACAAACTCGACCTGAACCTGCTGGTGGCGCTGGACGCGCTGCTGACCGAACGCAATATCAGCCGCGCGGGTGAGCGCATCCACCTGAGCCAGCCCGCCACCAGCAATGCGCTGGCGCGGCTGCGTGCGTATTTCGACGATGAGTTGCTGGTGCCGCAGGGCCGTCAGATGGTGCTGACGCCCCGCGCCGAGGCGCTGCTGGACCCGGTGCGTGAAGTGCTGATGCGCATCGACAGCACCATCGCTGAGAAGCCCCGCTTTGACCCCTCTACCGACACCCGGAGCTTCACGCTGCTGGTGTCAGACTTCACCACCACCGTGTTCATGCAGCCGCTGATCGAGAGGCTGTTTCACGAAGCGCCCGGGGTCCAGGTGCATCTGCGGGCACAAAACGCCCGCCCCGTGGAGCAGTTGGAGGAGTACGGGGCCGACATGCTAATCATCCCCGAGCAATATGTGTCGGCCAAACACCCGAGCATGACGCTGTTCGAGGAGACATACATGTGCGTCACCTGGACGGGCAACCCGCACATCCAAGGCCAGCTCAGCTTTGACGACTATCTGGCGGCGGGACATGTGGTGGCCGACTACTCCGGCGCGCGGCAGATCCCCGCGTTCGATGGCTGGTTTCTGGAGCGCTTTGGCGTCAAGCGCCGCATCGAAGTCACCGCGCCCACCCTCGCATCCCTGCCCAGCCTGGTGATCGGCACGGCACGCATTGCCACCGTGCACAAGCGCCTTGCTCAACGCGCGCTGCAGTACGGGCTGCCCATCCACGTATGGGAGCCCCCCCTGGAAATCCCGGTGATGCGCCAGACGCTTCAATGGCACCGCCATCGGGACAAGGACCTGGCTCTGCAGTGGTTGCGCGAGCGCGCAATCGAGGTGGCTACGCTTATTTAGAACCTGTTCAAGATTTTTTCAGGGTCGCACAAGGCCCTTGCCGGGATGGGATGCAAGGCGCAAGGCGCGCGAGAAATGTCTTGTTTTGATCGATATCCGGCCCATCGGTACCGGCCACACCCAGCGTGCCCACGCACAATCTCCCCATCCAGCCAGACCCTTCTACGGCCTCACCATGAATTTGCCCCTGCGCCCTCGTGATCTCGCCCTCGCCCTGCTCGTCATCGTCGTCTGGGGGCTGAACTTTGCGGTGATCAAAGTCGGTGTGGCCGATGTGCCGCCCATGCTGCTGGGCGCGCTGCGCTACCTTCTGGCGGCATTTCCGGCGCTGCTGTTCGTCAAGCCGCCCAAGGTGCCGCTCAGGCTGTACCTGCTGTATGGCATGACCATGGCCGTGGGCCAGTTTGCGCTGCTGTTCACCGCCATCCAGATCGGCATGCCTTCGGGCCTGGCTTCGCTGGTGCTGCAGGCGCAGTCGTTCTTCACCCTGCTGCTGGCCGCCTGGTGGCTGCGTGAGAAATGGCAGGGCAACCAGGTGGCCGGCCTGGCGCTGGCGGGTGCGGGGCTGGTGCTGATTGGCAGCGCACATGGTGCCTCGATGCCATTGGCAGGTTTTGCACTGACCGTGGCGGCCGCTGCGCTGTGGGGCTGCGGCAATATCGTCACCCGCGCCGTGGGGCGTTATGGGCCGATGAACCAGTTTGCCTTCATCGTCTGGTCCAGCGTGGTGGCGCCACTGCCTTTCGTGGCACTGTCGCTGTGGATCGACGGCCCGGGTGCCGTGCTGTCCGCCGTGCAGCACCTGTCGCTGAAATCCATGGCCGCCGTGGCCTATATCGCCTGGATTTCCACGTTGCTGGGCTTTGGCCTATGGACCTACCTCATGTCGCGCTACCCCGTGAACCGCGTGGCGCCCTTCACGCTGCTGGTGCCCGTGGTGGGCCTGACCACGGGCTGGGTGGTGTTTGGCGAGCAGTTGCTGCCTGTGCACTTTGCGGGCGCAGGGCTCTTGATGGCAGGGCTGGTGGTCAACGTGTTTGGCGGCACCGCCTGGACGGCGGTGATGGGGCGGCTGCGCGGAGCGCAATAAAGAAATGGGCTTTCGCTACACCGCCAGCGGCAGCTCGGTGGTCGAAAGCACATTGCGCAGCACCATGAATGAGCGCACCTGCCGCACGCCTGGCAGGTAGAGCAGTTGCTCGGCGTGCAGGCGATTGAAGCTGTCGTTGTCGCGCGTGCGCACCAGCATGAAGTAGTCAAACTCGCCAGTGACTACATGGCATTCCATGCAGCCCGACACCTTGGCGGCCGCCTTTTCAAATTCGGCAAACGACTCGGGCGTGGAGCGGTCCAGCACCACGCCAATCATCACCAGCATGCCCGCCCCCACGGCCTGGGGGTTGAGCAGTGCCACCACCTTGTCGATGAGCCCCAGGCGCCTGAGGCGCTCTACCCGGCGCAGGCAGGCGGGGGGGCTCAAGTGCACCTTCTCGGCCAGTGCCACGTTCGACAGCGACGCATCGCGCTGCAGCTGGCGCAGGATGGCTTTGTCGGTGCGGTCCAGTTCGGCCGAGACATCGGCCTGCGGCACATTCTTGACACGAACTTTTATTGCGCACATAGATTATTTAGAGAAACATTTTTCGCCAATATTCTCTTTCATAAACCATAAACTCTGAAATTCGAACAAATTTTGCAACCACGTGATGCGCGCATTTTTCTACGATGAAGGCACTGCAAGCCCCCCGCTTGCGCCTTCTCTTCATCGACCGGAAACCGCCATGAACCTGCAGAAATTTGCCCGCCACCCGCTCACCTTCGGCCCCTCGCCCATCACACCGCTGCCGCGCCTGTCGGCCCACCTGGGCGGCAAGGTACACCTGTATGCCAAGCGCGAAGACTGCAACTCGGGCCTGGCTTTCGGCGGCAACAAAACCCGTAAGCTCGAATACCTCATCCCCGAAGCGATTGCAGGCGGCTACGACACGCTGGTGTCGATTGGCGGCATCCAGTCCAACCAGACACGCCAGGTGGCCGCCGTGGCCGCACACCTGGGCATGAAGTGCGTGCTGGTGCAGGAGAACTGGGTGAACTACTCCGATGCGGTGTACGACCGCGTGGGCAACATCGAGATGAGCCGCATCATGGGCGCCGATGTGCGCCTGGATGCTGCGGGCTTCGACATCGGCATCCGCCCCAGCTGGGAGCAGGCCATGGACGATGTGAAAAAGGCCGGTGGCAAGCCCTTCCCCATCCCGGCCGGTTGCTCCGAGCACCCGTATGGCGGCCTGGGCTTTGTGGGCTTTGCCGAAGAGGTTCGCCAGCAAGAGAAGGAGCTGGGCTTCCAGTTCGACTACATCGTCGTGTGCTCGGTTACGGGCAGCACGCAGGCCGGCATGGTGGTGGGCTTTGCGGCCGATGGCCGGGCGCGCAAGGTGATCGGCATCGACGCCTCGGCCAAACCCGAGAAGACCCATGCGCAGATCCTGCGCATCGCCCAAAACACCGCCAAGCTCGTGGAGCTGGGCCAGCAGCTGACCGCCGAAGACGTGGTGCTGGACACCCGTTACGGCGGCCCTGAGTACGGCCTTCCCAACGAGGGCACGCTCGAAGCCATCCGCCTGTGCGCGCGCCAGGAAGGCATGCTCACGGACCCGGTGTACGAAGGCAAGTCCATGCACGGCATGATCGACATGGTGCGCAAGGGTGAGTTCCCCGAAGGCTCTCGCGTGTTGTACGCGCACCTGGGAGGCGTGCCAGCGCTCAACGCCTACAGCTTTCTCTTTCGCAACGGCTGATGCGTCCAGCGAGCAGCACCGGCTGGCACCGCTGGCCCGGCTGTCGTTGATCTGAGTGGCCCTGGCCTCGATGCTAGAGGCCTACGCTTTTCCCCTCCAAGGAGTGCCCCATGAAGTGCTTGCAGATCGACAGGCGACGTAGCGTGACCCTCTTGGCAGCAGCCCTCGCGGGGCTGGGACTCGGAACGCCGTGGCTGGCGCTTGCCGAAGGCTATCCGACCAAGCCGATACAGCTCATCGTTCCCTTCCCGCCAGCGGGCGCCGTGGACATCGTGGGTCGAACGATCAGCAAGAAGCTGGGCGACCGCCTTGGCCAGCCCATCGTGATTGAGAACAAGGCGGGTGCAGGCACTGTGGTCGGAGCGGCCTTCGTGGCCAACGCACCCGCCGATGGCTACACGCTCTTGATCAGTTCGGGCTCCACGTTCACCGTGAATCCGGCGCTCAATGCCAAGCTGCCCTACGACCCCGTCAAGAGCTACGAGCCCATCGGCATGGTGGCCCGCGTGCCGCTGATCCTGCTGGCAAACCGCGAGGTGCCGGTGGGCAATCTCAAGCAGCTGATCGGGGCGGTGCAGCGCGCTCCCGACAAGTTTTCCTACGGCTCCTTTGGCAACGGCACCACCGGCCACTTCGCGGCCGAGCTGACGTGGTCTGCCGCCGGCATCAAGCTGATGCACGTGCCCTACCGAGGCAGCGCGCCCGCCATGAGCGACCTGATGGGCGGGCAGATCCCCTTCACCATCGACACCGTGGCCGCAGCGCTGCCACAGCTCAAGGCGGGCAAGATCAAGGCCATTGCCGTCACGGGTGCAACGCGGGCCACGCAACTGCCCGATGTGCCTACGGTGGCGGAAAGTGGCTTCCCCGGGTTCTCGGCCGACTCCTGGCTGGCCGTGGTTGCGCCACGCGGCTTACCCGCCGAGGCCAAGGCCAAACTGCACAAGGCCCTGGCCGACACCCTGGCGGACGCGGAGGTCCGCAGCAAGCTCATCGCCGCCGGACTGGAGCCGTCGTACGCCACGGGCGATGCCGTGCTCACGCAGATCGAAGACGAGTTGCCACGCATGCGTGCAATTGCACAGCGCGCGCAGATCCGCGCGGATTGAACGCCGCGCGAGGCCCCTTGCCTTTGGCCCTTTTGGACTCTCAGCCCCGCAGCCAGACCAGCATGTGCGGATAGGCCGGGGTTCCGCCCGGCAGGACCTGCGCGGGCAGCAGGGTGAGCCCCGCAGCGGCCAGGCCCGAGGCGCCCAGGTACACCCCCAGCTCAAAGGTGGTGCGCAACCCGACGGAGCGCCCGTGGTAACCGCCGTCATGGAACAGCACGGCGGCATCCAGCCCCAGGTGCCGAGTGGCCGCCCAGGCCCAGGCCGTGGCTTCGATCTCACCACCGTGGGCCACCTCGGGCAGGTCCTGCAGCGCATCATCCAGGGTGGACCGCAGCGCCGTGGGTACCACCGCCAGGTGGCCCGCTTCGTGCAGCAGATCTCCAGGCCAGCGCAGCCGCGCCCGGTCCACACGCAGGCCACCCCGCTCGATGCGGACGCCGGGTAGAAAACTGCCTTCGGGGACCTCGGCCTCGCAGACCGCAAGGCCGATGCTGCGCAGGAAGGCCAGGATGCGGTCCGTCAATGCGCCGTGGTCCGCCGCTGCCGCTGCAGCGTTGGAGGATTCATCGCGGCTCATGCTTGCAGCAGGTCCGCCACCTGGGTGCGCAGCAGCGCGGGCTGCACCTGCGTCGATGCCACCGGGCGACCCACATTGAGCCCCACACGGCTGAAAAATCCCCGCCGGAACGGTCGCACCATGGCGCCGCCCTGCTCAATACGGCTGAAGTACGAGCCCCACAAATTGGTCAGCGCCATAGGGATCACTGGGGCTTCAACACCCTCTGCGCGCGCGCGCTCGATGATCTTCATAATGCCGCCCTTGAACTCCTGCAGCTGCCCGTCCTTGGTGATTCCACCTTCAGGGAAGATGGCCAGCAGGTCTCCCTCGCGCAGCACCTGCGCGGCGCGGTCGAAGGCGGCTTCGTAAGTCTTGGGGTCTTCCTTGTAGGGTGCAATCGGAATCGCCTTGGCGAGGCGGAACAGCCAGCCCAGCACCGGCACGCGGAAGATGCGGTGGTCCATCACGAAGTAGATGGGGCGCGGGCTGGCCGCCATGAGCAACACGGCATCGACAAAGCTCACGTGGTTGCAGGCCAGGATGGCCGCGCCCGCCGAAGGCAGGTTCTCGTCGCCCTGCACCTTGAAGCGGTACACGAAGCGCGACGACACCCAGGCCACAAACCGCAGCAGGTACTCGGGCACCAGCATGAAGATATAGAACGCCACCACCGCGTTGGCGATGCCGGTGAACAGGAAGATCTGCGGCACCGTGAAGCCCGCGCCCAACAAGGCACCGGCGATGAGCGAGCTGGCGATCATGAACAGTGCGTTCAGGATGTTATTGGCCGCGATGATGCGTGCGCGGTGCGTGGGCTGGCTGCGCATCTGGATCAGTGCGTACATGGGCACGCTGTACAGGCCAGCAAACAGGCTGAGCAGCAGCAGATCCAGCATCACACGCCAGTGCGCGCCCTGGGCCATGAAGGCGGCCAAGCCCATGATCTCGGCAGGGGGCAGGTTGCGCGAGGCGAAGTACAGGTCGATGGAGAACACGCTCATGCCGATGGCGCCCAGCGGCACCAAGCCGATCTCGACATGGCGGCGCGAGAGCACCTCGCACAGCAGCGAGCCGATGCCGATGCCGATGGAGAACACCACCAGGAGCAGCGACGCCACCTGTTCGTTGCCGTGCAACACCTCCTTGGACAGGCTCGGAAACTGGCTCAGAAACACGGCGCCAAAGAACCACATCCAGCTGATGCCGAGCAGCGAGCGAAACACTGCGACGTTCTCGTGCGCCAGTTTCAGGTTGCGCCAGGTTTCCGTGAAGGGATTCCAGTTGATGGTCAGGCCCGGGTCGGTGGCGGGCAGCGAGGGAATGAACTGCGCGACCGCGCGCCCGGCCAGGGCCGCCACCACGCAGGCCACGGCCACCGTGGTGTGGCCAATGCCCGGGATGGCCACCAGCAGGCCACCGGCCACATTGCCCAGCAGGATGGCCACAAAGGTGCCCATCTCCACCATGCCATTGCCGCCGGTCAGCTCACGTTCGTTGAGCACCTGGGGCATATAGGCGAACTTCACGGGGCCGAACAGCGTGGAGTGCACGCCCATCAGAAAGGTACACAGCAGCAAGACGGGCACGTTGTCCGTCATGAACCCGAAGGCCGCCACCAGCATGATGGCGATCTCCATGTTCTTCACGAAGCGGATCATCTTTGTCTTGTCGTACTTGTCGGTCAGCTGCCCCGAGGTGGCCGAGAACAGCAAAAACGGCAGAATGAACAGCGCACCAATCACCAGCCCCGCCATCGCTGGCGGTAGCCACGACACGCTGAGCTGGTAGGTCACCATCACGGTGAACGCGAACTTGAAGAGGTTGTCGTTGGCCGCCCCAGAAAATTGCGTCCAGAAGAACGGCGCAAATCGCCGCTGGCGCAGCAGGGCGAACTGGTTCGGGTCCTCATGCGTCGGCACTGGCGCCGCGCTGGCTGAGGGAGTCTCGGGGTGCATGCGTTTCTCCTCGTTTCCGATGGGTTGGCTTGTTGGAATTTTCCGTGCCCGCACTTCACACACGTGAACTGCGGGCGACACCCACGGCGTGGGCGCCATTCTGCACAAACAATGTGACCTTTGGCCCGCCCGATGCCCGGTAGGGATGCCACTCCGCCAGGGCCATCAGAACGGGCCAAGCCGCGCCTGCGGCAAACAGGTGCTTGAGGCTGTGGCCCGACACCGCCTGGTAGGTGGCGCCAAACACCGCGTGGTCCGCCGCCTCGAACAACTTGGCCACGGCATACAGGCCAATGACCGCGCCCAAGTGCACCGCCAGCGCTCCATCGCGCCGGGGGAGACAGGCGAGCGCCAATACCACCAGCATGCCGCCCAGTTGCACTACGGCCCAGGGCATCAGGTTGGCGGTGTGTGCCCACCACAGCACGGCCATCGGCCCCGCCAGCAGCACTGCCCCCGCCATGGCCCAGCCTGCCCGTTCGCTCACGCGGCTGGCCGCCGCCAGCCCCAGCAGGCCCGCAAACGGCAGCACCATGCCCAACCGGTCCCACAGCAAACCCGCATCCTGCGGTTGCCAGTGGTAAACGCTGGAGCCCACGGCCGTACACAGCAGCCCCGCAAAGAACAATGCGGCCAGTGCGCGGGAGGTGTTGTCCAGCACGCCCGGCGCCAGACGGCGCAACGCCCACAGGCCCCACACCCCTGCAATGGCAAACGGCAGATTGCTCAGCACGTCCACCGCACAAGGAATGCCCCACAGCGCCCGCTGGTCGGCAAAGCCATGCTGGTGCACGCTTGCGGGCAGCACCGGGCCGAATGCGGCCAACGCCAGCAAGGCGATCAAGCCCAGCAACAGGCCCAGTTCGGCACGGGCCACTGGCTTGTGCCGCCGGGTAGGGAGAGAAATCAGAAAGCTCATGGTCGCCACATCCTTGGGTGGTAGGGAATGCCGCGCAGTGTGTGCAGCCGCGGTCATCCAGACCTCAGAAAGTCGCTCAGAGGGCTACTCAGGCCACCTGGGGTATTGATAATCGATACCCAGGAGCAAAAAACATGAGCACTACGGCCGACCTCGTCACCGCCCTGAAGAAGGAACTCAAGACCGCGCAGATGACCTACGCCGACCTGGCGTTGGCATTGGGCATGGCCGAGTCCAGCGTCAAGCGCATGCTGGCCAAGGGCGACATGCCGCTGTCGCGCATCGACGCCATCTGCCGCGCACTGGCGCTGGACTTTGCCGATCTGGCGCGGCGTGTGGCCGACGAACAGCCGCTGTTGAAAGAGCTGACGCAAGAGCAGGAAAAAGCCGTGGTGGGCGACAAGAAACTGCTGCTGATGGCGATTTGCGTGCTCAGCCAATGGACGCTGGAGCAGGTGACCACCGCCTACCGCCTCACCGAGGCCGAGGGCATCAAGTACCTCGCACAGCTCGACCGCATCGGCATCATCGAGCTGCGGCCACTGAACCGCTACCGCCTCAAGCTGGCCAAGACCTTTCGCTGGCGCCCGCATGGCCCGGTGATGAACTACTTTCGTGACCACGCGTTGCTGGACTACTTCGCGGGCGGCTTTGACGGCGCGGGCGAAGGCGTGCTGCTGGTGCACGGCAACATCAGCCGCAGCCTGGCCCCAGCGTTCATGGAGCGCATGCAGCGCGTGGCCCAGGACTTTGCCCAGCAGCACCTGGCCGACCAGAAGCTGCCCGACCGCGAGCGCGAGGGCTACACCTTGCTGCTGGCGATGCGCAGCTGGGAGTTTGAGGCGTTTGCGTCCATGCGGCGCTGATTTACTCTTATTTTGATAGCTATCAGCGCTTTACCAAAAAGCGCCAGAGGCCAAAAACACCCTAAATTTATGAGTTGAGCACAGCGCCAGCAGCTGTGCTGTGCCACCCCTGCTTGACGCAACAAACAGAAAATACTATTCTTTAAATAACAAATTTTGTTTATTTAAAGATAGTCAAATGAAAACCACCCGCCAGCAACAAGACGCCACGCGCCGCCAGATCGTGGCCAGCGCGGTGGACCTCATGACCCGCCAGGGCTTTGACGGCACGACGATGAAAGACATCGCGCGTGCAGCAGGCATTGGCGACGCCACGATCTACAAGTACTTCCCCACCAAGGACCGCATCGTGCTCGGCTACCTGGACGATGTGGGCCACCAGGCGCTGGCCGAAACCCTGCAGACGCCAGGCTTCGCGGGCTATCAGCTGCAGGAAAAGCTGCAGCGCCTGACCGACGCCGTGCTGGAGCGCCTGCTGGCCGACCGCGAATTTGTGGCCCAGGTGCGCAGTCTGGCGCGGCGCTCGCCGCTGTCGATGCTGGCCGAGCCCCTGGCGGCGCGCCAGAGCCTGCGCGAGGCCGTCGCCAGCTTTCTCGAAGCGGCAGAGGCCAGTGGCGAAATCGAGCCCTGCGACTTCAAGGGCATGGCGGGTGGGCTCTACACCGACTACCTGGCCGGTGTGGTGACCTACTGGCTGGCCGACACCTCCGACGAATTTGCCGACACCGCGCAGCTGGTGGACCTTTCGCTGGGTGTGCTGGTGCAGGCACTGCGTGGCGGGCTCGTCAATCGCGTGCTGCAACTGGGCGGCTTTGTGCTGCGCAGCCAGATGGCCCGCATGGTGCAGCACAGCAGCGGCCTCATGGGGATGCTGCAGCTGGCCAAGCAGGCCATGGCCAGCGCGCCCTACAGCACTCCCCAGGCACACCAGGCCCACACGGCAAACGCCGGTTCACCCGCAGCGCCAGAGCCTTCCAAGCCGCCCCGTACGCCGCGCAAACCACGCGCAGCCAGCCCAGTCCCGCCCCCCAGCACCACCGCCAAGCCCGCCGCCGCACCACGCAAGTGGAAGTCCGCATGACCACCGCCCCCACCGTGCGCGAAACGCAGGTGCCCGCAGGCACCGCCATCCATGCAAGCTTGCCCGGCGCCCATTTTTTTGATGCCTACGAGGTGGCTGACGGCCAGCCATCCCACACCGCCCTGCAGGCCTGGCTGGACGTGGTGGCCCGCACGCCGCGCTGGACACAAATGCTCATGACCGTGCGCAACAAGCTGGTGCGGCTGGTGGGCCTGAAGGACCTGGGGCAACTGCACGATGGGTACCCGCCCGCCAGCGGCAAATCGCTGCGCGAGGCCAGCAGCTACCGTGTGGGCGACCGCGTGGGCATCTTCCGCATCCGCCACCTGAGCGACACCGAAGTCGTGATGGGCCAGGACGACAGGCACCTCGACGTGCAGGTTGCACTGACCAAGCACAGCGGACGGACCGAGACCTCTGGGCCGCCGACCATGGTGCTCAGCACCGTGGTGCACATCCACAACACGCTCGGGCATGCCTACATGGCGGTGGTGACACCCTTTCACCGCCGCATCGCACGGGCCATGGTGCAACGCCTGGCAGACCATGGCACGCACTGAACCGCCGCGCACCAGCCGCCTTGCGCGCGGCACCATCACGGGCATCGCTGCCGCGCGCATCGGGATGGCCCAGCTGGGGCACCGCGTGCGCACGCCATCTGCCCAAGCACAGGCCGACCACGAAGCCGCCCTCGGCCGCATCCTCTTTGGCGCGCTGGGCCAGTTGCGGGGCTCGGCGCTCAAGGTGTCGCAGTTGCTCAGCATGCACCCCGGCCTGCTGCCCGACGGTGTGCGGCAAGAGCTGGCGCGCGCCCACCACCAGGCCCCGCCACTCAACCGCGCGCTGGTGGGCCGCGTGTTCCGCCAAGCTTTCGGGCAGGAGCCCGAGGCACTGTTTGAACACTTCGAACCCACCGCCTTCGCCGCCGCCAGCCTGGGCCAGGTGCACCGCGCGCAGCTGGCAGGCCACGGCACGGTAGCCGTGAAGGTGCAGTACCCCGGCATCGCCGCCACCATCACCAGCGACATGCAGCTCATGCGCGCCGCGCTGCGCGCCCTGGCCCATACCGACATGCCGCTGCCCGCCAACACCGTGGTGGACAGCGTGATGACCGAGATCGAGGCCACGCTGCTGCGCGAGGTGGATTACCTGCAGGAGGCCGAACAACTGCAGTGGTTTGCACAGCACGCGGCGCTGCCAGGCGTGGTGCTGGCCCAGCCCATCCTGTCGCACACCCGGGCCCAGGTGCTCACACAGCAGTTTCTGCCGGGCCAGCATCTGCAGGACTGGCTGGCCTCGCAGCCCACGCAGGCGCAGCGCGACCGGGCCGGACAGCACCTGTGGGACTGGTTCATGCACTGCCTCTTTGTGCTGGGCCGAGTGCACGCCGATCCGCACCCGGGCAATTTCTTGTTCGCACCCGATGGCACCGTGGGCGTGCTGGACTTTGGCTGCACGCGCAGCCTGTCGGAGCACTTTCGCACCCAGGTGACAAAGGCATGGTCCGCCCTGCTGAGGCCTGCCACCGACCCACAGCGAGACGCGCTGGTGCTGCAGGCCTACCAGGCACTCGGACTCGTCAACGCCCGCCTCACCGTGTCGGCCTACACCGCCGAACTCGCGCCCGCACTGGCTGACATGCAGGCCTGGCAGATGGAGCCCTTCACGCAACCGATTTTCGATTTTGGCGTCAAGACGCCGCCACCCATCACGGCCGGACGGCACCAGCGCATGCTGGGCAAGCACCTGGTGCAGGTGCCCGGCGAGATGCCCGCGTTCGAGCGCATGTGGATGGGCCTCATGCACCTGCTTACGGGGCTGGGCGCGCGTGTCCACACGCATTGCCCCGCCCTTCTTCCTTCATAGGACCCCACCCACATGACCTCACAGACTTCCCCCTCCCCTCGCTCTACGGCCATACCGTTTCGCAACCGCTGGAAGGGCCAGTGGATGCTGGCCGTGGCGGTGCTGCACACGCTGTATGCCGCCGTCGTGTTTCCGACCCAGCTGCAAGAGATCGTGCGGCGCGGCGTTTTCAACAGCGTACACAAAGACCCGGCCGTGGGCGCCGTGGTCTGGTTTGTACTGTTCGGCGTGTTGTTCGCGTTGCTGGGCTGGGCCATCCTGCTGGCCGAACGCAACGCTGCCCTGGCGCCCGTTCCTTTGCGCGGGCTGGGTGCCGGGTTGCTGGCACTCACGGTGCTGGGCATTGTGCTCATGCCTTCCTCCGGCTTCTGGCTGGCGCTGCCGCCCGCGCTGGCCCTGTGCTGGCCCCAAAGCGCTGAAGGCGAAAAAGGCGGTTGATGCGCTGCGTCTGCACCTTCCACCATCCTGATTGAACTAGAAACTGTCCATGAATACTGCGCTGGTACTGGCAGCCGGGGGCCTCGCCCTGGTGGGTGTTGCGCACTCGGTGCTGGGTGAATTGCTGGTGTTTCGCGCCCTGCGCACAGAGGGCATCGTGCCCACCGGCGGACGGCCCGTGCTGCGGGAGTGGCAGGTGCGCATTCTGTGGGGCACCTGGCACCTGGCCACCGTGCTGGGCTGGGCCCTGAGCGCCTTGATGTGGCGCCTGGGGACCGCGCCCCTGGACGCGGACCTGGGAGCCTGGGTGGCCGATGTGGCCGGGGTCGCCACGCTGGCCAGCGGCGTGCTGGTGTTCTATGCCACTGAGGGCCGACACCCGGCCTGGTTTGCGTTGCTCGTGGTGGCGGCGCTGGTGTGGTGGCGCTGAAGGGCCGCACCATGTTCACGGGGTGGGCAGCTTGCCAGAAGTGTGAGAAAAATCACGGAAACCGCTGCTGCTCCTGCTGCAGGAAACACAACTTCACAAGACTTCGCAATTCGCCTACACCGGCTTGACGCAGCATCTGCACCATGAAGTATCCGGTTCCGCAAGGAATCATTCTGAGGAGATCACCATGGCCCGCAATGCACTCGCCGCTGTTTCCATCGCCTTGCTGTCTCTGGGCGCCGCAACGGTGGCGCAGGCACAGACCAGCGCCACTGTTGTCATCCAGTCGGGGCAGCCCCACCACTACCAGGCGCCAGCGCCCATGGTGGTGCAATACGGCCCACCACCGCCCCCCCGCCATGAAGTGGCGCCCCGCCCTCGGCACAACATGGTGTGGGTGCCCGGCTATTGGGATTGGCGCGGCCACCGCCATGTCTGGGTCCAGGGCCACTGGGTCAAGGCCCGCCCTGGTTACTACTACCGCGAGCCGCGCTGGGTGGAACACGGCGGCCGGTGGGACCTGCGCCCCGGCCGCTGGGACCGTGATGGCGACGGCATCCCCAACCGCTATGACCGTGACCGCGATGGCGATGGTGTTCCCAACCGCTACGACCGCGATCACCACGACCGAGACCGCGATGGCGTGTCCAACCGCTATGACCGCGACCGTGACGGAGACGGCGTTCCCAATCGGCACGACCGCCGCCCGGACAACCCCTACCGCAATTGAACGATTGAGAGAGTGAACAACTGAAGGAGCGGAAGGAGCGCGGAGGCTCGCGAGCCCCGCGCCCACTCCCCCCTTTGGCCTACGCCCGCCCCCGCTGAGCACCTACGTGGCGCCGCGCACCAGGCCGCCACCATGCAAAGACCGATTTCGCCAGGAATCACCCCGGAGACCACCATGACCCGCCAAACACTGACCGCAGCCGCCATCGCCCTGATGGCACTGCTGCCCCTCGTACCGACACACGCGGCCATCCAGGGCACCGTCGTCATTCAGTCCGACCAGCCACAGCGTGGGTACCAGCCCACGCAGACCTACCAGGTGATTCCCGCGCCCCCACCGCCACGGTACGAAGCCGTGCCGCGCCCACGCCGTGGCCAGGTGTGGGAACAAGGCCATTGGGAATGGCGCGGCAACCGCCACCGCTGGGTGAAGGGCCACTGGGTACAAGCGCGCAGCGGCTACCAGTACCGGCAGCCCCAATGGGTGGAACGCGATGGCCGCTGGGAAATGCAGCGGGGCCGCTGGGACAGTGACGGTGACGGCATTGCCGACCGCAACGACCGGGACCGCGATGGCGATGGCATCTCCAACCGCAATGACCGTGATCGCGACGGTGACGGCGTGTCCAACCGCCGCGACAGCCAGCCGGACAACCCGCGCCGCAACTGATCTGCCGCGTTCCACGATCCTCGAAACGGTTCAGTCGAATTTCACCTCGGCGCGACCGACACCAGGAAAGTCGGCAACCACCACCGTGCCCGGCGCCACCATCACGGTGCCGGTGCAGGACCCGGTGGTCACCCACTGCCCTGCGCGCAGCCCTCCCAGGCTGCGCGCGCCTTCGTTGGCCAGCCACACCAGCAGCCGCAGCGGATCACCTGCCGGGTTACCCCAGGTGGCGTGCTGCACGGCCACCGACCCGTTCACCGACAGGCTGACCCCTTGCACCAAGGGCTGCACCGAAGCCACATCGGTCGAACCCGAACCCACGATCAGCGCCCCATGGCAGGCCTGGTCGGCCAAGCGACTCCACTCCCCTTGTTGTGCCCAGGCGGCAAAGCGCGTGTCGCACACCTCAATGGCGGCACGCACCGACACCATGGTGGCCAGCACCTCGGCCGCGCTGTAGGGCGTCTCGCGCGGGGGCAGGTCGGTGCCCAGTTCGTACACCAGTTCCGCCTCCACCCCCATCACGGCAAAGCCTGTGGCCGACAAGTTGACCTCCTGGCGAGGCTGCTCCACCCACACCGAGTCGCGGGTCAGCGCCGCACGCGCGGGTTGGACCTGGGGCGACGCGGCGCCCACCTTCCAGCCCACAATTTCGCCCCGCTCACGCACTACGGCGTCCTGCACGGCGTAGGCCTCGGCCGCATCGCGAGGGCGCAATGCAACGGGCAAATCCAGCGGCCGGGGCGTGCGTCCCTGGCGCGCCATGGTGATCACGGCGGCGCTGGCGAAGGGGTCAAAGGCGGTATCGGGCATGGGGAAAGCGTCCTGGGGGCAAGTCAAATCGCCGAATTATGGCGACCCATGTCGCCGCCAGCATCAGCAACGATTGCCGCCCATTAGCCGCCCCAAACACCCCACCGCCGCCCGCACCCTCCTAGAATGGCCCCCGCAGGAGAGCACGACAGGCCACAAGGCCCACCGCTGCACCGAAGGCGCAAACTCCCATACACGCTCAGGTCCCGTACTGCACCATTTATCAAAGCCGTCTGGAGAGCCGCCACCACCTGTCAGCAGCGTGGAGGCGCACCGAAGGAGCAAACCGCGTGCCATGTGGGCAGCGCGGTGAATCTCTCAGGTACCAAGGACAGGGGGAGCGGCAGCTTGGCGGACGCGCGCTGGCTGCTTGCTATTTAATTTATAGCTGCCAACGCACATCCATCAAGCGCTGAACCCTTAAAAGGCTTCAAAAATGCGCGTGATCGTTTTGGGCGCCGGCTTGCTCGGCGTGACTTCGGCTTATTTCCTGCAACAACTTGGCCACGACGTGACCGTCATCGACCGCCAGGGTGCGCCCGGCGCCGAGACCAGCTTTGCCAACGGCGGCCAGATCTCGGTGAGCCATGCCGAGCCCTGGGCCAACCCCAGCGCGCCGCTCAAGGTGCTGCAGTGGCTGGGCAAGGAGGATGCGCCCCTGCTGTTCCGCATCCGCGCCGACATGCGCCAGTGGCTGTGGGGCCTGTCCTTTTTGCGTAACTGCACGCCAGCGCGCACGCGCCACAACATCGAGCAAATCGTGCGCCTGGGCACCTACAGCCGCGACACGCTGCAGCAGCTGCGCGCGGCAACCGGCCTCCAGTACGACCAGCGCACGCAGGGCATCCTCCACTTCTATACCAACCAAAAGGAATTCGACGGCGCGCTGGCCCCGGCCGAGCAGATGCGCCAGCTGGGCTGCGAGCGCCAGGTCATCAGCGCCGACGAGGCCGTGCGCCTTGAACCAGCGCTGGCCCACATCCGCCCACAACTGGCGGGCGCCACCTACACGGCCGAGGACGAATCGGGCGATGCCAACCAGTTCACGCGCGAGCTGGCCAAGCTGTGCGAGACGGCGGGCGTGCAGTTCCGCATGGGCCACCACATCACCGCATTGCGTGAAGTGGCTGGCCGCATCGACCACGTGGAAGTGACCAATGCCGAAGGCCGCTTCGAGCGCGTGCGCGGCGATGCGTTTGTGCTGGCCATGGGCTCGTTCAGCCCGCTGCTGGCACAGCCGTTGGGCATCCACCTGCCGATCTACCCAGCCAAGGGCTACTCGGTGACGATGCCGGTGAAAGACGCCAGCAAGGCGCACCAGGTGAGCCTGACAGACGACGAGTTCAAGCTCGTATTCTCGCGCTACACCAGCGAACGCGGCGGTGATCGCCTGCGCATTGCAGGCACGGCCGAGCTGAACGGCTACGACCGCCACCTGAACCAGGTGCGCTGCGAGGCCATCGTGCGGCGTGTGGAACAGCTTTTCCCTGGCGCGGGCGACGCGAGCCAGGCCCAGTTCTGGAGTGGCCTGCGCCCCGCCACGCCCAGCAACGTGCCGCTAATCGGCAAGACGAAGGTGGGCAACCTGTTCCTCAACACCGGCCACGGCACGCTGGGCTGGACGCATGCCTGCGGCTCGGGCAAGGCCCTGGCAGACATCGTGAGCGGCCGCGTGCCAGAGGTGGACTTTGCGTTCCAGGGGTTGCAGGGGCGCGCGGCGGGCGCGGCGCTGGTGCCGTCGCGCACGGCGGCCTGAAGCAGCGCGCGATTGCAGCGAGGCAACGCTGCTGCAACCGCCGCGAGAGGCCGCGCCTACTTGGCCGCGCCCGTGGCGTGCGCCACGAATTGCGCCACGGCCAACATGTCCTTTTCGCTCATGCGCTCGGCATAGGAGGGCATCACGCCGATGCCTGCCTTCAGCGCGCGCAACACGCGGCCCGCGTCGGGTTTCAGCTCATCCAGCACCGGACCCACCTGGCCCTCGGCCCCGGCGGCCTGCAGCGTGTGGCACACCGCGCAGGCGGGCTGGATCTTGGTGAACAGCTCCTTGCCGCGCGCCAGCTCGGCCGGCTCGGCGGCCCAGCTGGCACCCGCCCACAGTAACGCTAGCCCTACCAGCAAACCGCCTTGCGGCACCCGAGGCCGTTCGATAGCGGCGCGCACCCATGCCAGTGCCACCGTGGAACTGGCTCTGCCAGGCCACGGGTGGCGTCCCCCCTTCGGGGGGAAGGCGCAAAGCGCCTCAGGGGGGAGCGATGTCATGCCACGGTCACGGTGACGGCGTGGTCGCGCCAGCTGGCGTTGTTGTAGCCGCCCAGATTTTCCTCGCGCTGCTCGGCCTGCACATTGCCTGCCGTGTCGGTGGCTCGGCTGGCCAGCACATGGGTGCCCGCCTCCAGGCGCACGGGCAACGCAAACTGCCGCCAGGCAAAGGGGCCCAGGTCGGGGCCGATGAGCTTGGCCGCCAACCAGGTCTTGCCGCCATCGGCCGACACCTCCACGCCCTTGATGCCGCGCGTGCCGCCAAAGGCCACGCCATGCACCTGCACCTGTCCGGGCTTGAGTGCCCCCTTGTCGGGCAAGGGGCCGTTGATCCAGGACTTCACGCCCATCTCCCACACCGAAGGCTGGTCGGGGCTGGCCTTGCTGCCGGGCGGCGACATGCGGTAGCCGTGCGACATGATGCGCGCCTGCGACTGTGCGCTGGTAAACGCAACGCGCTTGACGTACTTGATGTTGTTCACGCCCTGGTAGCCGGGCACCACCAGCCGCAGCGGGCCGCCGTGCGCGAGCGACAGCGGCTCGCCGTTCATCTCCCAGGCCAGCAGTGCGTCGTCCATCGCCTTCACGGGCACCGAGCGCTCCACCAGCACGGTGAGCGGGTCCACACCTTCGGGCAGTTTCTCGCCGCCCGTGCCGGTCAGGTAGGCAGCACCATCGGCCAGCCCGCCCAAGGCGGCCACCACGTTGCGCAGTGGCACGCCGCTCCAGACCACACAACCGGCAGCGCCTACCGACCAGGGCGTGCCGCTGGGCTTGCTGGGGAAAAAGCCCCGGCCATTGCCCGAGCACTGCAGCACGGTGGCCACGGTTTCCACGCCCAGCGTCCTGAGTTCGGCCAGGGTCAGGCTGCGCGGGCTCTTGACCCCTTCGATCGCCACGGTCCAGGCATCACGGTTGTCCAGGATGGCGGCGTCGGGCGCGGGCAGGTTGTTGCGCACATACAGCTGGTTGGACGGCGTGATGACACTGGTGCCAAACGCGGAGCGACGGGTTTCGAGAGTGCTGCTGCTGTGCACGATCAGCGCATCCGGTGACTTCCATCCTGCATACGCGGGCAGCGGCTTGGCTGCGGCTGCTGCCTGCTGGGCACGCGCACCGCCGGCCCATCCAGCCAAGCCGAGCGCGCTCAAGGCGGCGGCACTTCCGGCCAGCATGTGGCGGCGCGGCAGGGTCATCGAATCTTTCATGGAAACGTCTCCAAATAATGGGATGGACAAAAACTCTTTGTTGCCCCCGCCCACCCGGCAGGCACAGGGATCGGGTCAGCCCGCATTCTGTGCGGGAGCTCTGCGCGCCGCACGTACGGCTTCGTTAGCAGGAGTAACAAAAACAAAAGATCAGAAACATTCGTACGCAGGTGCGGGGGCCCTGGGCATATTCGCGGTTCGTTTTGGGGAGAGGAACCGCGCAATGAACATCACCAGAAAATCGACCCGCGGCCCGCTGGGACTGCTACTTGGCTTATGGCTGTGTTGCAGCGCCGCACAGGCCCAGCTGACGGCCATCGTGGCCGTGGAGCCCACGGCCCGCAAGGCGGCGCACTCCATCCTGCGCACCTCCGCCGAATCGGGCCTGTCGAAGGCCGCTGGCCAGCCCGTGGCACTGACCACCAGCGACGACTTGGCCGACGTGATGCGCGCCACGCGCAGCGCGGGATATGACATCTTCATTGGCCCTGCCCAGGTGGCTGCGTCTGCGTTGCAACGCGGCTACGAGCTGGTGGGCGCCACGCACAAATCGGACAGATACCTGCTGGTCGGGCTGCAGCAGATCGCTGCGGTGCCTGCCATGAAGGGCCGACGGCTCTACCTGCCCCAGCAGGATTCGGTCTACACCTACATGGCGCGCGGCATGCTCAATGAGGCGGGGCTGTCGTTCCAGGACCTGCGCGCGGTGCAGTACGAGAAATTTCCCCAGGCCGGCCTGACAGCCCTGACTCTGGGCACGGCGGATGCCACTGTGGTGCGCGAGGACGACTGGGCGGAATGGTCGGCAGCGCACCCCGGCCTTGCGCGGGTGCTGGCTACATCGCAGCCGGTGCCAGGCGGGTTCTCCATCGTGGTGAAAAAAGACCTGCCGGCGGATGCGCGCAACAAGCTGGCCCAGTGGTTCAGCGCGTCGTCCTCCGCCAGCGGCCTGCCGCCAGCCTCCGTGCGCCCGGAGGCTGTTGAGTACCGACGTGTGGCCGAGCTGGGGCTGTTCACCCCCACGAGTCTGCCTGGGGTGAAGCGCATCACTGCGCGCGAGGCCCAGACCCTGCTGGTGCAGGGCGCCACGCTGGTGGACACCCGCACCGAGAAGGAATTCAAGACCAAGCGCATCCGGGGCGCCGTGTTTGCAGCGTATGTGGAAAAGAGCCTCAAGGACGTGGCCTTCAATGCCGCGCAGGATGATTTCCAGGCGCTGGACAAGCTTCAGGGCGTGGACAAGGCCAAGCCGGTAATTTTTGCGTGCAATGGCGCCGAATGCTGGAAGTCCTACAAAGCTGCCAAGGTGGCCACAGCCAAGGGGTTCCAGTCGGTGTACTGGCTGCGGGGGGGACTGCCCGAGTGGGACGAAACGGGCCTCCCGACCGAAGGTGGCTAGGAGCCAGCGCAGGGTCTCTGGCCCCTGTCCTTACAATTGGTCGCTTCTCAACACCCAAGGGCGCGCAAGGCGCCCTTTGTATGGAAATAGCAATACTGTTCGCCCTCATCCTTCTCAACGGCCTGTTTGCCATGTCCGAGATCGCTCTGGTCACGGCCCGCAAAGCCCGGTTGCAAAAGCTGATTGATGAGGGCGATAGCGGCGCCGCCGCTGCCGTGAAGCTGGGCGAAGACCCCACGCGTTTTCTCTCCACCATCCAGATCGGCATCACATCGATTGGCGTGCTGAACGGTATCGTGGGTGAGGCCGCCTTGGCTGGGCCCTTGGCGCTGTGGCTTGAAGCACTGGGCGTTCCCATGCCTTTTGGCAGCTACGCGGCCACCGGCCTGGTGGTGGTGCTGATCACGTATTTCTCTATCGTGGTGGGTGAACTGGTGCCCAAGCGCATCGGCCAGTCGTACCCCGAGACCTTTGCCCGCCTGGTGGCGCGGCCCATCAACTTTCTGGCGCTGGCCACCAAGCCGTTTGTGCTGCTGCTGTCCACCTCCACTCGCACGCTGCTGCGCCTGATGGGTGTGAAGGAAACCAGCGGCAGCCCGGTGACCGAAGAAGAGATCCACGCCATGCTGGTGGAGGGCACCACTGCGGGCGTGATCGAATCGCACGAGCACACCATGGTGCGCAATGTGTTCCGCCTGGACGACCGCCAGATCGGCTCGCTGATGGTGCCGCGTGGTGATGTGGTGTGTCTGGATATGGATGCGTCGTTTGAAGACAACCTCAAATGCATCGAAGAATCCGACCACGCACGCTTTCCGGTGGTGCGCGGCGGCATGGACAACATCCTGGGCGTGATCAACGCGCGCCAGTGGCTGTCGCGCACGCTGCGCGACAAGGCGCGCGGCGGCCTGGCCGACCAGCCACTGCAGACAGCGCTGTATGTGCCCGAAACCATCACGGGCATGGAGCTGCTGGACAACTTCCGCCTGTCTGACGTCCACATGGCGTTTGTCATCGACGAATACGGCGAGGTGCAGGGCATCGTCACGCTGCAGGACCTGATCGAGGCCATCACCGGCGAGTTTCAGCCGCGCGACCCGGAGACCTCCTGGGCGCTGCAGCGCGAGGACGGCAGCTGGTTGCTGGACGGCCACATCCCCGTGCCCGAGCTGAAAGACCGCCTGAACCTGGATGCCGTGCCCGAGGAAGAACGCGGCCGCTACCACACGCTGAGCGGCATGATCATGCTGCTGACTGGCCGCCTGCCCAAGGTGACGGACACCGTGCAGTGGGAGGACTGGAAGCTCGAAGTGGTGGACATGGATGGCAAGACCATCGACAAGATCCTGGCCACGCGCCTGACCCCCGAGGAAAAGGCCGAAGCAGACGACAACGGCGCGGGCTGACCTGGCCCCTCCATGGGGCACCGTCTCCGCCAGGGCCCGCCCTGGCGTTCCCTGCGGGCGAAACGGCTCAGCCGCTCAGCGGGCGTGCGGGTCGTCGTCAACGAAAACGGTGAGCACCCCGGTGTAACCATACAAGTGGTGGTGCGCAATTTCTCCACCGGCAAAGAACCCGGCCAGCGGCACGTCACCCAGCGCGTGGCGCACGATCTGCAGCTCGGCGCTGGGCCCGCCAAAATGCGGGCCGCCCCGGCCCGAGCAGCTCACATAGATAGCCCCACAGATTCGCCGCCCTGCCTGGGGCGCCGCGCTGGCGCCCGAGGCGCTGTTGGCAGCGGCCATCTCGCCATCCGCGCTGGACGACGACACCAGCGACGCGGGCTCCAGCTCTTCGGGCGAGAGTTCTTCGCGGATCTCGGCGCAGATGCGCATGAGGTCGGCACGTGCCGCTGCCACGTTGCGCTGACAGAACGCCAGGTGCATGCCCGGCTCCACATGGTCGGCCAGGGCCACGCCCCGGCGGCTGCCGTCCAGCCCCACGATGTGGCGCACGCGTGTGTCGGTACCAAAGTGGCCCGTGCGGCGCTGGCCCTGGGGCTGCTCGCCCGCGCTGACCAGCCCGGCCAGCGTGGCGCGCACCTTGCGCAGCGCGGGCTGCGGGTCGCCACCATCCAGCGACACCTGCAGCGTATCGAGCAGCACGTCCAGCGCGGGCTCGCCATCGAGCGCGAGCACCACGTTGTCCTGCGCGGCGGTGATCGTGCGCAGCGCGCCCACGGGCTGGCAGCCCTGCGTAACACGTGACACCAGCGCCACCCCGGCACCAAACGCCACGCCCGACAGGCCACCGTCAAACACCCCGCTGGCACCACCCTGCCCGGCCATGTTGCCGTCGCCACCCACGGCAAACTGCACACTGCTGGTGCGGCTGGCAGAGAGGCCACCAAACAGGTAGCCCGTGTCGGTGCGTGCAGCCATCTCGGTCAGCAGCTCAGCCAGTTCGGGCGTGCGGCCATCGGCATGCACCAGGGCGGTATGGGCCACAAACCCACTGCCCGGGTGTGGCGCATGCGTGGGCAGCGGCGCCACGCCCGAGAACACGCGGTACTGGTCTGCGGGCACATCCAGCAGCATGACCGACAGCGCGGGCTCGTCAAAGTACTCGGCGTTGTTGGCCGACACGCCCACCCCCACGGTGCCGCTCCAGTCGGTGACCTCGGGCAGTTCGCCGCTCAGGTAGTCGAGCAGCGCCTGGGCGTCGTTGCCATAGTGGTCGGTGATGTAGAGCAGGCCCAGGGTGGGCGCAGCAGCGTAGTCGGGCAACGCCATCTGGGCGCGCAGCTGCGCCAGCACCAGCGCGGCGGCCATGCGCCATTGGGGGTGGGTGGCATGGCCAGTGGGAAATAGTTTCATGGTGGTGATCTCCATGCCAGGGCGGTGGCGGGCAGATATTGCACCACCTGCGGGTTGTCACACCCGCCCACGTTGGCGTCAGCCCGCTCGCTTGCGGGCGGCTGGGCTGCGGGTGCTGCTGCTGGCCTTCTTGGCGGCGGGTTTTGCCGGGGTTTTGCGGGCTGCAGGCTTCTTGGCAGCGGTGCTCTTCTTGGTGGTGCCCGATGCAGCGGCGCGCTTGGCACCGCCCTGCATGGTCTGCATGCCCTTCGCGGCAAACTGGCTGGCCATGCCGGTCGCCGTCTTCAGGGCTTCTTTGGCAAGACCCGTGGCCATGTTCTTCGTGGTGTCGATGGCGGTCTGCTTGGCCGCATCCTTCATGGCGTTGGCGGCGATCTGCTGGAACTGACCGGTGAGTGCGCCCCACCACTGCATGGGGTCCACCACGGTGGGCGCGGCAGCGGCCGATGCCTTGCTGCCTTTTGTTTTGGCCTTGGCAGGCGGGGCAGCGGGTTCGGCGTCGTCACCCTCGTCTTCGGCTTCTTCTTCGGCAGCACTCACACGTCCCGTAGCGCGGGCAGCGGCACCAGCCACAGCCTCGGCAGCGCCCGTCACGGTGTCGGCGGCTTTCTGTACGCCGCTCATCACGGTGTCAGCCGTCTTGAGCTTGAAGGCGTTGGCCACGTCCCCCATGCTGAAGTTCATGCCCTTCAGGGTGGCCAGGGTCATCTTCTGCACTTCCAGCGCCTGGATGGTGGCGGCCAGCGCGCGCGAGTTCTGCTCCAGCCAGAACTGCACGGCCTTGAGTTCGTCGATGCGCTTTTCCAGCTCTTCGACGCTGATGGTGGGCGCCACCCAGTTGCTGAGGTTGGGCAACTGCGGAATGCTGTTGGACGCCCCCTTGGCCAGGCTCTGCAGAAAGTCAAAACCGGGGACAAGTTTGCCGAAACCGAAATTCGATGTATCGCTCATGGCCGCTCCGCAAGAGGTGGACGAGGGTAGTCTGTGGTGGAGTCACAGCTTACTCCAATGCGTTGCGCAGGCGAAGCGGCCGCCGATGCGGAGATGTCAGTGTTTATGCCCATTCATCATGGTGCCTGCGGTGGCGCCACCGGGTGCTGCCGTGCCCACGGGCACGGTGAGGTCGAGCTTGCTTTCCACGCCCTTGGCGTCCTGAAACACCAGGGTGAGTGGCACCGAAGTGCCTTTGGCCAGCGGCGCCTTCAGGTCCAGCAGCATGACGTGGTAGCCACCGGGCTTGAGCTCCACCGTCTTACCCGCAGGCAGGTCCAGCGCAGGCACGGCGCGCATCTTCATGATGTCGCCTTCCATCTTCATCTCGTGCACTTCGGTGATGCCCGCAGCGGGCGACTCGGCGCGCACCAGGCGGGCGCCGTCCTGGGCGGTGAGGCGCATGAACGCACCGGTGGCCTTCTGGCCCTGCACGCTGGCGCGCGCCCAAGCACCTTCGACTTTGACGGCAGCGGTCTGTGCCCATGCGGGGGTGCTGGCGAGTACAGCGGCCAGTGTGGAAACCAGGGCGGCAGTGTGAAGCAGTTTTTTCATGATGGATGCCTTTCGGTGAGTGAGAGAACGAGAAGAAGGGAAGAGGGATGGAAGGGAGAACAGGTCGTGGGCGGGACTGTCAATGATGGTGGGCAGCGGCGCCGCCCGTGGGCAGAATCTCCAGCGCTGCAGCGGGGGACTTCAGGTCCGAGAGTTTTTGCCCCGCCTTGGGCACATCGACCCAATCGTTGCGGCCTTCGGCACAGACCTGGCGCACGGGCCAGTACACGGTGCCAGCCTGCTCGGGCGCCTGGGCCACGAGCGCGAACTCATCGTAGTGCGCGCTTTGCAGCATGTCGTCCGGCGTCTTGGCCGTCCAGGTCACACGCACCACGTCTTCGGTGACGCTACGGCCGTGGCTGGTATAGGGCTGAGCGAGCTTTTCGCGCTGCACCTCCAGCGCCCAGCCCGGCTTGGGCATGGGGCGCGCGCCACGCATGCCCGCCGGGATGTCCACCGCGATCTGCCGCGTGGGCGACGCACCGCAGCCGTGGCCCACCTTGAATGTGGCCTTGTAGCCTGCGCCCGCCGGGGCGACCTGGTATTCGAGCACCACATGGGCGGATGCAGAGCCAAAAAGGCCTCCTGCGCCTGACAGCAAAGCGATTACAGCTATCTTTTTCATAGTATTCAGAGACATGGGATGTATTCCTTTCAGAGACTGACCTTGAGCTCAGCGAGGTAAGTGCGCTGTGGGTAAGGGTGGAAGTTCCAGAACTGATAGTTGTTCAGGTTGTCGATGCCCACGGCCGCGCTGACCTGCTTGGTGATCTGGTAGCGCACGCGCACGTCAGTGGTGAAGTAGCGGCTGGCGCCCTGGTAGGCAAAACCGTTCACATCGGTGTTGTCCAGCGTGCTGTACTGCCTGCCGCTGTAGCGCGCGCCCAGGGTGTACGACCAGGTGTCGTCGGGCCGGTACGTGGCCACGGCGCTGGCACGCCACTCGGGGATGCGCGGCTGCCATTTGCCCACGCTGGCAGGGAACTTGTCGTTGCGGGTGATCTTGGAGTCCGTCCAGGTCAGGCTGCTGCCCAGCTCCAGCCCGCGTACGAAGACGTTGGCAGCCTGGTACGACAGCTCAATGCCACGGGTAGCGATGGCGTCCACGTTCTGCACGTTGGTCACGTTGGGTGTGACGAGCACATTAGTCTGGGAGTACAACGCGTCTTTCGTGCGCTCAAAGAACGCTGTGAGGCGCAGCAAACCGTTGCCCATGTCGCGCTCGGCGGTCAGCTCGGTGGTCCAGCTTTTTTCAGGCTTCAGGTTCGGGTCGTTGTTGATGAGCGCGCCGCTGCCGCTGATGCCGCCCTGGTACAGCTCGGCCACGGTGGGCATGCGCACCGCGCGGCCAGTGGAGGCCTTGAGCACCCACAGGTCGTTGGCCTGGTAAGCCACCGCAGCCTTGGGCGAGAAGTAGGTTTCGTTGCGCTCGGGGTGGCTCACGGTGGTGGTGGCATTGCCGGTCTGGCCGTTGCTGGCGCTCCAGCGCTCGGCGCGGGCGCCCAGAACGGCCTTCCACTTCGGTGCAATCTTCCAGGTGTCTTGCGCCCACAAGCCAATGAGCTGGGTGTCGCCGTTGAAGGCCTGGTTGCGGGCGCCTGCATCACCGCTGATCCAGTTCGTCGTGGCGTTCTCCACGGTGCGCAGCTGGTAGCTGTCGCGCTGCAGGCCAAAGTCCACGATGTACGCGCCCTGCACCCCATCGGGCCGCCAGGTGCCTTTGGCGGCCAGCGTGTTCCAGCCTGTGCCCTTGTTGTTGACGATGCGCCCTGCGCCACCGTTCAACGCGGCGGGCAGCGCGACGGTGGCGGCGCGCAGGGTGTCGGTCTGGTAGTCATACAGGCTGGCGGCCACCTCCCAGTCGAACACGCCTTTGGTGTGGCTCTTGACCGAGAGCCCGTGCATAAAGTGCGTGAGGTTCTCGTTGGACACATTGAAGTCCGTGGGCGCGAGCGTGTACGAGCGGCCGTTGATGTTGACCGTGCCGCCGTACACCGCATTGCCATTGGCGTCGCGCAGGTAGCTGGCGGGGAGCCCCTCGGATTCGTTGTGCCACCAGCCGAAGGTGTAGGCGGCGCGCACGGTGGGCGAAAAGTCGTAGGCGATCTTGGCCTTGATGTGGTCTTGCTGCGTGTGGTACTGCGTGGCCGTGCCCAGCAGGTACCAAGGCTGGTTGCTGCGGTTGTTGCCCAGCACCGCGCCCGTCACCGGCGTGCCTGCATTGCCCACGGCGCCTGCAGACACAAGGCGCGTGGGGAAGGTGAGCGGCTGGCCCTCGCTGTCGGTCTTGTTGAAGTTGAGGAACCAGGACCAGTCGCCGTTCTTGTTGCCGACGGACGCGCTGACCTGCTTGCCTGCGTAGGTGGCGTTGGTGCCGTACAGGTCAAAGGGTTGGTGCTGGACGCTGACCTGCCCGTGCGCCTCGAACTTCGTCGGCATGCGCGTGACGTAGTCCACCACCGCGCCCACCGAGTTGCCCGCATAGGCGGCCGAGAACGGGCCGTAGAGCACGTCCACACGCTCGATCTCTTCGGGCGTGACCAGCATCCAGCGCGGCGCGTTGGTGGGGCCGTTGCCGAGGTAATTGCTCAGCAGAATGCCGTCGGCAAACACCATGGAGCGTGCCGGGTTGCCCGTGCCCGAGGCGCGCGTGGATAGCACGGCGTGGTTGTAGTCGCCGATGTAGCGCTTGCGCACCAGCAGGCTGGGCAGGTACTTGAGGGCGTCTTCGCTGTCGGTGGCGTTGATCGAATGCTCGATCTGCTCGCGCGTCACGCCCTCGATGGTGGTGGGAATCTGCGTGGGCAGCGAGGTGGGCTGGCCGCCGCTGATGGTAACCACGCCCAGTTCCTTGACGGGGGCATTGCTGTTGCCAGTGCTGTCGGCGGTCTGGGCCAACGCGGAAACGCCCACGCAGAGTGCGAGGGGAAAGGCACTGGCCACGGCCAGCGCCATGCGACTTTTGCGCATGGGAACTCCTGAATTTCGAGCCAAATAGGCTGCCAGCGCTTATCCATCAAGCGCAAACAGCTATTAAAAATATAGCAATTTCAGGAGAAGGCGGGGGGCCCACGCGGCGGCAGCGGCGCGGCGGTGCGCGCAGCAATGTGAGCGGCAGGAATGGGGCGCAGGGCATGCGCCAGGGGGTGGACCACAGGCAGCTGGGCCTGCGACACGGGAGGCGGAGCGCCGACATGCGCGCACAGGGGGCAGTCCAGCGTGTGGCTGGACATCTCCTTGGCGCCGTCATCGGTCTTGACCAGCAGCTTGATGGCGCCCGAGCCCGAACAGATCAGTTCCATCGCCTGCGGATTGACCAGCGGCGACGCTACCGCCACGCCGATGGACAACACAAACCACGCCAGCACAAGGCGGGCGAGCCAGCGAAGGCTGCGAATGGTTTGCAGGGAGGGCATGGGTGCGAATTGTAGGGGGCCTGGGTGCGCACCCCTTGACCGGGGTCATCTGCGCGACGGACTGCGCCCCCGCCCCCACCTAGGATGCGTGCTGCATTCACCACCACAACGGAGACGCCACCATGCTCACACTCTGCGGCTTTTCGGCCAGCAACTACTACAACAAGATCAAACTCGCCTTGCTCGAAAAGGGCCTGCCCTTCACCGAAGAACTGGCCTGGGTGGGCGAGACCGACCGCAGCGCCAGCCCGCTGGGCAAGGTGCCCTACCTGCGCACGCCCGAGGGGCCGCTGTGCGAATCGGCCGTGATGGCCGACTACATCGAGGCAGCCCACCCCAGCCAGCGCTGATCCCCGCCAACCCCTACCAGGCCGCCAAGGTGCGCGAGCTGATCACCTTTCTGGAGTTGCATCTGGAGCTGGTGGCACGCAACCTGTATCCCAAGGCGTTTTTTGGCGGAACCGTGAGCGACACCGCCAAGGAAAAGGTGGGAGCGCAGCTTGAGAAAAACATTGCCGCCTTCGGTCAGCTTGCGAAGTTCAGCCCCTACGTGGGCGGCGACGCCTTCACCCTGGCCGACTGCGCAGCAATCGTGCACCTGCCGCTCGTCAGCTCGGCCACCAAGATCATCTATGGCCACGACTACCTGGCCGATCTGCCTGTGCGCGAGTACCTCACGCGCATGGCAGAGCGCCCCCACGTGCAGCGCGTGAACGCCGATCGCAAGACCAACACCGCTGAAATGCTGGCGCGGCCGCCCAAGCGCTAAGACCCGGTTCTAAACCCGCCCCAGGCGCTGGGTCTTCATCCCTTGACCTTGGTCAACCGAGGTCATCGCGCACAAGCGCACCATGCAGGTATCCGATCACCCTTGAGGAGACACCACATGGACAAGACCCAGGCCGCCCCATTCCGCCAACAATTGCTGGCCCAGCAATCCGAGCTGCTGGCCCAGTTGGCCGCGCAGCGCGGGGGCGTCATCGGCCGCGCCGAGGCCGCTGCCGACCACTTTGGTCAGCCCGAGGACCCGCGTGCCCAACTCGCCACCGAGCGTGAACTGGAGTTTGCGCTGGACGAGCGCGAAACCACCCACCTTGCCGCCGTGGAAGCCGCTTTGGCCCGCATTGAAGCGGGTACGTACGGCGAATGCACAGACTGTGGCACCCACATCACCGCCGCACGCCTGCACGCCACCCCCGAGGCCGCACGCTGCGTGCATTGCCAGGAAAAGGCCGAGCAACACCGCCGTGCTGCGTGAGTTCGCTCACGCATTCAGGCCCCTTTTCCCTTCTTTCCCCGTTTTTTTCGTCACTTCAAGAAAGCCGATTCATGAGCACTTTTCACGCAGTAGTCTGGATGGACCAGTCCGAAGCCCACGTGGTGATGTTCGACCGCGAGCATGCCGAGGCCCAGCGCATCAAGTCCCGCAGCCACCACAAGCACCAGGGCAAAGCCGACGACCTCACCGCTTTCTTTGCCGACGTCGCCCAGGCCTTGGCCGACACGCGTGAAGTGCTGCTGGCTGGCCCGGGCCTGGTACGCAACCAGTTCCGCGACTGGGCGGCCAAGCACCATGCTGCGGTGGCCGATGTGGTGGTGGACTCTGTGGCTGCAGACCACCCGACCGACGCCCAGCTGGTGGCCATGGCGCGCCAGTATTTCAAGAAATTTGACAACATGGCCGCCGACCCGTCTGTCACCTGACAGGCCTCCAGGCCGCGCCCGCAGCGCAGCCTTGGCTGCTATCCTTTACGGGATGCGCAGCCTCTTTCACCTCGCCTTTCACGTCACCGACCTGGATGCCGCGCGCCGCTTTTATGGCGACGTGCTCGGCTGCCAGGAAGGCCGAAGCACCGATACCTGGGTGGACTTCGATTTTTTTGGCCACCAGATCTCGTTGCACTTGGGCACCCCGTTTGCCAGTGCCCGCACCGGCCATGTGGGCGACCACCTGGTACCCATGCCGCACTTTGGCGCCATCCTGGAGTTGCCCGACTGGCATGCGCTGGCCGCACGGCTGAAGGCCGCCGGCACCGCCTTCGTGCTGGAGCCGCAGGTGCGCTTTGAAGGCCAGGCGGGCGAACAGTGGACGATGTTCTTCCACGACCCCAGCAGCAATCCGATCGAGATCAAGGGCTTTCGCTCATTGGACGCGGTGTACGCATCGTGAGCTACACCTTCGCGTCCGCCACCATCCTGCTCCTGCTGATCACCGATCCGCTGGGCAACATCCCCATCTTTGCCAACGCCCTGCGCGGCGTGGCGCCCGAGCGCCGGGCGCGGGTGATCCTGCGGGAGGTGCTGATTGCGTTTGCGCTGCTGCTGGTGTTTCTGTTTTTCGGGGCGCAGTTTCTGCAGGTGATGAACCTGAGCGATTTGTCGCTGCAGATTGCGGGTGCGGTGGTGCTGTTTCTGATCGCGCTGCGCATGATTTTTCCGTCGGCTGACGGGCCACAGGCGGAGCTGCCGGGCGAACCCCTGATCGTGCCGCTGGCCATCCCTGCCTTGGCGGGCCCCTCAGCGCTGGCCACTGTCATGCTGCTGGTAGCCCAGGCGCCGGAACGCCGCTGGGAATGGGTGGGCGCGCTGTGCGTCACCATGGCCGTGTGCGCCGTGGTGTTGCTGATGGCAGAACGCATCCAGCGCCTGGTGGGCGAACGCGTGGTGATGGCGTTTGAACGCCTGATGGGCCTGATCCTGGTCGCCATCTCGGTAGAGATGCTGATCCGGGGAATCAAGCAGCTCGCGCAGCAGCTGTAGCCGCCCCGCGCACGCAAAACTGATGGAGGGCGGGCCAAGGCCGCCCCCGGAGCACTGGCATGCGCCCGCAACTGCAGAGCGCAACCGGTGTGCGGTCTCAACGGCGTTGCAGCAGCGGGATCGAACCCAGTGCGAACACCGAGTTTGGCACGCCCACCCGCGCCATCAAGGGGCGCGGCTTGGCGCTCAGCTTGGGGCGGGGGGCAGCAGGGGCCATCTCCTCGGCCACCACCCCCTTGGCATGCTGCTGCGCCACAAGGTCTTGCAAAGTCACCGACTGCAAGTACTCCATCACCCGTGCGTTGAAGGTGGACCAGAGTTCGCCCGTCATCGACTTCACTTGCGCAGCCTGGCCGGCACCCAGGCTCTGCAGATCGTCGGTCTTGAGGTTCTCGACGGCCAGGATGATCTCGGCCACTGAGATCTGGTCTGTGTTTCGGGCAAGGGTGTAACCGCCACCCGGGCCGCGTGTGCTGTCCACGAGCCCGGCACGGCGCAAGGCGCTGAACAGCTGCTCCAGGTACGACAGCGAGGTACCCTGCCGGGCGCTGATCGTCGAAAGCGCTACCGGCCGCATCTTCTGGCGCAGCGCCAGGTCGGTCATTGCCGATACCGCAAGTTGTCCTCGGGTGGTAATCCGCATCGTTGCTACTCCTTGTGAACGTTGACAGTTCCAGACCGCAACTCCAATGGCTGCGGAAAGGGGCCAAGCGTTCAATGTAGGCGGTTTAATACTTCGCGTATATTCGTTTTATCAACGTTGATTGATCGTTTTTTACGAAGCATTTATCACCATGAACTTCAAGCATCTGCGGTATTTCTGGACGGTTGCAAAGGCCGGAGGGGTGATGCGGGCAGGCGAGCAGCTACACACCACGCCCCAGACGCTTTCTGGGCAGATCAAACAGCTGGAGGAATGGCTAGGCCACGACCTCTTTCGCAAGCGGGGGCGTGGGCTGGAGCTCACCAGCGAGGGTCGTGTCGCCCTGGGTTACGCGGAGCAGATTTTTACGCTGGGGGACGAGCTGGAAAAATCGATCCGCCTCTCCCGCGGCCACGCCAAACCGCTGGAATTTCGCGTAGGGGTTGCAGACTCGATCGCGAAGTCCGTGGCCTACCACCTTCTGGAACCCGCTTTGGGCATGCCTGAACAGGTGCACATGACCTGCCAGGAAGGAAAATTTCCAGAACTCATCGCCCAACTGAGCCTGCACAAACTCGATCTGGTGCTGGCCGATGAACCCGTTTCCAAAAAAATCGGCGTCAAGGCGTTCAACCACCCGCTAGGAACCAGTGGTATGAGTTTTTTCTGCGCTCCTGGCCTGAAGGCGCAGCTACAGGGTTCCTTTCCCCAATGCCTCCAGGGCGCCCCCATGCTCATCCAAGGCCCTATGTCTTCCGTGCGCCAACAGCTCGATCACTGGTTTAACAAATACCAGTTGCAGCCACGGCTCGTGGGTGAGTTCGACGACAGTGCGTTGATGAATGCTTTCGGCCGCGAAGGCCGTGGCGTTTTCACGTCCCCGACCGTTCTGGATGAGGAAACCACCGCACAGTTTGGTGTCGAAGTGATCGGCCGCACGACGGAACTGGTCGAGGAGTTTTTTGCGATTTCTGTGGAGCGACGCATCACGCACCCCTGCGTGGCAGCAATCACCAAGGCAGCCAAGGCAGATCTGTTCGGGAAATGAGTTTGCCGGGTACCACCCCGCGCAGGACTCCACGATCGAAGGCCTCCAGGCGGGCTCAGGATCGCCGAGGGGTCAGGTTAAGGCAGCTTTTGCAGCCTCTCAACAAAACTCGGCCTCAGTCAGCCAGCTCATGGAGCTGCTGTGATCAGCCCTGCGGCAAACACCAAGGCTCCCCCGATAGCCCAGGGCCAGGCCCTCGTTTGTGAAAACATGCCATGCCGGATGACAGCGACATGAAAGGCCATTTGCCGGGTTGGAAGAAATCACCTGGAAAGCCAGAGTGCCAATTCCGCACGCCCCGAGAGGCCGAAACAAAAAAGCCCACTGTGTAGTGGGCTTTTTTGTTTAGCAGAAGCCTGCTATGTTGGTTGCGCGAGAAGGATTTGAACCTCCGACCTTTGGGTTATGAGCCCAACGAGCTACCAGACTGCTCCATCGCGCGGTAAGAAATAAATTATACCCTATTATTCAGCTGCTGCCGAATTATTTTCGGTTTCAGCAGCACGATCGACCAATTCGACCAGCGCCATGGGAGCGTTATCGCCCACACGGAAGCCCATCTTCAGAATACGGGTGTAGCCACCGGGACGCACCTTGAAACGAGGACCCAGGTCATTGAAGAGCTTGGTCACGCTATCACGGTCGCGCAGGCGGTTGAATGCCAGGCGGCGGTTCGCTACGGAGTCTTCCTTGGCCAGGGTGATCATGGGCTCGATCACGCGGCGTAGTTCCTTGGCCTTGGGAACGGTGGTCTTGATGACTTCGTGCTCGATGAGCGAATTCATCATGTTCTGCAGCATCGCGAGGCGGTGCGAGCTGGTACGGTTGAGTTTGCGGAGGCCGTGTCCGTGGCGCATGGTGCTTTCCTTTGAGTAATTAAATCAGGCAGCCGTATCAGGTACTGCCCGAGGCACTGTTCCCGGCGGGGAACCAAAAATTATAACTTAACGCTTGTCCAAGCCAGCTGGTGGCCAGTTTTCCAGTTTCATGCCCAGCGTGAGACCACGCGATGCGAGCACTTCCTTGATCTCGTTGAGCGACTTGCGGCCCAGGTTAGGCGTCTTGAGCAGCTCGTTCTCGGTGCGCTGGATCAGGTCACCGATGTAGTAGATGTTCTCGGCCTTCAGACAGTTGGCGGAACGCACGGTCAGTTCCAGCTCGTCCACAGGACGCAGCAGGATCGGATCGAACGTGGCATTGCCGCGCGGGCCTGCCGGTGCGTCGAACGCAGCCAGTTCGCCACCTTCGAGCTGTGCGAACACAGCCAGCTGTTCCACCAGGATCTTGGCCGAGGCGCGCACAGCGTCTTCAGCGGTGATGGCACCGTTGGTTTCGATCTCGACCACCAGCTTGTCCAGGTCGGTACGCTGCTCCACGCGGGCGCTTTCCACGGTGTAGCTCACGCGCTTGACGGGCGAGAACGAAGCATCCAGCACGATGCGGCCGATCGACTTGGTCGATTCGTCGGCATAACGGCGCAGGCTGCCAGGCACGTAACCACGGCCCTTTTCCACCTTGATCTGCATGTCCAGCTTGCCGCCTGCCGACAGGTTGGCAATCACGTGATCGGGGTTGACGATCTCGACGTCATGGGGCGTCTGGATGTCGCGCGCGGTGACCACGCCTTCGCCATCCTTGCGCAGGCTCAGCGTGACTTCGTCGCGGTTGTGCAGCTTGAACACCACGCCCTTGAGGTTCAAGAGGATGTTGACCACATCTTCCTGAACGCCATCGATGGACGAGTACTCGTGCAGAACGCCTGCAATGGTGACTTCCGTCGCTGCGTAACCCACCATGGACGAGAGCAGGACGCGCCGGATGGCGTTGCCCAGCGTGTGGCCGTACCCACGCTCGAACGGCTCCAGTGCGACCTTGGCACGATTGTGGCCAAGCTGCTCGACATTGATCGCCTTGGGTTTCAGCAAATTGGTTTGCATTCAGACTTCCTCTCAATACCCCCAGCTCGTTACACCGGTAAGGCTGGTGAAGCGCCTAAACCGCGATGCCTCGCGGTTCAGGGACGGTTTTCTCGAAATATGTACCGAGCGATTAGCGCGAATACAACTCAACGATCAGGGATTCGTTGATGTCGGCGCCAAACTCATCACGGTCAGGCACCTTCTTGAAGATGCCTTCAGCCTTGTCGGCATTCACTTCCACCCAGGCAGGCATACCCACTTGTGCGGCCAGTTGCAGGGCTTCCACAACGCGGTTTTGCTTCTTCGACTTTTCGCGCACAGCCACAACGTCACCCGTCTTCACTAGGTAGGAAGCAATGTTCACGGACTTGCCGTTCACGGTAATCGCCTTGTGCGACACCAGCTGACGGGCTTCAGCGCGGGTCGAACCGAAACCCATGCGGTACACGACGTTGTCGAGGCGGGATTCCAGCAGGAACAGCAGGTTGGCGCCGGTATTGCCCTTCTTGCCTTCAGCGGCTTCGAAGTAACGGCGGAATTGCTTTTCCAGCACGCCGTACATGCGCTTGACCTTCTGCTTTTCGCGCAGTTGCAGACCGTAGTCAGAGGTACGGGCACCCGAGGTGCGGCCGTGCTGACCAGGCTTGGAATCGAACTTGGACTTGTCGGCGATCGAGCGACGGGCGCTCTTCAGGAACAGGTCCGTGCCTTCACGGCGGGAGAGTTTGGCCTTGGGGCCGAGGTAACGTGCCACTTGAGCTTCCTTTGTGTCATCTGCCGCAAACCATTGCGGGAGCCGCCTGAGGCGCTTGCGCGTTCACAGGCGGCGGTGGGCTTAGAGAGATTAGATACGACGACGCTTCTGAGGGCGGCAGCCGTTGTGCGGCACTGGCGTCACGTCAGAAATCGACGTGATACGGATGCCCAGGGCACCCAGTGCGCGGACCGAAGATTCACGGCCAGGACCGGGACCCTTGATTTCAACGTCAAGGTTCTTGATACCTTGATCGATGGCAGCGCGGCCGGCCACTTCCGAAGCCACTTGGGCTGCGAATGGGGTGGACTTGCGCGAACCCTTGAAACCTTGTCCACCGGACGATGCCCACGACAAGGCATTGCCTTGGCGATCGGTGATCGTGATGATGGTGTTGTTGAACGAGGCGTGCACGTGTGCAATACCGTCCGAAACGTTCTTCCGGACCTTCTTGCGAACGCGCTGAGCTGCGTTATTGGCAGGAGACTTAGCCATGATGATCTTTCAATCTTTATTTCTTCAGTGCAGCTGCACCCTTGCGCGGACCCTTGCGAGTGCGGGCATTGGTACGGGTGCGCTGACCACGCATTGGCAGACCGCGGCGATGGCGGAAGCCACGATAGCAGCCGATGTCCATCAAACGCTTGATGTTCATCGTGGTTTCGCGGCGCAGGTCACCCTCAATGGTGAACTGCTCGATTTGCTCGCGAATTTTTTCCAGATCGCCGTCCGTAAGATCTTTGATCTTCTTGGAGTAAGCGATACCAGTTGCTTCGCAAATCTTGCGAGCGCGGGTGCGACCAATGCCAAAAATGGCGGTCAAACCGATTTCCGCGTGCTTGTGCGGCGGAATGTTAATGCCAGCGATACGTGCCATATGCGTCCTCTAATACTTTCCAATCAACCTTGGCGCTGCTTGTGACGCAGATCCGTGCAGATCACGCGCACCACACCCTTGCGGCGGATGATCTTGCAGTTGCGGCAGATTTTTTTGACCGAAGCCGAAACTCTCATTGCATTCTCCTAAAACTTTTCCATCCGTCCCGGCTGCTTCGCACGGAACACAATTTGTGCCCGCGAAAAATCGTGGGGCGCCAACTCAACCGATATTCAGTTCCTTGCAGGCAGTGTCGCAAGTGCAGCACTGCCTTCCTCATCATCAACCGCCTGCGTTGCCCTTGAAATTGGCTTTCTTGAGCAGCGACTCATACTGTTGCGACATCATGTAGTTCTGAACCTGGGCCATGAAGTCCATGGTCACCACCACAATGATCAACAGCGAGGTTCCACCAAAGTAGAACGGAACGTTGTACTTCAAGATCAGGAACTCTGGCAGCAAGCACACAAAGGTGATGTACACAGCGCCTGCCAATGTCAGGCGCACCAGGATCTTGTCGATATAACGGGCCGTCTGTTCACCTGGGCGAATGCCTGGAATGAACGCACCGCTCTTCTTCAGGTTGTCTGCAGTTTCACGGCTGTTGAATACCAGAGCCGTGTAGAAAAAGCAGAAGAAGATGATGGCTGCAGCATAGAACATCACGTAGATGGGCTGACCAGGAGTCAACGCACCCGAGATATCCTTCAACCAGCGCATCGATTCACCTGCACTGAACCAGTTCACCACCGTTGCCGGCAGCAGAATGATCGACGAGGCAAAGATCGGAGGAATCACACCTGCCATGTTCAGCTTCAGGGGCAGGTGAGACGATTGGCCACCATAAACCTTGTTGCCTACTTGCCGGCGAGCGTAATTCACCAGTATCTTGCGCTGACCCCGCTCGACAAACACCACGAAGTAAGTCACCAGACCAACGACGAGGACGATGAAGATAGCGGCCAGAATGCTCATGGCACCCGTACGAACCAGCTCCAGAAGGCCACCGATCGAACTAGGCAAACCAGCGGCAATGCCCGCAAAGATCAGGATCGAGATCCCGTTCCCCAAACCACGCTCTGTGATCTGCTCACCCAGCCACATCAGGAACATCGTGCCAGCCGTCAAGCTGACCACAGCGGTCATGCGGAACCCGAAACCGGGGCTCAGGACCAAACCAGCAGAGCTTTCCAGCGCTACGGCAATTCCCAGCGACTGGAACAGGGCCAAGCCCAAGGTGCCATAGCGGGTGTACTGAGTGATCTTCCTGCGACCGGCTTCGCCTTCCTTTTTCAACTGCTCGAATGTGGGAACCACATAGGTCATCAGCTGCATGATGATCGACGCCGAAATGTACGGCATGATCCCCAGAGCGAAAACCGTGAAGCGCGACAGCGCACCACCGGAGAACATGTTGAACAGATTCAGGATGCCGCCTTGCTGGCCACTGAAGAGCTGCTGGAGTTGGGCTGGATCGATGCCTGGCACAGGGATATGAGCCCCAATGCGGTACACGACCAGCGCAAGCAACAGAAAAACCAGACGACGACGGAGGTCGCCGAATTTCCCGGTCTTTGCAATTTGAGCCGCGCTAGTAGCCACAGATGCCTTCCTTCAGAGCCACACTCAGGCGACGCTGCCGCCAGCAGCTTCAATCGCTGCTTTGGCACCAGCCGTAGCACCCACGCCATTGAGCTTGACAGCCTTGGTCAGGGAACCGCTCTTGATGACCTTCACCACCTTGGCCAATTCGCCAACCAGGCCTGCTTGCTTCAGAGCGAGGACATCCACTTCGGCCAAGCCGAGTTGATCCAATGCCGTCAGCGTCACTTCTGCGTTGAACTTGAGCAAGTGCGACTTGAAGCCACGCTTGGGCAAGCGGCGTTGCAAAGGCATTTGACCGCCTTCAAAACCAACCTTGTGGTAGCCACCGGCACGAGACTTCTGACCCTTGTGACCACGGCCAGCGGTCTTGCCCAGGCCGGAGCCGATACCACGGCCTACGCGGCGCTTGGCATGCTTGGCGCCGTCTGCGGGCTTGATGCTATTGAGTTCCATGATCTATCTCTCAGAGGACTTTGACCAGATAGCTGATCTTGTTAATCATGCCGCGCACTTCGGGCGAGTCCTGCAGTTCGCTCACGCTATTGAGCTTGCGCAGACCCAGGCCACGAACGGTGGCGCGGTGCGATTCCTTGGTGCCAATCGGGCTGCGCACCAGTTGAATCTTGACGGTTTGTTGCGTTGTCATTTTCAAGCTCCGGTTCAGGCGAAGATGTCTTCGACTGTCTTGCCGCGCTTGGCCGCCACATTCGACGGGGTGGTCGAATTGACGAGCGCGTCAAACGTTGCACGGACCATGTTGTAGGGATTGGACGAACCATGGCTCTTGGCCACGATGTCAGTCACACCCAACACTTCAAAAACTGCACGCATAGGGCCGCCAGCGATGATGCCGGTACCCTTTGGAGCAGGTGCCATCATCACAACAGCAGCGCCATGGTGGCCGGTCACATTGTGGTGGATGGTGCCGTTCTTCAACGAGACCTTGACCATGTTGCGACGAGCTTCTTCCATAGCCTTTTGCACAGCAGCTGGCACTTCTTTCGACTTGCCCTTGCCCATGCCCACGCGGCCATCACCGTCGCCAACCACCGTCAGTGCGGCGAAACCGAGAATACGGCCACCCTTCACGACTTTGGTCACGCGGTTGACCGCGATCATTTTTTCGCGCAGACCGTCGTCTTGACCTTCGTTCTGCACTTTGGGTTGAAATTTAGCCATTTTGTATTCCGCTCCGCTTAGAACTGCAAGCCAGCTTCACGGGCTGCGTCGGCCAAAGCCTTGACGCGACCGTGGTAAGCAAAGCCTGCGCGATCAAATGCAACCTTCTCGACACCTGCAGCCTTCGCCTTTTCAGCGATACGCTTGCCGATGATCTGGGCTGCAGCGGCATTGCCACCCTTGCCCGAACCGCCGAGCGACTTGCGCACGTCGGCTTCCGCCGTGGATGCACTTGCCAGCACCTTGCTGCCGTCGCCGGAGATCACACTGGCGTAGATATGGAGGTTCGTACGGTTCACCGTGAGACGTGCCACGCCTTGCTGTGCAATGCGGATGCGGGTCTGGCGCGAACGACGAAGACGCTGCTCTTTCTTGGTCAACATGTTGCAGCTCCTTATTTCTTCTTGGTCTCTTTGATCGTGATCTTTTCGTCCGCGTAGCGGATACCCTTGCCCTTGTAGGGCTCAGGTGGACGAACAGCACGAATCTCAGCAGCGATCTGACCGACACGCTGACGATCTGCACCCTTGATCACCACTTCCGTGGGCGTCGGGGTGGCAACCGTGATGCCTGCGGGCATTTCGATATTGACCGGATGCGAATAGCCAACAGCCAGATTCAGCTTGGAGCCTGAGGCAGCGGCTTTGTAGCCCACACCGACCAGGCTCAGCTTCTTTTCAAAGCCTTTGCTGACACCGACCACCATGTTGTTGACCAACTGGCGAATCGTGCCGCTCATGGCATTGGCTTCGCGGGATTCGTTAGCAGGCTCAAAGCTGAGCTTGCCGTCATTGCTGGACACTTTCACCAGCGCGTTTTGCGCCAGCGATAGAGCGCCACCAGTACCCTTGACAGAGATCTGGTCATCTTTCACGGACACATCCACGCCTGCGGGGATGGTCACGGGCATTTTTCCTACTCGGGACATTTCAGTTTCTCCTCAATGCCGCGGGTTAGGCCACGTAGCAGAGCACTTCGCCACCGACACCGGTAGCACGCGCCTTGCGATCAGTCATCACGCCCTTGGGCGTCGTGACAATTGCCACACCCAGACCGTTCATGACTTGTGGAATGGAATCACGGCCTTTGTAGACACGCAGGCCAGGGCGGCTGACGCGCTCAATGCGCTCAATCACGGGGCGACCTGCGTAGTACTTCAGGGCAATTTCGAGTTCCGACTTGCCGGCTTCGGTTTTCACCTGGAAGCCGTCGATATAACCTTCGTCCTTCAGCACCTGGGCGATGGCAATCTTCACTTTGGAAGAAGGCACCAGAACCGTGGCCTTGGCGACCATCTGTGCATTACGGATGCGGGTCAGCAAGTCAGCGATGGGATCACTCATGCTCATGTTTAATCTCTCCTGCCTGCTTACCAGCTGGCTTTGGTGACACCGGGGATGTCGCCTGCAAAAGCCAGTTCGCGGATCTTGGCGCGAGCCAGACCGAATTGACGGAAGGTGCCACGTGGACGACCAGTGATTTCGCAACGGTTGCGCTGACGCGTCGGGTTGGCGTTGCGAGGGAGCTTTTGCAGGCCCAGGCGGGCTGCATCGCGCTCTTCGTCGCTGCGCTTGGCATCGCCAGCGATTGCCTTGAGTTCCGCATACTTGGTTGCGTACTTGGCTGCCAGTTTTTCGCGCTTCAGTTCGCGTTGGATCAAAGCTACTTTAGCCATGCTTCGCCTCAGTTCTTGAACGGGAAACGGAAACCAGCGAGAAGCGCCTTGGCTTCTTCGTCGGACTTGGCCGTCGTGGTGATGCTGATGTTGAGACCGCGCAAGGCATCGACCTTGTCGTACTCAATTTCAGGGAAGATGATCTGTTCTTTGACGCCGATGTTGTAGTTGCCACGACCGTCGAACGCGCGACCAGAGATACCACGGAAGTCACGAACGCGAGGCAGAGCCACGGTCACGAAACGGTCCAGGAACTCATACATCTGCACGCCACGCAGCGTGACCATGCAACCAATGGCCTGGCCTTCGCGGATCTTGAAACCAGCGATAGCCTTCTTGGCCTTGGTCACCACAGGCTTTTGACCAGCAATCTTGGTCAGGTCAGCCACAGCGTTGTCCATCACCTTCTTGTCCGAGACTGCCTCGCTCACGCCCATGTTCAGCGTGATCTTGGTCAGACGGGGAACCTGCATCGGCGAGGTGTAGCCGAACTGTTTGGCAAGTTCGGGAGCGATCTTGTCGCGGTAAATTTCTTGGAGTCGTGCCATGTTTACCCCTTAGGCCGCCTTGATTTCAGCACCGCTGGACTTGAACACGCGAATGCGCGAACCGTCAGCCTGCACCTTGATGCCCACGCGATCAGCCTTGCCCGTAGCGGCATTGAAGATGGCCACGTTGGACTGATGAATTGGCATGGACTTTTCAACGATGCCGCCCGTCGTACCCTTCATGGGGTTTGGCTTGGCGTGCTTCTTGACCAGATTGATGCCATCGATGACCACGTAGGAGTCATCCTTGCGCAGCGACACCGTGCCGCGCTTGCCCTTGTCACGGCCGGTCAGCACGATGACTTCGTCGCCCTTGCGAATCTTGTTCATGGCGCGTCCTTAGAGAACTTCAGGAGCCAGAGACACGATCTTCATGAACTTCTCGGTACGCAGTTCACGCGTCACGGGTCCAAAGATACGGGTGCCGATAGGCTCCAACTTTGCATTCAGCAACACTGCGGCGTTGCCATCGAATTTGACGAGCGAACCATCGCCGCGACGAATACCCTTCGCCGTGCGAACCACCACTGCACTGTAAACCTCGCCTTTTTTGACGCGGCCACGTGGAGCGGCTTCTTTGATGCTCACCTTGATGATGTCGCCAACGCTTGCATAGCGACGCTTCGAGCCACCCAGCACCTTGATGCAAAGGACGGACTTGGCGCCGGTATTGTCGGCAACCTCTAACCGAGATTCTGTCTGGATCATTTCAATATTCCCAACTTGCACCAGAAGACAACAGCCCCAGAGAACTTCTCAAGGGCTGCAAATCAGCCAGTCAGTCTTGGGCCCGTCGTCCGCACCGCAAACCATTTGCAGCACTTCCCGCTGGGCAGAAACTTCACGTAGGAAACGCGAAGCCCTCGATTATTGCAAAAGACTTTTACGAAGTCAAGCGCCCCATCAGGCCGGAACCTGCAAATACTGTTGCGCCAGCTCCAAAAAGGCATCCAGGTGGGGGTCGGCACCCAGCTCCGCACGCAGGATGTCAGCGACCGCTGGGGCTAGCTCGATGGCCTTGCGGGCATCGAGGAACAATAACCGGGAGCGGCGGGCCAACACATCCTCTACCGTGCAGGCGTATTCGTAGCGGGCGGCAAAGCGCACCATGGCTTCTGTCAGCCCCCCACCAAGATCGGTGTGCGCACCGGCAATGTCCCGGACAACCGCCGCCTCGCTCCCGTAGGAGTGCAGTCCCTGGGCATCACTGATGCGATGTTGAACAGCCCCTTCAGGGGTTCCCACCAAGGGCAAATGATTGGTCACACCCGACGGCTTTTCCGGCAGCAGGCCCGTGGTGAAGCATTTTTGCAACACATCTTCAGCCATAGCGCGGTAGGTGGTCCATTTGCCTCCCGTCACGGTGATCAGGCCACTGCGACTGGCGAGCACGGTGTGCTCGCGGCTGATTTTCTTGGTGTTGTCACCATCGTCGTCCTGCGGCTTCACCAGCGGGCGCAGGCCCACCCAGATACTCCGGATGTCTTCCACCTTGGGCGCACGGGTGAGGTAGCGCGCCGATTCGTCCAGGATGAACCGGACCTCTTCCCGGAAAGGCTGCGGCTCACGCACGATGTCCTGGCGCGGACTGTCGGTGGTCCCGAGAATGAGCTTTCCCAGCCACGGCACGGCAAAAAGGACCCGGCCATCGGCCGTCTTGGGAACCATCAACGCATGGTCGGACGGAAGAAACTCCCGATCCACCACGATATGCACCCCCTGGCTGGGCGCCACAATGGGCTTGACGGGGCGGCCTATGGCCTCTCCGTCCATCTGGCGCAGGGCATCCACCCATACGCCGGTGGCATTCACAACCGTACGCGCGCGCACGGTGAACTGCTGGCCACTGTCTGCGTCTTCACACACAAAGCCTGCAACCTTGCCAGCTTCGTGAATCAACGACCGCGCAGGGCAGTAGTTGACCACCAGGGCGCCCAGGCTGGCAGCCGTTCGCGCCAAGGCCAAGGCCAGACGGGCGTCATCAAACTGTCCGTCCCAGTACTTGACGCCACCCTTGAGGCCTTCGGGGCGGGCCGTGGGCAGGCACTCCAATGTGCGTGCGCGCCCCATGAATTCGGTGGCGCCCAAACCAGCCTTCCCAGCCAAAGCATCGTACATCTTGAGGCCTATACCGTAAAACGGCGTCTCCCAATAGTGGTATGACGGCATCACAAACGGCAGGGGTTGCGCCAAGTGGGGCGCGTTGTGAAGCAAGGTAGTGCGCTCATGCAACGCCTCGCGCACCAGTGCGATGTTGCCTTGCGCCAGGTAACGAACACCGCCGTGTACCAATTTGGTCGCCCGGGACGAGGTTCCCTTGGCGAAGTCATGCGAGTCCACCAAGACCACGCTGAACCCTCGGGCCGCCGCATCCAGCGCCACCCCCAGGCCTGTAGCCCCACCGCCAATCACCGCCAGGTCATAGTGGTGAGGCTGGGCCAAACGCGCCAAGAGGTCGGCACGCCGTGTGGGAAGGGGAGCGGAGGCAGTAGTCATGGGGTGATTGTCCATGGGCGAAGCAAAAAATAAGGGTTTACCCTTGAATTTTTGTCACTTCGGGGGAAGATCCGGCCCCAGGCCTCCAAAGGCACTGGGGACGGTCTTGAATGAAAAGGCAGCCAGAGACCTTATGAGCCACGGCTGCCTGAAGCATCGTCACAGTAAGCAGGACGGCGGGTTAAACAGGCTTACCGCGCCCTGCCATCCTTCCAGGCCTGCAACAAGGTGCCGTACGCAATCGTCTGACCCTTTGGCTTCTCATTGGCCAACTTGGCCCACGGCGCTTGCTTGTCGCTCAGCCACTTGGCGGTGTCGCTCTTGGGGTTGAGCTTGGGAGCGCAATGGGCCATCCCAGCGCGTTCCAGACGGGCCATCACCTGGTCCATCTCGTCGGCCAGCGTGTCCATGGCGCCTTGGGGCGTCTTTTCACCCGTCACGGCCTGGGCTACGTTCTTCCACCAGAGCTGGGCCAGCTTGGGGTAGTCAGGCACATTGGTGCCAGTGGGCGACCACGCCACACGGGCTGGGCTGCGGTAGAACTCCACCAGACCACCCAGCTTGGGCGCCATGTCGGTCATGGCCTTGGACTGGATGTCGGATTCGCGGATCGGGGTCAGGCCCACCATGGTCTTCTTCAGCGACGTGGTCTTGGCCGTCACGAACTGTGCGTAGAGCCAGGCGGCTGCCGTCTTGTTGGCATCGTGGTCCTTGAAGAAGGTCCAGCTGCCCACGTCCTGGTAGCCGTTTTGCATGCCTTGCTTCCAGTAGGGGCCGTTGGGGCCAGGGGCCATGCGCCACTTGGGCGTGCCGTCGGCATTCACCACGGGCAGGCCGGGCTTGGTCATGTCGGCCGTGAAGGCGGTGTACCAGAAGATCTGCTGCGCGATCTGGCCCTGGGCGGGCACGGGGCCGGCCTCGCCAAAGGTCATGCCCGTGGCTTCCTTGGGCGCGTATTTCTTCATCCAGTCCACGTACTTGGTGAGGGCGTAGACGGCTGCGGGCGAGTTGGTCGCACCGCCACGGGCCACGCTGGCGCCCACGGGCGTGCACTTGTCGTCGGCCACGCGGATGCCCCATTCGTCAATCGGCAGGCCATTGGGCGCGCCGATGTCGGCCGTACCCGCCATGGACAGCCAGGCATCGGTGAAGCGCCAGCCCAGCGACGGGTCCTTCTTGCCGTAGTCCATGTGACCATAGATCGGCTTGCCATCGATCTGCTTCACATCGTTGGTGAAGAACTCGGCGATGTCCTCGTAAGCCGACCAGTTCAGCGGCACGCCCAGGTCGTAGCCGTACTTGGCCTTGAACTTGTCTTTGATGTCCTTGCGGTCGAACAAATCGGCACGGAACCAGTACAGGTTGGCAAACTGCTGGTCAGGCAGCTGGTACATCTTTCCATCGGGGCCGGTCGTGAACTTGGTACCGATGTAGTCCTTGAGGTCGATGCCGGGGTTGGTCCATTCCTTGCCCGCAGCGCCCATGTAGTCGGTCAGGTTCAGGATCTTGCCGTAGCGGTAGTGCGTGCCGATCAGGTCCGAGTCCGAGATCCAGCCGTCATAGATGGACTTGCCCGACTGCATGGAGGTCTGCAGCTTCTCGACCACGTCGCCTTCCTGGATCAGGTCGTGCTTGACTTTGATGCCGGTGATTTCCTCGAACGCCTTGGCCAGCGTCTTGGATTCGTATTCGTGGGTGGTGATGGTTTCAGACACCACCGAGATTTCCTTCACCCCCTTGGCCTGGAGTTTTTTGGCTGCGTCGATGAACCACTTCATCTCGGCCATCTGCTGGTCTTTATTCAGCGTGGATGGCTGGAATTCGCTGTCGATCCACTTCTTGGCCTCGGCCTCGCCGGCCCAGGCAGCCTGCCCCATCGCCAGAGCCGCGGCGGCGAAAGCGATCGCCTTGAACTGCATCTTCATTGCTGTCTCCTCTCAGATTGAGACCCCCATTGGTAGACCGGCACCAACCCGGGGGGGAACCAGGCCAGGCCTTCGACACTACAAAAACAATAGCTACAAATGCTTACCCATCAAGCGCAAACGGCCATTTTTTCCTTAACCCTTGCGCATGATCAGCGCCAGCAGCGCCATCGACACCACAAAGCTGATCCAGATCGACGGGTCGCCCTGCAGGCTGAACCACTGGGCCAGCTTGCCGCTGACGCCCACAAAGATCAGGTTCACGTAGGCGGCCGACAGCAGCCCGATAAAGAGCCGGTCGCCGCGTGTGGTCTCCAGGGGCAGGAAACCCTTGCGCATGGTCGTGGGCGACTTGATCTCCCACACCGCCATGCCCACCAGCATCAGCACGATGCACGTAAAGAACACTGCCACCGGCAGCGTCCAGGCCATCCAGTCAAACATGTCGCTGCCTCCTCAAACCCGCCCCATCGCAAAGCCTTTTGCGATGTAGTGGCGAACAAACCAGATCACGATGGCACCCGGCACGATGGTCAGCACCCCCGCCGCCGCCAGCGTCGCCCAGTCCATGCCCGAGGCACTCACGGTGCGCGTCATGGTGGCCACGATGGGCTTGGCGTTCACGCTGGTCAGCGTGCGGGCCAGCAGCAGCTCCACCCAGCTGAACATGAAGCAGAAGAACGCCGCCACGCCCACACCGGCCTTGATCAGCGGCAGGAAGATGGTCATGAAAAAGCGCGGAAAGCTGTAGCCATCGATGTAGGCCGTCTCGTCGATCTCGCGCGGGATGCCACTCATGAAACCTTCCAGAATCCACACCGCCAGCGGCACGTTGAACAACAGATGGGCCAGCGCCACGGCAATGTGCGTGTCCATCAGCCCCACGGTGGTGTAGAGCTGGAAGAACGGCAGCAAGAACACGGCCGGGGGTGTCATGCGGTTGGTCAGCAGCCAGAAGAACACATGCTTGTCGCCCATGAACTGGTAACGGCTGAACGCATAGGCCGCGGGCAGCGCCACCGTGAGCGAGATCACCGTGTTGATCGCCACATAGATCAGGCTGTTGATGTAGCCCGAGTACCACGACGCATCGGTGAAGATGGTCTTGTAGTTGGCCCAGGTGAAGTTCTGCGGGAAGAACGAGAAGCTCGACAGGATCTCCTCATTCGTCTTGAAGCTCATGTTGACCATCCAGTAGATGGGCAACAGCGCGAACAGCAGGTATGCGATCAGGAACAGCGTGCGCTTCTGGAAACGTTTTTCATTCATGGCCGGCTCCTTCGTCGCTGACGGTGCCCACGCGCTGCATCCAGTTGTAGAGGATGAAACACAGCAGCAGGATGATGAAGAAATAGATCAGCGAGAAGGCGGCCGCAGGGCCCAGGTCGAACTGGCCGACCGCCTTGGTCGTGAGGTACTGGCTGAGGAACGTGGTGGCATTGCCCGGCCCGCCCCCCGTGAGCACGAAGGGCTCTGTGTAGATCATGAAACTGTCCATGAAGCGCAGCAGCACCGCAATCATCAGCACGCCGCGCATCTTGGGCAGCTGGATGTAGCGGAACACCGCGAACTTGCTTGCACCGTCGATGCGGGCTGCCTGGTAATACGCGTCGGGGATGGAACGCAACCCGGCAAAGGCCAGCAACGCGACCAGCGGCGTCCAGTGCCACACATCCATCAGCAGCACCGTGAGCCACGCCTGCGTGGCGTTGCCGGTGTAGCTGTATTCAATGCCCATCTCCTGCAACATCCGGCCCATCAGGCCAATATCGGCACGGCCATAGATCTGCCAGATGGTGCCCACCACGTTCCAGGGGATCAACAGCGACAGCGCCACCACCACCAGCACGGCGGACGACTTCCAGCCCTGCGCGGGCATGGACAGCGCCAGCAGGATGCCCAGCGGAATCTCCACCGCCAACACAGCCAGCGAGAAGGTGATCTGCCGCCACAAGGCCGCGTGCAGCTCCTCATCGCGCATCACAGCGGCAAACCATTCAGTGCCCACAAACACGCGGCGCTCGGGGCTGATGATGTCCTGCACCGAGTAGTTCACCACTGTCATCAATGGAAGAATGGCCGAGAAGGCCACGCAGATGATGACCGGCAGGATCAGGAACCAGGCCTTCTGGTTCACGGGCTTGGTCGTCGTGCTCATGCCAAAAGCTCCTCATTCTGGTAGTAGCAGGTGTGCTCACCCAGCACCTGCAGCCACACCGTGTCGCCCGCCGAGGGCAGTCGCGTCTCGGGGCTGAAGCGGGCCTTGAGCGTGTGCTCGCCCACCTTCGCGGTCAACATCAGGTAGGTGCCGATGTCCTGCACTTGCGCCACCGTGCAGGCAATGGCGCCGGGTTGCTCTGCCGATGCCAGCGCCAAGTATTCGGGCCGAATACCCACCTGCACCGGGCCCGTTGGCAAAGTACGTCCCACAGGGGCGTGCACGCGGTGGCCGACGATGCTGAGCTGGCCCGCGTCCACCTGCGCGGGCAAAAAGTTCATGCCTGGGGAGCCAATGAAATGCCCCACAAACACATGCTGGGGCCGCTCGAACAGCGCATCGGCCGAGCCCACCTGCACAGCGCGGCCACGCGTCATGACCACCACCTGGTCCGCAAAGGTCAATGCCTCGACCTGGTCGTGCGTCACGTAGATCAGTGTGAGCTTGAGCTCGTGGTGGATCTGCTTGAGCTTGCGCCGCAGTTGCCACTTGAGGTGCGGGTCGATCACCGTGAGCGGCTCGTCGAACAGCACCGCCGCCACATCGGCGCGCACCAGGCCACGGCCCAGTGAAATCTTCTGTTTCTGGTCTGCCGACAGCCCTGCGGCCCGCAGGTTCAGCTGATGGCTCATCTCCAGCATCTCGGCAATCACGCCCACGCGCTGCTTGATCTGCGCCTCGGGCACCTTGCGGTTCTTCAGCGGAAACGCCAGATTCTCGGCCACCGTCATGGTGTCGTAGATCACCGGGAACTGGAACACCTGTGCAATGTTGCGCTCCTGCGGGCTGGCACGGGTCACGTCGCGGCCATCAAACAGCACCTTGCCGTGCGAAGGCACGAGCAGACCCGACATGATGTTGAGCATGGTGGTCTTGCCGCAGCCCGAAGGACCCAACAACGCATAGGCACCGCCATCCTCGAACTCCATCTTGAGGGGCAGCAGCGCGTAGTCGCTGTCCTGCTGCGGGTTCGGCTTGTACGAATGCGCCAAATCCAGACTGATGCGGGCCATCTCAACGCCCTCCTTGTACAGCGTTCGGGCGCGCGGGCGCCCATGCCAGTCGGCCGTCAGCACCAAACACATAGGCCTGGGCCGGGTCCAGGTGCAGCGTGATGGGCGTGCCCAGTTCAAAGTAATGCACCCCGGTCAACTGCGCCACCAGGTCGCCCCAGGGCGTGGCCGCGTGCACAAAGGTGTCCGAGCCCGAAATTTCGGCCAGCTCGACCACTCCGCCCACGCTGATGTCGCCCGGGCGAGCCACCACGCGCAGCGCACTGGCGCGCACACCCACCGTGAGCCCTGCCGCCGTGGCCACACCTTGGGACAGGGGCACGGCCAGTTCTGCGCCGCCCTCCAAGCGCACACCCCCTGGGACCGCCGATGCGGCAATGAGATTCATGGGCGGGTCGCTGAAGGCACGCGCCACACGCAGCGAGTTGGGCGCATGGAACACCTCGGCCGTGGGGCCGTACTGCAGCAACTGGCCTTCGTCCAGCACCGCCGTATAGCCGCCCAGCAGCAGGGCCTCGCCCGGCTCGGTGGTGGCATACACCACGGTGGATTGACCGGCGGCAAACAACTGAGTCAGCTCTTCGCGCAATTCTTCGCGCAGCTTGTAGTCCAGGTTCACCAGGGGTTCGTCCAGCAACATCAGCGGCGCGCCCTTGGCCAGAGCACGGGCCAGTGCCACGCGCTGCTGCTGGCCGCCCGACAGCTCGGCGGGGTAGCGGTCCAGGAACATGTCGATGTGCAGGCGGCTCGCGATCTCCCGCACCCGGGCGTCGATGTTCTTTTCGCCGCGCAGCTTGAGGGGCGACGCAATATTGGCCGCCACCTTCATCGAGGGGTAGTTGATGAACTGCTGGTACACCATGGCCACGTTGCGGTCGCGCACGGGCATGCCGGTCACGTCCACGCCATCCACCATCACGCGCCCGGCCGTGGGCGTATCGAGCCCCGCCATAATGCGCATCAGGCTGGTCTTGCCCGCCTGCGTGGCGCCCAGCAGCACCGTGACGGCGCCGCTGTGCAGCGCCAGGCTCATGTCGTGGAGCCAAGTCTGCGGCCCTACCTTCTTGCTGATGCTGTCCAGTGCCAGCTGCATCACGCAACCTTTCTAATGGCCCCCTGGGGGCTGTGTGGATCTGGCTTTCTGCTGCGCACGCAGCAAAGTGCCTCGTTTTCGATTGCGTTCATTTTTGTTCTTTTTTGATCGTATCGAATCAAGGTTTACCCTTAATGAGTTCCTTTTTGTTCGATTTAAAGTATCTCCACCCCATAAGCTGATTGATTCGCGTGAATACGAACCCCCGACAACTGCTGCTTCTCGAAGAAGTCCGCGCGCGCAAATCCGCCACGGTGGAACAACTGGCAGACACCCTGGGCGTGACCCTGCAGACCGTGCGACGTGACGTGCAGCGCCTGGCCGAGTCCGGCCTGCTCACGCGCTTTCATGGTGGCGTGCGCGTGCCCAGCTCCACGGTGGAAAACCTGGCCCACACCCAGCGCGAGACACTGCACGCCGAAGGCAAGGCCCGCATCGCGCGCGCCGTGGCCGAACAAGTGCCCAACGACTGCTCGCTGATCCTGAACATCGGCACCACTACCGAGGCCATCGCCAAGGCCCTGCTGCACCACCGCGGCCTGCGCGTGATCACCAACAACCTGAACGTGGCCGCCATCCTGAGCGGCAACCCCGAGTGCGAGGTCATCGTGGCCGGCGGCGTGGTGCGCGCCCGCGACCGGGGCATCGTGGGCGAAGCGGCGGTGGACTTCATCCGCCAGTTCAAGGTGGACATTGCGCTCATCGGCATCTCGGGCATCGAGCCCGATGGCTCCCTGCGCGACTTCGACTACCGCGAAGTGAAGGTGGCGCAAACCATCATCGAACACGCACGCGAGGTCTGGCTGGCGGCCGACTTCAGCAAGTTCAACCGCCCAGCCATGGTGCAACTGGCCACACTGGCGCAAATCGACCGCCTGTTCACCGACGCGCCGCCGCCGGAGCCGTTTCCGGCGTTGCTGCAAGACGCCGAAGTCGTTTGCACTGTGGCCGCTTGATCACCTGACATTCACCATGACCTACCTGCTCGCCCTCGACCAAGGCACCTCCAGCTCCCGCAGCATCGTTTTCGACGAAGGCGGCCACATCGTGGCGCAGGCCCAGTTGGAGCTGCCGCAGATCTACCCCCAGCCCGGCTGGGTGGAGCACGACCCGCTGGAGATCTGGCGCACCCAGCTCGCCACCGCACGCGATGCGCTGGCCAAGGCGGGCATTGCCGCGAGCGCCGTGCGCGCCGTGGGCATCACCAACCAGCGCGAAACCACGGTGCTATGGAACCGCCAAACCGGCCAGCCCGTGCACCACGCCATCGTGTGGCAAGACCGGCGTGCCGAGCCCGCCTGCGCCCAGTTGCGCGAGCAAGGCCATGCCGCCACCATCCAGGCCAAGACGGGCCTGCTGGTGGATGCCTACTTCTCCGGCACCAAGCTGCAGTGGCTGCTGGACCATGTGCCCGGCGCGCGCGACGCGGCGGAGCGCGGTGAGTTGGCCTTTGGCACGGTGGACAGCTGGCTGATGTGGAAGCTGACCCACGGCAAGGTGCATGTGACGGATGTAAGCAACGCCTCGCGCACCATGCTGTTCAATGTGCACACCAACCAGTGGGACGACGAGCTGCTGGCGCTGCTGCGCATTCCCAAGGCGCTGATGCCCGAGGTACTGCCATCCAGCGCCCACTTTGGCGACATCGCGGCCGACCTGCTGGGCCACAGCATCCGCATCGGCGGCGTGGCGGGCGACCAGCAAAGCGCGCTTTTCGGCCAGGCCTGCTTCACCGCCGGCATGGCCAAGAACACCTACGGCACGGGCTGCTTCATGCTCATGCACACAGGCGGCACGTTCCAGACCTCGCAAAACGGCCTGCTCACCACCAGTGCGGCGCAGGCGACGGCATACCCTGAATTTGCGATGGAAGGCAGTGTGTTTGTCGGCGGCGCGGTGGTGCAGTGGCTGCGCGACGGCCTGCGCGCCATCTCCACCAGCAACGAAGTCGAATCGCTGGCGCAGAGCGTGCCCGATTCAGGCGGCGTGATGATGGTGCCCGCCTTCACCGGCCTGGGCGCTCCGTACTGGAAACCCGACTCGCGCGGCACCATCACGGGCCTCACACGCGGCACCACACTGGGCCACATCGCCCGCGCGGCGCTGGAGAGCATTGCCTACCAGAGCGCCGCCCTGCTGCTGGCCATGAGCCGCGACGCCGTGGCCGCCGGCGGTGCGCCCGTGAGCGAACTGCGCGTGGACGGCGGCGCCTGCATCAACGACCTGCTGATGCAGTTCCAGGCCGACCTGCTGGGCATTCCGGTGGTACGGCCTGCCGTCATCGAGACCACGGCGCTCGGGGCCGCGTACTTGGCCGGGCTGTCGAGCGGCGTGTACCGCAGCACGGATGAACTCTCGCGGCTGTGGCGCGCCGACCGCCGCTTTGTGCCCACGCTCAGCAGCTCGCGTGCGCAGGAGCTGATGGCGAACTGGGAACACGCCGTTCGCCAAACAGTAGCTGAGTAGCTCCCCCTGAGGCGCTGCGCGCCTTCCCCCTCTCTGCTTCGCTTTGCTCGCGGAGGGAGACGCTCCCAGCGCGGCGGGGCGGCCCTTGCGCGGGAGCATTGGCTTTGGCCACGCCGGTTGCACGAGTCTTCGAGCAACTCATAGGTCTAGCGGCGCTACCATCGGCTCTCCCTTTCCAGCCTGCCCGCAAAATGACCTCCCCCGCTCCAGCCACAGCAAACTCATCCCTTCCCACCATCGCCTTCATCGGCGGCGGCAACATGGCCAGCGCCATCATCGGCGGGCTGATCCGCCAGGGCCACCCGGCCAGCCAGATCGAGGTGGTCGAACCCTGGGCCGATGCGCGCGCTGCGCTGCAAAAGAACTACGGGATCGAAGCCCAGCCTGAAGCGGGCCCTGCCCTGCAGCGCGCCCGCATCGTGGTGTGGGCCGTCAAGCCCCAGACCTTCAAAGATGCCGCCGCGCAGGCAAAAGCCCACACGCAACAGGCCTTGCACCTGAGCGTGGCCGCCGGCATCCGCTCCGACAGCATTGCCCAATGGCTCTCCACCGAGCGCATCGTGCGCACCATGCCCAACACGCCAGCGCTGGTGGGCAAGGGCATGAGCGCGCTGTACGCCCGCCCTGCCGTGGACGCGGCCGAACGCGCACAAGTCGAAGCCATCATGGCGTCCACCGGCGAGTTCCTTTGGGTGGAGTCTGAAAAGCAGCTTGACGCCGTCACCGCCCTGTCGGGCTCTGGCCCCGCCTACGTTTTCTACTTCCTGGAAGCCATGACACGCGCGGGCACCGACATGGGCCTGACCGAGCAGCAGGCGCACCAGTTGGCCGTGGGCACATTTGTCGGCGCATCAGAACTGGCGCGCCGTTCCGACGAAGCGCCCGCCGTACTGCGCCAGCGGGTCACGTCCAAGGGCGGCACGACCTATGCTGCCTTGCAGTCCATGGAATCGGCCGGCGTCGCTGCTGCCTTTGAACGCGCCATGGAGGCCGCACGCCAGCGCGCCGATGAACTGGGGAATGAATTCGGGGGGTAGTGCACTGAGTCAGTGCAATCGGTGCTCTCCATGCCCCAGCTCCTGCAGCCCTTTGAAGCCTGGCACCACACATCGGCCTCGGCCGACAGCACGGTGGTGGTTCCTGATGGGTGCCGTGACCTGATCCTGCATGCCCTCCCCCACCAGCCGCCCACCTGGTTTGTGACCGACCTGGCAGACACCACCTACACCGTGCCGGGCATGGTGGGCGAGCGCTACTGGGGATTTCGCATGCAGCCGGGCGCGCAGGTGGATGCCAAGCGCCTGCTGGCCTTGTTGCACAAACGCTCCATGAACGACGCCCACGATGCCCTGCCCCTGCTGCACGACTGCATGGTGCTGGATGCGCGGGTGGCCGATGCGCTGCAAATCCTGGCGCGCCACAGCCAGGTGGCCCAGGCAGCGCGGCAACTGGGCGTGTCGGAGCGCACCCTGCAGCGGCTGGTGCAGGTCGCCACCGGGCGCCCCCCGGCTTATTGGAAGTGCCTGGCCCGCGTGCGCCGTGCTGCGCAGGCGCTGCCGGAGGCACCCTCGCTCGCGGAGTGCGCAGCGGACCATGGCTACACCGACCAGGCCCACATGACCCGCGAATTTGGGCGCTGGTTGGGCCGCACGCCCGCAGCAGTGGTGGCCTCGCCCCAGTGGCAGGCGGCTATTGGCGCTTCGGGCTATTGCTGAGGGAGCACGCCAATCCCAGGTAGTGGGCCACCTGCTTGGCAGCCAGGTCTTCTGGCGTGTGCAGTTTGATGTGCCTGCGCTGTTTGCCAGCGCCCTCCAGCACCTTGAATTCGTCCGCCAGCTGGGCGCCATCACCGAACTCCAGCGACACATGCTGGGTGTACGCAAACAGGCCGCAAAAAGACGCTGGTGCCGAAAAGAGGATGCCGCCATATTTGACCTCCTCGCGCACATCCGGCCCCAGGGCAAGAACAAGGGCGCGGGCGCCCTGCAGCACGCTGTATTGATCTGGATGGCGCTGCCGGATGTCCTGCAGCAGTTTATGGACGCGGTCTTCAGCCATGGATGAAGGGGAGCGAGAATGGGTTTGAATGAAAGCTGCAGGCGGGCTCGCGGCTTCCAATCAATGTAGCGAATGGCGTGGAAACCGGCTTGTAAAAACCCGCCACAACCATCACAGACAATCCCGGCCGCGCGCCGTAGTCAGCCCGTCAGCCCCAGCCACCGCAGCAGATAGCTGCCCGCAATGCCGGCAAACACCGTGGCGCCCAGCCAGTGGTTGACGCGGAACGCCTTGAAACACCCTTCGCGCGAGCGGGTCCGGATCAGCGTAAAGTGCCACAGCACCTGCGCCAGCGCAACGGCAATTGCTATATAAAATATAGCATTCAGTGCATATGGATAAAGCGCTAGGGCCCAAATAGACAAAAAAAGCAGATAGAACGCCACGATGGCCGGCACATCCCAGCGCCCCAGCGTGATGGCCGAGGTCTTGATGCCGATCTTGAGGTCGTCATCCCGGTCCACCATGGCGTATTCGGTGTCGTAGGCCAGCACCCAGAACAGGTTGCCCAGCCACATCCACCAGGCCACGGCGGGCACGCTGCCCTGCACGGCGGCAAAAGCAATGACGATGCCGAAATTGAACGCAATGCCCAGCACCGCCTGGGGCATGGAGATGATGCGTTTGGTGAACGGGTAGGCAATGGCCACCAGCACGGCGGGCACCGACCAGGCGATGGCGGCGGTGTTGGTGGTGAGCACCAGGCCAAACGACACCAGCGCCAGCACCGCGCCCAGGCCCAGCGCCTCCTTCACCGACACCGCACCGGTCGTGACGGGCCGCTGCGCCGTGCGTTTGACGTGTTTGTCAAAGTCGCGGTCGGCCACGTCGTTCACGCAGCAGCCCGCACTGCGCATGAGGAAGGTGCCCAGCACAAACACCACCAGCAGGTGCCAGCCCGGAAAGCCGTCGGCTGCAATCCACAGCGCGCTCAGCGTCGGCCACAGGCACACCAGCCAGCCGGCGGGGCGGTCCCAGCGGATCAGGTCGAGATAGAGCGAAAAACGGCTGCGGGGGGAAACAGGGGACGACGACATGATGGGACCATTACAAGAACAGGCTCAGCAGCAAGACGCTGCGGCGGGTGGCGGGCCACGGGCGCACAGAATGTAGCAGCAGCGCCGCGACCGGGACACGCATCACGAGGCCAGGTAACCGCCCCAGCGCGCGCAAAAAACCCGTTAAAGTCTCCGCTCGTTCCCCCAACGCACCGCCCTCTGGGGCACCAACGCATGCCCCATACATCGACCTCCCAGGCCGCCACGCGTTTTGCCGTCCCCCGCGGAATGCTGGTGGGATTTGTGATTGCTGCCCTCGCCACGGTGCTGATCGCGCTGGTGAACTTCCGCACCGCCCAGGTGCGCGCGCACGCGGTGGAAGCCATGGACGAGACCACGGTGACCATGCGCCACCTCAACTTGTTCGTGTCTTCGCTGAAAGACGCCGAGACCGGGCAACGCGGCTATCTGCTGACAGGGGACGACACTTATCTGCAGCCCTACAACCTGTCCCTGGGCGCCATGGAGCGCAACATGGCGCGCCTCAAGGAGCTGACGGACGACAGCGCCGTGCAGCGCCGCCTGGTGCTGCAGATCGACGACCTGCGCCACGAAAAACTGCGCGAGCTGGGCGAGACCATTGAACTGCGCCGCTCGAAGGGCCAGGAAGCCGCCGTGGCCGTGACCCGCAGTGATGCCGGCCGGGTGCTGATGGACCGCATCCGCGACCTGGCGTCGGACCTGTCCACACTGCTGAACCAGCAGCTGGAAAACGAACGCAAGCAATGGGTGGAGGCGGCGGCCATGTCCACCTACTACTCCTGGGGCGGATCGTTCGTGCTGCTGGTGCTCATCTGCCTGTCGGCCGCCGCCAATGCGCGGGAGTACCGCCTCAAGGCCCAGCAGTCGTGGGTGGCGGCCGGCCTCAACGGGCTGAGCCAACGCATCCAGGGAGACCACCGGCTGGAGGACCTGGGCCAGCTCACGCTCGAATACCTGGCGCAATACCTGCGCGCGGCCGTGGGGGCAGGCTATGTGGCCGACTGCAACGGCGCACTCACCTTGTTTGGTGGCTACGCCCTGCCCCGCGAACGGCTGGAGCAGCGTCTGCTGCCCGGCGAAGGCTTGGTGGGCCAGGTCGCGCGCTCGCGCCAGATGCTGCATGTGCGCGATGTGCCCGCCGGGCACCTGATGGTGTCGTCCAGCACCGGCCAGTCCGCGCCAACCGAGCTGCTGCTGGCGCCCGCCATCGAGAACGGCGAAGTGTTTGCCGTGATCGAGCTGGGCTTTCATCGCCCGCTGACCGAGCCTGAGCGCACCCTGATGGAACGCGCCTCGGGCATTCTGGCGGTGGCGATCCGCGCTGGGATTGACCGTAACCGCCTGGAAGCCTTGCTGGAAGAAATCCAGCGCCAGTCCGAAGAGCTGCAGACCCAGCAAGAAGAGCTGCGTGTGAGCAACGAGGAGCTGGAGCAGCAAAGCCGCATCCTGCAAGAGTCGCAGGCCCAGATGGAGGTGCAGCAGACCGAGCTGGAGCAGACCAACGCCCACCTGGAGGCGCAGACCCAGCAGCTGGAATACCAGCGCGAGCAACTGCTGCGCGCCCAAAGCGCCATGACGGACAAGGCGCGCGAACTGGAGCTGGCCAGCCAGTACAAGAGCGAGTTCCTGGCCAACATGAGCCACGAGCTGCGCACACCGCTCAACTCCACGCTGATCCTCGCCAAACTGCTGTCCGACAACAAGCCGGGCAACCTGAGCGCCGAGCAGGTGAAGTACGCGCAGACCATTTACGCGGCGGGCAACGACCTGCTGGCACTCATCAACGACATCCTCGACCTGTCCAAGATCGAGGCCGGCCAGGCCACCGTGTCGGTGGAAACGGTGACGCTGTCCAAGGCCCTGCAAACCCTGATCGACCCGCTGCGCCCGCTGGCGCAAGAAAAGGGCCTGACGTTCACTGCCACCGTCGCGCCCGACGCACCCGCCACGCTGGACACCGACCCGCAGCGCCTGGGGCAGGTGCTCAAGAACCTGCTGTCCAACGCGCTCAAGTTCACCGAGAAAGGATCGGTGGCGCTGCATGTGTCGCGCAACCCGGACGACACCCTGTCGTTTGCCGTCAAGGACACCGGCATCGGCATTCCGGCGCACCAGCAGGAGCTGATTTTCGAAGCCTTCCGCCAGGCCGATGGCAGCACCCACCGCAAGTACGGCGGCACGGGCCTGGGCCTGTCGATCTCGCGCGATCTGGCGCAGCTGCTGGGTGGGTCCATCCACGTGCACAGCACGCCGGGCGAGGGCAGCGTCTTCACCCTGGTCCTGCCCCAGAAGCTGGTGCCTTCGTCGCCTGAAGCTGAATCCGCAATGCCGCTGGCGGCGCCTGCGCCAGCCCACGCGACGGCACCGGTCGTCGCACCGGCTCCTTCGGCCCCCGCGTTGCCACCCGTGGCGGCCCCCACCGCACCCGCAGCCCCGCGCCGCGCGAGCGCGCGCAGCATTCTGGTGATTGAGGACGACGTGCGCTTTGCGCAGATCCTGAGCGACCTGGCCGGTGAGATGGACTTTGACTGCCACCTGGCCCACAACGCGGCGGATGGCTTGGCGTATGCGATACACAGCCTGCCCAGCGCCATCGTGCTGGACGTGAACCTGCCCGACTTCTCGGGCCTGGGCGTGCTCGACCAGCTCAAGCGCAACCCGGCCACGCGCCACATTCCGGTGCACGTGGTCTCGGTGGCCGACTACTCGCAAGAGGCCCTGGGCCGGGGCGCCGTGGGCTATGCCCTTAAGCCCGTCAAGCGCGACGAACTGGTGCATGCCCTGCAGCGGCTGGAAGCCAAGTTCACCCAGAACCTGCGGCGCGTGCTGGTGGTGGAAGACGACGAACGCCAGCGCGAGAGCGTGCGCCACCTGCTCACCAACGACGACGTGGAGATCGTGGGCGCAGGCACGGCGGCCGAGGCGCTGGCGCACCTGCGCGGCTCCACCTTCGACTGCATGGTGATGGACCTGAACCTGCCCGACCTGAGCGGCTACGAATTGCTGCAGCAGATGACAGAGCAGGATGGCGTCTCCTTCCCGCCCGTCATCGTGTACACGGGCCGTGCCCTGTCGCGCGACGAGGAGCAGCAGCTGCGCCGATTCTCCAAGTCCATCATCATCAAGGACGCCCGCTCCCCCGAGCGGCTGCTCGACGAGGTCACGCTGTTCCTGCACCAGGTGGAGTCGGAGCTGTCGGCAGAGCACCGCCAGATGCTGCAGTTGGCCCGCAACCGCGAGACTGCCCTGGAAGGCCGCAACGTGCTGGTGGTGGAAGACGATGTGCGCAACGTGTTTGCGCTCTCCAGCATCCTGGAGCCCACCGGCATCCGCGTGGAGATCGCGCGCAACGGCCTGGAGGCCCTGCAGGCGCTGGAGCGCGCCGGCAGCGGCGGCCACCCTGCGATTGACCTGGTGCTGATGGACATCATGATGCCGGAGATGGACGGCTACACCGCCATGCGCGAGATCCGCAACCGCCCCGAGTGGCGCCGCCTGCCCATCATCGCGCTGACCGCCAAGGCCATGAAGGACGATCAGGAAAAATGCCTGGCCGCCGGGGCCAATGACTACATCGCCAAACCGCTGGACGTGGAGAAGCTGCTGTCCCTGGTGCGGGTGTGGATGCCCAAGTAGGCCCCGCCATGCCCCATCGCAAGGCCCGCACCGCAGACATCGAGCAGCGCCTGCTGATCGATGCCATCTACCACCGCTACCACTACGATTTCCGGGGCTACGCACAGGCGTCGCTCAAGCGGCGGCTGGCGTCGGCGCTGGTCCAGTTCGACTGCAAGACGCTGTCGCAGCTGCAGGACCGCGTGCTGCACGAGCCCGCCGTGTTCCCTGCGCTGCTCGAATACCTCACCGTGCAGGTGAGCGACATGTTCCGCGACCCCAGCTACTTCCAGGCGCTGCGCCAGGAGGTGGTGCCGCTGCTGCGCACCTACCCGTCGCTCAAGGTCTGGGTGGCCGGGTGCAGTGCGGGGGAAGAGGTGTATTCGCTGGCCATCCTGCTGCAGGAAGAAGGCCTGCTGGACCGCACGCTGATCTACGCCACCGACATCAACCCGCACGCGTTGCGCGCGGCAGAGTCTGGAGTGTTCGACGTGTCGCGGGTGGCGGCTTTTACCGAGAACCATGCGCGCTCCGGCGCCCGCAGTTCGTTGTCGGACTACTACGCTGCCGGCTATGGCCGCGTGGTGTTCGACAAGGGCTTGCGCGAGCACATGGTGTTCTCTGACCACAGCCTGGCCACCGACAGCGTGTTTGCCGAGGTCCATCTGGTGTCCTGCCGCAATGTGCTCATCTACTTCGAGCGCGACTTGCAAGACCGCGCCCTGGGGCTGTTCCGCGAGTCGCTGTGCCATCGGGGGTTTCTGGGTCTGGGGTCCAAGGAGTCTCTGCGGTTTTCAGCGCACACCGATGCCTTCGAGGACTTTGTGAAGGAAGACCGCATTTACCGCAAAAAGGCCGGGCTGTGAGCACCACCGACCTCGCGCCCAGACCAGCACCTTGCGGGGGCTACGCAGCCATCGTGGTGGGCGGTTCCTCGGGCGGTATCGACGCCTTGCTGGAACTGCTGCCCGCGCTGCCCGCCACGCTGCAGGCGGCTGTGCTAGTGGTGCTGCACCTGCCCCGGGACCGGCGCAGCCTGCTGGTAGATATTTTTCAGCCCCGCTGCGCAATGCCGATGCGCGAGGCTCAGGACAAGGATGCCATCACTCTGGGCTCGGTGAGCTTTGCGCCACCGGACTACCACCTGCTGGTCGATGCAGGGCCCCAGGGCCCGCATGTGGGGCTGTCGGTAGACCCTCCCCTGCATTTTTCCCGCCCCTCCATCGACGTGCTGTTCGAATCGGCGGCAGACCACTACGGCCCCCGGCTGGTGGGCGTCCTGCTGTCAGGCGCCAACGAAGACGGTGTGCACGGCCTGCAAGCCATTCAGGCAGCGGGCGGCCTCACCATCGTGCAAGACCCCGCCAGCGCCAGCATGTCCACCATGCCGCAGGCGGCCATCGCGGCCTTGGCGGTTGACCACATCCTGCCCCCTGAAGGCATTGCCAGGCTGCTGGCCGACCTGCACCAGCGCCAGCAGCTTTGATACGGGCACATGCGTCCTTCCTTGAGAACCCCATCCACCCTCCCCACCGCCCATGCCCCAGACCGACCGCACCAAATGCCTGCTCGTTGACGATGTCGAGGAAAACCTGATCGCCCTGGAGGCGCTGCTGCAACGCGACGGGCTGGACATCCTCAAGGCCCAGTCGGGCCCCGAGGCCCTGGAACTGCTGCTGGCGCATGACGACGTGGCCCTGGCCTTGCTGGACGTGCAGATGCCCGACATGAACGGCTTCGAGCTGGCGGAACTGATCCGGGGCAGCGAGCGCACCCGGCACATTCCGCTCATCTTCATGACGGCGGGCTCACGCGAGCAGAACTGGCAGTTCCGGGGGTACGAGAGCGGGGCGGTGGACTTTCTCTACAAACCCATCGACCCGCACATGCTCACCAACAAGGCGAGCGTGTTCTTTGAACTGCACCGGCGCAAGCAGGCGCTGGCGCACGAGCTGCGCGCGCGCACCGAGGCCTTGCGCATCAACGAAATGTTCATGGCCGTGCTGAGCCACGACCTGCGCACACCGCTGCAGTCCATCGTCGCGGCGGCCACCGTGCTCAAGCGCCAGCCGCCCCCCGACAAGGCGTTGCTGATGGCCGACCGGGTGCTGGGCGCCAGCCAGCGCATGGGCCACATGATCGAAGACCTGCTGGACGTGACCCGCATTCGCCAGGCCGGCGGGCTGGCGCTGCAGCTGGGCTCCACCCACATGCAGGCGCTGGTGCAGCGCACGCTGGATGAGGTGGCCACCAGCCACCCGGAACGCTATATCGGGTCCACCCTGCAAGGCGACCTGGCCGGCACCTGGGATGCCGAACGCCTGTGTCAGGTGATCACCAACCTGGTTGGCAACGCCCTGCACCACGGCAGAGTCGACCACCCTGTGCAGATTGCAGTGGACGGTACCAGCCCTGAGGAGGTGAGCATCACGGTGTCCAACGGCGGCACCATTCCCTCTGCGCTGCTGCCGCATTTGTTCGACCCGTTCCGGGGTGGAGAGCGTGAGCCCGGCCGCCACCAAGGGCTGGGGCTGGGGCTCTTCATTGCGCACCAGATCGTGCGGGCCCACCATGGAACCATCGAGGCCCAGTCACGGGACGATGTCACGACCTTTCGGGTGAGACTGCCGCGCCACTCGCCAGTACGCAGCCCCCGCAATTGACTGCGCGCAGCCCAGCACAACAGCGCAGGTCACCACGACCAGGCGGGTGGCGTGATGAAGTAAAGGATGAACAGCGAGCGATCGGCGCTAGCAAGCCTCAGCCGGCGGCCGAAGCCAGCGCTGTATGGATGGACTCGAGCAAATGCTCCAGCTCTTCCAGCTCAAAAGGTTTGAGCAATGCGCGCACGTTGGGCCCCCAACTGCGCGGGTGGCTTCCCAGCTCGTAGCCGGAGCACAGCACCACCCACCGCTGCGGATCATCCGCCAGCAGCTGGCGGGCCAGTTCCGTGCCCGAAAGGCCGGGCAGGCTGACATCGGTCACCACCACATCAAAGACGTCCCCAGCATCCAGAGCCAGCGCCTCCTCGGCAGTGGCGCAGGGCGTGACCGTCCGGCCTTCACCTTCCATAAGCATGCCGATGGTCTCGCGCAGCTCCGGGTTGTCTTCAACGTACAGGATTCGCATACATCAGAGGGGATTGATACGCCATGCCGCCCTGCGAAGAAGGGAGCATGACCAATACCCGCATCATGCGCAGGCGATGGAACTGCGCCATGTAGGACAAGGCGCTCTTCTTCGCTGTGCTGCACTGTTCTGCGCCCCTCGGGTAATGCGCGTGGAAGCTGCGAACCCTTTTACTCTTCGAGCAGCGAGCGCAGCATCCACGCCGTCTGCTCGTGCACCGTGAGGCGCTGCGTCAGCAGGTCGGCCGTGGGCTCGTCGCTGGCCTTGTCGGCCAGGGGGAACAGGCTGCGCGCGGTGCGGGCCACGGCCTCATGGCCTTCGACCAGCACGCGCACCATCTCCAGTGCCTTGGGCGGCTTGGCGGGCGCATCGGGCACCGTGGCCAGCTTGCCGAATTCGGCATAGGAGCCCGGCGCCACATGGCCCAGCGAGCGGATGCGCTCGGCAATCGGGTCCACGGCATTCCACAGCTCGGTGTACTGCGCCATGAACATGGTGTGCAGCGTGTTGAACATGGGGCCCGTCACGTTCCAGTGGAAGTTGTGGGTGGTGAGGTACAGCGTGTAGGTGTCGGCCAGCAGGCGCGACAGGCCCTGGGCGATGGCAGCGCGGTCCTTGTCGCTGATGCCGATGTTGATGGTGGGGGCGGTGGTCTTGGAGGCCTTGGCCATGTCATTGCTCCTGAAGTGAAGATGGATTCGACAGCAGATGCCCGCCGACCCGTCGGACCTGGAGGCATCGCACCAAAAACACTGTAGCGCAAGGCCATGACCAGCGAGCCTGACCTGCGTCAGAGCCACACCACGGCAGCAGGACATCGCCCGCCAGCGCGGCGCAGGCCAGGCCGGCCTTATGACAGCCGCTTGACCCCCGGCAGCTCGCAGGCATACACCGCGTTGCGCAATGACGCAATGGCTTCATACCGGGTAAAGCTGCGCCGCCATGCCAGCACCACGCGGCGCATGGGTGGCGGGCCGCCGTCCTCTTCGCGGATGGGCAGGTAGCGGATATAGCTTTCGTCGCTCTTACGGCGGCGTGACACGGTGAGCAGCGCATCGCGCGGCACCGAAAGGCGCGGCACCAGCGTCACGCCCATGCCTGCGGCCACCATGTGCTTGATGGTTTCGAGCGAAGAGCCTTCAAACGACTTGCGGATGCCCTCGGCATTGCTCGCAAAGCGCGCAAATTCGGGGCAGACCTCCAGCACATGGTCGCGAAAACAATGGCCCGCACCCAGCAGCAGCATGGTCTCGCTCTTGAGTTCGGCCGCCGTCACAGACTTCTTCGCCGCCAGCGGGTGCGTGCTGGGCACAGCCGCCATGAAGGGCTCGTCATACAGCGGCGCCATGGCCAGGCCCGTGTCGGGGAAAGGTTCGGCCAGGATGGCGCAGTCGATCTCGCCGGTACGCAGCATCTCCAGCAGCTTGACGGTGAAGTTCTCCTGCAGCATCAGCGGCATCTGCGGCGTGCGCGTGATGGACTGGCGCACCAGCTCGGGCAACAGATAGGGCCCGATGGTGTAGATGACCCCCAGGGTGAGCGGCCCCGCCAGCGGGTCCTTGCCGCGCTTGGCAATCTCCTTGATGGCCGCCGCCTGCTCCAGCACGCTCTGCGCCTGGCGCACGATCTCTTCGCCCAGCGGCGTCACCGAAACCTCACCCGCGCTGCGCTCGAAGAGCTTCACATCCAGCTCTTCTTCCAGCTTCTTGATGGCCACCGACAGTGTGGGCTGCGACACGTAGCAGGCATCGGCCGCATGACCAAAGTGCTTCTCCCGCGCTACGGCAACGATGTACTTGAGTTCGGTGAGGGTCATGGTGTGTTCCAGCAGGCCGTGTCATGCCTTGAGATAGTCGGATTTTCCACCCAACCAGCGCGCGACGTGCTTTGCGGCCAGGTCAGGATACCGGTCCAGCATCTGCGGCGCCAGTTCGCGCGCCCATTCGAGCAGGTGGGTGTCGGTCGCCAGGTCGGCAAAGCGCAGCAGCGCATCCCCCGACTGGCGCGCGCCCAGAAACTCACCGGGGCCGCGAATCTCCAGATCGCGCCGGGCGATCTCGAAGCCGTCGTTGGTTTCGGCCATGGCGCGCAGGCGCTCCTTGGCGGTTTCGCCCACGCGGCCGCTGTCGTTGGTGGCATACAGCAGCACGCAGGCCGAGGCCGCCGCACCCCGCCCCACCCGGCCGCGCAGCTGGTGCAGCTGGCTCAGGCCAAAACGTTCGGCATGTTCGATGACCATGAGGGACGCGTTGGGCACGTCCACGCCCACTTCGATAACCGTAGTGCTGACCAGCACGCCCATCTGGCCGCTGGTGAAGAGCGCCATCACGGCCTTCTTCTCGGCCGTGGGCATGCGCGAGTGCAGCAGACCGACCATGCAGCCCGGCAAGGCCTCGCTCAGATCGGCGTGGGTGGCGGTGGCGTTACTCAGATCCAGCGCCTCGCTCTCTTCGATCAGCGGGCACACCCAGTACACCTGCCGCCCGGCCTCGACCTGCGCGCCGATGCGTGCGATCACCTCGTCCTTGCGGCTGTCGGCAATGAGTTTGGTGACGATGGGCGTGCGGCCCGGGGGCAGCTCATCGATGACCGACACATCGAGGTCGGCGTAGTAGCTCATGGCCAGCGTGCGCGGGATAGGGGTGGCACTCATCATGAGCATGTGGGGCTCCATGCCATGGGCAGCGAGTTTCTGCCGCAAGGCCAGCCGCTGCGCCACGCCAAAACGGTGCTGTTCGTCGATGATGGCCAGCGCCAGGTTCTTGAACCGCACCTGCTCCTGGATCACGGCGTGGGTGCCCACCACCAGCGCGGCCTCGCCGCTGGCCACCAGCGCGAGCGTGGCGGTGCGATCCTTCTTTTTCTGCCCGCCCACCAGCCAGGCGACCTTGCGGCCGCGCGCGGCCAGCAGGGGTTCGAGCCAGCCGATCATCTTGGCGAAATGCTGCTCGGCCAGGATTTCGGTGGGCGCCATCAGCGCGCACTGCCAGCCCGCATCCATCGCCAGACAGGCGGCCAGGGCCGAGACCACGGTTTTGCCCGAGCCCACATCGCCCTGCAGCAGCCGATGCATGGGCACCTGGCGGGCCAGGTCGGCGGCAATTTCTTCGCCCACGCGGCGCTGGGCGGGGGTGAGGCTGAAGGGCAGCACGGCCAGCAACTGCTCATGCAGCGGCAAGGCACCGTCTGCGGCTTTTTGGGCGCGCAACACGGGTGCACGCAGCATGTCGCGTGCTCGGCGCGACTGCTGCTGCGACAGCTGCTGGGCCAGCAACTCCTCGGCCTTGAGGCGCTGCCACGCGGGGTGGCTGTGGTCCTCCAGCGTGGACAGCGCCACATCGGGCGTGGGGTGGTGCAAAAAAGTGAGCGCCTCGCGCAGGCTGAATAAGCGCTGGAGGCCATTTTGGCCATAAACCCGAGTCACCGGCGGCTCGGCACCGGGTGGCAGGGTGTCCGACAAGTCCACCCGCGTCAGCGCGCCCACCACCGCACGGCGCAGGTAGGGCTGGGGCAAACCGGCCGTGGTGGGGTAGACGGGCGTCAACGCCGCAGGCAGCTCGCCGCCCGCCACGCGGAACGCCGGGTGCATCATCTGCCGCCCCCAGAAGCCGCCCTTGATCTCACCCCGGATGCGCAGGCGCGCACCCACGGCCAGGGTTTTCTGGTGCGAGGGGTAGAAGCTGAAGAAGCGCAGCTCGCACGAGCCGGTGTCGTCCTCCACCTGCACCAGCAGCTGGCGGCGCGGGCGTAGCTGAATCTCGCTCGCAGTCACCGTGGCTTCGATCTGCACCATCTGCCCGTCGCGCGCATTGGCCAGCGGGGTGATGCGGGTTTCATCCTCGTAGCGCAGGGGCAGGTGCAGGGCGAGGTCGATGTCACGTTGGAGCCCCAGTTTTTGCAGCGCCTTTTGTGCCACCGACGCGCCACCTTTGGCCGCAGCAGGGGCTGCCGAAGCCTTGGCGCTAAGGGAAACTCTGGGGGCTGCGGCGGGCATGTAGCGGGTTCTGCGAACGACAAGGGCGGGGCAAAAAGGCTACCATGGTTACCGTTGATTACGCCTAAAGACGGGCGTTTATTCAGAGTCCAGGTCCCCTACCATGCTCAAGCGCATTCACATTCAGCATCTCACCCTGGGCATGTATCTGCACGAGTTCTGCGGGTCGTGGATGGACCACCCGTTCTGGCGGGCCAAGTTCTTGCTCAAAGACCCCGGGGACCTGGCCCGGATACAAGCCACTGCCATCCAGGAAATCTGGATTGACACCGACAAGGGGCTGGACGTGGCGGCGGGCACCGCGTCGGTGTCGCGCGAGGAGGCCGACGCGCAGATTGACACCGACTTCAGCCGCCTTGAGGACCTGCCGCCCATCAAAGTCACGCTGCCATCCCCACCGCCGCCGCCCAAGCGCAACCGCAATCCTGCGGACATGCACAGCGAACTCAAGATGGCCGCTGCCATCTGCGTGAAATCCAAAGAAGCCGTGGTCTCGATGTTCAACGAGGCCCGCATGGGCCGCGCGGTGGACTCGGCGAGTGCACAGAGCCTGGTGGAAGAAATTTCGGATTCCGTCACCCGCAACCCCGGCGCGCTCATCAGCCTGGCGCGCCTGAAAACGGCCGACGACTACACCTACATGCACTCGGTGGCGGTGTGCGCGCTGATGGTGGCCCTGGCCAAGCAGCTCAAGCTCAAGGACGACCAGCAGCGGCTGGCGGGCATGGCAGGCCTGCTGCACGATCTGGGCAAGGCGGCCATCCCGCTGGCCGTGCTCAACAAGCCCGGCAAGCTCACCGACCAGGAATTCACCGTGGTGCGCAGCCACCCGGTGGAGGGCTACCACATGCTCAAGGAGGGCGGCAACGTGCCCGACGCCGTGCTGGACGCCTGTCTGCACCACCATGAAAAGGTCGATGGCTCCGGCTACCCCGACAAGCTGCAGGGCGAAGGCATCAGCGTGATCGCGCGCATGACGGCCATTTGCGACGTGTACGACGCCATCACCTCCGACCGGCCCTACAAGCGTGGATGGGACCCCGCCGAGTCACTGCGCCGCATGGCCGAGTGGACCAAGGACCATTTCGACGCCCGCATCTTCCAGGCCTTTGTCAAAAGTATCGGCATCTACCCTGTGGGCTCGCTCGTGCGTCTGACCTCGGGCCGCATCGGCGTGGTCACCGAGCAATCGGCCGCCGCACTCACCGCCCCCATGGTCAAGGTGTTCTTCTCGACCAAGTCCGACCTGCGCATCCCCCCCGAAATGGTGGACCTGTCTGCCCCGGGCTGCACCGAGAAGATCGTGGCGCGCGAAGACCCCGACAAGTGGCGCTTTCCGGACCTGAACGAGCTATGGTCAGGCTTTGCCGAAAAGGTCTGGTAGCCCGATGCCCGCACTGATCACCCTCACGCTGAACCCCGCCCTCGACCTGGCCACCACCACCGACCACGTTGCACCCACCCACAAGCTGCGCTGCGGCCCGGTGCAACGCTTTGCGGGTGGCGGCGGCATCAACGTGGCGCGGGTGCTGCACCGCCTGGGCGCAGATGTGTGCGCCTGGGCGCTGGCGGGCGGTGCGGCGGGCACACAGGTGCGGCAGTTGCTGGCCGCGGAGGGCGTGCCCACGCTGCTGCAACCAATTTCGGGCGATACGCGCGAGAACTTCTCGGTGGTCGAGACCACCACAAGCCAGGAGTTTCGTTTTGTGCTGCCCGGCCCCACGCTGCAACCCGCCGAGTGGCAGGCCTGCCTGGATGCGCTGGCTACCCACACACCGCCACCCCGCTGGCTGATTGCCAGCGGCAGCCTGCCGCCTGGCACGCCGGACGACTTCTACGCCCAGCTGGCGCGCGCCGCATCCGGCCGGGGCGTGCGGGTAGCCGTCGACACCTCGGGGCCGCCGCTGGCGGCGGCATTGCAGGCCGGGGTGGCGCTGGTCAAGCCCAGCCTGCGCGAGCTGCGCGACGTGATGCAACAGCCGCTGGAACATGCGGCCGACTGGTGCACCGCCGCCCAGTCGCTGGTGCACAGCGGCGCTGCCGACATCGTGGCGTTGTCAGTGGGCGAACAAGGCGCCGTGCTGGCCACGCGCGAGGGCGTGTGGCAAGCGCCAGCCCTCAACGTACCCGCCACCTCCGGCACCACGGGCGCGGGCGACTGTTTTCTGGCGACCCTGGTCTGGGCGCTGGACCGGGGCGATGCGCCGGCCGAGGCCCTGCGCTGGGGCGTGGCGGCCGGAGCGGCCGCGCTGCTGCACCCTGGCACCACGCTCGCACAGGCGGATGACGTGCGGCGGCTGGTGCGCAGTGTGCCCGCGCCGATGGCGTTCACCCCCCAGCCATAGCACCGCGCCTGCAGCGCCCGCACCCGCGTGTGACAATCGCGCCTTCCGCAATTTTTACCTTGGCACGGGCCCGTTCGGCCCTCAAGCACAATGACTGATCTCTCCAGCGGCGCAGCCAGCGCCCTCACAACACCCCGCGTGTTCACCCTCAGCGACTTCGACTTCTCGCTGCCCCCCGAACTCATTGCCCAGCACCCCGCGCCCGAACGCAGCGCCTCGCGCCTGCTGGACGGCCGCGCCATGCAGCCGGTGGACCGCATCTTTCGCGAGCTGCCCGGCCTGCTGCGCGAGGGCGACCTGCTCGTCTTCAACGACACGCGCGTGGTCAAGGCACGCATCTTTGGCGAGAAGGCCAGCGGCGGCAAGCTGGAGCTGCTGATCGAACGCGTGTTGCCCGCAGAGGCTGGCAACCCGGGTAATGAAGTCGTGGCCCACATGAAGGTCAGCAAGAAGCCCCTGCCCGGCAGCGTGGTGCACATGGCTGGTGGCCGCAAGGCGGGCGGCTTTGACGCCCAACTGCTGGGCCGCTGGCCCACCGAGGACGGCCCGCTGTTCCGCTTTGCGTTGCACGGCCCCGCAGGCGAGTCGCCCTGGGAGCTGATGGACCGCCACGGCCACCTGCCGCTGCCGCCCTACATCGAGCGCCAGCAAAACACCGCCCATGACCCGGACGAGGCCGAGGACAGCCAGCGCTACCAGACCGTGTTCGCGCGCAACCCCGGCGCCGTGGCCGCGCCCACGGCCGCGCTGCACTTTGACGAAGGCGTGCTGGCCGACCTGGCTGCACGCGGCATCGAACGCGCCAGCGTCACGCTGCACGTGGGCGCGGGTACCTTCCAGCCTTGCAAGACCGAAAACCTGGCCGAGCACCAGATGCACAGCGAGTGGTACGAGGTGCCCCTGGCCACGCTAGCCGCGCTGGAGCGCTGCCGCCAGCGCGGCGGCCGTGTGGTGGCCGTGGGCACCACCACCGTGCGCACACTCGAATCCTGGGCGAAGACGGGCCAAGCCTCTGGCGACACCAACATCTTCATCACACCGGGCTTTGCATTCCAGGTGGTGGATGTGCTGGTCACCAACTTCCACCTGCCCAAAAGCACGCTGATGATGCTGGTGAGCGCCTTTGCGGGCTACGCCCACATCATGGGCCTGTACCGGCATGCGATTGCGCAGCAGTACCGCTTCTTCAGCTACGGCGACGCGATGCTGCTGGAGCGTGCACGCAGCCAGCCGTGAGCCCTGCCGCCCCCACGCCCGCCGCCCGCCTGCACGCAGCGCTGGCGGGCATCGCGCTCGCCGTGGCGGCCTGCGCGTTTTTTGCCGTGTTGGACACCGCGAGCAAGCTGGTCAGTGTGGGTGTTCCCATCGTCATGGCGCTGTGGATGCGCTATGTGTTCCAGTCGCTGCTGACCACGGCCTTCGTGCTGCAACGGGCGGGGCGCCCTGCCCTGCGCACCACACAGCCCCGCTTCCAGGCCTTGCGCGGTGCGCTGTTTGCCATGACCAGCCTGTTCGGCTTCATCAGCCTCACGGCCCTGCCACTGGCGGAGTTCACGGCCATCGTGGCCACGGTGCCGCTGTGTGTGACGGTGGTGGCGGCCCTGTGGCTGCACCAGCCCGTGAGCGCGGTGCGCTGGCTGCTGGTGGTCACCGGCCTGGCGGGTACGCTGGCCATCATCCGGCCCGGTGGCGAGGCCTTCACCTGGGCGCTGCTGTGGCCGCTGTGCATGCTGGCTGCGGGCACGGGCTACCAGGTGTTGAGCAGCAAGATGGCAGGCCAGGAGAGCCCCGCCACCACGCAGCTCTACACCAGCTGGATCGCCACCGCGCTGGTGTCGCTGGGCGTGCCGTTCTTCTGGCAGCCGGTGAGCGACCCGTGGCTATGGGCGGGCATGTTCACCATGGGCCTGTCGAGCGCGGTGGGCCACATGCTGCTGCTCCATGCCTATGCGCGCACCACGCCGGTGACGATCGCGCCGTTCCTGTATTCGCAGATCGGGTTTGCCATGCTGGCGGGCTGGCTGGTGTACCGCCATGTGCCCGATAGCTGGTCGATGGCCGGGATCGCCGCGATCGTGCTCAGCGGCGCGGCCAGCACCTGGCTGACCGTGCGGGAAACGCGCTGACGGCACTGCCCAGTGCCGCCCCAGCATTCAGCGGCAGGTGCTGGTTGGCGCAACGCGGGGCGCGGCCCCCATGGCCGGAGGCTGGTTGGCCGAAGGCAACTCCACACAGTAGGTGCCCCAGGGACCCGCAGCCTGAACCATGCGCCGGCCCTCTGCGCCGCGCAGGTCGCGCTCGGCAATGCCAGATCCCAAGGCACCCGCTGGAGCGACTTCCCAGCGCTGATGCGGCGGCTGTGGTTGCTGTGCGCCTTGCCGGCGCTGCCAGGCCCGCTCGCGCTGGAGCGCCCATGCCACATCGTCCATGCTGGGAGCAGCCCGTGGGGCATCACCCGGCCCGGATGCCGGCGCCTGCGGCGCGGGCGCAACCGGCAGGGCGGCAGTCAAGCCCTCCACGCTGCCATCAGGCGCAGCAGGCTCCACAGCGATCGGCCGCCCGCTGCGGGTAACGGCCTGCTTTGGGCCCTGCCCGCTGGCAACGGGTGTGGCGCTCCGGGTTGGAGCGGCAGGCTGGGGAACGGCAGCTGGCAACGGCTCGCTGGGTGCCGTAGACGCGGGCAGCGGCACCAGCGTCACCCATACCATGGCAGGTGCATCGCTGCGCTCGGGCGAAGTTCGCAGAGCACCATCGCTTCTGCTCAGCATCGCCAGAACCAATCCATGCAGCAACAGCGCCCCACCTACTGCCCAGGCCAGTCGCGGGCCGGAGCCGCGCGTGCCTCGCACTGCCCTAGTCGCCCTGGGCCAAGCCACCAGCCTCGCCACGCGAAGGCGCCTCGCTATCCTTCGTGTCCGCATCGGGCACCCAGGCCAGCAGGTCTGCCGGCTGGCACTGCAGATAACTGCAGATGGCGGACAGGGTCTCGAAACGCACGCCCTTGACCTTTCCGCTCTTGAGCAGGGACAGGTTGGCCTCGGTGATGCCCACATGGGCCGCCAGATCGCGCGACTTGACCTTGCGGCGCGCGAGCATTTCATCCAGGGTCACGACAATCGCCATGGGAATTCCTTCGCTGGCGAGTTGCTAAACAAACGCATCCGCTTCGGCTTGCAGGCGGTGGCCCTCGGCCAGCACGTGCCCCAGGAGCAACATCATCAGCCCCACGACCAATACGCTCATTTCAAACGGTCCCACGCCCAGCGCCACCAGGCCGTTCTGCTGGCCGGAAGCCAGCCAGGACAGCAGCGCCGTCACCCCCGCCTGGTAGACGAGTGAAGTCACGAACATCGCCAAAAAACCCCAGCCCACGCCACGGAACCCGTGCACCACCGCCGGCCCGAACACGGCCCCGGCCAGAAAGGACCGGCAGATGCGATGCACGCACAGCACCGCATACAGCATGGCCGCAGCGGGAATGCACTCCAGCGCCACGCCCACCCAGCGCCAATGGGTCTCCATGGAGGGCGGCGGTGTGAGGCCGACCAACAAGGCCTGCGAGGGCACCACCGAAAGCGGCATCCAGCCACCCCAACCCGTTTCATGCCCGATGGCCGCCCAGCGCGCCATCGACAACACCAGCGATACCAGGGCACACGCCCAGCTGGCCGCGAGAAGGCCCCAGGCCAGGCGGCGAAACGAGGGGCTGTGAACAGAAGATACCGATGGGGGTAAATGTTGCGTCATGGTTGGTGAGTTTTTCTGTAAAACAATAATAATATACCGTCAAACAGAAATTTACTACCATGCTTTTTTTCCTAACGCCCCTGCGCCCTTTGGCTTTTCTCCGTGCTTTCTCGTGTTTTTTGGCCCTGGTGCTGCTGTCGGCCTGTGGCAGTGTGCCGGTGTCATCACTGTGGAAGCTGCGGCAGCTCCAGCTGGAGACGCTGGACCCCGCCGCGCTGCGCGCCGCCGTGGTACACAGCCCGGGCCTGCAGCTTCAAGGCAACGCACTGGAGCTCACGGTGAGCGTTTCGCGCACGCTGCGCAAGCCCGGGGGAGCCATCGCCACAGAGCGCCTTGAAGAAAAATTGCCCCTTCAGGAGCTGCGCAGCACGGCCGATCGCAGCGTGCTCGCGGAATATGAAACGTCCCGGACCCATGTGCAGGTCTGGCGGATCGACCCCGCCGCCCTGCCGCGCCTGCAGGCTCTGCGAGAGCGGGCCATGGGCTGGAAAGGCACGGACGATGGTTCCCGTCAGTTGGGCCTGGGGCTGGAACTGTCGGGCTGTCAACAAGGCGGCTCCGGCAGCCGCGTCGTGACCACCCTCTTGCGATTCACCGACACAGGGGAATACATCCCGCTAGTGCGCAACCTCGACCTTGCGGAGACGATGCCAGCGCACGAGCTCGCCAAGCGGTTTCCGGCCTGCACAATGCGCTGAGCCGCCTCAGTGCGCTGCGCGCAAGGCCGTCAGAACGCGACCGCGTGCCCGTCCTTGCGCGGGTCGGAGCCTGCGATGTAGCTGTTGCCGTTCTTCAGCACCAGCTGGGCGCCGCCAAAGGCGAACACGCCGTTGCCCTCTTCCACCGTCACTTCGTGCCCGCGCGCGCGCAGCGCGGCGACCACGACGGGGTCGAACCCTGGCTCCACGGCCACACCCTTGCCGCCCGTCACGCGCCAGCGGGGCGCATCAGCCGCCGCCTGCGGGTTCTGGCCGTAGCGCAGCACGCGCAGTGCCATCTGGGTGTGGCCCTGGCTCTGCATCGGCCCGCCCATCACGCCAAACGCCATCTGGGGCGTGCCGTCGGCATGCATGGCAAAGGCCGGGATGATGGTGTGCGAGGGGCGCTTGCGCGGCGCCACCTGGTTGGCGTGGCCCGGGATCAGGTTGAAGCCGTGGCCCCGGTTCTGCAGGCTGATGCCCGTGCCCGGCACCACCACGCCCGAGCCAAAGCCCATGTAGTTGGACTGGATGAAAGAGACCATCATGCCGGACGCGTCGGCCGCCGCCAGGTACACCGTGCCACCGGGGCGCGGGGCGCCGTAGCCAGGGTCGCCAGCGCTCGTGGTGTCGATCAGCGCGGCGCGGCTGCGCAGGTAGTCGGGGTTCAGCAGCGCATCGGGTTTGACGTGCATGGCGTCGATGTCGGCGTTGTACTGGTGCAGGTCGGCAAACGCGAGCTTCATGGCCTCGATGCTGGCGTGCACGGTCTCCACATCGTCCACCGGGTGAGCGCCGATGCCATGCGCGTCGAGCATGCCCAGCGCCATCAGTGCGGCAATGCCCTGGCCGTTGGGCGGAATCTCATGGACCACCGACTCGCCAAACCGCTGCTGGACGGTGCCCACCCAGTCGGCCTGGTGCGCGGCCAGGTCGGCCAGCGTCATGGCACCGCCATTCGCCTGCGCATGCGCCGCGATGCGCTCGGCGATCACGCCCCGGTAAAAGGCCTCGCCCTCGGTCTCAGCAATCAGCTCCAGCGTGCGCGCGTGGGCCTCGCTGCGGAAGATTTCGCCCGCCTGGGGCACGCGACCATTCGGCATGAAACACTCGGCAAACCCGGGCTGCGTGCCCAGCTTGGCCGCGCCCAGCGCCCACAGGCGGGCGATGGTGGGTGACACCGGAAACCCGTTGCGCGCGTAGTCGATGGCAGGCTGCGCCAGCTGCGCAAACGGCAGCTTGCCCAGGCGCTTGGAGAGCGCCACCCAGGCCGACACGGCGCCTGGCACGGTGACGGCGTTCCAGCCGGTTTCAGGGATGCCTCCCAGCTTCTCGAAGTACTCCGGCGTCCATGCCGCAGGCGATCGGCCCGAAGCATTCAAACCGTGCAATTCCTTGCCATCCCACACGATGGCGAAGCCATCGCTGCCCAGGCCGCAGCCCGTGGGCTCCACCACCGTGAGCGCCATGGCGGCGGCAATGGCGGCGTCCACCGCGTTGCCACCGGCCAGCAGCATGCGCAGCCCCGCCTGCGCCGCCAGTGGTTGCGACGTGGAGACCACATTGCGGCCCATCACCGCGCTGCGGTGGGAGGCGTAGGGAAGGGACCAGTCGAGGGCTTGGGGGTTCATGTGATGGGACTCCATGGCGGGCCAGGACCCGCTCGGATGAAAACTGGCGTGTCCGAGGAAAAGGACACCGAGGAAGGGCCGCCCCGCACCGAGGGTGTCGTCCCCTCGCCCGCATCGCGCAGCGGTGCGAGAGCGGGGGGAAGGCGCGCAGCGCCTCAGGGGGGTTATTCAATGCTTATTTTGTGTTGGCGAATCACCGTCGCCCAGCGGTTGCTGTCCGCCTGCACCATGGCGCCAAACTGCGCGGGTGTGCGCGGCGCGGCGGGCTCCACGCCCAGCTTGGCCAGGCTCTCGGCCACCTCGGGCGCCTGCACGGCCTTGGCAAAAGCCTTGTGCACGCGGTCCACCAAGGCGGGGGGAGCCCCGGCGGGCAGGTACACGCCAAACCAGGTCACCGACGAATAGCCGGGCAGGCCAGATTCGGCCAGCGTGGGCAGCTCGGGCGCCAGGGTGCTGCGCTTTTCGCTGGTCACGGCCAGTGCGCGCAGGCGGCCGGCCTTGGCGTGCGGCATGCCGGTGGGCAGGGAATCGAACAGCACATGCGTCTGCCCGGCAATCAGGTCAGGGATGGCCAGGGCCGTGCCCTTGTAGGGGATGTGCGTCATCTCCACACCCGCCTGGGCGCTGAAGGCGGCCGTGTTCAGGTGCACGATGGTGCCGTTGCCGCTGGTGGCGTAGTTGAGCTTGCCGGGGTGGGCCTTGGCGTAGGCAATCAGTTCGCCCACGGTCTTGACCGGCAGGCTGTTGGTGACCAGCAGCACGCTGGGTGCGTCGGCCACATGGGCCACCGGCGTGAAGTCCTTGCGCGGGTCATAAGCCAGCTTGGGCATGAGGTGGGGCGAGATGGCATGTGTGCTGCTGGTGGTCAGCAGCAGGGTGTAGCCGTCGGGTGCGGCCTTGGCCGCCTCGGCCGTGCCCAGGGTGCCGCCCGCGCCGGGCTTGTTGTCCACCACCAGTTGCTGGCCCAGGTCGGCCGCCACGCGCTGGGTGACCACGCGGGCCACCAGGTCGGTCGCGCCGCTGGCCGGAAAGGGCACGATCACCCGCACGGGGCGGTCCGGCCAATTGGCTTGTGCCTGCGCGGCAGATGCCAGCACCAGCAGGCCGGCCAGGCCCCAGACACCACGGCCCCAGGAAAGTAGACGCATACAGAGCACTCCCGCAAAGAAATCGGACACAACAGAGGATGGGACCATCTTAGGAAGCCGCGCCTTGCTTGACTACCAGCATTTCAGCAAGCTGCTTTGCTGCCACGGCAAACCGGCGCATACTGCCAGCCTCACTCCCGGTTCGGTCACCCATGCGCCCCCACCTGCTGCAAGACACCACCCTGCGCTACTTTCTGGCTGTGGCGCAGAGTGGATCGCTCACCGAAGCATCGGCCCGGCTGCATGTGGCCGCCTCGGCCCTGAGCCGCCAGATCGCGGGGCTGGAGGCCCAGCTGGGCACGCCCCTGTTCGAGCGCCACCCGCGCGGCATGGTGCTGACGGCGGCGGGCGAGATCCTGGCGGTGCACGCACGCCGCACCGTGCTGGACGCCGAGCGCGCGCTGGGCGAGATCGGCGCGCTGCAGGGCCTGCGTGCGGGGCAGGTGCGCCTGGCCACGTCGGATGCGTTTGCGAACGAGCTGGTGCCGCGCCTGTGCGTGGAGTTCCAGCGCACCCACACCGGCATCCAGTTCAGCGTGATCGCCCTGCCCACGGCCCAGGTGCCCGACGCCGTGCGTAGCGGCACGGCCGACATCGGCCTGTGCTTCAGCCGCGCGCCGCACAAGGACATCGACGTGGCCTACCGCCAGAGCGCCCCGGTGCTGGCCCTGCTGCCGCCCGGCCACCCGTTGACCAGCGCAGGCAGCGCGACCCTGGCGCAGATGGCCGAATACCCCTTGGCGCTGCCCCCGCCCGAGACCACGGTGCGCCAGATGATCGACATCGTCTGCAGCCGCCAGGGCCTGCAGCTCGACGCCGTGCTCATTAGCAACCATGCCAAGACGGTGGTCAACTTTGTACGGCTGGGCGGCGGCCTGTCCGTGGCCAGCGAGATCGCCGTGCGCCACCTGGTGGCCGAAGGCGCCGTCGTGGCCCAGCCCATCAGCGACCCTGGCATGGACCTGCGCGACATCGAGATCCAGACCCTGGCCGGGCGCAGCCTGCCGGTGGCGGCGCAGGCGTTTCTGGAGCTGCTCAAGGAACGGCTACCGCAGCAGTGGTAGCCCTTGGCGTCGGTTATCCGGCGTGCTGGTCATCACCCGGCAGCCCCAGGCGAATCGGCCCCCGGGCACCGTGGCATCCACCGGCACCGCGCCGCGCCAGCAAGGCGAACATTTGTGCCTCCACGTCTGCGTCGGTCATGGCACGCCGGCAATGCTGCAAACGCTGCTCAGTAACCGTGCTGCGCGCGAAAATCCCGCGCCTTGCCAAAGTGCCCGTTGCCAATAAAAGGGACAGGCGGGCGCAGTGCCGACAGGGGCGAGGGGTGGTTGGACGTGAGCACCAGGTGCCCGCGGTCAGCGGGAATCCACGCGCGCTTTCCCTGGGCGTGCGAGCCCCAGAGCATGAACACCACCGGACGCGGGCCCTCGGCCACATGGCGGATGACGGTGTCGGTCAGTTCCTCCCAGCCCTTGCCTGCATGGCTGGCGGCCTGGCCCTCTTCCACCGTGAGGCAGGTGTTGAGCAGCAGCACACCGTTCTTCGCCCACTTGACCAGGCTGCCGCCGGGGTTCGGGAACGGGGGGAAGGCCACCCCCAGGTCGCGCTGCATTTCCTTGAAGATATTCTGCAGCGAGGGCGGCAGGCGCACGCCCGGCGCCACCGAAAACGCCAACCCCTCGGCCTGGCCCCGGCCGTGGTACGGGTCCTGCCCCAGGATGACCACGCGCACGTCCTCAGGCGGCGTCAGCTCCAGCGCGCGCAGCGGCTGGGGCGGAAAGATCGCCGCACCCGCCTGCAGCCGCGCCTGCAAGAACGCGAGCAACGCCTGCCCGCGTGCGCCAGCAAAAAAGGCGTCCGCCAACGGCTGCCAGCCGGGCGCCACGGGCCAGTCGGCGGGGTTGGCGCTTTGGAGTTGGGCCGGGGTCTGGGGAGTTGAATTCATGGTCGAAATAGGCTCTAGCGCTTTACCATCAAGCGCAAGCAGCTATTAAAACAGGAGTTTTCACCCTCTCTCACCCAAAGAGCTTGGCCAGGGCCAGGCCCGGATCGTCCGCCCGCATGAAGGCTTCGCCCACCAAGAAGGCGTGCACACCTGCGTCGCGCATGGCCTTCACATCGGCAGGCTTCAAGATGCCCGACTCGGTGACGAGAAGCCGGTCCGCAGGCACGTCCTTGAGCATGGAGAGCGTGGTGTCCAGCGTGACCTCGAACGTGCGCAAGTTGCGGTTGTTGATGCCGACCAGCGGAGTCTTGAGCTTCAGAGCCCGCTCCAGCTCGGGCCGGTCATGCACCTCCACCAGCACCGCCATGTCCAGGCTGCGTGCAATGGCCTCGAAGTCGGCCATCTGGGCGTCGTCCAGGCTGGCCGCAATCAGCAGGATGGCGTCGGCGCCCATGGCGCGCGATTCGTAGATCTGGTACGCATCCACCATGAAATCCTTGCGCAGCACAGGAAGCAACGTGCTGGCGCGGGCTTGTTTCAGGTAGTCGGGCTGGCCCTGAAAGAACTGCCGGTCGGTCAGTACCGACAGGCAGGCCGCGCTCACCTTGCCATCGCCTTCCATATAGCTCTGGGCAATGTCAGCAGGCTCGAAGTCAGCACGCAGCACGCCCTTGCTGGGGCTGGCCTTCTTGATCTCGGCAATCACCGCCGCCTGGCCCTTGGCGATCTTGGCGCGCAGCGCGCCTTCAAAGTCGCGGGTGAGCACACGGCTCTCGGCGTCGGCGCGCATGGCTTCAAAGGACAGGCGCTTTTTGGCGGCGGCCACTTCTTCGTGCTTGACGGCGACGATTTTGTTGAGGATGTCACTGCTCATGGTGCGCGCCCTTTGGGTTGTCGGTTTCGGTGTCGTCGGGCTCAGGGGAGCCCTGTTTCAGAATTTTGGTGAACACGCGGTGCATCACGAACCCGGCCACGATGAAAAGGGCAGAGATGCCCAGTGCAATCCAGGTGCCAGGGTCGCGCCACATGGCCGTGTCAGGCCGCCGTGGCCAGCGCGTGCGTGCGCGTGACCACCTGCTCCAGCTTGGCCAGCGCGGCGCCCGACGCAATCACGGCACGGGCCTTGGCCAAGCCTGCGGGCACCGAATCGACCACATTGGCGGCGTACAGCGCCACACCGGCGTTCAGGCAGACGATGTCTTGCGCGGCGCCAGGCTCGCCCTTGAGCACGCCGATCAGCATCTCCCGCGACTGCTCGGGCGTCTCAACCTTGAGCGCGCGATTGCTCGCCATCGGCAGGCCAAAGTCCTCGGGGTGGATTTCGTACTCGGTGATCTGGCCGTTTTTCAACTCACCCACCAAAGTGGCAGCGCCCAAGCTGACTTCGTCCATGCCATCACGGCCGTACACCACCAGCGCGTGCTCGGCGCCCAGGCGCTGCAGCGCGCGTACCTGGATACCGACGAGGTCGGGGTGGAACACGCCCATCAGGATGTTGGGCGCACCGGCCGGGTTGGTCAGCGGGCCCAGGATGTTGAAGATGGTGCGCACGCCCAGTTCCTTGCGCACCGGGGCCACGTTCTTCATGGCGGGGTGGTGGTTGGGCGCGAACATGAAGCCGATGCCGACTTCAGCGATGCACTGGGCGATCTGCTCGGGTTTGAGGTTGATGTGGATGCCCAGGGCCTCCATCACATCGGCGCTGCCGCTTTTGCTGGATACGCCGCGCCCGCCATGTTTGCTGACCTTGGCGCCCGCTGCGGCGGCCACGAACATCGAGCAGGTGGAGATGTTGAAGGTGTTGGCACCGTCGCCGCCCGTGCCCACGATGTCCACCATGTGGGTCGCGTCCTTGACGTGCACCTTGGTACTGAACTCGCGCATCACCTGCGCGGCTGCGGTGATCTCGCCGATGGTTTCCTTCTTCACGCGCAAGCCGGTGATGATGGCTGCGGTCATGACGGGCGACAGCTCGCCATTCATGATGAGGCGCATCAGATGCAGCATTTCGTCATGGAAGATTTCGCGGTGCTCGATGGTGCGCTGCAGCGCTTCCTGGGGGGTGATGGGCATGACGGTGTCTCCTGGGGTGGCGGTCAAGCCGCCGGTTGATCAGTAAAGGCCAGCTTGAGTCCGAAGCCGATGAACATGGCGCCCGCCACGCGGTCCAGCCAGTGCATGCCGCGCTGGATGGCTGTGGCACGGCGCGCCATCCACGAAGCGGCCAGCGCCCAGCCCACATTGACGGGGATGGCGTTCACGTTGAACAGCACGCCCAGCAGCACAAAGGCCAGCGCCTTGTTGTCGGTGCCCGGCGCGATGAACTGCGGCACAAAGGCCAGGAAGAAGATGGCGACCTTGGGATTGAGCACATTGGTCCAGAAGCCGCCGAGGAAAACTTTGCGAAGCGGCGTGTGCGGCGCAGGGGCCGCCTGCGCAGCCGCCAGCGCCGCCGTGTTGCCACCATCAGCACCAGGCTTGGACAGCAGCATGCGCACGCCCATCCACATCAGGTAGGCCGCGCCGATCCACTTGAGCACCGTGAACGCCGTGGCCGAGGTGGCCAGCAGCGCGCCCACACCCACGGCGGCCGCAAAGATGTGCACGAGGCACCCGGCCGTGATGCCCAGCCCCGCAACGATGCCCGCGCGTGTGCCGGAACGCAGCGCGTTGGTAACGATGTAGAGCACATCGGGCCCGGGCGTGAGGTTGAGCAGCCATCCCGCCGCGATGAACATGAGCAGTTGATGAAGTTCGGGCATGGGTGTGTCTACCAGCGTCGGCCAGGTTCCAGGCGGTGCAGGAAGGTCGTCAGCGAATCGCGCGGAGGCTGCACCGCATGCGCGGCCAGGATGCGCCCTGCTGCCCCCCGGTGGTACGTGCCATGCACAACCAAGTGGTTCAGGATCTCGCTGCGCGACATGCGCCCGGTGTCGCCGTCGGTGAAGCGGAAAGCCACGGACTCAGCCAGCTGCGCATCATCCAGCCCGCCCACGTACTGCACATACCAGTCGTCCGACACGCGCACGGCCTCGCTCAAGGTGGCCAGCTCCGGCGTCTCCTCGGTGTTGGTGGCCTGGTAGGTGGTCTGGGGCAGACCCTGCAGGTGGCTGGCAAAGATGCGGTCCACCACGTAGGTGTGGTTCAGGATGCGCACAAACAGCCGGTAGTCGTCGGCAGGCAGCGCGCCTTGCGATGCCGCGCCCAGTGCCAGCAGTTCCTGGTTGGCCCAACGCTTGTACTGGAAAAGCTGGGCCAGGCCCTGGTGGGCTGTCATGCGCGCTGCTCCAGAAAGTTCTTGAGCATGGCGTGACCGTGTTCTGTCAGGATGCTCTCGGGGTGGAACTGCACGCCTTCGATCGCCAGCGTCTTGTGGCGCACGCCCATGATTTCACCGTCGTCGGTCCAGGCGGTCACTTCGAGTACATCCGGGCAGGTGGCGCGCTCGATGGCGAGGGAGTGGTAGCGGTTGACGGTGAACTGCTCGGGCAGCCCGGCAAACACGCCCTTTTGCGTGGTGGTGATGACGCTGGTCTTGCCGTGCATCAGCTCCTGCGCGCGGATGATGTTACCGCCGAAGGCCGCGCCGATGCTCTGGTGGCCCAGGCACACGCCCAGGATGGGCAGCTTGCCGGCAAAGTGCTTGATCGCGGCCACCGAAATACCCGCCTCGGCCGGGGAGCAGGGGCCGGGCGAAATCACCAGGCGGTCAAGCTGGCCCGCATTCAGGCGCGCCTCAATCTCGGCCACGGTGATCTCGTCGTTACGAAACACCTCGACCTCGGCACCCAGTTCACCAAAGTACTGGACGATGTTGTAGGTGAAGCTGTCGTAGTTATCGACCATCAAGAGTTTCATGCGGCGCTCCCGGCAGTGGCGGGCTCGCGCAGGCGGGCGAACTCGCGGTGTTCATAGGCAATGCAGGCTTCCATGAGGCTGCGGTAGATGGCTTCGATCACGTCGGCATCGCCACCTTCGGCCTGTGCGCGCTCGCGCACGCGGTCCACGATGGCCTGGATGCGGGCTTCGTCGCGCACCTGTTCCACGCCTTGCTTGATGCGGGCGGCCTGGGTCATGTAGCCCACGCGCTCCACCAGCAGGGGTACCAGCACGTCGTCCAGCGCGTTCACTTCGCGGCGCACGTCCTGCATGGTGGTGCAGGCCTTCACTTTGGCGATGGCCTTGGGGTCACGGATCGTCATTCCAGGCCCTCCTCAACCAGTTCGGCGGCGCGCAGCAGCGCGCGGGCCTTGTGCTCGGTCTCTTTCCATTCCAGCTCGGGCACCGAATCGGCCACCACACCGGCAGCCGCCTGCACGTAGAGCGTGCCGTTTTTGATGATGCCAGTGCGGATCGCAATGGCCACGTCCATGTCGCCCGCGTAGCTGAGGTAGCCGCAGGCGCCGCCATACAGGCCGCGCTTGGTGGGTTCGAGCTGGTCGATGAGTTCCATGGCGTGCACCTTGGGCGCGCCGGTGAGCGTGCCTGCGGGGAAGGTGGCCTTGAGCACGTCCATGCTGGTCATGCCATCGTGCAGGATGCCCTCCACGTTGCTCACGATGTGCATCACGTGGCTGTAGCGCTCCACCGCAAAGGCTTCGGTCACCTTCACGGTGCCGGTCTTCGCGATGCGGCCGATGTCGTTGCGCGCCAGGTCGATCAGCATCACGTGCTCGGCGCGTTCCTTGGGATCGTTGATGAGTTCGACCTCGGTGGCCTTGTCCTTCTCGGGCGTGGCGCCACGCGGGCGGGTGCCCGCCAGGGGGCGGATGGTGACCTTGGTGCCCTCGTCGGTCTTCTCCTGGCGCACCAGGATCTCGGGGCTGGCACCCACCACATGGAAGTCGCCAAAGTCGTAGAAGTACATGTACGGCGACGGGTTCAGCGAACGCAGCGCGCGGTACAGGCTCAGGGGGCTTTCGGTGTAGCGCTTGTGGATGCGCTGGCCCACCTGCACCTGCATGAAGTCACCGGCCGCAATCAGCTCCTTGGCGCGGTTCACAGCGGCCAGGTAGTCGGCCTTGGCAAAGTCGCGCTGGGCGGGGTGGCTTTCGGTGGCCTTGACCACGGGGGCACTCACCGAATACTTGAGCTGCTCTTTCAGCTCGCGCAGGCGCTTCTTGGCGCGGGTGTAGGCCTCAGGCTGGGCCGGGTCGGCGTAGACGATGAGGTAAAGCTTGCCCGAGAGGTTGTCGATGACCGCCAGTTCTTCGCACTGCAGCAACAGGATGTCGGGGCACCCCAGGGTGTCGGGCGGGCAGGTGGTCTCCAGCTTCTTTTCGATGTAGCGCACCGCGTCGTAACCAAAGTAGCCGGCCAAGCCGCCACAAAAGCGCGGCAGGCCGGGGCGCAGCGCCACCTTGAACCGCTTTTGGTATGCCTCAATGAAGTCGAGCGGATTGCCTTGGGCGGTTTCGACCACCTGGCCGTCCGTCACGACCTCGGTTTTGGCCTGCGCCCCAAAGCCGCTGGCCCGCAGCAGCGTGCGTGCGGGCAGGCCGATGAAACTGTAGCGCCCGAAGCGCTCGCCACCCACCACGGATTCGAGCAGGAAGCTGTGCTTGCCGCCGTCCTTGGTGTGCGCCAGCTTCAGGTAGAGCGAGAGGGGGGTTTCCAGGTCCGCAAAGGCCTCGACCATGAGCGGAATGCGGTTGTAGCCTTCGCTGGCCAGGCTTTTGAATTCAAGTTCTGTGATCACGGGGAGGGCTCCCAGCTGTCGCAGCGCGTGTCCCTGTCAATGGAAAAGGGTCGCTGCGGTCCATTCAATCGGCCTCACCGCATCGGGGTGGAGGCCACGGGTGCACGCTGGGGCAGCTGCCCAGGTGCCATCAGGCGTTCAAAGCGACAGGCTGACGCCAGGGCCAGGCTCCCCGGTCGCTGCAACCTGTGATGAACACGTGGTGAATGAACATGGGCCAAAGTGTAGCAAAGCTTTTTTCAGGGCCTGAGTTGACGACTCTCAAGGCGAGATCGCACAACCACTCGAAAACCCTGTTGCGGCCCGGCAGGAGCACTGCAACAATTTGAAACGAACGACCGTTCTTTTTTAGGAGTTGCGCATGAAGTTTCTCCAGCGATGTGCCGCAGCAGCCGTGGCCTGCCTGTTGGCGGCCGGTGCTATTGCCCAGCCCATCACCGTGGCCGACGTCAAGTATGAAGAGACGAGCAGCCTGAGTGGCAGCAGCCTTCAGCTCAATGGCGCAGGGGTTCGCTACAAGGCCGTGTTCAAGGTGTACACCGCAGGCCTGTACCTTGAAAAGAAGGCCTCGACGCCCGCTGAAATCATGGCCCTGAAGGGCCCCAAGCGCATGAGCATCACCATGCTGCGCGAGATCGACTCCACCGAGCTGGGCAAGCTGTTCTCGCGCGGCATGGAGGACAACATGGACCGCGCAGCGTTCTCCAAGCTCATCCCGGGCGTGCTGCGCATGAGCCAGATCTTCTCGGACCACAAGAAGCTGCAGGCGGGCGACCAGTTCATGATCGACTGGATACCAGGTACCGGCACGGTGATCACGGTCAAGGGCAAGCCCCAGGGCGAGCCTTTCAAGGAGCCGGAGTTCTTCAACGCGCTGCTGGGCATCTGGCTGGGCAATGTGCCCGCCGACTGGAAGCTCAAGGACGCCCTTCTGGGCAAGCCTGCGTAACCCCCTGGGACAAACCCCGAGGCACTTCCGCCCGGGGCTGTCCCGCGCCCGACAGACGCGCTCCCTACTCGGGAGTAGCCTTTGGACCAACGAGCACACCCGCCCCTCACTGATGAAACAACGGCCTCTTGCTGCGCGCACCCCGCAGTCACTGATGCCACGGCCTGAACCGAGATTTTCGCGCTACCCGCGCCCCGCAACGAGCCGTCTGTAACGCCCCCAATTTTCTGCCCCCAGATACCTTTTTGCGCCAGACCCCACCATGAAACTCAGCAACCTTTCCGTCGGCCTGCGCCTGGGCGCGTCGTTCGGTGCCATCCTGCTCATCACCGCGTTGATTGCCGCCACCGGCATGTGGCGCATCGCGAGCCTGCAAGGAGCCAGCGAACGCGTGGCCACCCAGGAGATCGAGCAGCAGACCCTGGTGGAGAACTGGGCGTCAGACATCCGCCTGAACTGGGTGCGCACCGAGGCCTTCCTCAAGGCCATTGACCGCGACTACATGGAAAAGCTCACGGCCGACACGCAGGCCACAGCCAAAGGCATCGAGGGCAAGGTCCAGCGCATCGAAGGCCTGGTACAGGGAGACAAGAACCGTGCGCAACTGGCCACCATTGCCGCCGCCAGCAAGGCCTACAACGACAAACTCGCCGAGATCCGCGAACTGCACCGTGGCGGCGAGCCCAATGTGCCCACGCTGGTGGACAAGGACTTGCGCCCTCTGGCGGACAAGTACCTCCAATCCCTCGACGACCTGCGCACTGCCATGGCCGCGCAGCTGGCCGACAGCCAGGGCGACACCAGCACGCTGGCCAAGGCCAGCCAGGTGTTGCTGGGCGTGGGCACACTGATAGCCGTGGCACTGGGGGCACTATTGGCCTTCACCGTCACACGCTCCATCGTGCAACCTGTGCAGCGGGGCAAGCAGGCGGCGGAGAGCATTGCCGATGGCGACCTGACCCACCCCATCGAAGCCAGCGGCAATGACGAAACCGGCCAACTGCTGCAGGCGCTGGCCACCATGCAATCGCGCCTGGCCACCATCGTCGGCAATGTGCGCCACAACGCAGAAGGCGTGGCCACCGCCAGCGTCGAAATTGCATCCGGCAACAACGACCTCTCGGCACGCACGGAACAGCAAGCCTCAGCCTTGCAGCAGACCGCCGCATCCATGGAAGAACTTGGCTCCACGGTGCGCCAAAACGCCGACAACGCGCGCACGGCCAATCAGCTCGCCATGAGCGCATCCACCGTGGCCCAACAGGGAGGCGATGTGGTGGCCGAAGTGGTCGAGACCATGAAGGGCATCAACGACAGCAGCCGCAAGATCGCCGACATCATCAGCGTCATCGACGGCATCGCCTTCCAGACCAACATCCTGGCCCTGAATGCTGCCGTGGAGGCTGCGCGCGCGGGCGAACAGGGGCGCGGCTTTGCCGTGGTGGCCGGGGAAGTGCGCAGCCTCGCTGGACGCAGCGCTGAAGCCGCCAAGGAGATCAAGGGCCTGATCGGCACCAGCGTGGAGCGTGTGGAGCGCGGCACAGCCCTGGTGGACAAGGCCGGCGCCACCATGAGCGAAGTGGTTGCATCGATCCGCCGCGTGACGGAGATCATGGGCGAGATCAGCGCAGCCAGCAGCGAACAGAGTCAGGGTGTCTCGCAGGTGGGCGAAGCCATCACGCAGATGGACCAGGCCACGCAGCAGAACGCGGCCCTGGTAGAGCAAAGCGCAGCAGCGGCCGACAGCCTCAAGACACAGGCGGGGCAGCTGGTGGATGCGGTGGCGGTTTTCCGCCTCTCAGCCAACACCACCCGCCACGGCGATGCAACGCCCGCCCCCGTGCGCGGCAGCAGCATCAGCGCATCGCGGCTGGACTACCGCGCCGTGGCGCCACGCCAGTTACCCGCCTGAGAGCGGCTCAGGTCAGCTGCGCCAGCGAATCCACAAAACCGTCGGCATCCACGGCCCGAACGGGCGCGCCGTGGTTGTAGCCGTAGGTGACCAGCACCACGGGGCACCCGGCCGCGCGGGCAGCCTGCGCGTCGTTGCTGGAATCGCCCAGCATCAGCGTGCGCGCGGGGGCAGTGCCCAGCGCTTCGCAGGTCTTGAGGAGGGGCAGAGGATCGGGCTTCTTGCGCTCGAAGGCGTCACCGCCAAACACTTTCTCGAAATACCCATCGAGGCCCTTGGACTTCAGAAGCGGCAGCGCAAAGTCCGTGGGTTTGTTGGTCAGGCAGGCCAGGCGCAGCCCCCGGGCACGCAGCGCCTTCAGACCGTCCTCTACACCCCGGTAAACCCCTGCAAACTGGCCGTTGATGTCCAGGTAGTGGCGCTGGTAGCTGGCCCAGGCTGCAGGATAGTATGCTTCGCTTTTTATAGCATCTTGCGCAATACCATCAAGCGCCAGAACGTGTTTTAGCACTGATCGCAGCAAATGCTCCGAGCCTTTGCCCACCATGTGTTCGATGTGCAGGGCCTCGATGGCCGGCAGAGCCAGCTCACGGAGCATGCGATTGATCGCCTCGTTGAAATCCCCCATGGTGTCCACCATGGTGCCGTCCAGGTCCACGATGACGGCATCTACACGGGACAGCAGAGAAGACAACATGGGGTCAGCGGCGTGGGACATAAGGCAGAAAGACGGAAGAGGAAAAAGTTGCCCAAGTTTAAGGAACCGATGAAGCCTTCTTCCTCCCGCCCACCCTGCATTCAGCGCAAGCTCAGCGTCTGCAGCTTCCACGCAGGGTCTTGCCAACGCTGAAACAAAGGCAGCGCTGCTACATCGCCCGTGACCCGCTCAGTGGTCAGGCCGTCCAACCGCACCACCTCAAAGCTCTTGCGGTAGCGCCCCTGGCCGCGCGCCTCGCGTGCCACCAGCATCTGCTGGCCGCCAGGCACCCATCCGGCCCACTCGGCCACGCCGGTTTCTGGCGTGGTGGCCGCTGGCGGCAGCACATCGGCGAGCCAGCCGCCTTCGGTCTTGCGCAGCACCCACAGCTCGCGCCAGCCTTCCAGGGGTTGCACGGCCAAGGCCACCGCCGTGCCTTCGCGGTTGGTGCTGGCCGACGCAGACCAGACCACGCCATAGGTGCAACGGCGCAGCAGCGGGGCCTGGGCCGTGTGCTGGGCATCCACCAGCAGCACACAGGTTTCACCGGGAGCGCCGGGCTCGGTCACCAGGGTCGGGCGGGCTGCTTTGGATGGGGCCGCTGGCGCGGTGGTGGGCACCAGTGCCCAGCGCACCGCACTCACGCGCATGGCAGCGTCGTTGTAGGCGCTCTGGTCTTCATCGGGCAGGTCGGCCTTGCTCACGCCGGCGAACTCGGTCAGCGCGCGCGCAGCAGCGGCAGCCACCGCTGGATCTGCAACATTTTTGCGCGCCTGCTCGAAAGCCGTGGCGCCCCACACGCTGGCGCGGCGCATCTGTACGCGGTTGCGCAGGTAGGGCGGCAAGCCGGCAACGTCCACACGCTCCAGCACATCGACCTGCCAGGCGTGCACCTTGGCGCGTTCGTGGGCTGGCAGGTCGGGGTTGATGCACTCTGGCCGCGTCAGCGCCAGGGCGGCGCGGGCGCGCTGGGCGGCATCGGCCACCGGCATGGCCAGCACGCGGCGAAAGGCTTCGCCTTCATAGCAAACCTGCATGCGGCCCTCCACCTCATAGGTGGAAAAACGCACGCCGTAGGCATTGGCCACATCCAGGTGCGCGGACAGCGTGGCCCCCGAGGCCTTGCCCGGCACGGCCACCGAGGCGCGGCGTGCAAGCCGGTCGGCGAACGTGCCCAGCGCATCAAAAGCCTGTGCGCCCTCGACACCCGCCAGCAGCTGGCCGGGAGCCGCCTGCAGGTAGGCGGCGGTGAGGCCAATCCCCAGCGCCTCAGCACCCGGCGTGTCTTGCATGAAACGCAGCACAGCCAGCAACGCGGGGCCTTCGGCCTCGGTCAGTGCCATGCGGCGCACATCGCTGGCGCGGATGAAGCCGCCGCGCTCACGCTTGTGGTCCCACACCTGCAGGTAATCCAGGCGCTCGCCGCGCACCTCCAGCACCTCGCCCTGCCACAGGCTGGCCTGCTGCTGGGCGCCATCGCGCGGCGCGGCACGCAGGCTGGCCTGGTCCTGCACCACGATGGCACTGCCCAGGGTATTGACCGAAGCAGGAGGCACGGCGGCAGAGGCCACCGTGACTGCAGCGCTGGCGACCGCTGCAATGAAGGTCAAGGTCGTGAGATTCATGTTCACTGCTCCACAGCCTGGACGGTGGAGGTGTCGTCGGCCACGCCCGCAGCCTGCACGACACCGGCTTGCGCATTGCGGTTGCCGCCCAGCAGCGCCGCGCCGATGAAATCACCGTTGGTCGGAGGCGGCGCGATGATGACCTGGATCTTGTCGGAGAGCTTGTCGGCCAGCGTCTTCTGGATGAGCAGCGGATGCTTGGTGACCAGCGCTCCTTCGCGCGCCATCTGCTCGGCGTTCACCTTGCCAATGCGGTCCATGCGGTAGGCCTCGGCCTCAGCCAGCTTCTGGCGGGCATCCGCCTCGCCGTTGGCTTCGATGCGGCGGGCCTGGGCGCTGCCCTCGGCGGCCTTGATGCGCGATACCTTTTCGGCCTCGGCCTCCAGCTGGCGCTGCTCGATCTGGCGCTGCTTGAAGGGCAGCACATGTTTCATCGCCTCTTCCTGGGCGCGGGCGGCGATCACCTGCTCGCGGGCCGCAGCTTCAGCAGCCACCTCGCGGCGCACCTTATCTGCATTGGCGTCGAGTTCGGTCTCCTTCACACGCTTGTCTTTCAGCTCCAGCGTGTAGCGCATCTTCTCGGAAGCCAGTTCCTCGGCCAGCAGGCTGTCCATGCCGCGGCGGTACTCGGCGGGCAGGTCCACCTTGCCGATCTGCACGTGGCGCAGCAGCACGCCATCGGCGGCCAGGCGCGTGCGCAGCTCGGTCTCGATGATTTGTGCGATCTCGGCACGCTTGGACGAGAAAATTTCACGCACGGTGTAGCGGGCGAACACCTTGTAGACCAACCCCTGCACGGCAGGTGCCACGATGTCGGCGTCCACATCATCGGGCAGGCGGCCAGCCTTGACGGTTTCGGAGGCAGGATCGAGTGCGTAGCGCACACTCAGGTCGAGCCCGAACGACAGGCCTTCCACCGATTGCAAGGGTGCGCTGCCATTGGCCTGGCGCATGGCTTCAGGGCGGTAGCTCTGGTCCCGCAGAGAGAAGATGCGCACGCTGTGCAGGCCCGGAACCACCCACATGCTGCCATCACGCCACTGGCTCACCGAACCGGTGAACTGGTTCATGCGGACCGCCAGCTCACCCTGGCCCAGCTGCTGCACCGGCGGGTGGCGAAGCACAAGGCCCCCTGCACCGACCACCACGGCACCGGCCACCATCCAGCGCACCGTGCTGGCCGTGGGCAGCAGGTACGCCCAGTGGATGCGCCCTGCGTCCACGTCTGCGGATGCTGGCATGGCAGCTTCCGTCTGCGAAGGTGCCGCGTCTTGCGGCCATTCGCCGCTGGCGTCCAGCGGGCGGGGGGCGGCATTGCGACCACGCAGGGCTTGTACGATGCGGTTCCAGGCGGTTTTCATGGTGTTTCTCTCTCTCGGTAGGGTGTGATTTGTTGTCTGCTTCTGAGCGGCCTCACCGGGCTGCTCATTGGGGACTGATTCTTCGGTTTCACCCCGGAAGCAACAACACATCGCGCGCCCCAAAGCCCTCACAACCACCGCACAAACCCTCCGGGCCCGGAAGAAACCTTCACACCGGGCAAGCAAGGCGCCCCGGATAATCGACGCACCCTTACTCCGCGCCCCGCCCATGACCCGCATTGCCGTGATCGAAGACGACCTGCCCACCAGCAACCAGCTGGCGGGCTGGATTGCCAGTGCGAAGAGCGGCATCGTGATTGACCAGTGGTTCACGCGCGACGAAGCCGAAGCCGCCCTGGCGCGCGAGCACTACGACGCCGTGGTCCTTGACATCGAACTGGGCCGTGAGCGCCATGCGGGCGTGGCGCTCATCAACGCCATCAACAAGCGCCGCCAGGGCACACCGGTGCTGGTGGTGTCGGCCATGCCTGCGGCCATCTACCGCAGCATCATGAAGGCGCTGGACGCGTGGGACTACCTGCAAAAGACCACGTTCGAGGAGGCCGACTTCATCGAGACCTTTCTCGACATCCTGCGCACCACGCAGGCACAGACTCCGACCCGCACAGCACCCGCCCCGGTGGACGATGCGCTGGTGCTGGACCCGCTGTGGCAGCGCTCCCCCACCTGGCGCGGCGAGCGCATCAACCTGCCGCTGACGGCCCAGCGCATCCTGGCCACGCTGCACCAGCGCAGTGGCGAGGTGGTGTCGTACGACGAACTTTTTGAGGTGGTGAAAAGCGGGCGCAACCGCGACAACGTGCGCAAGCACGTCAGCACCATCCGCGAGGCCCTGCGCGAGGTGGACCCCAGCTTTGAAGGCATTGAGAACGTGCCCATGCGCGGCTTTCGCTGGACTGGCAAGTGAAGCGTCTGCTCCGCCACCCCGCGCTGGAAATGCCCCGCCTGGGCCTGCCCGCCTTCCGGTTGCGGATTCTGGTGCGCAGCGTGTTTGTACTGCTGGCGCTGGCCACCGTCGCGCTGAGCGTGGTGCTGCTCAAGGAGGAAAAGGAGCGTGGCTGGCAGAGCTACCAGCACGGCTTCGCGCGCAGCCAGTCCGAGGTCATGGCCCGTCTGCGCCACCCCTCTGGGCAGCTGGCCTTGCTCAATGCGGGCAACCGTGGCGCCGCCCCCGCGCCGCTGGCGCCCCTGCTGCTGCCCTATGCGGCGCTAGATTTCGACGACCAGAACAAGGCCCAACAGGCCGTGGAAATGGCGGGCTGCGCGGTGCAGTACCCCGACGGTTCGTCGGTCTGCGCGGCCATCGGCAACAACCCCTATGCCGGGGGCTTCATTTACCTGGTGGGTAGCTTCTACGCGGGCGAGCTGGTGCCGCGCGAACGTGGCGCTCTGGATCTACAGGCCGTGCACCGCGCCCGCATCACGCTGGACATGCGCGGCGCTACCTACCGCTGGGTGGCGCCTTTTGAAGCACTGCCACCCCAGGGCACGATCAGCACCCGGGGCCGCCTGACAGGATTCGTGGACAGCGGAGAAGAGTCCCTGGATGCCCGGGCGCGGCCAGTGCGGGATTTTCGCGGCTGGCTCTGGCAGAACGGCCAGTGCCGGGATCTGGCGGGCGCCGTGCCCGATTGCCTGCGCCGCACCTTCTACTCCATCCGCCTGCCGGTGGAGCTGTTCCGCGAAGCGCTGTTTGACAAGCAGCGCCTGGTCTGGCCGCCACAGGATCTTGGCAACATGCGCGTGCGGGTGGAAATGCTGGCGCCTGGCACGGGCGCGGCGCTGTTCGACAGCAATGCCCCCGGTGCCCAGGCTGCGGCTTCGCTGGCGGATGTGGCGCGCACCCTGCTGCCCGGCGAACAGGTGCAGATCCGCAAGCTGGGCACGAGCGACAGCGAAGCGATCACGCTCAAGGGTTCCGAAGTGCAGGCAGACCCGTCGGCGCCCTGGCTGCTGCGCCTTATCAGCTGGCTGCCGCTGGAGTGGCAAGCCGCTGGCGATCATCGGGCGCAGCCGGTACCGGCCGGCCTCGACATTCTGGACACCCCGGCGGGCAACTATGCCGTCACCTTTACCGGCAACCTGCGCGGCGTGGAGCAGGGCCTTGCCGCCGTGGCCACCCGCATGTCGTGGTACCTGGGCGCCATGCTCGCGGCCATCGCGCTGGCCTGGCTGGTGGTGGAGGTGGGACTCATCCGCCGCGTGACCGCCCTCACCCGCCGCGCGGCAGCGGTTTCGTACAACGTGCAGGACGGGCACATCGGCCCCCGCCTGGGCGACCTGGACGTGTCGGACCTGCGCGGGTCGGACGAGCTGGGCATTCTGGCTGGCGGCCTGGCCGACCTGCTCCAGCGTGTGAAGGACGATATCCAGCGCGAACAGTTGCGCGCCCAGCAGGAGCGCGACATGTGGCATGCCGTGGGGCACGAGATCATGTCCCCTTTGCAATCGCTCATGGTGCTGCACGGCAGCGCCGACGACCCGGGCCACCGCTACATCCAGCGCATGCAGCAGGCCGTGCATGTGCTGTATGGCACGGCCTCCCCCGCGGAGGCGTTGCAGGCGGCCGACGTGCCGCAAGGTCGACTGGACCTGGATGCCTTCCTGCACCACGTGGCCAACAACGCGCACTTTGCAGGCATCGACAACGTGGTCTATGAAGGAGGGGCGGGCCCGGTCATCGTTCGGGCGGACGAATTTGCATTGGAAGACGTGGTGACCCATATCCTGCGTAATGCCGACCGCTACCGCCCGCCGGGCACGCACATCACGCTGACGCTGGCGGCCTCCGAATCGACTGCCAGCGCCACGCTGCGCAACCAGGGTGTCACCATTGCCGAGGATCTGCTGGGGCGCATCTTTGAGCTGGGGGTGTCCGACCCCAGCCTTCCAATGCCCGACGGCGAGAGCGGGCACCGGGGCCAGGGCCTGTTCGTGGCCAAGACCTACATGGCCAAGATGGGTGGCACGATCAACGCGCGCAATACGGCCGACGGCGTGGCCTTCGTGCTGACCTTTCAGCGCCTGGGCTGACCCGGCCCGAAACGCGCGCCCCGCGCACGGCAGGGGGCGGCACTGTCCGACAGGGGCGCGCAGCAGGGGGGCCTACCCTGCAGGCATACGTTCAGACCATCTGCGATTGCCCCAGGAGCCCTTTCATGAACCGCATTCCCTTTGCCACCCCCCTCTTCACCGCCGCCTTGTTGCTGGCATGCGCGGGTGTATCCGCACAAACGCCGCCTCAGGATGCGCGGGCACGCTATGAGCAGGAGCGGGAAAAGTGCATGACCAACAACACCCAGGACAGTCTGGCCACCTGCCTGCGCGAGGCCAACAACGCGCTGGATGCTTCGCGCAAGGGCGATCTGAGCAACCCTGGAGCCGCCGCAAACGACAACGCCACACAGCGTTGTGCTGCGTTCCAGACGGCTGCCGACCAGGCTGATTGCATGCGCCGTGTGCAAAGCAGCCCGGCGAGTGGCTCGGTGTCCGGCGGCGGCGTGTTGCGTGAATCGACCACCACGACGATCACCGTCCCTGCGCAACAATAACCAAGCTCCAGGAAGGCGTGGTCTGTGAAAACGGCCACCGCGCAATGTCTGCGCAGCGGCTCAGGAGATCATCCCAGTTCTACGCGCATCGCGTCGATGACGCCTTGGTAGTCGGGCTTGCCAAAGATGGCGCTGCCCGCCACAAAGGTGTCGGCACCCGCATCGGCCACGCGGCGGATGTTGTCGGTCTTGATGCCGCCATCCACTTCCAGGCGGATGTCCTTGCCCGAGGCGTCGATGCGCTTGCGCACAGCTTCGATCTTGCGCAGGGCCGAGTCGATGAAGCTCTGGCCGCCAAAGCCAGGGTTCACGCTCATGATGAGAATGAGGTCGATGTCGTCGATCACCCAGTCGAGAACGTCCAGCGGCTCCGCCGGATTGAACACCAGGCCGGGCTTGACGCCCTTGGAACGGATGGCCTGGATGCTGCGGTGCACATGGCCCGAGGCGTCGGGGTGAAAGCTGATGTAGTCCGCACCCGCGTCGGCAAACGCGGCGGCCAAGGCGTCCACCGGCTGGATCATCAGGTGCACATCGATCGGTACGGCCACACCGGCGGCGGTCTTGGCATGGGGCTTGAGCGCCTGGCACACCATGGGGCCGAAGGTGAGGTTGGGCACGTAATGGTTGTCCATCACGTCGAAGTGGATCCAGTCTGCGCCAGCGGCAATGACATTGCGCACCTCTTCACCCAAGCGGGCGAAGTCGGCGGAGAGGATGGAGGGGGCGATTCGGAATGTGCGGCTCATCCCCCGATTGTCGCAAAGCGCAGAAGGTCTGGGGTTTTACCCCATGGACATGCACTTTTTACGAATCTCCACGGTTACCATTCGCCCCATGCCAAAGTACCAGTTTGACGTGGAAGTGCTGCCCGAATACCTGCCCGAGCAGTCTGCGCCGGACACGGGGGTGTTCAGCTTCGCTTACACCATCACCATCACCAATTCCGGGGAAACGCCTGCGCAGCTGATTTCGCGCCACTGGATCATCAGTGACTCCCGGGGCCACACCGAAGAGGTCAAGGGCCTGGGCGTGGTGGGCCACCAGCCGCTGCTCAAGCCGGGCGAATCGTTCCAGTACACCAGCGGTTGCCGGCTTCGCACCTCTAGCGGGACCATGCACGGCACCTTTCACTGCGTGGCCGAAGATGGCGAGCCCTTCAACAGCCCGGTGCCGTTGTTCGTGCTGGAGGCGATCTGCCACGGCCCTTCGGGCGAACCTTTGAGCGGCCGGGTGCTGCATTGAAGCGCTATTGCCCCCACACCCCCCATTCCGACCTGGCCAGCATTCTGGCGGCTCTCGACCCGGCCGCTGACCTGGCCCATCGCCATCTGTGGCTCATCCACCTGCTGGACTGGGTGCGCGGCAAGCGCGATTCAGTGCCTGCCGCTGTGGGCCGGGTGCAGCTTTTCATCGATGCGGTCGCGGCGCGGCCCGATCTCCAGCTGCGGCTGCAAGCCTGGTGGGCCACCTTGGTGGGCCAGGTCGATATCACCACCTTGCTGGCCGATTTTGGCTTTGCGCCCCGCACTGCGCTGGTCAGCGAGATGGCGGAGCGCCTGCGCACCAAGCTGCTGCCGGGCAGCCCAGAGACCATCGACGCGTCCGAGCTTTTCATGCTGGCGCTGCCCAGCGCTTTTGACGCCCAGTGGCTCGCGGTGCTCGACGAAGCCCAGCTGAACCGGCTGGTGGAGTTGCTGGCTTCCCCGGGTGGCAACAACAGCCCCGGTGGCGCCACGCGCTGGCACCGCGCCCTGCTCGACGCCATCACCTACTGCGCGGGGCAGATTCTCTCGACCGGCTTTGCCCCCGAACTCCGGCTGCGCATGAGCGAATCCGCGCGCGAGGCGCAGCCTTTTCATGCACTGATCCGCGATGTGGAGAGCCTGCGCGTGGAGGTGCTGCATGCGCTGCGCACGCCTGACCGGCTCAACGAGTCGGCCCAGCGCCTGCGCGAGCGCCTGGAGGCCTGCCGCGCGGCGGCGGCCACCGTGTACACGCATTTCGAAGACAACGGCATTTCAGTGGGCCTGGTCTTTCGCCTGCGACAGCTGCGCGAGCGCATCCTGCGCGTGCGCGAATTGCTCGACTGCCTGCTGTCGGCCCAACCAGCCGTCACGGCGGCGCAGCTCATGGCGCACCTGGTGATGGTGGGACAGGAGCGGCGCAGCCTGCGCGCGTTGCTGGCGTCCAACTCCTCGCTGCTGGCGGCCAAGGTGGCAGAGCGCAGCGCCGAGACGGGCGAGCACTACATCACCCGCACGGGCACCGAATACCGCGCCATGCTGCGCAAGGCGGCGGGCGGCGGTGCCCTGATGGCGTTCACCACGCTGACCAAGTTCGGCCTCCATGCGCTGGCACTGTCGGCGTTCTGGGGCGGATTCATGGCGGGGGTCAACTACGCCGTGAGCTTTGTGCTGATCCAGCTGTTGCATTTCACGGTGGCCACCAAACAACCGGCCATGACGGCGCCGGCCATGGCAGCCAAGCTCAAGGAGCTGGGCTCGGGCGGCGCGATCGAGGCGTTTGTGGATGAGATCACGCACCTGGTGCGCTCCCAGGTGGCTGCCGTGCTGGGCAATGTGCTGGTGGTCTTCCCCGCCGTGCTGGCGCTGGCCACGCTGATTGCCCTGGCCACGGGCGGGCCCGCCATCAGCGTGAAGGAGGCAGAGCATGTGCTCGCATCCTTGCACCTGCTCGGGCCTTCGCTGTTTTTTGCGGCCTTTACCGGGGTGCTGCTGTTTGCATCCAGCATCATTGCGGGCTGGACGGAGAACTGGTTTGTGCTCCACCGCATGGACTCAGCCCTGCACTACAACCCGCGCATCACCGGGCTGCTGGGCGCCGAGCGCGCCGAGCGCTGGGCCCGCTTCCTGCGCGAAAACCTCTCGGGCCTTGCGGCCAATGTCTCGCTGGGTTTCATGCTCGGCCTGGTGCCCGCGTTTGCCGCTTTTTTTGGGCTGGGGCTCGATGTGCGCCACGTCACGCTGTCCACCGGCCAGGTGGCTGCCGCCAGCGCCGCACTGGGCCTGCAGGTGCTGCATTTGCCCGCGTTATGGTGGGCCGTGGCCTCGCTGCCCTTTCTGGGTGCGCTGAATGTGTCGGTCAGTTTTTATCTGGCCTTCAGCCTCGCGCTGCGCGCGCAAAACGTGAGCGGTGTAGACCGCTCGCGCATCTACGCCGCCATTCGCGCCCGCCTGCGCAGCGCGCCCCTGAGTTTTTTTGTGCCAGCGCGGCAAGCCTGCGTTGGTGTATCGTCGCAGGCCTGACGGCGGCAACCGCCGCATCTGTCCTACATGGCCGGAATGTTTCCGCCTGTAAATTCGGGGCACCAACGCCCAAGCGCACCCCCTCCCATCTGCGGAGGGCCTGTGCGCGGGCCCTTTCACACCAACGGGCACCGCCCGTCTGACGCAGAGGTTCCATGACATGAACGAAATCCTGACCTTCTGGGCGCAGTGGCTGCGCCCCTCGGCCGGGTTGCCCACGGTGCAATGGTCGCTGCTGCTGGCCGTGGCCGCCATGGCGGGCTATCTCACGCAGCGCCACACCGGACTGCCCAAGGTGCTCGGCTATTCGCTGGTAGGCACCGCCGCCGGGCTGGCAGGCTTCAGCGGTGCCGTGTGGCCGCTGCAGGGCATTGGCCTGTTCCTGCTGGAGCTGGGCATTGCCCTGGTGCTCTTTGAATGTGGTGGCCGCATTCCGCTGCGCTGGTTCCGCCACAACCCGATGGTGCTGGTGCAGAGCATTGCCGAATCGGTGCTGACCTATTTCGCCGTGTACTGGGTGCTGGTGTGGCTGAACCTGCCCACCCAGGTGGCCGGCCCGCTGGCCCTGGTGGCGCTCGCGGCTTCACCCGCCGTGCTCACGCGCGTTGTGGCCGACACCCGCGCCGCCGGGCCCGTGACGGAACGCGCCATCGTGCTCACCACGCTCTCTACGCTGTACGCGCTGACACTGGGCAGCGCCAAGGCCGAGCTGATCAACCGCCAAAGCGTCACCATGGTGGAGACCGTGTACCCCGTGATGGTGGTGCTGGGCGTCTCCATCATCGTGGCCGCCGTGCTGGCCCTGGTGCTGCGCATGGCGTTGCGCTTCATGAGCCCCACGAGCGAAAACACCTCCATGCTGTTTCTGGCATTGGTCGCGGCGGGCACCGCCGTGGCAGCGCACATGGGGGGCTCGGCGCCGCTGGCCGCGCTGCTGGGCGGCATGCTGCTCAAGCAACTCAACCCGCGCCCCTGGGCCTGGCCCCGCCAGCTGGGCAATGCGTCGTCACTGCTCACCATGCTGATGTTTGTGCTGGTCTCTACGGTGGCGGCGCAGGCCGACTGGAGCGCCCCGGTGGCCGGCGTGGTGCTGGCCCTGATTGCCGTGCGCCTGGTGGCCAAGGCCACCGGCGTGGCACTGGGCAACGTGGGCAGCGGTGCGAGCTGGAAGCAGGCGCTGTGGGTGGGCTGCGCGATGACACCGATGTCGTCCATCGCACTCTTGATCGCCTCGCAGTTCGTGCTGGCCTCGCCTTCCACCGGCCATGTGATTGCCGGTGTGGCGCTGCCGGCCATCTTGCTGATGGAGGTGCTGGGCGCCGTGATCGCCACCGTGGCCATTTACCGTGCGGGCGAAAGCTCCAAACCCTGGGCGCCATTGACCCGCAGCAACAACGGAGAAAACAGCCGTGAGTCTTGAAGCCTTCAACCATTCCGAACCGCTGACGCTGGGTGTTGAGCTGGAGCTGCAGCTCGTCAACACCAACGACTACGACCTGGCCCCCTATGCCGAGGACATGCTGCGCCTCATGAAGAAAACCCCGCTGCCCGGCAGCGTGGTGCCCGAGATGACGAACAGCATGATCGAGATCTCCACCGGCATCTGCCACTCGGCCAGCGAAGTGCTGGGCCAGCTCACGCCCATCCGCGATGCGCTGGTCAAAAGCGCTGACAAGCTCAACATCGCCGTGGTGGGCGGCGGCACGCACCCCTTCCAGCAGTGGCACGAGCGGCGCATCTACGACAAGCCGCGTTTTCGTGAGCTGTCCGAGCTGTATGGCTACCTGTCCAAGCAGTTCACCATCTTCGGCCAGCACGTGCACATCGGCTGCCCCGACGCGAACGCCGCGCTGCTCATGCTGCACCGCATGTCGCGCTACATCCCGCACTTCATCGCACTGTCGGCATCGAGCCCCTATGTGCAGGGCCAGGATACGGCCTTCGACTCGGCACGCCTGAATTCGGTGTTTGCGTTTCCGCTGTCAGGCCGCGCCCCCATGGCGCTGACCTGGGATGACTTCACGGTTTACTTCGACAAGATGACGCGCACCGGCGTGGTCAAGAGCATGAAGGACTTCTACTGGGACATTCGCCCCAAGCCCGAGTTCGGCACCATCGAGATCCGCGTGTTCGACACGCCACTGACCATTGAGCGCGCTGCTGCACTCGCGGGCTACGTGCAGTCGCTGGGCGCATGGTTTCTGGCCGACCAGCCCTTCATGCCCGCCGAAGACGACTACCTTGTGTACACCTACAACCGCTTCCAGGCCTGCCGTTTTGGCATGGATGCGGTGTATGTAGACCCGGCTACGGGCGACCACATGCCGCTGCGCGAGCACATCCTCAAGACCATGGACAAGATCGCCGGACACGCCGCCGTGCAAGGCGCATCAAGCGCCATGCACATGCTGCGCACTGAGGCGGAGGCGGGCCAGAACGACGCGCGCTGGCTGCGCGAGCGCCAACGCGAAGAGCAATTGCTGGCCGAGGTCAGCCGCCAGGCAGCGCAGCGCTTTCGCGGCGCACCAGCCTGAGCGCGCCTCGCACCCGCACCTTCACGCCGCCAGCGCCAGCTTGCGCGCCTGCTGCGTGCGCCCGCCATAGCCCCAGTCGCTGGCGGGCAGCTCCCGCACCACCACGTAGCTGGCCGTGGCCAGCGCGCCGTCACCGGCCAGCTGGCGCTGCAGTTCAGCAAATGCGGCCTGGATGAAGGCGGCCTTCTCTTCCCGTGTGTTCGTACCCTCTGTGATGCTGATCTCCAGCAGTGCCGTGGGCTGCTCGATGGGCGCACCGCCGATGTGCCAACGCGCGGCGGGCAGGTCGTCGATGACCACCGCCGTCACCTCGCGGCGCTTGCCCAGCAGGTCCACGGTCAGGTCGGTCAGCGCGCTGGCCAGCTGCCGGTAGCGCTCGGGGTTTTGTAGCGGGGCGAGTTTCAGGACAAGGGTTGGCATGGTGTTTTCAGCTCCGGGGTGGAAAGATTCATGGGCGCAGCTTCAGTGCGCGCGAGGTGGAAAGCCCGGCGGACCATGCGCAGGAACCCACGCGCCACCCAGGTGTGGGCTTCGCGAATCGCGTCCTGCCGCAGCTGCAGCGCGTGGCGCTTGGCCTCGTCGCGCAGTCGCTGGTAGTCATCGGGGTGCAGGTGCTGTGGGTACATGCTCATTTCCTTTCAGGGTGAAGCCACTGTAGGCAGCACCGGGCACGGCGGAAACCGCCTGCGCTGCAAGGCCGTTTTGCACAGATTGCAAGGGGCCTGTGCGCGCATCGAGCGCGACGATTCGTGCAGAGGCTCCCCAGCCCCCCGCCGTTACCATTGCCCGATGCGCGATATCCGCTTTGAAGACATGCACCTGTTCGTGCGCGTGACCGATCTGGGCTCGCTCTCGGCGGTAGCGCGCGAGCGCGATGCGCCGGTGAGCCAGGTCTCGCGCACGCTGGCGCGCATCGAGAAAGCCTGCGGCGCACGGCTGCTGCACCGCACGACCCACGGCCTCACTCCCACACCCGAGGGGCTGACCTTTCTGGACTACTGCCGCCGCATCACCGGCACGCTCGACGAGCTGGAGGGCGAGTTCGCCCAGCAAAGTGGCCAGCCCAGCGGCTGGGTGCGAGTGGCGTCCAGCTCGGTGGTGGCCGAACACCTGCTGATCCCCAGCTTCGACAGCCTGCAGCACAAGCACCCGCAACTGCGTGTGGAACTGGTAGTGGACGACCGCATGGCCGACATGGCGCGCGATGGCATCGACATCGCCATCCGCACCGGCCCGCCGCTGACCGACACCGTGGTGGCGCGCCCGCTGGGCACGCTGGCACGCGCGCTGTACGCCAGACCCGGCTACCTGCAGACACACGGCGTGCCCCAGCGCCCCGAGGATCTGCGCCAGCACCGGCTCATCACTAACAGCGCGGTGGCGTTTCTGAACCACTGGCCTTTCCAGATCAATGGCGAACCGCAGGTGCTGGTGGCCGAGGGCCACTGGCGCTCGGGCAGCACGGCCATCACCGCGCGTTTGGCGCTCCAAGGCCTGGGCATTGCGCGCCTGGCCACCGTGGTGGCTGAGCCCCTGGTGCGCCAGGGCCTGCTGGCGCCGGTGCTGGCCGACTGCGTGGACCTGCAGCCCAGCCCCATCCATGCCATCACCCTCACCCGCAGGCACCGTCTGCCCAAGATCCAGGCCTGCATCGACCATTGGGCGCAGTGGTTTTCCACCGCAGAGCCAAGCGACTGAGCGGGTTCGCGCCGTTTTCTTCCTCCGATTCTTTAGGACCGCACCGTGGGTGAATTCGACCTGATTGCACGTTACTTCACGCGCCCCGCGCGCCCGGGCGGTGCCGTGGCCCTGGGAGTGGGCGACGACTGCGCGCTGCTCGCACCCACACCCGGCATGCAGCTGGCCATCTCCAGCGACATGCTGGTAGAGGGCCGCCACTTCTTTGCGGACGTGGACCCGGAAGCCCTGGGCCACAAGGCGCTGGCCGTGAACCTGTCGGACCTGGCGGCGTGCGGCGCGCGCCCGCTGGCGTTTACCCTGGCCTTGTCACTACCCCGGGTGGATGAGGCCTGGCTGGAAGGCTTCTCGCGCGGGATGTGGACGCTGGCCGATGCCCAGGGCTGCGAGCTGGTGGGGGGCGACACCACGCAGGGCCCGCTCAATATTTGCATCACCGTGTTTGGCGAGGTGCCCCCCGGCCAGGCCCTGCTGCGCAGCGGTGCGCGGCCCGGCGACGACATCTACGTGAGCGGCACCTTGGGCGACGCCCGCCTGGCGCTGGAGGCTCTGCTGGACCACACCCCCCTGCCCGCCGACGTGCTGGCCCGCGCGCGCCAGCGGCTGGAGCGCCCCACCCCGCGTGTGGCCCTGGGCCTGGCCCTGCGCGGCGTGGCCAGCAGCGCCATGGATGTGAGCGACGGGCTGCTGGGCGACCTGTCGCACATCCTCAAGGCCTCAGGCGTAGGGGCCCGGATCGACACGCACATCACTTCAAAACTGATAGCTGCCAGCGCTTATCCATCAAGCGCTAGCAGCCTATTTGATGCTGAATTGATTCGCCAATGCACGCTGGCAGGCGGCGATGACTACGAGTTGGCCTTCACCGCCCCGCCCGCGCAGCGTGACGCGGTGGCCGCCGCGTCGCAGGCAAGCAGCACGCCCGTCACCCGCATCGGCACGGTGCTGGCCACACCCGGCCTGCAATTGGTGGATGCACAGGGCCAACTGGTAGACAAGCGCTACGCCTCGTTTGACCATTTCCGGTAACGGGCAGCCGTGACTGGCAAAAATTTTTCGCAACCCATGAATCCTTTTGCGAAACCCGTGGCTCTTGGTGGTGGAGGCGCCCTGTGTTGGCACCTCCTTCAACCGACCAAGGAGCCAATTCCCATGCTGTACCGCAAGAACATCACCCGCCCCGAAAGCCTGCTGCGCGTTGTCGGGGGCGTCGCCCTCATCGCTGCGGGCCTGTGGTGGCTGGCTGCATCGCCCCTGGGACTTGCGCTGGCCGCCTCGGGCGTTGGCAGCATCCTGAGCGGCGCATTTGGCTACTGCCCCGCCTGCGCCATGGTGGGCCGCAAGCCTGTCGAATGACATGAAACAACACCCCCTGAGTCGCTTCGCGCCCTCACCCCCTGCTCTTCTCACGCTGCGCCTGGGCGGTGGACGCAGCCAGCGCGGCGGGGCGGCCCTTGCGCGGCTGCCCACGCAGGGGTCGCGCCGGTTTCACAGGCTGCGGGTGGCGCAATGCGCTGTGGAGAACTAAAACCATGAGCAACCCCACGACCGCACCCACACTCGCCCAGCTGCTTCCCGCCGCGCGCAGCGGCGACGCCGTGGCGATGGAGCAGCTGCTGCGCCTCACCCGCCCCGACATCCGCCGCTATGCGCTGCGCCACTGCGCCGCAACCACGGCCACCGACGACGTGGTGCAGGAGGCGCTCATCATCGTGTACCGCCGAGTGGGCGCGCTGCGCGAGGTGGCGGCGTTTGGTGGCTGGGTGGTGCGCATCGTGCAGCGCCTGTGCATGCGGCCGATGCTGGCGTGGCTCAAGGCCGAGCCGCTGGCGCAGGTGGAGGACAACCTCGCCTGGTCGCACCGCCCCGACCACGAGCTGCGCCACGACCTGGCCCTGGCCATCGACTCACTGCCGCCCCTGTACCGCGAGGCCCTCCTGCTGCGCGACTTCGAGGAGCTGACCATCGAGGAGATGGCGCAGCGGCTTGGGGTGACGCGCGAGGCCGCCAAAAGCCGACTGCACCGGGCAAGGGCCCTGGTGCGCGAGTACCTGGTGCCATCGGCGCCTGCGGCTCGCTGAGCCCCGCTGTGCACGCAATCGGACGGGTTGCGCAATAGTTCACGCAGCACGCTGCAGGCTTGTGCGTGGCCCGTGCAACAAGGTGCAACATCGCGCTCCATGGCTTATACCTACCTGTTCTTTCAGCCTGCACGGTTGCCGCTGTCCACCGACGAGCTCTCACCCGACACGGTGCTGGTGCTGCGCGACATCCATCACATCAAAACATCGCTCGCGCAGATGGTGCCGGGCCTGGAGTGGGCCCTGCCCACCTGGGGCCACGCCACGGTGCTGGGCCACGGGGTGGAATTCCATCTGCCCGACAACGTGTCCGATGGTCCACTCGCCATGCATTGCTCGCTGCGCACCGACTACACCGCGTGGGTGCAGGCGCTGTGCGACGCGCTGGGCTGGCTGGCCTTCGATGAACGGCCCATGTGCCTGCAGCCCCACGGCCCATCGTTTCCCGCCTGAGAGTCCGCCCTGCGGGGCAGGTGCCGAAGACCCCGGCTACTTCGCAATGATGGTCAGCAACGCTTCACGCGTGGACTGCGCGCCCGCATCGGCAAAGGCCATGCGGTTCTGGGCCGAAAGCTTGCCCCACGGGGCGATGCAAACCAGTTGGAGGCCTACCGCAGCACGCATGTGGGCGATGTGCATGACACCTCGCCCTACCCGGCCGACAACCCACCGGACATCGAGCCCTGTGTGAAGAGAGACAAGTCCCAGTTCATCGTCACCGCAGACTGGATACGGCGCATGGGCAGGCTGATTGCGTTCGTAGCGCCGGAGGCATGAGCACCTCACGGCCGACATTACGGACACCATTTGCTACATATTCAATAGCTGCCTGCGTTTACCTGTAAAGCGCTGAGTGGCAATTAGAACCATTTTCCCTGCCCACCCATAGCGCTGGGGTGAAAACCCCGCCTCAACGCATCTGGAACAGCTCCTGGTGAAAGCGCGCAGGCGAGCGCCCCAGCTGCTGCATGCCCAGGCGCACCGCCTCGGCAAAACCCTGCGGCCCACAGAACCACACACTCGCCGCCGGGCTGGTGCCCGCCAGCAGCGCTGTGGGTGTCACGGGCCCAGCGTCGTCGCTGTAGTGGATCTCCAGCGTCACGCTGGGCAAGCGCGCGCACAGCGCGGCCATGCGCTCGGCAAACACCGCCTCGCCTGCATGGCGCACGCAGTAGTGCAGGTGCACCCGGGGCGCCAGCGCGGGCGTGGACTGCATCGACTCGAGCCAGGCCATGAACGGCGTGGCGCCAATGCCTGCGGCCACCCACACCTGCTCGGTGGCGCTGTCGCTGCGAAAGTCAAAGCAGCCATACGGCCCCTCGATGCTCACCGTCTGGCCCGGCTGCACCTGCAGGGGCAGCTGCCCCGTGTGGTCGCCCAGCGCCTTGATGGCAAACCGCAGCACGCCGTTGCCCTGGTCAGCATTGAGCAGGGTGAAGGGGTGTGCCCCTTCGGCACGGCCAAAGGTGACAAACGCAAACTGACCGGCCGCATGCTTCCAGCGACTGGCGGGGCTGACCTGGCAGGTCACTTCCAGCACCCCAGCCCCTTGGGGCGACACGCTCACAACACGGGCCGCATGGCGGCGGCTGCGCCCGATGGCCCCGGCCAGCGAGCGCACGGCGCACAGCACCCCCACCAGCGTGCACAGGCCGACCAGCACACCCGCAGGCTGCTGCCACCAGGCAGGCGGCGTGAGCACCACGGCATGGAAGGCCAGCACCAGGTACACCACGGCCAGCAGCTTGTGCAGGTAGCGCCACACGTGGTACGGAAACCGCTGCCACAGCGTGATGACCAACATGGCCGCGAGGAACCACACGGCCCATTCCCCCATCTCCTCGGCCAGGTGGCGGAAGGTGTTGAGCCACCAATCCGCGCGCGGCGTGCGCACCGGGCGGCCTACCCAGTCAGCCAGCAGGCTGCGCGACAGCTGCAGCCCGTAGTGCAGCAACGCCAGCACAATCGCGCCGATACCCGCCCACTTGTGCAGGCGGTAGCTCTTGTCCAGGCCACCGAGCGGCTTTTCCAGCCACGCGGGCCGCACGGCCAGCACCATGATCAGCGACATCAGCGCCCAGGCTGCCACCCCGGTGAGCAGGATCAGCTGGTTACGCCACCACCAGACATCGCCCCACGCGGGCGGTGCAGGCTGGGGCACGATCAAAGCCAACATCCACACGCCCATGGCCACCGCCAGAGTGCCCCCCAAAACCTTCTTCCACATCACCAGCCCCACTAATTGTTGCAATGCAGCAACTGTAGAAACCCGCGATGAACGCCACCTGAACAGTGTGTGAAGCAGCGGCAAAGCGCGCCAGCTTGTGGCCGGAGGTTGATCTGCATCAGCCCTTTGCGCAGGTCCTGCCCTCCTCCGAATCAAGCCTGCACAAAACGCGCGAGCGGCCTGCGCGGCGTGGCAGGCACCTCGCCCTGCGGGTAACCCATGCGGCAGAACATCTGCACGGTGGGCTCCTGGGGTGTACGCGGCGCGGGCCGCCCCAGCACCAGCTGGTGCACGCGCTCGAAGTGCGGGGCCATCTCGGCAAACTCCTGCACCGCCTGGCTCATGGGGTGCATGCCCACACCCAGCGCCGTGGCCTGCAACTGCTGGCGCACATACAGGCGCCCGGTGTGGATCTGGTCGCTGCGGGTGTTGGGGCCGGTGATCCACACAAAACCCATGGCCGTGCGGCTGTGGCCTTCAAAGCGGCCCATGGCATTTTTGTACGCCGCGCTGCCTTCGGCGGGTGGTGCGGAGCGGTCGAACAGGCCCAGCGCCGACACCGCGCGCACAAAGGGCGAGTTGATCGAGATGCCATCGCGGTGCTGCAGGATCTCGGCCGGGCCCACGCGGGTGAGCTGGATGCTTTCCATCATGGTGCGCGGCGTGAGCAGCTCTACCCGGGCGGACTCCCAGCACAGCGTGCGCAGCGCGGGCAACTGGTCTGCACTGACGGTACCGCCAACGCTGAGCGGGGCTTGAGCCGGCGCGCTGCCCAGCAACCGGGCCAGCAACTCGGGCGCCACGGGGCGGGTGGTGTCGAAATCGGTCTTGGGCGTGTGGCGCAGCAGCACCTGGGCAAACAGCGGGTCGGGCTGGCCACCGGGTTTCAAGGTGATGCGCGCCACGGGGCGGTCGTCCCAGTCCTTAAGGGCCGCAGGCAGCTCGCCCTGCGGCCACAGCAGCACCTCGCTGGCCACGCCTTGCTGGGCCAGCGCCATCACCAGCAGCTCCAGGAAGGCGCCGTGGCCGATGAGTATCTGGCGCCCCCCCGGGTCGGTCTGTGGCAGCACCCGCGCGGGGTCGGTGCGCAGGGTGATGACACCGCTCTCGCGCAAGTCCACCAGCCAAGGCTGCAGGTTGTGCGAATTGGGCGCGGTGATGGCGTAGGCCACCGCCCGGCGGCGCACATCGGTCTCGCCCACGGGGCCCTGCCAGGCCTCGACCGCCTCGGCGGGATAGTGCGAGCCCACGGCGCCGCAGGCGACCAGCGTGCCGGTGGTGGCGGCGGCGATGGTGCCACCCCCTGCCAAACGAATGAAGTTGCGACGGTTCATGAGAAGACTCCGGTGGTTCAAAGGTGGTGCCGTCAGGCCAGCGCAGCGCGGGTCGAACGCAAGGCTACGAGCCCCAAATCTGCCAGCGCCTGGCGCACGGCCTGATCGAAGGGGGTGTGGGGCTCGTCGCCGATGAGCGCGCGCAGGCGGGTGTTGTCCAGACGGTGGGGCGTGCGCCACAGATAGCGCATGTCCGCCAGCGCAGCGAACGTGGGGGCCACCAGCCCCATCACGCGCAGCAGCGGCCACGGCAACTGCCCCACCCGCAGCGCGCCCGCATCGGGCAACCAGCCCTGCTCTGCCGCAATGGCCGTGAAGCTGTGCAGCCACTGCTGCGCCGTGACGTGGTGCCCAGCGAAATGCAGGCACTCGAAGGGGGCCAGCCGGTCCCGCTCTTGCGCCACGCGCACGAAGGTGCGGGCGAGGTCGGGCAGATAGGCCCAGGGCGTGGCTACGTCCAGCGGGCCGGGCCAGGTGATGCGGCCCCGGGGCAGGTCTTTGGCAATGGCCTGGTCCAGCCAGCTGCCGGTGCCACTGCCAAAGAAGTCCCCGGCGCGCAGCACCACGGCGCGCATGTCGCCCCCTTGCGTGGCAGCCTGCAGGCGCAGCTCCAGTTGCACCCGCATGCGGCCCTTGAAGCCCGTGGCGGCCTGGGGTGTGTCTTCGTGCAGCACGGGCGGCATGCCTTCGCCAAAGTTGTAGACGTTGCCCGGCAGCATCAGCGTGGCACGCAGCTGGCGGGTGACGGCAATGGCAGCTTCCATCAACGCGGGCGCCTCTTCGCGCCAGGCCTTGTGCGTGTAGGCGGGGTTGAGCGCATGCACCACCACCTGCGCGCCTTGCGCCTGGGCCGCCAGCGCGGCGGTGTCCTCCACCGCCACGGGCATCCACCATACACCGGCGATAGCGGGCAGCGCAGGCCCCCGCGCACCGGGCCGCACCTGGGCCAGCACTTGCCAGCCGGCCTGGGCAAAGGCCCGGGCCGCCGCCAGTCCCAGCCGGCCCCGGGCGCCCAGGATCAACACGGTGGCAGGGTTGTCCGTGCAGGGCGGAAAACGGGGGTGGGTGGTCATGTCAGGGCTCCATTCAAAAGGGATGTATCGATTGTGGAAACGCAGAGCCCGTTACACAATTGGCTAAGCATCCATAACAGCAATGCAAATTTGAATACCTCCAACCACCCTGCTGTCACCCCGTTGCAGGCACGCTATCGCCATGAATCAAACCTTTGACTGGAGCCTGGTGCAGTCCTTTCTGGCCGCGCTGGACCAGGGCAGCCTGCTGGGCGCAGCCCGGGTGCTCAACGCCAGCCAGCCCACCATTGGTCGCCACATTGCCGAGCTGGAATCGCAGCTGGGCGTGGTGCTGTTTGAGCGCACAGGGCGCGGCTTGTTACCCACCGCGACGGCGTTGCGGCTGGCCGAATCGGCCCGCGCCATGGAGATGGGCGCCCACCAGCTGGCACGCAGCGTGTCGGGCGCTGAGGAAGGCGTGAGCGGCACCGTGCGCATCACCGCCAGCCAGCCCGTGGCCTGCGTGCTGCTGCCACCCGTGCTGGCGCGCATGCGCCAGGCACTGCCCGAAGTGCAGGTCGAGCTGGTGGCCAGCAACCAGGTCACCAACCTGCTGCGCCGCGAGGCCGACATTGCGCTGCGCATGGTGCGCCCCGACCAGGCCAGCCTGGTGGCCAAACGCATCGGCGCGGTCACGCTGGGCGCCTATGCCCACCGCGACTACCTGCGCCGCAAAGGCACACCCCGGCAGCCGCCCGACCTGCTGCAGCACGAGCTGGTGGGCAACGACCGGCACGAGGACATCCTGCAAGGCTTTGCCGCCATGGGCTACCCGGTGGAGCGCCAGCACTTCGCGTTTCGCACCGACGACCTCATGGCGTATTGGGAAGCCGTGCGCGCAGGATTGGGCATCGGCTTTGTGGGCAACTACATGGCCCGCACCGACCCGAACGTGGTGGCGGTGCTGCCCCAGCTTCCGTTGCCCGAGCTGCCTATCTGGCTCACGGTGCACCGCGAGATCCGCACCAGCCGCAGGATTCGGGCGGTGTATGACTTTTTGGCGGCGGAAGTGCCTGGGGTGTTGTAGCCCCGTGCCTGCGCTGCACGCCTACCCCCTGTCGGGGCGCAACAGCATGCCGGGTTCACCCGATGGTTTTGCAAATGACGAAAAACAGGTCTGCAAATAGTCCATGGTGGCCAGCACTTTGGGCGCACGGTGCCGGGTGCTCAGAATCACCGCAAAAATGGAATGGCTCCCGCGTTCCACGACCTGTGGCAAGACCGGCAAGAGCTTGCCCTGGTCCACCAGCGCCTGGCCAATCACGTCGTTCATGCGTGCAATGCCCGCGCCACCCAGGGCGAGGGAGATCACCGCTGCGCTGCTGTTGACCTGCACTTTGCCCTTCACCATCAGCATGGTGGGCTCGCCGTTCACCCGAAAATCCCATTGGTTGTGCGACGGGGTGGAGGCGTTGGATATGAGCCGATGCGCAGCCAAATCCTGCACGGATATCGGAGCTCCGTACGTTCGCACATACCCAGGTGATGCATAGAGTGCACGGCCATGGCTGCCCAGCGACCGCGCCACGGATGCCTGCGCCGGGTCGACGCCAGCGCGAATCGCAATATCAATCGACTCATCGGCCATGTCCACCACACGGTCTTCCACCTGAAGTTCGACCGTCAGCCCCGGATACTGGGCCCCTAGAAGGTGCAGCTTGGGAATCAAGACATATTCAGCGAGCAGCTGGCTGACACTGATGCGCACTGTGCCGCCAATGTGCAGCGAACGCCCACCAAATCCGTCTCGCAACTGGGCATATTCGCCCAAAATCCGCCGCGCGTGCTCCAGGAACATTTCGCCCTCTTCCGTGAGCGACAGGCTGTGGGTGGTGCGGTGGGCCAGACGCAAGCCGCAGGCCGCCTCGATGCGGGCCATGCCGCGCGAGACGTGGCTTGCAGCCACGTTGCGCTCGCGTGCCACGGTTGAAAACGAGTGTGCCGAGGCAATTTGCACAAACAAGGCGAAGTCATCCAGCGTGAGGTTGTCCATGGTTGTGCATTTTCTGCACAAGCGCTGTGTCCGGCCAGCTGTTTCCGAAGTCTTTGCGATTCGCGACAGTCCGGGTGTGCGGATGGTCCGCACCAAGCCATCAACTTTCTGAAGCTGCTATGCCCCTCACACTCATCATCACCGAAGGCATCCTGCCCAAAAACCGCCAGCAAAGCACCATGGCACGCCTGTCGGAGGCCTTTCTCAAGCTGCACGGCTTGGCTGGCAACAAGTTCTTCACACCCAACGTCATTGGGCATATTTCAGAGCTCCCTGAGGGCAGCACCTACGCGGGAACAAGCCCGACCAACGTCGCCATCGTGGAATGGCTCACGCCGTCATTTGCATTTGCCACGCGGGAAGTGCAAACCGCCTATGTCGCCGAGGCCACCGAGATCCTCTTTGAAGCCTGCGGCGGCAAGCAGCCCCGCGAAAACATCTGGGTCAACCTGAAATACGCGGTGGACTGCATGTGGGGCATTGGCGGCAAGGCCTACACCAACCAGGAGCTGGGCGAAGCAGCATCCCACGGGTAAATCCAGCACGCCTCAACACGGTGTGTGCGACTGTATCGCCCCACATTGCCACACCGTGTGTTCAAACCACCCCAAGGCCCACCATGACGACTTTTGACGATGAAGGACTGAGCCCCCGGCCCACCCGATTGCTGCATACCATGTTGCGGGTGGCAGATCTGGAGCGGTCCATCGAGTTCTACACCAACAAACTGGGGATGCGCCTGCACCGCCAGGAGCGCTTCCCCCAAGGCCGCTTCACCTTGGCTTTTGTCGGCTATGGCCACGAGTCCACCGACGCCAGCATTGAACTGACCTACAACTGGGACCAGTCTGCCTATCAACGTGGGACGGCCTACGGACACATCGCGTTGGCCGTTCACAGTGTGGCCAAAAGCTGCGACAGCCTGCAAGCCGCCGGGGTTTCGGTAGTTCGCGAGGCGGGACCCATGCAGTCCCTCTCTCCGGACCGGACTTCAGCAGAAAACATTGCCTTCATTGAAGACCCTGACGGCTATCAGATAGAGCTGATTGAGCGGCGGTAGCGCGATCCCCCCACGAATCACCGGAGGCACACCACGCGGGGGCACTGCATCCGCAGCTCGGGCTGCTAGCATCCTTCGCTGTCCATCCACGCCCAAGGAGTCCCGTGATTCATAGCCCCAATATCCCGCGCCTGCACCGTACCTTGGGCCTTTTGAGCACAGCACTGCTCTCCATCGCGGCCTCGTCGGCCCACGCCCAGGACACCTCCCGTATCGCCCGCGTCACCGTCTACCCCGGCAGCGCCACGGTGGAGCGTGTGGCCAAGGTGCCTGCGGGCGCGCGCAGCCTCACGCTGGCCTGCCTGCCCGCGTCGCTGGATGCACAAAGCCTGCAGATCAACGCCGACCCTGCCGTGCGTGTGGGCGAGTTCAACGTGCTCACCGAGGACCGCGATGTGGCGGCAGGCTGCGCGAGCCCGCTGGACGGCCGCATCCGCGAGCTGGAAGACCAGATCGCGGGAGTGAAGGCCGAAGCCTCCGCCCTGCAACTGGTGGATGGTTACCTGCGCAGCGTGGCACAGACCGGCAATGGCCAAGAGGCGGCAGCGCCTGCTACAAGCGCCCCCCGTGTCGCCACCCCGACGCCCGCACAGATCACCGCTACCGCCGATGTGCTGCGCAAGTCTGGCCAAGACAGCTTTGCACGCGCGCACCAACTGCAACGCAAGCAGGAGGCGCTGGAGCTGGCCCTCAAGCCCCTGGTGGCCGAGCGCGACCGTGTGGCCAGCCAGCGTGCGCGGGTGGTGTCCGTCACCATCAACCTGGCCGCCGAGCGCGAGGCCGAGCTGCGCCTGTCTTACCAGGTACGCGGCCCTGGCTGGCAACCCACCTACCGTGCCACGCTGGATGCCACCAAATCCACCGTGCTGATCGAGCGCCAGGCGCTGGTGGCGCAAAACAGTGGCGAAGACTGGAGCAACGTTCAACTGACCCTGTCCACCGGCCAACCAGGCCGCGCCACGCAGGGTCGCTTGCCGCGCGAATGGACGCTGGATGTGGCCCCGCCGCCGCGCCCCGTGGCCGCAGCCGCCCCCGTGATGGCAATGGCGGCAGCGCCTTCGCCCGTGGCACGCTCGCGCAACGCGGTCGAGGAGGCCATGCCCACCTTCGACGTCAGCACCCTCGACAAGGGCTTTGCCACCGAATTCGCCGTGCCGCAGCGCATCACCGTGCCATCGAGCGGCCAGCGCGTGACGCTGGCGCTGGGCAACCACACGGCCCCCGCCACGCTGATCACCCGCACAGCCCCCGCCGTGGAAGAAGCCGCCTACCTGGTGGCCCACATGGCCCAGCCGCCGGGCGTGTGGCCCGCAGGGCCTGCAGGCCTGTACCGCGACGGCGCGTTTGTGGGCAACGGGCGCATCGACTTCGGCACGCCCAGCGCGGGCGCCCCGGCGGGCAGCACCAGCCTGTCGTTTGGCCGCGATGAACTCGTCACCGTGCGCGCCGAGCCTGTGCAGGACCTGACGGGCAGCACCGGCTTTACCGGCTCGCGCACCGAGCGCAAGACCCGCCGCGCCTACAGCGTGGAGAACCGCCACAAGACCGGCATCACGCTGCAGGTGCTGCATGCCGCGCCGGTATCGCGCAACGAGAAGATCGAGGTTGAATCGCGCTACCAGCCCCAGCCCACCGACACGGCCTGGAACCGCACGCCCGGCACCGTGGCCTGGCAGCAGCCGCTGGCCGCAGGCGCCACGGCGCAGTTCAGCGCCGAGCACACCATCCGCTACCCCAAGGATGTGGAGCTGCAAGAACGCCAGTGAACCGGCAACTGCAGCCCGCACCCACCCACAACAGTCGTTCACAATCGACAGCAGCGCCCCACGAAAAAGCCCGAGGAGCCAGCCCCACCATGAGTTACCAACACATCCTCGTTGCCGTTGACGGCAGCCCCACCTCGGACCACGCCGTGGCCCAGGCCACCAGCCTCGCGCAATCCACGGGCGGCCGCATCCGGCTGCTGAATGTGATGGACCCGGTGGCCCACATCAGCGGCTTTGAGCAGCCCGAGGTCTACAGCCAGGAGGTACTACCCCGCCTGCGCAAGGCCGGCGAAGCCCTGCTGCACCAGGCCCAGGAGCGCGTGGCGCAACGCGGTGTACCGGTAGACACTGTGCTGATTGAAAACCTGGACGCCCGCGTGGCGCAGCTGGTGGTGGAGCATGCCCAGGCCTGGGGGGCCGACCTGATCGTGCTGGGCACGCACGGGCGCCGTGGCCTGGCCCGCGTGCTGATGGGCAGCGATGCCGAGCAGATTGCACGCACCGCGCCCGTGCCCGTGTTGCTGGTGCGCCTGCCCGCAGGGGCAGACGTGGCCGCCAGCGCCTGACAGCCCCTCCCTCGTGCCATGACCGTTTCCGAGCCCCCGCAGCCCCTGCCCTCCCGCCGCCCTACCGTGGCGTTCATGTTTTCCCACCCGGCCCACTTCATCGCACTGGGTTTTGGCGCCGGGCTGTCGCGCGTGGCGCCGGGCACCGTGGGCACGCTGTGGGCCTGGCTCAGCTACCTTGCACTGCAGCAATGGCTGTCACCCCAACACATGGGCCTGCTGATTGCCGCCAGCACCGTAGTGGGCTGGTGGGCCTGCACCACCACCGCGCGCAACATGGCCGTGGCCGACCCCGGCAGCATCGTGTGGGACGAGGTGGTGGCCTTCTGGCTGGTGCTGTGGCTGGCCATGCCCATGGGCTGGTGGGGGCAGCTGGTGGCTTTTGGGCTGTTCCGATTCTTTGACGCGGCCAAACCCGGGCCGGTGGGTTGGGCCGACAGCCTGTTCAAGGGCTTTGGCTGGCGCGGCGGCTGGGGTATCTTGTGGGACGACTTTGTGGCAGCCTTCTGTACCCTGCTGGTCATTGCAGTGTGGAGGTTTGTATGACAACCGCATCGCTATCAAATAAAGAGCTACTAGCGCTTGATACATCAGCGCTAGAGGCCAATTTGACCCAAATTTCTCTGGAATTGCTCAAACACAGCCACCTGCTGGCCACGGCCGAAAGCTGCTCGGGCGGCATGATCGCGGCGGCCTGCACCGACCTGGCGGGCTCCAGCCAGTGGTTCGAGCGCGGCTTTGTCACCTACTCCAACGCCGCCAAGGTCGAGATGCTGGGCGTGCCCGCCGCACTCATTGAGCAGGAAGGCGCCGTGAGTGAGGCCGTGGCCCGTGCGATGGCCGATGGGGCGCTGGCCCATTCCCAGGCGCATGTGAGCCTGGCCGTAACCGGCGTGGCCGGCCCTACAGGCGGCAGCGAGGCCAAGCCCGTGGGCACTGTGTGGTTTGCCTGGTGCGTGAATGGCGAAACCCACAGCGAGATGCAGCACTTTGCGGGCGACCGCGCCGCCATCCGTGCGGCCACGGTGCGCTACGCACTGCAGCGGTTGCTGGGGTTTCTGCTGGGCTGACCCCCCGGGTAGGCGCCTGAAGGGGCGCACACGCCAACTCAGCCTGTCGCCCTAATGCATTCAACCATCGCCGCATCCCGCATGACCTCACCTACCTGGTTTGAAGGCTTCACCACCCAGCGCATCTCCACCGCTGGCGCCGAGATTTTTGTCCGCATCGGCGGTACCGTGGGTGCACCGCCCCTGCTCCTGCTGCACGGCTTTCCGCAAACGCATGCGCTGTGGCACCGCGTGGCGCAGCAGCTGGCGCGCGACTACTTTCTGGTGATGCCCGATTTACGCGGCTATGGCGACTCGTCCCACGCACCCGGCCAACCCGACCACCGCAACTACAGCAAACGCGCCATGGCGCAGGACATGGCCGAGGTGATGACCGCGCTGGGTCACGGCGCGTTCTTTCTGTGCGGCCACGACCGGGGCGGCCGTGTGGCCCACCGCCTCGCGCTGGACTACGCCGCGCGCGTGAAGAAGCTGTGCGTGATCGACATCGCCCCTACGCTCGACATGTACGCGCGTACCGACATGGAGTTTGCGCGCGCCTACTACCACTGGTTCCACCTCATCCAGCCCGCCCCGCTGCCGGAGGCCATGATTGGCGGCAACCCGCTCGCCTACCTGCACGCCAAGCTGGGCGGCTGGGGCAGCGCGGGCCTGGCCCACATCGAGCCCCAGGCCCTGGCCGACTATGAGCGCTGCTTTTGCACGCCCGAAGCCATCCACACCGCGTGCGAAGACTACCGCGCCAGCGCAGGCATCGACCTGGAGCATGACCGCGAAAGCCGCGCGCGCGGCGAGAAGATCGCGTGCGACACGCTGGTGATCTGGGGCGAACACGGCGTGGTGCACCGCCTGTTCGACCCACTGGCTCTATGGCAGGCGCAATGCGCGGGCGTGGTGACGGGCCAGGCCGTGCCTGCAGGGCACTTCATCCCCGAGCAATTGCCCGAGGCCACGGCCCGCGCGCTGAGCGCCTTCATGCGCTGACGACCCGCTCCGCATCGGCACGGAAGGGCAATCGCAAGGGCCCGCCGTGCATTTATTCACGCGTTGCCCGGCCACCATGCCTTGCACAGTGCGCACAGGTGCCCTTGCGTTCCTAGAATCCGCCGCTTCGCACGCTGCGGAACCCATCGCAAACACGACGTGTTGGCGAGCCCCCCGCTTTCCGCAGCGCCCCACCGAGCCTTGCCGATTGCGTGACCATGCCCCCCTTTACCGCCACCCAGAACCAACTGCTCACCGAGCACCTGCGCAGCTTTCTGCCAGGCATCGAACCCGAAGCGCTGGAGCTGCTGCGCGCCCAGCTGGAGTGGGTGGAGGTGCCCGGCGGCAGCACGCTGATGGCGCAGGGCGAGCCCGGCGAGTCGATGTACCTCACCGTGAGCGGCCGCCTGCGTGCCTATGTGCGCAGCGATGACGGCAGCATCGGCCCGCAGCGCCGTGTGGCCGATATGGGCCGGGGCCAGGTGATTGGCGAGATCAGCCTGTTCACCGACGCACCGCGCGCCGCCACCGTGGTCGCCGTGCGCGACTCGGTGCTGGTGCGACTGACCAAGGATGTGTTCAAGACCCTGCTGGCCAGCAGCGCCCAGGTGTCGATTGCCCTCACGCGCCAGATCATCCAGCGCCTGCAAACGGGCACCGCCACCCACACGGCCGCACAAGAGCGGCCCGTGGCCATGGGCCTGCTGCCCGTGAGCAACTGCGTGGACCTGCAGGGCTTTGGCCAGAGCCTGGCGCGCCAGCTGGGCACCATCGGCCGCGTGCGTGTGGTCGACTCCGCCACCGTAGACGCAGAGCTGCACGAGCCCGGCATTGCCCAGCGCGAAGGCGCCGATGCCACTGCCAACCGCCGCATCGCCATGCTGCTCGACGAGATCGAGGCCCGCAACGACTTCGTGCTGCTTCTGGCAGACCCCGAGCCCACGCCCTGGACGCGGCGCGTGAGCCGCCACTGCGACGAGTTGCTGCTGCTGGCCGACGCTCAGGCCGAGCCCGCCATCCACCCCATCGAAGAAAACTGCCTGCTGCGCCGCGCGCCCCTGGCCGAGGCCGCCGAGATCCTGGTGCTGCTGCACCCGGAAGGCACGCAGTGCCCGCGTGGCACCCAGCAATGGCTGGACCGCCGCCCCGTGTCCGACCACGTGCATGTGCGCCCCACCCTCGACCGCGACATGGCGCGCCTGGCCCGCATCCAGAGCCGCACCGCCGTCGGCCTGGTGCTGGCGGGCGGCGGTGCGCGCGGCTTTGCGCACCTGGGCATCTACCGCGCGCTGCAGGAGGAAGGCGTGGAGATCGACTGCGTGGGCGGCACCAGCATCGGATCGGTCATGGCCGCGTATGTGGCATCCGACCGGCCGCTGGCGACGGTGATGGCCAACGCCCGAGAGGCGTTTCGCACCAACCCCACGGGAGACTTCAACCTGCTGCCGCTGATGTCGCTCATCAAGGGCCGCCGACTGCGCCACATCCTGCACGAGGCCGTGGGGAGCCTGGTGGGCTTCCCGGCCCAGGTGGAAGACCTGTGGAAGAACTACTACTGCGTGGCCACCAACTACTCGCGCGCCAGCGAACAGGTGGTGCGCCGTGGCAGCCTGGTGAAGTCGCTGCTGGCCAGCATCTCCATCCCCGGTGCATTGCCGCCCGTGGTGCACGAAGGCGACCTGCTGTGCGACGGTGGCACGTTCAACAACTTTCCGGTGGACGTGATGCGCAGCAGCATGCGCGGCGTGGGCACGGTGATCGGCGTGGACCTGAACTTCCGCAAGCCGCGCCGCATCGAGCTGGACGACATCCCCACCAGCTGGGCCCTGCTGCGCGACAAGCTGCGCCCGCGCGCCCAGCGCCGCTACAAGCTGCCCTCGCTGGCCAGCTACCTCATGCAGGTCACCATCCTGTACAGCATGTCGCGCCAGCGCCAGTCGCAGCAGCTCACCGACCTGTACTTCAACCCCCCCATGGACCGCGTCGGCATGCTGCAGTGGAACCGCTTCGAGCAGATCGTGCAGCAGGGGTATGCACATGGCATCCAGGTGCTGGACGGACTGGATGACATCAAGCGCCGGCGCATCGGCGGGCTGCGCACCCGTTGAGAACGCACCACACGGCCCGGTCGCCCAAGCGGCATGCAACAGGCAGGCACCGGTGTAGCATGGGCGCCCTTGAGGAGGAGACCCCATGCACCCCAACGCCCAGACCCTGCAGCGCTTCTACACCGCGTTTGCGCAGCTTGACCACGCCACCATGGCCGCCTGCTATGCGCCCAACGCCACGTTCGACGACGAGGCCTTTTCCCTGAAGGGCCGCGACCAGATCGGCGGCATGTGGCGCATGCTGTGCACCGCCACCAAAAAGCCCGGCGCGGCCGAGCACTGGAAGCTCACGTTCAGCGGTATCGAAGCCGACGCGGCCGGCGGCAAGGCGCACTGGGAGGCGCACTACCTCTTCAGCGCCACGGGGCGCAAGGTGCACAACATCATCGACGGCACCTTCACCTTCACGCCCGACGGGCTGATCGCCACCCACCGCGACCGCTTCAACTTCTGGCGCTGGGCACGGCAGGCGCTGGGGGCGCCAGGGCTGCTGCTGGGCTGGTCGCCATCGCTCAAGCGCAAGGTGCGGAGTACGGCGGCGGGGAATTTGAAGAAGTTTTTGGCGCAGGGGTGAGGGGTGGTGTTGCGGTGACGCAGATCGCTCATTGCATTGGGAACTGCGGCTCTCGGCAAAAAGCAGTCTCTAGCAAATGTGCCCATGGTTCACTTGGCGGGAAGTCTGCTAGAACTGGTGCCTTGCGGCTTGAAATCGTAAGTCGCCCCTACGCCTAATACATTGCAATGAAGCTCACAAAAATCAAATTGCTCCAACGCTGCTGCAAGGCGGCGCTAGCGGTTGCAACGGTGTGCTTTCTGTCGCTTGGGATTCAACCTCTTCTTTTCCCCAACTCATTGAGCAACGTGGCACTGGTAGGTGCCCTTGCGAGCTTCTTCACGGCACTTTTCTTACTCGGTGCCATTGCTTCTGTTAAATGTCCCTCCTGCACAAAGCCTTTTATTGGCTCCACGGTCGAAGATGGTGTCCCGACTGCGTCGCTATTCACTAGAGAATGCAAGTATTGTGGTTTTCCGACTCAGTGCCTGCCATCTTCGGAGAAGTGATTGAGGCTTAGCAACGCGGCCAAAACGGAGGGGTTTCAGCGACCGGTTCGACCGCAGCCGAGCTCTGCCCTCGAAAGTCTGTGCGGAGGCAGTTGGTACAACCGTACCAGCGCTTGGCAACACGCCCGCTATCGGCCAGGAGCGGTCTGTGGCCGCAGATGAAAGCAGACGCTCAACATGAAGGTGACCGGCCGCTGCTGGCGGCCGGGTTGACTGACATGTTAAGCCGTTCAGCCATTGCACAGCGTCCTATGCTGCGACACACGGCCTTGCGCAAGTTCGAGAGCGCAAACGCACCCAGAACCGACTTGTACGAAGACACTGGAGCCGACAACCTGACTTTTCCAGCTGCGTTCTTTTGCCATTCCCGTAATCTCAGTAGTGGAACTTGCCGATCCAAGCGCGGCGCAAGATGCGGCAACCTGCTGCGGTGGGCCCGGCCGGAGCGAAGGAACAATGCCTTCAACAACCGCGTACGCCAAGCCCAGAATACACAAGGCGGCTCCAATGCCCGTTGACCAAGAAAGTTGGCTTTTCATGCGCGATTTAACGATTAAGGCCAGCGGAGGCCGAAGGCCGTCCGTGCTGGGCCGATTTGTTAAGAGGCAATCGGGTGCGCATCAAGAAATGCTTTGATTCGTCCATCTTCTTTTGCCACATGCTCAGCAATGTGAAAAATCTCTGACTTCAACGGGTGCGCAAGGGCTGCCTCGCGCGTCAGGAAGTCTTTCTCAGAGTCGGGGGAAATCCACTGCGACTCTTCAGGTTCTAGCATCGAGAAGCCATTGTGGGTCGACGTTCGGAAGATGAGAAGACCGAAGAAGGCATGATTTGGTCGAGACGTTTCGTCCCCCCAGTCTCCGCCGATCTCGATGCGTGCATTGACCTGAGCTTCTGCATGCCCTTCACACCAAGATGCTTCGTACACCGCATAAGCATCGTTGTCGCGATAGATATAGCCATGAGTTGACTCTATGACCGTACCGCAGCAATCACACTCATGCGACTCTCTAGCTGGCCCCATTTCGATTTCGATGACTGACATTGCTTCTTAACGTTGGCGCTGTGCGGCGCGCAGCCCGCGCCGCGAAGCAGCAACCTGTGGCTGCGTGTCCGCGACGAGCAACCTGTTATGCGGCTTTGTACTAGGGCACATAGACCATATAAACGACGAATTCGAAGCCGCCCTGAGCCTCTGATACCTGAAGGCTCAGCACAAGATCGCTTCTCCCCTCTGAAAGCGACCAAAGATCAATAAGTGCATCCCATCGATCGCCTTGCCAGATGCATACCGAGGAAGCCCACGTTTCTTCCGGCAGCGCAACCAACTCTGCTCCGTAGTCTTGGATGTAACTTTTGATGTGCTCCGCCGTTTTAGTAGAAACCGGAGCCACCCCAGGTATACCAGCATTGAGTTGATAGTCATGGCGCACAAATGCATCAACAACTCTACAAATGACTGGGCGCCAGGCTGTCGGGATAGGAAGCTCCGATTCCGCATCCTTGATTGCCAAAACCACCGGTTCATTCTTATTCGAGTTCACTCACAACGCTTTCGGAAGAGGCATAACGTTTGACATGAGAGGCGCGCCCCGTCTTGCCGGGGCGCGTCCTCTCGATGGAAGCGTTAGGCTGCTACTGCAAGGGCCTGGATGCGGAGCATTGCATCAGAAAACTTCCCATAGATGTCCTCATCGGCGCTGTATTCAACTTGGCGTTCGGAAATGTACTGAGCGGCCGGCAAAAGGGCAGAAAGAATTGGCTTGATTGACGCTGGAGAAGTCTCCAGCCGACGCATGATTAGATTTAGAAAGCTATCGGCGGCCGTTGATGCATCTATGCCATAGTTGACTTCGAACACACGCGGCGACAAGACAAAGTCTCGGTAAGCAAGCATGTAGTACCGGAATGCGATGTCCGGCATGACGCTCAGATCTTCCACTCGGGACAGAAGATCAGTCGTCTCAAACAAGCGAATTGCTTCTCGATACGTCTGACCGCCAAATTTCCTGAATGCATAGTCCAGGTCGAAGTCTCCTGCGATATCGCCCCAGTCCGCAGTGGATGGCGGAGGAAGGTCCATAAGACGCCTAACGTAATTTAGACCGCAAAACCTGCGGGCTAAGCTGTGCCGTGCGGGATATTCTGGACACTGATTTCTCCTGGAGTTGGCTTGTAGCATAGGTTTGCAAGGCATGCCCTGTTTAACCGTCCAGGCATAAAAATTCCGCGAAACCCGACAGGCGTCAACTCGGCAAACTATAGCTTGCCTGTAGGCAGACACCGGGATTTACAACAGCAGCGTGCAACAAGTCAAAGGCAGCCTCCAGGTGGGGCTTCACAACGGCAGCTCAGGGCCCAAAGCACCCTATCACCGTGCTCGGTCAGCGACAGGCAACTACCCACCTTGAACCCCGCCCTCGCATCTGCAACATGGAGCAGTAGAAAAATCAAGCTAAATTGACATCTAGCGCTTATCCAATAATCGCCCGCAGCTATCAAATCAGTAGCCTCCCTCCCCAAACCCCGTAGCACCCTTGTACTTCTTGCCACTGCCGCAATGGCACGGAGCATTGCGGCTGGACATGTGGCGATGCTGTGCACGGCGACAAAAGGGCCGGCAGCCAAGCGCTGGGCCTGCTGGGTGTGCTGCGGGGCTGGTCGCCTTCGCTATAACGCCAGCGGCCCCTCCCCGCTCAACCGACCACCCCTCCTTTCGCACGGGCCGGTGCGACATCGCTTCCCATCCGATCAATCAGCACCGCGCTGGCCTCATTGAGCCCCAGCACCTGCACCGTGCAGCCATGGTGGCGCAAGCGCTCCACCACCTTGTCGAGCGCTGCAACGGCGGTGATGTCCCAGAAGTGGGCGTGCATCACGTCGATGACCACCGCGCGGCCCTCGGCGCCCAGCACGTCGAACGCCTCGATGAACGCATCGGCCGAGGCAAAAAACACCTGGCCGGACACGCGCCAAGTGCGCTGGCCCAAGGCCGTGGCACCAGCGCCATCTGCGTGATCGGCGCCATCCGCATCGTCGTGCACGCGCACCTCCAGCATGTGCGAGACCTTGAACGCAAAGAACACCCCGCTGAGCACCACGCCCACGGCCACGCCAGCCGCCAGGTTGTGGGTGGCGATGGTGACGGCCACGGTGGCCAGCATGGCGGCGCTGGACAGGCGCGGGTGGCGCACCAGGGCGCCGAGCGACTTCCAGTCGAACGTCTCGGCCGACACCATGACCATGATGGCCACCAGCGCAATCACCGGCACCTTGGATACCCAGTCTTTCAGCGCCACCATGAGGATGAGCAAAAACACCCCGGCGAACAACGTGGACAGGCGCCCGCGCCCGCCGTACTTCACGTTGCCCACAGCCTGGCCGATCATTCCGCAGCCCGCAATGCCGCCGAACAGGCTGGCCGCGATGTTGGCCACGCCCAGCCCCGCACATTCGCGGTTCTTGTCGCTGGGGGTGTCGGTCAGCTCATCGACCACTGCGGCGGTGAGCACTGATTCGAGCAGGCCCACCATGGCGATCGCCAGCGCGGGCACCAAGATGATGCGCAGGGTGTCGAGCGACGCGGGCACCTGCGGCAGCGCAAACACAGGCAACGCGTCGGGCAGTCTGCCCAGGTCACCCACCGTGGGCAGGTGCAGCCCCAGCGCCGATGCCAGCACCGTGAGCACCACCACGCAGATCAGCGGTGACGGAATGGCGGTGAGCGCAGGCCATGCCAGCCGCTGGCCCAGCCACGGCAGGCCGTAGATGAGCGCCAGCCCCAACGCCAGCGCCCCCCAGGTGGCCGTGCTGGCGCCGTGCAGGTGCGGCAGTTGCGCGGCAAAGATCAGGATGGCCAGCGCATTGACGAAGCCCGTGCGCACCGAGCTGGACACGAAGCGCATCAACACGCCCAGCTTCATCAGCCCAAACGCCACCTGCACCGCGCCTGCCAGCAGCCCTGCCGCCAGCAGGTAGCCCAGCCCGTGCGACTGCACCAGCGGCGCAGCCACCAGCGCCACCGAGCCTGCCGCCGCCGACACCATCGCAGGCCGCCCGCCGGTGAAGGCGATGACCAGGCTGATGACAAACGAGGCGAAGAGCCCCACCGAAGGGTCCACGCCCGCCACGAAGGAGAAGGCGATGACTTCGGGGATGAGCGCAAACGTGGCCACGGCCCCGGCCAGCAGCTCGCGCGGAATGCTGGGCGCCCATTCGGCGCGCAGACGGGTCAGGGTGGAGGGGTTCATGCGGTGTGCTCTGCAAAAAACAAAGCGCGCCCGAAGGCGCGCTGCGCGGAATTTCAGATCAAAACAGGCTCTAGCGCTTATCCATCATGCGCCAAAAGCTATCCAATCAATAGCAAATTGCCCAACAAAATCAAGCTCCGTGGCACTTCTTGTACTTCTTGCCGCTGCCGCAGTGGCACGGGTCATTGCGCCCCGGCTCGGGCGCCTTGCGCACCGTCTCCACGCGCGGGCCCATGCTCTTCCACAGCTGGCGCAGGTCGTACACGGCCCAGATGGCTTCGCCGAAGGCCTCGACGCGCGCCTGGCTGGTGCTGGGTGGGCCGTCTTCGTCGTACATGCAGACTTCGGGCTTGCCGGTGTCGTCTTCGGTCAGGGCAACGATGCGGTCGAGCGCGTCGTCCAGCCACTTGGCGGCTTCCTTGTCGCGCGGGGCGGCCCAGTCTTCGGGCCAGTTTTCCACCGCAAACATGAAGCCCAGGGCCCACACCTGGCCGAAGGACGGGATCTCCTGGTCGTCGCCCATTTCGGCGCGCTGCTCGTCGGTCAGGCTGGCCACGGCGCCGCGCATGTCCATGGCTTCGGGCTGGAAGGTGCGGTCGTCGTCCAGCGTCTTCACGTCGGTGTCGAGCTGGGTCGCGATTTCGGCCCAGCGGCGGTTCCACAGCTCTAAAAAGCGCGCCTGCTGGGCGGCGTCAGCAAAGGCCGGCAACTGGGGCAGCGGGTCGCCTTCGGCAACATCCAGCTCGGCGCCGTCGCCCAGCAGCATGGGCAGGTACTCGGCCGGGGCGATGGGGCGGCGGCTGCAGATCAGCGCGGTCATGAAACCGTCGCAGAACTCCCACTGCGGGATTTCCTCGCCGCGCGAGCGCAGGTCGTCGAGGATGTTGTCGATCTCTTCCAGCTCTTCAGGGCCCAGTGCGGCGGCCGGGGCGCCCGTGGGGTCATCAAGATCGTCGGTGGAGGGAGTGGGCGATGTGGGTTCGGTCATGGGGGGCTCCGGTCGTCAAGCGAGAAAGCGGGGGCGGTAAAACATTGTTTTACTTTTATGATGCGCAGGCCTTGTGCCGTGGCGCTGGTGTAGCGGCGGAGGTACGGCGACCCGGGGTGGTGCCGGGCCTCAAAAGCGCCTTGCGCAACATGGCAACCCGATAAAAAGGCGGTCAGTGTAGCCCCCTCTCGCACCGCCACCAGAACCAGGACCCCCATGCTCCACCAACTGAACTCCCTGTACCCGGTGCGCTACACGGCCTTTGCGCTGTGCGTTTTCGGGCTGCTGCTGTCGCTGTTTGCGCTGGTGGCTTTTCACGTGGGGTTGCCCGTGGTGCTGGTGTTTGCTGCCCTGGTAGCAGTGGGCGTGTACGACCTGCAGCAGTCGCGCCACGCCATTTTGCGCAACTACCCGGTCATCGGCCACATCCGCTTCATGCTCGAATATGTGCGGCCCGAGGTGCGCCAGTATTTCATCGAGAGCGACAGCGAGGCCGCGCCGTTTTCGCGCGCGCAGCGCTCGCTGGTTTACCAGCGCGCCAAGGGCGACCCGGACAACCGCCCCTTCGGCACGCACCTGGACGTGGGCGCACAGGGCTATGAATGGGTGAACCACTCGCTCGCACCCACACAGCTGCCGTCGCACGACTTTCGCGTGTGGATCGGTGGCAGCCCCGATGCGCCGTCGCCATCGGTATCGCCCTGCACCCAGCCCTACCATGCGAGCGTGTTCAACATCTCGGCCATGAGCTTTGGCGCACTGTCGGCCAATGCGATCCTTGCTTTGAACCAGGGTGCAAAAAAAGGCGGCTTCGCGCACGACACGGGCGAGGGCAGTATCAGCCAACACCACCGCGTGCACGGCGGCGACCTGATTTGGGAAATCGGCTCGGGCTACTTTGGCTGCCGCAACCCCGATGGCACGTTCAGCGAAGAGCGTTTTGCAGCCAGCGCCACCGACCCGCAGGTGAAGATGATCGAGCTCAAGCTCAGCCAGGGCGCCAAGCCGGGCCACGGCGGCGTGCTGCCGGGGGCCAAGGTGACTGCCGAGATCGCCGCTGCGCGCGGGGTGAAGGAGGGCGAAGCCTGCATCTCGCCCGCCAGCCACAGTGCGTTCAGCAACCCGGTGGAAATGATGCAGTTCATCGCGCGGCTGCGCACCCTGTCGGGCGGCAAGCCCACGGGCTTCAAGTTCTGCCTGGGCCACCCGTGGGAGTGGTTTGCCATCGTCAAGGCCATGCTGGTGACCGGCATCACGCCCGATTTCATCGTGGTCGATGGCGCCGAGGGCGGCACGGGCGCGGCACCGGTGGAATTCACCGACCACGTGGGTGCACCGCTGCAAGAGGGCCTGCTGCTGGTGCACAACACGCTGGTGGGCGTGAACCTGCGCGACCGCGTGCGCATTGGCTGCGCGGGCAAGGTGATCAGCGCCTTCGACATCGCTCGCATGATGGCGCTGGGCGCCGACTGGTGCAACGCGGGGCGCGGCTTCATGATGGCGCTGGGCTGCATCCAGGCGCAAAACTGCCACACCGGCCACTGCCCCACGGGCGTGACCACCCAAGACCCGCTGCGCCAGCAGGCCCTGGTGGTGCCCGACAAGGCCACGCGCGTGGCGCAGTTTCACCGCAGCACGCTGCACGCGCTGCAGGAGCTGGTGCAGGCCGCCGGGCTGCGTCACCCCAAGGACATCACGGCCCACCACATCGTGCGCCGCATCAGCGACACCGAGGTGCGCCTGCTGTCCAACCTGATCACGCGCATGCAACCGGGCGCGCTGCTGGGCCCGCTCGACGCGCAGCACAACGTGTTCCGCCTGTACTGGCCCTTGGCCAGCGCGCACAGCTTTCAGGCCAGCGAGCCTGCACTGGAACCCTCCATCCCCCACCATGTCGAGCTGGTGCACGCAGCAGCCGTCGGCACCGCTGCTGCGGTGGCAGGGGATGCCGCCGTATGAACTTGACGATGGACGCATCCGCCCCCACCCACACCACCGCCCCGGACTACGCCGCCTTTTTGCAGCAGCAACTGGCCACCCAGCCCCACAACGTGATGGCCCATGTGCTGGGCCACGAACAGATCTGGATCAAGCGCGCCGGCGCGCCCCACGGCACGGGCCGCTACCGCGCCATGGCCGTGCTGGCCGCCCTGCTGCGGCTGGACGCCCTGCGCCCCGTGCCCAACCCCGGCGGCCCTGCGGCCATTGCCACCGAAGTGCAGCGCCTGCGTGACCTGGCCGCGCGCGGCATCCGCGTGCCCGTGGTGCTGGCCGCCTTGCCCCATGGTTTTGCCATGCTCCACCTGGGCCACACGGGGGAAGAGATTCATTCGCTGGGCAACGAGATCGACCATGCCGTGCAGGCGGGCGACACGGCCACCGTGCTGGCGCTGTGGCAGCAAGGGCTGGACACGCTGGCCCAGGTGCACCGCCAAGGCACGTGCCTGAGCCAGGCCTTTGCGCGCAACATGGTGCGCTGCCCCGATGGCGAAGTGGCCTGCATCGACTTTGAGGACGACCCCGCCGCCGTGTTGCCCCTGGCGGTGTGCCATGTGCGCGATGCGCTGTGTTACGCGCACTCCACCGCGATCTACCTGCACACCAGCGGCACGCTGACCGAGGGGCGCGAGCGCTGGGCGGCGTGGGTGGCGCAGGAGAGCGCGGAGATGCGGGCGGTGCTGGCGACCAGTGTCCGGCGGATGGGGTGGATGGGGCTTTTGCCGGCAAGCCGCAGGCTGGGGCGGGATTTGCAGCGGGTGCGGGCGGCGTACGAGTTGCTCAGCAGATGAAACGCGGCCGCTCCTATCAAGCTGTGGTTGTCCGCTGACAGCGCCAAGCGCCCTCATCGCCTATCGTTCAGGTGGAGCTTCCTCCAGCCCTCCCTTCTTTCCATGCCACTACCCGCCGCTGCCAGCCCAGCCGCCCCTGAGCCCACGCCCTTGCCCACCACCTCCGACAAGACCCGCCGCAGCCGACCGCCCACCCTGTCGCGGGCTGCCTGGAAGCAGTTCATGGGCGTGGCGCGGCCCTACTGGGCAGGCGATAAGAAGCGCACCGCCTGGGGCCTGATGGCACTGTTGATCGCCCTCATGGTGTGCGAGACCCAGCTGGCCGTCATGCTGATCGACAAGACGGGGGAGATGACATCGGCCCTGGCGGCCAAGCAGGCCGACCGCTTCTGGATCGCGGTGCGCACCAGCCTTGTTGTACTGGCATTCGCGGTGCCGGTGTACGCCTTTTATTACTACATGCGCGACGCGTTCTCCAACCACTGGCGGCGCTGGCTCACCCACCGCTTCCTGGATGGCTATCTGAGCGAACGCAAGTACTACGAGATCGGCGCGGGCGGCGACATCGACAACCCCGACCAGCGCATCAGCGAAGACATCAACACCTTCACCAGCCGGTCCACGCACTTCCTGCTGATTTTCATCGGTTCGCTGATGCAGCTGGTGGCGTTCAGCGCGGTGTTGTGGTCCATCTCCAAGACGCTGGTGGCTTTTTTGGCGGTGTATGCCCTGCTGGGCACCTTCGGGGCGCTGTACCTTTTTGGCGCGCCGCTGATCCGGCTGAACTTCTGGCAGATCCGCCGCGAGGCAGACTTCCGGTTCGGGCTGATGCGGCTGCGCGAAAACGCCGAATCCATCGCCTTCTACCGGGGCGAACCCCAGGAGCGCGTGCAGATCGACCACCGGTTTGAGGCTGCGTTTACCAACTTCGCCCGGCTCATCAAAAAGCAGCTCTCGCTCAACCTGTACCAGCGTTCTTTCAGCCAGCTCACCTTGATCCTGCCCAGCATCCTCCTGGCCAATGCGGTGCTGTCGGGCGAGCTGGAGGTGGGCCGGGCCATCCAGGCGGCAGGCGCATTTGCCGCCGTGCTGGGCGCCATCTCGCTGATCGTGGACAACTTCGAGAGCCTGAGCCGGTTTGTGGCGGGCATCGACCGGCTCCATACCCTGTCGCAGGTCGTGCTCAAAACCCCTGCCGCGCCCACCCCCTGGGCCGAGCCCGCCCCAGCAGGTCAGCCTGCGGACGATGCGACGCCCGCGACCAACGCCCATGCCCCCTCCGAGCCCCCACCGCAAATCACCACCCGCATCGGCGACACACTGGCCATCGAAGGGCTCTCGCTTTACACCCCCCACTTCGGCCGCCTACTCGTGGCCGACCTCTCGCTGCAGCTACAGCCCGGCGACGCGCTGCTCATCACCGGCCCGAGCGGCTGCGGCAAAAGCTCGCTCTTGCGTGCCATTGCCGGCCTGTGGCACACGGGCAGCGGCACCGTGCAGCACCCGCCCCTGGAAGACATGTTCTTCCTGCCCCAGCGCCCCTACATGCAGATTGACACACTGCGCAGCCAGATCATCTACCCGAGCAAGCAGACGGCGCTGAGCGACGAACGCCTGCTGGAGCTGCTGCAGGAGGTGCACCTCGAATCACTGTCCGAGCGTGTGGATGGGCTCAACGCGTCCTACGACTGGGAGAAACTGCTGTCCGTTGGCGAGCAACAGCGCCTGGCCTTTGCCCGCGTGCTGGCGCGCCAGCCCAGCATCGTCATCCTGGATGAAGCCACCAGCGCGCTGGACAGCGCCAACGAAACCGCCCTCTACGAACGCCTGCGCGCCAGCGGAACCACCCTCATCAGCATCGCCCACCGCCCCGCCGTGCTCAAACACCACACGCACGTGCTGGAGTTCAAGGGCGAAGGGGCTTGGGAGCTGCACGCGGCAGCGGACTTCAGATTTGATAGCTGAGCGCGGCGGCTCAAGCGACGGCGGGGCAGCTTCGCCCGATGAGAGCAGGTCGGGTTACGCTTCACCAATCCGGCCTACATGACTTCCGCAATGACCGACTTTGAGATCTACACACCCACAGCAGAAGAAGTTCACTCCGGCGTCTTAGGCCGTCGGATGCGGCAATTCAACTACGGGTTCGTCGGTGAGTACGGCCAGTCCCAGCCGGTGTGGGTGAGCGCGCGTGACGCGCAGGGCGAATTGGTGGGCGGGCTGCGCGGATTCGTGTTTTTGGAGTGGCTGAACGTGGAACTGCTGTTTGTGGACGAAGCCGCCCGGCACCATGGAGTGGGCCGCAACCTGCTGGCCACGGCAGAACAGAAAGCCCGCAACCTGGGCGCGCACAGCGTGACGCTGAACACCTTTGAGTGGCAGGCGCGCGAGTTCTATCTTAAACAGGGCTATGAGGAGTTTGGGCACATCGACAACTACATCCAGGGATTTCAGCTGGTGTATTTGAAGAAGGTTTTGACGTCCTGATTTCCAGGGCTTGGATTGCCAACGTGGCAGGTCCGACTGCGCCCACCCATCCCACCAAACTTACGATCAACTTCCCAGCAGCATTTCGTACCTTGGCGTGTCTGACAACGGATCTGCAGACAGCACCAGCCCCTCAAAAAAATGGTGATCCTGGTCAGCCAGCAGGTGCGCGGCCTCTTGGTGCAAAAGGAACAGCACCTCTGCATAGGTTGGGTTGTGGTCCCTGCGAATCTGAACCGTAGCGCTCAATTCGGTCCAAACGCCACCGTTATCCCGAACCCAGTACGCATAGGTCACGTCCAACGTCCTGCCCGGAAACTGCCTCTGGAGCTCCTGCTCATCCAGGCTGTGTCCAATGCTCCTGCTGTACTCACGCAGGGCTGAGAGCAAAGTCTCCACATCCTGGCAAGACGGCTCAGAAAAAGACCAGGGGAGATCACGAAGGATTGACGACGGAAGACTTTGAGCCAAAGACGGCCTCGCAAAAAATGAGATAGCGCCAGCGGTATGCCAGAGGAAGTGCCGCCTTGAACTCATGGGCGGTGACAAACGATCATCGGAGGGTAACAGTCCCCACGATCTTGTCGAAGACTTGGCAGGACTATCAAACCGCAAGTGCTGCTACCCTCGCCTCCAGCACCAGCGCAGTCGCCACATCCGCCCCGAAATTCATCAAGCGCTTGCGCATACAGATCACCGCCTTGTCCTTGCTCAGCAAAATCGCCCGGTGTGCCGCCGCCAGGTCGATGAACTTCTGGTCGTCCGCGTCCTTGCAGACATAGGGCACCTTGGGCGCGATCTCCACCAGCCGCGCCTGCGCATCAAATGCAGCGAGTACCTGCGCTGCATCCACGCGGTAGTAGTCCATGCGCCCAACGATGTGCGGATAGGCCAGCACGCGCTCCAATTCGTCGCGCATGACCTGGGTCGCTATCCAGGCCAGGCGCCCTTGGGCCAGCAGTGCGCGCAGGGGGGCGGTGCGCGGGTCGCTGAAGATCAGCAGGTCGAGCGCGACGTTGGTGTCCACCACCACAGGGCGAGCGGGTTCGCCCGGTGCGGCCTCGGCGGGCAGGCGCAGTTCAACCTGCATTGCGCGGGTCGTTGTCAGGGGCGGGTTTTGCAGCACGGTCGCGCACCGCGCCCTTGATCATGTCGAAGCGGAAGAGGCGGCATTCGATGGGGCCGTTCCACATCGGCACGCGGCGCGATTCTTTCAGGCGCATCTTGCCGGGCAGCTTGAGGTCGGGTGTGAGCATCCAGGCCTGCCAACCAGCGTAGTTCTTCTTCCAGTGCGAGGCCAGCTGGCTGAAGAATTCGCCGCCATCCTCGGTCTGCGCCTCTTCGCGGCCCACGGCCATGCCCTGGGCACGGTCGGCGGCGCGCTCGCTGGCGTTGCGGCCTGCGCTGCCTGCAGCAGCAATGCGCTCGCCGTAGGGCGGGTTCAGCAGCATCACGCCAGGCTGGTCGCACGGTGGCATGCGCTGCAGGGCGTCGCCGCCGCGCAGCTGCACTGCATCGGCCACACCTGCGCGCTCTGCATTGCGCTGCGCAAAATCGACCATGCGGAAGGCCACATCACTGCCAAACAGGGGCACAGCGCTTGTCTGTATTGCGCTTTCAGCTTCGTTTTTAATAGCATCCCAGACATGGGCCTGGAACGGCAGCAGCTTCTCGAACGCAAAGCGCCGCAGCATGCCCGCCGGAATGCGGCAGGCGATCTGCGCGGCCTCAATCACGATGGTGCCGCTGCCGCAGCAGGGGTCGTACAGCGGCTGGGGGTTGTCGCCATGCGGGTCCCAGCCGCTGGCGGCGATCATGGCGGCGGCCAGGGTTTCTTTCAGTGGCGCATCGCCCTTGTCCTCGCGCCAGCCGCGTTTGAACAGCGGCTCGCCCGAGGTGTCGATGTAGATCGTGGCCTCGTCGGTGGTCAGGTGCAGGTGGATGCGCACATCGGGCCACTGGGTGTTCACGTCGGGCCGCACGCCGCTTTTGGCGCGAAAGCGGTCGGCCACTGCGTCTTTGACCTTGAGACCTGCGAAGTTGAGGCTCTGCAGCGGGCTGTGCTGGGCGGTCACCTCGACCTTGAAGGTCTGGCGCGTGGTGAACCAGATTTCCCAGGCCACGTCGCTGGCCATGGCATAGAGATCGTTCTCGGAGCGGTACGGGCGGTGCGCCAACTGCACCAGTACGCGCTGGGCCAGTCGGCTGTGCAGGTTGAGCAGCAGCGCCTCGCGCCACGAGGCGCGCAGCAGCACGCCGCCGCGGCCGACCAGCAGGTCTTGCCCCGTGAGGCCGGTGATGCCATGCACCTCATCGGCCAGAAAGCCCTCCACACCAGCGGCGCAGGGGAGAAAAAGTTGGAGTTGGTTCATGTCGATGGGGAGGATACGCGCTCAGACAATGCGTGGGAATCCGGCGTTCCCGCGCGGGCCAGCAGCAATTGGCGGATGGATTCGGGGATCGGCGCCACCTTGCGGTCGGCCTTGCCGATGAAGACGATGCCGATCTTGCCGCGCGCCACCTCGCGGCCTGAGGTCTTCTCGGTCATGCAAAAGACCAGGTCAAACCCATAGCGGTTGAAGTCCGCAGGCGCCATCTCCACGCGCATGGTTTCACCGTGGAAACCTTCGGACTTGTACTGCGCCACGATGTCGCCGACCACGATGGACAGCCCGCCCACGTCGGCCTCGGGGTAGCCCAGCGACTGGAAGAAGCGCACCCGCGCTTCAGAGACCAGGCTCAGAAGTTGCGCGTTGTCCAGGTGCCCGCCTTGGTTGACGTGGCTGATGTAGATCTGCAGCTCGGTGGCAAAGCCAAAGTGCGGGGGGAGGTCGAAGACGATGCGGGCCATGGTGGGGTGGCGGATAGAAAAACGAAAAATTCAGACAGGGCGAGCCATGCGCCCCCAACCGGGGTACCTACAGCGCCTTGCGCAGGTTGGCCGGCGCGATCTTGAGCGCCTCGCGGTACTTGGCCACGGTGCGGCGTGCGCACTCGATGCCCTGTTCCTTGAGCATCTCAGCGATCTGGCTGTCGGACAGCGGCTTGGCGGGGCTTTCTGCGGCCACAAACTGCTTGATGAGCGCGCGCACGGCGGTGCTGGATGCGTTGCCACCGGTCTCGGTGCCAAGGCCGGAGCCAAAGAAGTACTTCAGCTCATACGTGCCGATGGGCGTAGCCATGTATTTGGCGGTGGTCACGCGGCTGATGGTGGATTCGTGCAGGCCCAGTTCGTCGGCGATGTCGCGCAGCACCAGCGGGCGCATGGCCAACTCGCCGTGGGTGAAGAAGCTTTTTTGCCGCTCCACGATGGCGCGCGAGACGCGCAGGATGGTGTCAAAGCGCTGCTGGATGTTCTTGATGAACCAGCGCGCCTCCTGCAGGCGCTGCTGCATGCCCTGGTGGCCCTCGCCGCCCTTGTGGCCGCGCAGGGCGCCAGCATAAATGTCGTGCACGCGCAGGCGCGGCATCACATCGGGGTTGAGGCTGACGATGAAGTTGTGCTGGCCATCGCGTCCATTGGCACGCCCCGCTTTGCGCACGATGACATCGGGAATGATGATGTTGCGCTCCACGTCGGCAAAGCGGCGGCCGGGGCGAGGCTCCAGGCGAGCGATCAGCGCCATGGCGGCGCGGGTGCGCTCTTCGCCGTCGCCACACAGCTGCGTCAGGCGGCGGATGTCGCGGCGGGCCAGCATCTCCAGCGGCTGCTGACAAATGCGCAGCGCGGTCTGCACCGTGTCGGGGTCAGCATCGCTGTCCTCGTCGGCAGCCAGCGCCGTGAGCTGCAGCGTCAGGCATTCGGCCAGGTTGCGCGCACCCACGCCGGTGGGCTCCAGGCTCTGCAGCAGGCGCTGGGCCACGGTGAAGCGGTGCACCAGCTCTTCGATCTGCTCCAGGTCGTCCGGCCCGGCCAGGCTGATGGCCAGCTCTTCCAGCGGCTCTTCGAGGTAGCCGTCGTCGTTGAGCGATTCAATGAGAAAACGCAGCGCTGCGCGGTCAATCTCTGACAAGCGCAGCGCCAGTGCCTGACGGTGCAAAAAGGCGGTCAGCGATTCATGCGAACGGGCCAGCTCGGTGGCGTCGGCCTCGTCGCCTTCGGAGTCGTTGCGGTTGCGGGCGGGCGCATCCCCGCCCCACTCCGCGTCGTTGGGCGCCATTTCTACCGTGCCGTCACCGCTCCAGTCAGGCTCGTCAGCGCCAGCACTCGGTGTTTCAGCATCATTTTGGCCTTCAGCGCTTGTGCTGTTTGCGCTGCTAGCTCCTGAAAATATAGCATCATCCGCACTGTAGTCGTCAGCCTGAGCGGGCGTGTCGGCGGCTTCCAGGCCAAACTCCTCGCGCGGAGCTTCGTCGGCATTGCGTTCGAGGAACGGGTTTTCGTCGAGCATCTGCTCGACTTCCTGCGAGAGTTCGAGCGTGGACAACTGCAGCAGCCGAATGGACTGCTGAAGCTGGGGGGTCAATGCAAGATGCTGCGAGACGCGCAGCGAGAGTCCAGGCTTCATCACATCCTGAAGTGTTCGCCAAGGTAAACACGTCGTACCTCGGCGTTGTCCACGATCTCGGACGGCGTGCCCTGCGCGAGCACGCGGCCATCGCTAATGATGAAGGCGTGGTCGCAGATGCCCAGGGTTTCGCGCACATTGTGGTCGGTGATGAGCACACCAATGCCCCGCGCCTTCAGGAAGCCGATGATGCGCTGGATCTCGATCACGGCAATGGGGTCGATGCCGGCAAAGGGCTCGTCCAGCAGGATGAAACGCGGTTGTGTGGCCAGGGCCCGGGCAATCTCGACGCGGCGGCGCTCGCCACCGGACAGGGCCATGGCGGGCGAGGCGCGCAGGTGGTCCACGCGCAGCTCCTGCAGCAGGGCCGTCAGGCGCTCCTCGATGGCGTCGCGCGAGAGCGGCTGGCCGTCATCACCACGCTGCAGTTCCAGCACAGCGCGCACGTTCTCTTCGACCGTGAGTTTGCGAAAGATCGAGGCCTCTTGCGGCAGGTACGACAGGCCCAGGCGCGAGCGCCGGTGGATGGGCATGTGGGCCACGGATTGACCGTCGATGCGGATGTCTCCCTCGTCGCTGCGCACCAGCCCCACGATCATGTAGAACGAGGTGGTCTTGCCCGCGCCGTTGGGGCCGAGCAGCCCCACGACCTCACCTTTTTGCACGACCAGCGAAACGTCCTTGACGACCTTGCGGCTGCCATAAGATTTGGCCAGGTGCTGCACCTCCAGGCGGCTGCCCGCCTGGGAATCAGGCCCCAGGCGGCTACCCGCCTGAGTGTCAGGACCGGTACTCACAGCGGGCCCACTCACTTGGCGCCGCCGCCAAGGCTGTTGCTGGGGCGCAGCGCCGGGGACGCCGCCTCGGGGGCCGCCGCAGCGGGCGGTGGATCTTTGGGGGCCAGCACGGCGCGCACGCGGCTGCCCGGTGCGGGGGCATCGCCCGCAGCGTTGGTGGCGGTGCGCTTGCCGTCCACGGAGAACACGTCGGTCAGGTTGTTGTAGACAATCACGGCACCCGTGATCTCGTCGCTGAGCACAGCGCCCCGGTAGCGGCGCAGCTCGGCACGGGAGATGAAGCGCACGTTGTCGGCCTTGCCGTCGTACTCGATGACTTCGCTCTCGCCTTCGATGAACTCGTCGGGTGCTCCCGGCAGGGTGTCGCGCTTTTGCCGGAAGAAGGCGCGCTTGCCGGGCTCTGCCGTGACCACACCGTACTGGTAGCCATCGGCATCCTGACGCACATCCAGCCGCGCGCCACGCAGCACGATGGAGCCCTTGGTCATGACCACGCGGCCAGAGAACACGCTGGTCTGCTTGAGCTCATCGTGGCGCAAAGCGTCCGCCTCGATGTTCATGGGCTTGGCGCGGTCGGCCTTTTCGGCATGGGCCACACCGAAGGTGCAGGTCAGGGCCGCGAGCAGGAGGATCGGAAGGAGGCGATGGTTCATAGGGCACGAATCTTGCAATCATTGTAGCCACCCCATCGCGTTCCTCCATGAAAAAAGCCCGCATGTGCGGGCTTTTGCCAATGGGAACCGGCGGCCGGGCGAAAACCGTCAGCCTTTGCGGGCCACTGTCGCCAAATGTTCCACCACCTGCAGCACGTTTTGCATGCTGCCCGCCATGGTGCCATCGGTGTAGAACTTGCCCGCCACACCCATCGAGGGCACGCCCTCCACACCGTAGGCGTCCTGCAGTTGCGAAGCACGGCGAACTTGGTTGGACACGCTGAACGAGGTGTAAATTTCCTTGAACTTGGCGGCGTCCACACCCTGTTGGGCCACCCAGGCAAAAATTTCGTCGTCCTTGGCCAGCTTCTGCTTTTCCACATGGATGGCGCGGAACACCTTGGCGTGCAGGGCTTCGAGCTTGCCCATGCCTTCCAGGGCGTAGTACAACTTCTGCTGCGGCACAAAGCTCGCGTTGAAGGCCACGGGCATACGACGGACGGAGAGGTCCTTGGGGGCGGCCTTGACCCAGGCGTCGAGCGCGGGTTCAAAAGCGTTGCAGTGGGGGCAGCTGTACCAGAAGAACTCGATCACATCGACCTTGCCCGCAGGCGCGTCGGGCGCTACCGGCTTGTCCAGCCGCCGGAAGTCCTTGCCCTCCTTGAACTGGCGGGCCTGAGCCAGCGCGGGGGTGGCCACTGGCAACGTCAGGGCGGAAGCGGCAACCGCCGAGGCGGCGGACAAAGAAAACTCACGGCGTTTCATGACAAAGACTCTCCTGTTACAGGTCTGGGGGATGTGAGCCATGCCCCCGCAAAAAGTTCAGCCACCCGAAGTCTGGCGCATCAGCGCTGCACGCGCACCAGCGCCGACTCCAGACCGGCGCCATCGAGCTTCTCCTTGAGCTGCTCGGCGTCGTCGCGCTTGGTGAACGGCCCCACACGCACGCGGAACACCGCCCGGCCATTTTGCTCACGCTCGCTCACGCGGGCCTCCCAGCCCAGCATGGCCAGCTTGGCGCGCTGCGCATCGGCGTCCGCCTGGGTGCGGAAAGCCCCGGCCTGGACAAAGTAGTCGAACGGGTCCAGATTGCCCTTGGCAGCAGCCTTGGCCACGGCCAGATCGCCCAGCGGGTCGGCGCCGGGCTTGGTTTCAGCCTTGGCCTCGGGCTTGCTGGCAGCGGGCTTGGGTGCGGGCGCCGATGCCACAGCCCGCGCATCCGGCGCGGCTGGGGTGGGCGCCGAGGCAGCCACAGCGGGCGGGGCTGCCGGGCGAGCCGGATTCTTGCCATACAAAGGCGAATTGGGATCCCAGTTCTTGTTCTTCTGGGTCTCGGCGGCGTCCATGTCCACGCCCCGGCCATTGCCCTTGTTGAGGAAGGGCACCGGCACCTTGGTCACGTACACCGCCACAGCCAAGGCAGCGCCCAGGCCCACGATGACCCCAACGATAAAGCCGACGATGGTCCCGCCCGTCTGTTGTTTCTTCATAGTGACTGCTTACATTCTGGCTGGAGCCGACACGCCCAGCACGGCCAGGCCATTGTGCAATACCTGCGCGGTGGCGGCGACCAGCGCCAGGCGAGCCTTCTTCACCACCTCGTCGTCCACCAGGATGCGCTCGGCGTCGTAGTAGCTGTGGTAGCTGGCGGCAAGGTCGCGCAGGTAGAAGGTCACATCGTGCGGGGCTTCGCCGTCGGCCGCAGCCGTGAGCATTTCGGGGTACTTGGCCAGCTGCAGCATCAGCGCCTGGGCCTGTGGGCCTTCGAGAGCCGACAGATCAATATCGTGCAGCGAAGCCACGTCGCCACCGCCAGCCTCTTGCCAAGCGCGCAGCACCGACTGGATGCGGGCATGCGCGTACTGCACGTAGTACACGGGGTTGTCGTTGTTCTGCGCCACGGCCAGGTCCACGTCGAAGGTGTACTCGGTATCGGGCTTGCGGGAGAGCAAGAAGAAACGCACGGCGTCCTTGCTGGTCCATTCGATCAGGTCGCGCAGCGTGACATAGCTGCCTGCGCGCTTGCTGATCTTGACCTCTTCACCACCCTTGACCACACGCACCATCGTGTGCAGCACGTAGTCAGGGTAGCCCTGCGGAATGCCCACGTCGGCCGCTTGCAGCCCGGCACGCACGCGGGCAATGGTGCCGTGGTGATCCGTGCCCTGGATGTTGACGACCTTCGTGAAGCCACGCTCCCACTTGGCGATGTGGTACGCCACATCAGGCACGAAGTAGGTGAAGGAGCCGTCCTGCTTGCGCATGACGCGGTCCTTGTCGTCGCCGTAGTCCGTGCTTTTCAGCCACAGCGCGCCATCTTGCTCGTAGGTCTTGCCATTGGCGACGAGCTTGTTCACCGTGGCCTCGACGCGGCCGCTGGTGTACAGGCTGGACTCCAGGTAGTACTCGTCAAAGTGCAGGTTGAACGCCTGCAGGTCCTTGTCCTGCTCGTTGCGCAGGTAGGCCACGGCGAACTGGCGGATATTGTCGTAGTCCTCTACGTCGCCGTTGGCCGTGAACTCGCGGTCGTCGGCCTTCACCGTGGCCTTGGCCTTGAAGGCCTCGGCAATGTCGGCGATGTAATCGCCGTTGTAGAAGTTCTTGGCCAGCGGGTTGTCGCTGTCGGTGGGCCAGCAGTCGTCGCCGGGCTTGAAGCCCTTGGCGCGCAGCTGCGTGCTCTTGGTCAGCGTATCGATCTGCACGCCCGCGTCGTTGTAATAGAACTCGCGGTGCACCTTCCAGCCCTGGGTGCTGAACAGGTTGCAGATCGCATCGCCTAGAGCAGCTTGGCGGCCGTGGCCCACGTGCAGGGGGCCGGTGGGGTTGGCCGAGACAAACTCGACCAGCACGCGCTGGCCGTTGTCGGGTTGATAGCCGAAACGCTCGCCAGCGGCCAGCACCTCGCGCACGATTTCCTGCTTGGCGGCTGGCTTCAAGCGGATGTTCAGAAAGCCCGGTCCGGCGATTTCAATGGCATCCACCCAGCGGGTGAAGGCGGGCGTGGCCTCCAGTGCGGCCTTGAGCTGTTCACCCAAGGCGCGGGGGTTGAGCTTGAGCGGCTTGGCTAGTTGCATGGCGGCGGTGCAGGCGAAGTCTCCATGGGCCGCCACCTTGGGGGATTCAAACGCCGCCTTGGCGCCAGCGCCAGGGGACAGGACTTCCAGCTCGGCTGCAAGCGCAGCGAGCAATTCATTTTTGGCTGTGAGCATCGGCGGATTTTACGGGGCCGGGCCGGGGCGCTCACCGAGCATGCCGCCAGCACCGTCAAAGCAGCCCTGCGCAGCCAGTACGCAACAGATCGTAAAGAATCATGGCCTGGCCTGCGGCGTGTCAGCCCCGTCTCCAGGGCATACGTTGTAATCGGGCAATCCGACGCAGGTTGCGTCAGATGCCACATCTCTACTGGAGCCCCTATGAACAAGCTTCTCTCCCTGACAGCCCTGAGCCTGGTCCTTTCGTTCGGCGCAGCCCACGCTGCCGACGCCCCTGCCGCCGGAGCCAAGGCCGCCGCCCCGGCCACGGCAGCAACCCCCGCCACGCCGGCAGCGCCTGCGGCATCGGCCGCCGCGCCCACCAAGCAGCAGACCCGCATGGCCACCTGCAATGCGGAAGCGGCGGACAAGAAGGGCGACGAGCGCAAGGCTTTCATGAAGACCTGCCTGAGCAACAAGCCAGAAACCCAGCAAAACAAGATGAAGGCCTGCAACGCCGACGAAAAAGCCAAGACGCTCAAGGGCGACGAGCGCAAGGCCTTCATGAGCGAATGCTTGAAGAACAAATAAGCCCTGCCAAAACAAAGAAAGCCGCTGCCCGTGAGGGTCAGCGGCTTTTTTCTGGGCGGAACGTCTTTCTTGCGACGCCTACCAGCCCCGCGCCCAGAACACCGCGATCACCGCCACCACGGGCAACACGTGGGACTGGATCATCACGAGGCGGCGTACCTTGGCCACCTCCTGCGCCGCTGGCAGTGCCCCCGTGCTGCGCAGGGCATGGCGCCAGCGGCGAAACACCAGCGAAGGCCAGAAGGACAGGAGAATCATGACCAGAATGATGGTGATTTTGATGTGAAACAGCGGCTGCGAGAGATACCACGAAGCCCCCTTGATGCCCCAGAGGACACGGGCCACGCCGCTGGCGATCATCAGCGCCCCCGCCACACCGTAGATCACATCCAGCCGCGCCAGACGCTCGACCACAGCAGCGTTCATCCACTCCATGCGGCACAGCGCCGCCTGGCTCGATAAAAAGACCACAAAGGTCAGGATGGCCACCAGGTGCAGGGCGGCGAGGACGGCTTCGAGGGTCATGGGGGTTTCCTTTGCAAAACCCAGGACCTCAGTGCGCGCTGCTTTTCTGGAGCCCGGGTGGCCGCCATTTTGCTTGAGGAATTTCGCTGCCGCCGCGCAACGCGGCATCCCGGTATGCGTGCCACCGCATTGCGCCCCCCAAAAAAAGGCGGCGCAGACCCGAGGGCCTGCGCCGCTTTGACCGAACACCGGAGCGGACGCGATCAGGCCACCGTGCGGGCCATCGCGCCTGCGGGCACATCCGCAGGCACCACCGGGGCCATGGCAGTGGCCGGGGCGGGCAGGGGATGACCGTTCAGCGCGGCATCCAGGCGCTCATGGTCCAGCGCGTTTTCCCAACGGGATACCACCACGGTGGCCACGGCGTTACCAATAAAGTTGGTCAGCGAGCGGCATTCGCTCATGAAGCGGTCCACACCCAGAATCAGCGCCATGCCGGCCACCGGCACTTCAGGCACCACGGCCAGGGTGGCGGCCAGAGTGATGAAGCCTGCACCGGTCACGCCTGCTGCGCCTTTGGAGCTGAGCATCGCCACCAGCAGCAACGCCACCTGGTGACCCAGCGTCAGTTCGGTGTTCGTGGCCTGGGCGATGAACAGCGCGGCCAGCGTCATGTAGATGTTGGTGCCGTCCAGGTTGAAGGAATAGCCCGTGGGCACCACCAGACCCACCACCGACTTGCTGCAACCGGCCTTTTCCATCTTTTCCATCAGCGAGGGCAAGGCGGATTCAGACGACGAGGTGCCCAGCACCAGCATCAGCTCGGCCTTCAGGTAGCGGCACAGCTTGAACACCGAGAATCCACACAGCCGCGCTACAAAGCCCAGGATCACCACCACGAACAGCAACGAGGTGATGTAGAACGAGCCCACCAGCCAGGCCAGATTGACCAGCGAACCCAGGCCAAACTTGCCGATGGTGAACGCCATGGCACCGAACGCACCGATGGGCGCGGCCTTCATCACAATGCCCACCACCTTGAACACGGGGGTGGTCAGCGCTTCCAGAAAATGCTGCACAGGACGGCCCGCCTCACCCACCAGCGCCAGGCCCACACCAAACAGCACGGCCACGAGCAGCACCTGCAGGATGTTGTCGCCCACGAAGGGGCTGACCAGCGTCTTGGGGATGATGTCCATCGCAAACCCGGTCAGGCTCATCTCATGCGACTTGGCCACGTAGCTCTTCACGGCCGTCTGGTCCAGATCGGCGACGTTGATGTTCATGCCCGCGCCGGGCTGCACCACGTTGGCCACCACCAGGCCCACCACCAGGGCCAGCGTGGAGAAGAACAAAAAGTACGCCATGGCCTTGCCAAACACGCGGCCCACGCTGCTCAGCTGCGACATGCCCGCAATGCCGGTCACGATGGTCAGGAAGATCACCGGCGCGATGATCATCTTGACCAGCTTGATGAAGGCATCACCCAGCGGCTTGAGCGCCTCGCCATAGGCGGGTTCAAAATGCCCGAGCAAGACACCCAGGACGATGGCGAGCACCACCTGGAAATACAGCTGCCGGTAAAAAGGCAGCCGCACGGGGTGGGCTGTGGGGGCGGAAATGGCGTGCATGGAGGTCTCCTGAAATCACGAAAGACTGCACCACCGGGGTGCGTCGAGGGTGCCGTTTGTACCGCCGCACGCTGTTTGAGCCGATAACCTATTGGTATTAGCCAGGGGCACCGCCATAGAGCGCCGCTTGCCCCGATATAGGGAAAACACCTAGCACCCGGCCGGGATGCGGCACACTCGCTCCCCGCAACATCCCAGCCTACGGACCGCGCCAGGAACAAATTTTCCCCATGACGATGACGCCCCGCCTCCGAAAATTCTGGACCCTGCTGATCCTGCTTGGGGGCATGGTGGGCAGCATGTTCATCGCCGGCCAATGGGCCTGGCAGCGTTCACTGCAGGAAGAAAACCGCAGCGTGCAGGGCCAACTGGCGCTCTACGGCCAGGCCCTGGCCCAGCGCATCGACCGCTACCGCACCCTGCCCGAAGTGCTGGCGCTGGATGCACAGCTGCGCAACGCGCTGACCCACCCACTGAGTGCGGCCGATGGGGAGCAGCTGAACCGCAAGCTGGAGCAGGCCAACGGTGCCAGCCAATCCTCCACCCTTACCCTGCTCAACCGCGACGGCCTGGCCGTGGCCGCCAGCAACTGGCGCACGGCCACGAGCAATGTGGGGGTGGACTACAGCTTTCGCCCCTACGTGCAGCAGGCGCTGGCCCAGGGGCGCGGCAGCTTCTATGGCATTGGCGTGACCACGGGCGAACCGGGCTACTTCCTGTCTCAGGCCATCCACGACGACCAGGGCCAGACGCTGGGGCTGGTGGCCATCAAGATCGCGCTGCAGGAGCTGGAGCGTGAGTGGCTGCAGACCACCGACATCGTGCTGGCGTCGGACGCGCATGGCGTGGTTTTTTTGGCCAGCCAGGACGCCTGGCGCTACCGCCTGCTGGAGCCTCTGGACGACGAGGAGCGCCGCGAACTGAACGCCACCCGGCAGTACGCCGACCAGCCGCTGCGCCCGCTGGAAGTCCGCGTGGTGGAAGCCCTGGACACTGGCGGTCGGCTGGTCAGCGTGCAGGCCCCTGCCCTGTCCGGCCGCGTGCTGTGGCGGACCCAGCCCCTGCCCGGCACCCCGTGGCAGCTGCACCTGCTGCACGAGACACACAGCAGCTTCGCGGACAGCCGCTGGGCAGCTGCGGCAGGCGCGGGCGGCTGGCTGGCGCTGGGCCTGCTGGTGCTGTTTGTGCGCCAGCGCCAGCGCCTGGCCCGCCTGCGCCAGCGCAGCCGCCAGGAACTGGAGACCGTGCTGCAACAGCACGCGCAGGAGCTGCGCACCGCGCAGGACGGCATCGTGCAGGCGGCGCAGCAGGCCGCCCAGCAGACCGACACGGGCCTCTCGCGCAGCCTGGAACATCTGCCGCAGGGCGTGGTCATCATCGACGCCGACCTGAACCTGGTGGCCTGGAACTCGCGCTATGTGCAGCTGTTTCGCTTCCCGGCAGACCTGATGCGCGTGGGCCAGCCCATTGCCGACCTGCTGCGCCACAACGCGCGCCGGGGCCTGCTGGGGCCAGGCCCGGTGGATGAGGCCATCGCACGGCGGCTGGCCCACCTGCGCAGCGGCACTCCACACCTGCACGAAAGCGCTAAGGACGACGGCACGGTGCTGGAGATCCGGGGCAACCCGCTGCCCGAAGGCGGTTTTGTGACCAGCTACGCCGACATCACCAGCTACAAGAACGCCGCACGCGAGCTGCGATCGCTGGCCGATGCGCTGGAGCAGCGCGTGGCCGACCGCACCCGCGACCTGGACGCCGCGCGGCGCGAGGCCGAGCAGGCCAACCGCTCCAAGACCCGCTTTGTGGCCGCCGCCGTGCACGATCTGCTGCAGCCCCTGAACGCCGCGCGCATGTTCACCTCGCTGCTGCGCAGCCATCTGCCAGGCGACGCCGAACGGCACGCCGTGGACAGCATCGACGGCGCCCTGGCCGCGCAGGACGCCATCCTCAACAGCCTGCTCGACATCTCGCGCATGGAATCGGGCCAGTTCGATGTGCACATCCACGACGTGGCCCTAGGGCCACTCTTGCAGGTGCTGGGCCACAACTTTGGCGTGCTGGCCGAAAGCCAGGGCCTGCAACTGCGCTGCGTGCCCACGCGCGCCGTGGTGCGCACCGACGACAACCTGCTGCGCCGCATCCTGCAGAACTTTGTCTCCAACGCCATCCGCTACAGCCGGCGGGGGCGCATCGTGGTGGGCTGCCGCAGGGTGGGCAATGACCACCTGCGCATCGAAGTGCATGACCAGGGCCCCGGCATCCCCGAGGCTCTGCAGCGTGAAATTTTCGAAGAATTCCGCCGCCTGGACGAAGGCCGCGCCGACGACCGGGGCGCAGGCCTGGGCCTGGCCATCGTCGAACGCCTGGGCCGCCTGCTGGGGCACGACATTGGCTTGCGCTCGCAACTGGGGCGCGGCAGCGTGTTCTGGGTGTGTGTGCCGCTGGGCAACCCCGCCGCCGCGCAGCAGGCTGCGCCCCCCGCCACCACGCAGCAACCCGCCGACGACGCCCCCCTGCAAGGCAGCAGTGCCTGGGTCATTGATGACGACGGCCCTACCTGCGCCGCCACGCAGGCCCTACTGCAGCGCTGGGGGTGCACGGTGCCGCTAGCCGCTGGCGCGCCCGAGGCCCTGGCCGCAGCCCAGCCCGGCCAGGCACCGCAGCTGGTGCTGCTGGACGTGCACCTGGGCGCCGGCCTCCACGGCCCTGAAGTGTTCGCGCAGCTGTGCCAGCGCTGGGGCCAGACGCCTGCCGTGATCCTGGTCACCGCCGAGCGCGATGCCACCCTGCGCCGCCAGGCCGCCGAGCGCGGCTGGGGCTTTCTGGCCAAGCCCGTGCGCGCCCCCGCGCTGCGGGCGCTGGTGAGCCAGACGCTGCTGAGACAGGGAGCATCCCCCTGAGCCGCTGCGCGGCGGGGCGGCCCTTGCACGGCGCCTCGCGCAGGGTGCTGCGCCCGGTTGGATAGGCTGCGCTCGTCGCTACGTTTTTAGTAGCTGCCAGGGCTTTTTGGATAAGCGACAGCGGCCGTTTTGATGCAGATCTCCACCTCAGGAAGACACGCCGTCTTCCGTCTCCAGGCTTTTGACCAGCACCGCCGCCTGCGTGCGGCTGTAGCACGCGAGCTTTTTCAGGATGGCGGTGACGTGCACCTTCACCGTGTTCTCCGCCAACCCCAGCGCGGCGGCGATCTGCTTGTTGAGCAGCCCGTCGGCCAGGCACAGCAGCACGCGGAATTGCTGAGGCGTGAGCTGCGCGAGCCGCGCGGCCAACTCGGCGTCGGCCTCGGAGCGCTCGGCCGCCATGGGCGGGAACCCGCTGCCGCCGTCGAGCACGGCCTGGATGGCGTCGCCCATGGCGTCGGCAGGCGCGGACTTGGGGATGAAACCCGCCGCGCCAAACTGCTGCGCGCGGCGGATGACGCGCGGGTGGTCGTTGGACGAGATGATCACCACCGGCAGCTCGGGGTATTCGCCGCGAACATGCAGCAGGGCCGAGAAGCCGCGCGTGCCGGGCATGCTCAGGTCCAGCAGCACGAGTTTGATCTCCGGGTGCTCCTGCAACGCCTGGCCCAGCGTGGTGGCGCTGGCCGCCTCCAGCGTGCGGTACTGGGGCAGGCGCTCGCGCAGCACGTGCAGCACGGCCGCGCGGAACAGCGGGTGGTCGTCAGCGACGAGGAGTGTGGGCGCGGTGGACATGGAGTGCTGTGCAGTCTGCCACGGGGGCTATCAACCGCCGGCCTGCGGGCCTTTCCAGAACGCGGGCTGTGCGTACTGGTGCTTGAGGTGTTCGATCCATAGCCGCACCCGCAGCGGCATGTGCTTGCGCTGCGGAAACACCACATAGATGCCGTTGGGCGGCGCCGCAAAATCGTGCAGCACCTCCACCAGCCGGCCTGCCGCGATCTCGGCCTCCACCTCCCAGGTGCTGCGCCAGGCAATGCCGTAGCCCGCCAGGCACCAGTCGTGCAGCACCTGCCCGTCCGAGCAATCGAGCGGGCCGCCGGGCTTGAGGTGGATGACCTCGGTGCCACCGCCTTCGACCGGCATGCGGAACGCCCAGCCCCGTGTTTGCGATGCCTCGCTCGACAGCGTGAGGCAGTCGTGCTGCACCAACTCGCTGGGGTGGCGCGGCGTGCCGTGGCGCTGCAGGTAGGCGGGTGTGGCCACGCACAGGCGGCGGTTGTCGGCTATGCGCACGCTCACCAGCGACGAGTCGGGCAGGTCGCCCACGCGCACGGCGCAGTCATAGCCCTCGCCCGCCAGGTCCACCACGCGGTCGCTGAGGTTGAGCGAGATGGTCACGTCCGGGTGGGCGGTGCGAAAACGTGGCACCAGCGGCGCCACATGGCGGCGGCCAAAACCAGCCGGGGCGGTGATACGCAAATGGCCCGTGGCCTTGACGCCCCCTTCGGACACGCTGGCCTCGGCGTTGGCCACGTCGGACAACAGGCGCTGGCAGTCTTCCAGAAACGCACTGCCCTCGTGCGTGAGGCTGATGCGGCGCGTGGTGCGGACCAGCAGCTTCACGCCCAGGTGCTCTTCGAGCGCATCCAGCCGACGGCCCATGATGGCGGGCGCCACGCCCTCGGCCTTGGCGGCTGCAGTGAGGCTGCCGCGCGTGGCCACCGATACAAAGGATTCGAAGGCCTTGAGTTTGTCCATGGGCGGTGATTATGGAGACATCCACGCGGGGGCCTGCACACGGCCGCTGCAGCGCGGAAGCACCCGGTGGCTGAAAAACCTGAAGCAAAAACAGGCCCTTGCGCACGACCACATTGCCTTGATAGCTATTATTAATATAGCAATCAGGTCAATCGGGACTTGAGGAACCCCACGGTGCCGTAGCGCTTGACCTCCGCGTAGTGGTCGCGCGTGAGGCCTTGCACCATGGCCGCATAGGCATCCGCCAGGTCGGGCGCAATGGTGAAGTGGTCGTAGTTCACGATCACCGCCACGCGTTCGCCCCGCGTGGCGAGCGGGGCCAGCAGGTGGCGCACCTCCTGCTCGATGGCGGCTATGGTGCTGGCGGTGTTGATCTGCAGGCCCGAGAAGTCGATGTGCAGCAGTTGGCGTGCGGCGTCCAGCTCAAAGCGCTGCACCAGCGGGCGATTGAGCAGTTGCTCACGCAGGCCCAGCGGGCCGGGCTCGAACAGACGCATGTCCATGGTCTGCAGGCCGGGGCTGATGCGCGGCGTGAAGGACATGTGGGCGAGCACGTCGCGGTGCAGGTCGATGCCGGGGGCCAGTTCGATCAGCTCCAGCGCGCTGCCGCCCTCCGGCTCGCCCGAGGGCACCAGGCGGAACACGCAGCGCTCCGTCACATACAGCACGCGCTGGCCGCGCCGCAGGGCTTCGGCGCCGCTGAAGGTGCGGTGCTCCACCTCGCGAACGAACTTGCGTGCGCCCCCTTCGTGCAGGATGTGCAGGTGGCCGTCCACCGCTTCGACCTGCAGCGCGCCTGCCGTGAAGGTGCCGACAAACACCACGGTCTTAGCGTTCTGGCTGATGTTGATGAAGCCGCCCGCACCCGCCAGGCGCGGGCCAAACTTGCTCACGTTGAGGTTGCCGTGCTGGTCGGCCTGCGCGAGGCCCAGGATCGCAGTGTCCAGGCCACCGCCGTCGTAGAAGTCGAACTGGTTGGGCTGGTCGATGATGGCCTGCGGGTTCACGGCCGCGCCAAAGTTCAGGCCACCCGCGGGAATGCCGCCAATCACGCCGGGCTCGGCCGTGAGTGTGACGAGGTCGATGATGCGCTCCTCAGCCGCTACGTTGGCCACGCCCTCGGGCATGCCTATCCCTAAGTTCACTACTTGGTGCGGGCGCAGCTCCAGCGCTGCGCGGCGGGCGATGATCTTGCGCTCGGTGAGTGGCATCGCCTCCAGGGTGTCCACGGGCACACGCAGCTCACCGGCAAAGGCGGCGCTGTAGGGCTCGGCAAAGGTCTGGTGGTGGTGCGCGGGCTCGGTGGCCAGCACCACGGCGTCGACCAGCACGCCCGGCACCTTGACCTGGCGGGGGTTGAGCGACCCACGCTCGGCGATGCGCTCGACCTGCGCAATGACCACGCCGCCCGAGTTGCGCGCGGCCATGGCAATCGCCAGCGCTTCGAGCGTGAGCGCCTCGCGCTCCATGGTGAGGTTGCCGTCCGCGTCGGCCGTGGTCGCGCGGATGATGCCCACGTGGATCGGGAAGGCCTTGTAGAACAGGTAGTCCTGCCCGTCGATGGGCAGCACGCGCACCAGGTCTTCAGTGGTGCGCGCGTTGAGCTTGCCGCCGCCGTGGCGCGGGTCCACAAAGGTATCGAGACCCACGCGCGTGAGCGTGCCAGGCTTGCCCGCAGCGATGTCGCGGAACAAATGCGTGATCACGCCCTGCGGCAGGTTCCAGGCCTCGATCTGGTTGTCCACCGCCAGCTTCTGGATGCGCGGCACCAGGCCCCAGTGCCCACCGATCACGCGCTTGAGCAGCCCCGCGTGGCCCAGGTGGTTGAGGCCGCGCTGCTTGCCATCGCCCTGCCCTGCAGCGTAGACCAGCGTGAGGTCGCGCGGGGTTTGTGTGGACTCCCAGCGCTGGGCCAGTGCCACGGCGATGCTCTCGGCAAAGCCGATGCCCACAAAACCGCCGGTGGCCACGGTGTCGCCGTCGTGGATGAGCTGCACCGCGTCGGCGGCGCTGACGATCTTGTTCTTGTAGGCAGCGTTCAGCGCGCCAGCGGCCAAGGGTGCCTGCATGGATTTGTCTCCCGGTGGGGTTATTTTTATGAGCCAGATAACGGCCTCGCAATAGATTGCAGGGGCGCCCTGGCTCTTCGCGCAGCGTAGTGCTTAACCGGCCGGTGCGCCATTCCGTGCAACTACGGACTGTCGCCAGTTTTGCGTAAAAGTCACTGGTTTCGAGCTTTTCAGCGTATTTATGTGGGCAAACATTTGCAATACAGTCTGTCCATGGCCTTCTCGCCAAGGTCCGACATTTCTTTGATCCACGTTTCAACAACTCAACTCTTTAGGCACCCCCATGACCGACCGCACCGCAATCCACGGCCTGCAAGTGGCCACCTCCCTGTACCGCTTTGTCGAAGACAAGGTGCTGCCCGGCACGGGTGTCGATGCCGCCGCCTTCTGGAAGGGCTTTGACGCCATCGTGTCGGACCTGGCCCCGCGCAACATCGCCCTGCTGGCCGAGCGCGACCGCCTGCAGACCGAGCTGGACACCTGGCACAAGGCCAACCCCGGCCCCATCAAGGACATGGTGGCCTACCGCAGCTTCCTCGAAAAGATCGGCTACCTGGTGCCCCAGCCCGCCGACGTGAAGGCGACCACCGCCAACGTGGACGACGAGCTGGCCACGCAGGCCGGCCCGCAGCTGGTGGTGCCCATCCTGAACGCACGCTACGCATTGAACGCCGCCAACGCGCGCTGGGGCAGCCTGTATGACGCGCTGTATGGCACGGATGCCATCAGCGAAGAAGGCGGCGCCGAAAAGGGCAAGGGCTACAACCCGGTGCGCGGCGCCAAGGTGATCGCGTTTGCGCGCCAAGTGCTGGATGACACGGCGCCTTTGGCTGCAGGCTCCCACAAGGATTCGACGGGCTACAAGGTGGAAGGCGGCCAGCTGGTCGTGTCACTGGCCAATGGCAGCACCACGGGCCTCAAGGACGCATCGCAGTTCAAGGGCTACCAGGGGAGCGCAGCAGCGCCCTCATCGGTGCTGCTGCAGCACAACGGCCTGCACCTGGATATCCAGATCGACCGCAGCACGCCCATTGGCCAATCCGACGCTGCGGGCGTGAGCGACCTGGTGCTGGAAGCCGCGCTCTCCACCATCCTGGACCTGGAAGACTCCGTGGCCGCCGTGGATGCCGAGGACAAGGTGCTGGGCTACAGCAACTGGCTGGGCATCATCCAGGCGACGCTGACCGAGCAGGTCGCCAAGGGCGGCAAGACCTTCACGCGTGGGCTGAACCCGGACCGTGTTTACACCGGTCCGCAAGGCGGCGAAGTGCGCCTGCATGGCCGCTCGCTGATGTTTCTGCGCAATGTGGGCCACCTGATGACCAACCCGGCCATCCTGTGGACCGACGCGCAGGGCACGCAGCGCGAGATCCCCGAAGGCATCATGGATGCAGTGGTCACAACGGCTATCGCATTGCACGACCTGCAAGGCCATGGCGCCAACGGAATTCGCAACTCCCGCAAGGGCAGCGTCTATATCGTCAAGCCCAAGATGCACGGCCCCGCCGAAGTAGGCTTTGCCGCTGAACTCTTCGGCCGTGTCGAGAAGCTGCTGGGCCTGCCCGACAGCACCGTCAAGCTCGGCATCATGGACGAAGAGCGCCGCACGTCCGTCAACCTCAAGGCCTGCATCGCCGCCGCATCGAGCCGCGTCGCTTTCATCAACACCGGCTTCCTGGACCGCACGGGCGACGAAATGCACACCGCCATGCACGCCGGCCCCATGGTGCGCAAGGGCGACATGAAGACCAGCGCCTGGATCCAGTCGTACGAGAAGAACAACGTGCTCGTGGGCCTGAGCTGTGGCCTGCGCGGCAAGGCGCAGATCGGCAAGGGCATGTGGGCCATGCCCGACCTGATGGCCGAGATGCTCAAGCAGAAGATCGCCCACCCCAAGGCCGGTGCCAACACCGCCTGGGTGCCCAGCCCCACGGGCGCCACGCTGCACGCGCTGCATTACCATCAGGTGAAGGTGAGCGACATTCAGATCGAGCTGGAAAAGACCGACGCGAATGCCGAGCGCGACAACCTGCTGACCGGCCTGCTGACCATCCCCGTCACCGCCAACCCGAACTGGACAGACGCTGAAAAGCAGCAGGAGCTGGACAACAACGCACAGGGCATCCTGGGCTACGTGGTTCGCTGGGTGGATCAGGGCGTGGGCTGCTCCAAGGTGCCCGACATCCACAACGTGGGCCTGATGGAAGACCGCGCCACGCTGCGCATCAGCAGCCAGCACATGGCCAACTGGCTGCTGCACGGCGTGGTGACGCATGCCCAGGTGAAGGAGACCTTCGAGCGCATGGCCGCCGTGGTCGATGGCCAGAACGCGGGCGACCCTCTGTACCAGCCGATGGCGGGCCACTTTGACACCAGCTACGCCTACCGCGCGGCCCTTGACCTGGTGCTCAAGGGCCAGGAGCAGCCCAGCGGGTACACCGAGCCGCTGCTGCACGCCTGGCGCCTGAAGCTGAAGGCGGCGCAGGCAGCCTGAGCAGCAGGCGGTGACGCGCGCGTGGGCATCGCGCGCGCTTCAATGAGACGATTGCTCAGTTTTTTATAGCTGCTTGCGCTTGATAGTAAAGCGCTAGCAGCTATTTTTGTTTGAAGCTTTCTTTCAACCCATCCCCACCTCGCTGCGCGCAACCCAAAGTTGGTTTACGAACGTGCGACAGGTCCGAGGGAATCGGCCCATGGCAGAGGGTTCAACCAGTTCCGCTCCGCAGCGGGGTATGTGCTTGCGCCGTACACTGGCCCTCGGCACGCCCGCCCCCGTGGCGGGCCACCCGTCTGCAAGCCGAATCCGCCATGACTTCCCCTTCGCCCAGCGCTAGTAGCGCTACCGATGCGCCCGCCGCATCCGTCTGCCCCCTGTGCGGGCAGCCAAACCTCTGCGCAATTGCTGCCGGACAGCCATCCGAGAGCTGCTGGTGCATGGCCCCCGGCACCGTTGCCCCCGAGGCACTGGCCGCGCTGCGGCCCGAACAGCGGGGCAAGACCTGTATCTGCCCGGCCTGCGGATCACGCGGGAGGCCGTCCTCTCCGTCGTCGTCGCCGCTTGCACCGTCGTAGCAGCCCGCGTCGATATGATTTCGCCTTTGTTTTTTGTTTGTGCAACCACCCCTACTGCAAGGAAGCTGAAATGCCCACGTACCACGTCGAAATGATGGAAGGCCGCACGGTCGAACAAAAGAAGAAGCTGGTGGAGGAAATCACCCGCGTTTCCGTTGAAATCCTGGGCGGCTCGCCCGAGTCGGTGGACATTCTCATCACCGATATAAAGCGCGAAAACTGGGCCACGGGCGGCAAGCTCTGGTCCGAGCGCACCTGAGCGGCTCTCAGTGTTTTCGCCCTCGCGCCGTTTCAGAAATTTGACGCACGCGACGCCATGACCCAGGCAGGCTCGCTGGCCGTTTTGAGGGAGCGCTACGGAGAGCGCTACCGCTGGCTGGTATTGCTGTCGGTCATGGTGGGAACGATGGCGTCGATCATGTCATCCACCATCGTGAACGTGGCCATCCCCGACATGAGCCACTATTTCACGCTGGGCCAGGAACGCGCGCAGTGGGTCACCTCGGGCTTCATGGTGGCCACCACAGTCTCGATGCTCACCACGCCCTGGCTGCTGTCGCGCTACGGGTACCGCGCCACCTACGTGGGCGCCATGTTGCTGCTGCTGGCGGGTGGCATTGGCGGCGGACTCGCCCAGGACTTCGGTCTGGTGCTGGTCGCCCGGGTGGCGGAGGGCCTGGCGGCAGGCGTTGTTCAACCGATTCCGGCCGTCATCATTCTGTACGCCTTCAAACCCCATGAGCAGGGCCGCGCCAGCGGCATCTTCGGCATGGGCGTTGTACTGGCACCCGCCATCGGGCCTAGCATCGGCGGCTTGCTGGTGGACTGGTTTGGCTGGCGCTCGATTTTTTTCATGGTGGTGCCGCTGTGTCTGGCGTCCATCTGGTTGGCTTACAAGTTTGTGCCCGTCACCGCCCCGGGCGGGGTAGAGGCCAACCGCCAAGGTGAGGCGCTGGACTGGCGTGGGCTCCTGCTGGGCACTGTGGGTACGCTGTGCTTGCTCAATGGCCTGGTGTCGCTGCATGGCGGCTCCGTGGCCGAGGCACTCGGCCTGCTGTCGGGAGCGGTGGTGGCTGTCGCGTGTTTCATTGCCTGGCAGCGCAAGTTGCTGCGCACGGGCCGCAAGCCGCTGATGGATCTGCGCCTGTTTCAATACCGCCAGTTCGCCATGGGCAGCGTGGTGGCATTCATCTACGGTACGGCCTTGTTCGGGTCCACCTATCTGCTGCCAGTGTTCATGCAGTTGGGGCTGGACTTGTCCGCATCACATGTGGGTACGCTCATGCTGCCAGCAGGATTTGTCCTTGCCATCACCATCGCGGTGGTGGGCCGGCTTGCCGACCGCCAGCCCACCCATTTTCTGGTCAGCATCGGACTGAGCTTGCTGGCGCTTTCGTTTGGACTCATGGTGTTTGTGGGCTTAGGCTCTTCATTGTGGATGCTGGTGGCGTTTGCAATTTTGGGCCGCATTGGTCTCGGCTTCATCCTGCCCTCGTTGAACCTCGGGGCCATGCGGCCTCTGGACAAATCACTTATCTCGCAGGGCTCCAGCACCATCGGCTTCTTGCGCATGCTGGGCGGGGCAGCCGGCGTCAGCCTGTGTGGCATCGTCTTGGAGTGGCGATTGAGCGCCCATGGCGCCTCGCTGGTCGCGGGCGCCAGCGGCCCGGCCCGTATCACTGCGTTCGGCGAAACCTTTTTGATGCTGACCTTGTTGTGCCTGCTGGCCTTGGTAGCCGCCTGGCAACTGCGGGAAGCCAAGCCCCGTTGAACGGGCCACCTATCGCCATCGCCTTCGCTGGACCGCATCGGGCATGATCTGGCTGCACCGCCAAGACTTCAGAGAAACGGAATCTCCCCATGTGCCAACTGCTCGGCATGAATTGCAATGTTCCCACCGACGTGACCTTCAGCTTCACGGGATTTGCGCAACGGGGAGGAAAGACGGATCACCACAGCGATGGATGGGGCATCGCCTTTTTTGAAGACAAAGGCCTACGACATTTTGTAGATCATCAGGCAGCGGTGGAGTCGCCGGTGGCAGAGCTGATCCGCCGATACCCGATCAAAAGCAAAAACGTCATCGCCCACATCCGCAAGGCGACCCAGGGCATTGTCAGCCTTCAAAACTGCCACCCCTTCGTGCGTGAACTCTGGGGACGCTATTGGGTTTTTGCCCACAACGGCGATCTGAAGGATTTCCGCCCCCGCCTCCACTCGCATTTCCGCCCGGTGGGCGACACCGACAGCGAACATGCTTTTTGCTGGATCATGCAGGAGTTGGCAAAGTCCCATGCCAGTGTGCCGTCCGTCCCGGAACTGACTTTGACGCTGAAAGAGCTGGCCGCACGGATCAGCCCCCACGGCACCTTCAATTTCTTGCTCTCGAATGGTCAGGCGCTATGGTCCCATGCAACTACCAGCTTGTATTACTTGGAGCGCCGGTATCCGTTTGGACAGGCGCAACTGAGTGATGAAGACGTCAGCCTCGACTTTTCGCGAGAAACCAATGAAAAAGACGAAGTGGCCGTGATAGTGACGAGCCCGCTGACGACCAATGAAACCTGGACAGCGTTTGGTAAAAGCGAATTGCTGGTGTTTTGCGAAGGCAGAAGACTGGACGTCTAAGGCCTGGCGCTGTGCGCGCGATGCGGTCAAGAGGGCTTGCTCTCGGGCGGGAGCCTTTGGCCGTGTAGCTTCAGTGTCCGGAGAGTCGGCACACAACGCTCTCGAAGCCATCCTGCACTGCATTAGCGTGATGCCCAA